>JBBRSZ010000050.1:0-28157 GCA_038244915.1 Burkholderiales bacterium | reverse complement strand
GCGAGATCAAGGAACTGCACCTGCGTCTGAAGACGACCTCGGTGTACGTCACGCACGACCAGATCGAGGCGATGACGATGGGCGACAAGATCGTGGTCATGCGCGACGGGCGCATCGAACAGACCGGCAGCCCGCTCGATCTCTACGACCACCCGGCCAACGTGTTCGTCGCGGGCTTCATCGGCTCGCCGGCGATGAACTTCCTGCCCGGCACGCTGCGTCGCGAAGCGGGGACCGCACACGTCGAGCTCGGCGATAGGACGAGGCTGGCGGCGCCTTCCCGTGCAGGGGGCGTGGATGGTCAGCCGGTGATCATGGGCACGCGCCCGGAGCATCTTGTGCTTGCCGAGAGCGGAATCCCGGCGCAGGTCGTCGTGGTCGAGCCGACCGGTGCCGATACCTTCGTCGCTTGTCGTCACGCGGGTGCCGATCTGTCGGTCGTGTTCCGCGAGCGCCACAATTTCGCGCCGGGCACGACCATACATCTGCAGCCCGACGTGGAACGCGCCCACTTGTTCGATGCCGCATCGGGCCAGCGCCTCGTCGCGTGATGCGCGCAGCCGGTCTCTAGTTGAAGTACGTCACAAAGTAGGCCACGCAAAAAAAACGAGGAGATAGCTATGAGTGATTTCAACCGCCGCAAATTTCTGGAAGGTTCTGCAGGCGTTGCCGTCGTGACCGCGCTCGGAGCCGGCAGCTCGCTCTGGTCGCCGGTGGCGCGGGCGCAGGCGCTCGCTCTCAAGCCGGAGAAGGGCGCCAAGTTGCGCGTGTTGCGATGGAGCCGGTTCGTGCAGGGAGACATCGACGCCTACATGATCAACGTCAAGAAGTTCATCGACAAGACCGGCATCGAGGTCCGCGTCGACAACGAAGGATGGGAAGACGTGCGGCCGAAGGCCGCGGTTGCGGCAAACACCGGAGCCGGTCCGGACATCATCCTGTCGACCAACGACGACGCCAATCTCTACCCCGACAAACTGCTCGACGTGACCGACCTCGCGGAATACCTCGGCAAGAAGTACGGCGGCTGGTACGCGTCGGGCGAAGCCTATATGCGGCCCGACGGCAAGAAGTGGATCGGTCTGCCGCTGGGTGCGGCCGGCTCGATGATGGTGTACCGCGAGAGCGTGCTCAAGTCGGCCGGATTCGACAGCTTTCCGAAGGACACCGACGGCTTCCTCAAGATGTTCAAGGCGGTCAAGGACAAGGGCGTGCCCGGCGGCCTGGCACTCGGCAATGCGACCGGCGACGGGCTCTGGTGCAACTGGCTGGTGTGGGCTTTCGGCGGCAAGATGGTCGATGCGAACAACAAGGTCGTGATCGACAGCGCCGAGACCTTGAAGGCGCTCGACTACGGCAGGGAGCTGTACGCGACCTTCATCCCCGGCACGCTGTCGTGGCTCGACCCGAACAACAACAAGGCCTTCCTCGACGGACAGATCTCGGTCACGAACAACGGCATCTCGATCTACTACGCCGCCAAGAACTCGACCGATCCCAAGGTCAAGGAGTTGGCGGCCGACATCCAGCACGCCTCGTTCCCGGTCGGACCGGTCGGTCAGCCGACCGAGTCGCATCTGTTCTTCAACCAGATGATCATGAAGTACACGAAGTATCCGCAGGCCGCCAAGGAGTTCCTGCGCTTCATGATGGAACAGGAGCAGTTCGAACCGTGGCTGACGGGCGCGGGCGGCTATGTGGCGCCGCCGCTTGCGGCCTACGCGAAGATCCCGGTGTGGACCTCGGACCCGAAGAACACGCCGTATCGCGATGCGATGAAGAACCTTCGGCCTGCGGGTTATGCCGGCAAGCTCGGCTATGCATCGGCCGGGACCGCTGCCGACTTCGTCATGATCAACATGGTGGCCGAGGCGATCAGTGGGTCGAAAACGCCGAAGGAGGCGATGGAGCGTGCCCAGAAACGCGCCGAACGTTATTACAAAGTCTGATCGTCCGGACACTGCGTGTCGGACCATCTCGCCTCGTTCGAGTGGACGAGCCGGCCTGACGGCGGCTCGCCGCTCAACTCGGCGGCGGCTCGCATGCGCGAGCCGGGCGCTCGCTGCGCTTTGCTGATTGCTCGCTGCGCTTTGCTTGTCACCTGTTTCGCTTTGCTCGTTACTTGCTTCGCTTCACTCGTTGCGCGTTTGGCTTCACTCTTTACTCGTTTCGCTTTGCCGGGCGGACTTCCATCGTGACTTTTCTCGAACGACTTCAGAACAGTCGCAATGCGTTGGGGCTCTTGTTCATGCTGCCCGCGGCGCTACTGCTGTTGCTGTTCCTCACCTATCCGCTCGGGCTGGGCGTCTGGCTCGGCTTTACCGATGCCAAGGTCGGGCGATCCGGCGAGTGGATCGGCATCGAGAACTACGAGTTCCTGTGGGGCGACAGCGTCACGCGTCTGGCGCTGTTCAACACGCTGTTCTATACCGTTGTCGCGTCGGTACTGAAGTTCTTTCTCGGACTGTGGCTCGCGTTGCTGTTGAACCGCAACATCCGCTTCAAGACTTTTTTTCGCGCGGTCATCCTGCTGCCTTACATCGTCCCCACGGCGCTCTCGGCGATCGCCTTCTGGTGGATCTACGACTCGCAGTTCTCGATCATCAGCTGGGCGCTGGTCAAGATGGGGCTGATCGATCACTACATCGATTTTCTCGGCACGCCTTGGAACGCGCGCTTCGCGGTCATCGCGGCCAACGTCTGGCGCGGCGTCCCCTTCGTCGCGATCACGCTGCTGGCTGGCTTGCAGACGATTTCGCCGAGCTACTACGAGGCATCGGCGATCGACGGCGCCACGCCGCGGCAGCAGTTCATGCATGTCACGCTGCCGCTGCTCACGCCCATCATCGCGGTGGTGATGACCTTCTCGGTGCTGTTCACCTTCACCGACTTCCAACTCATCTACGTGATCACGCGGGGCGGGCCGCTGAACGCGACGCACCTGATGGCGACGCTTGCGTTCCAGCGCGCGATCAACGGCGGCGCGCTCGGCGAGGGTGCGGCGATCTCGATCGCGATGGTGCCTTTCCTTCTGGCCGCGATCCTGTTCAGCTTCTTCGGTCTGCAGCGTCGCGCGTGGCAACAGGGTGGGGCCGACAAGTGAGCGCGACCGACACGACCGACACCGTCGGGATGGGCTTCCTCGCGACGCGGCTGCGCCGGGCGGTCACCGTCTATCTCCCGCTGGTCGCGTTCCTGATCGTCTTGCTGTTCCCGTTCTACTGGATGGCCATCACGTCGGTGAAGCCGGACGCCGAGTTGTTGTCGCGCGAGGGCAACCCGTTCTGGGTGATGGGACCGACGCTCGCGCACTTCCACACGCTGCTGTTCAAGACTTCTTTTCCTGTATGGATGTGGAACACCGTGCTCGTGTCGGTCGTGTCGACCGCGTTCTCGCTCGCAGCTTCGGTGCTCGCCGCCTACTCGATCGAGCGCTTGCGCTTCAAGGGCTCCAAGCATGTCGGGCTGTCGATCTTCCTCGCCTACCTGGTGCCGCCCACCATCCTGTTCATCCCGCTTGCAAACGTGGTGTTCAAGCTTGGCCTCTTTGACACGCGCTGGGCACTGATCCTCACCTACCCGACCTTCCTGATCCCGTTCTGCACGTGGCTCTTGATGGGCTACTTTCGTTCGATCCCGTTCGAGCTCGAGGAATGCGCGCTGATCGACGGCGCGAGCCGCTGGCAGATCCTGACCAAGATCGTGTTGCCGTTGGCGGTGCCGGGGCTGATCTCGGCGGGCATCTTCGCGTTCACGCTGTCGTGGAACGAGTTCGTGTACGCGCTCACGTTCATCTCGTCTTCGGAGATCAAGACGATGCCGGTCGGGGTGGTGACCGAGCTCGTGCAGGGCGACGTCTATCAGTGGGGACCGCTGATGGCCGGCGCATTGTTCGGCTCGCTGCCGGTCGCGTTCGTCTATTCGTTCTTCGTCGAGTATTACGTATCGGGCCTCACGGGGTCGGTGAAGGAATAAGACGATGAGCGACGCACCCAGGAAGAAGAGACCCGAGGACCTGCGCAGCCAGCAGTGGTTCGGTCGCCAGGATCGCGACGGCTTCAACTATCGCAGCTGGGTCAAGGGCAAGGGCGTGCCGCACGACCAGTTCGACGGTCGTCCGGTGATCGGCATCTGCAACACGTTCAGCGAACTGACGCCGTGCAACTCGCATTTCCGCACGCTTGCCGAGCAGGTCAAGATCGGCGTGTACGAGGCCGGTGGTTTCCCGCTCGAGTTTCCGGTGATGTCGCTGGGCGAGACCCTGCTGCGACCTACCGCGATGCTCTATCGCAACCTCGCGAGCATGGATGTCGAGGAGAGCATTCGCGGCAATCCCATCGACGGCGTCGTGCTGCTGATGGGCTGCGACAAGACCACGCCGTCGCTGGTGATGGGCGCGGCCAGTTGCGACCTGCCCACCATCGGCGTGTCGGGCGGACCGATGTTGAACGGCAAGTGGCGCGGCCAGGAATTGGGCTCGGGTACCGGCGTGTGGAGCATGAGCGAGCAGGTGCGCGCGGGGACGCTGAAGCTCGCGGACTTCTTCGACGCCGAGAGCTGCATGCATCGCAGCCACGGCCACTGCATGACGATGGGCACCGCGAGCACGATGGCCTGCATGGTCGAGGCGCTCGGCATCGGCCTGCCCGGCAACGCCGCCTATCCGGCGGTGGATGGCCGGCGCAACGTGATCGCGCGGATGGCGGGTCGGCGCATCGTCGACATGGTCCACGAGGACCAGAAGCTTTCTTCGATCCTCACCCGCGAGGCCTTCGAGAACGCCATCAAGACGCTCGCGGCCATCGGTGGCTCGACCAATGCGGTGATCCACCTGATCGCGATCGCGGGCCGCGTCGGCGTGAAGCTCGGCATCGACGACTTCGACCGGCTCGCAAGCGCGTTGCCGTGCCTCGTCAACCTGCAACCGTCGGGCAAGCATCTGATGGAGGACTTCTGCTACGCGGGCGGCTTGCCGGTCGTGCTCAAGGAGATCGCGTCGCACCTGCATCTGGACGCGGTGACCGCAAACGGAAAGACGCTCGGCGAAAACATCGCCGATGCCGAGAACTTCAATACCGAGGTGATCAAACCACTGGATACGCCGTTCAAGGACAAGGCCGGCATCGCGGTGCTGCGCGGCAACCTGGCGCCGCGTGGCGCCGTTATCAAGCCGAGCGCGGCGACGCCGGCGCTGATGGTGCACAAGGGCCGGGCCGTGGTGTTCGAGAACATCGAGGACTTCCATACCCGGATCGACGACGAGAACCTGGATGTGGACGAGAACTGCGTCCTGGTGCTCAAGAACTGCGGCCCCAAGGGCTATCCCGGCATGGCGGAAGTGGGCAACATGCCGCTGCCGCCCAAAGTCCTGCGCAAGGGCATCACCGACATGGTGCGGATCAGCGACGCCCGCATGAGCGGCACGGCCTATGGCACCGTGGTGCTGCACACGGCGCCGGAAGCAGCCGCCGGCGGCCCCCTGGCGGTGGTCCAGAACGGCGACATCATCGAACTCGATGTACCGAGCCGCAAGCTGCACCTGCACATCAGCGACGAGGAACTGGCGCGCCGGCTGTCGACGTGGCAGGCGCCGCCGCCGCCGCTGTCGTCGGGTTACTGGAAGCTGTACGTCGACCATGTGCTGCAGGCCGACGAAGGCGTGGACCTGGACTTCCTGGTCGGCAAGCGCGGCGCCTTCGTGCCGCGCGACAACCACTGATCGGCGTCAAGTCCCGGCCCGCTGCCGGGCTCCATACTGCGTCATGGACAAACATTTCGACGTTGTCGCCCTCGGCGAAGGCCTGGTGGAATTCCACCAGGAAGCACCCGGCCAGCCGGACTACGTGCAGGGCTTCGGCGGCGACACCAGCAATGTGGTGATCGCAGCCGCCCGCGCCGGCGCGCGCACTGCCTACCTCACCCGCGTCGGCGATGACAGCTTCGGCCGCTCGCTGCTGGACCTGTGGCGCCGCGAAGGCGTGGACACCCATGCCGTCGCCGTCGATCGCGACGCGCCCACCGGCATAGCGTTCGCCACGCTGGAGCCGAAGGCGTCGGTCGACCGGCGCGCCGGCTCCGCCGCCAGCCGGATGACGCCACAGTGGCTGGACGGCGCCGCCGCGCAGGCGATTCGCAACGCCCGCATCCTGCATGTGTCCGCGATCTCGATGGCGCTTTCGGAGAGCGCCTGCGACACCGTGATGGCGGCGATGCGGATCGCGCGCGCCGCCGGCACGCTGGTCGCGCTCGACCCCGGCATGCGGCCCGACCTGTGGCCGCTGCAGCGCGCCCACGATGCGGTGGTCAAGGCGATCGTGCTCACCGACATCCTGTTGCCGAGCGTGGCCAACGTCGCGCCGCTGGCCGGCAGCAAGGATCCGCAAACGCTGGTGGACTGGGCCCTTGCGGCCGGCGCTGCCAGCGTCGCGATCCGGCTGGGGCGCGACGGCGTCTTCGTCAGCGACGGCCAGCGGGTCGAGAGCGTTCCCGGCCATCCCGCGCCGGCGGCAGATCCTGCGGCGACAGCCGACGCCTTCTGCGGCAGCATTCTGGCCCGCCTGGCCGCTGACGACACGCTGTTCGAGGCGGCCCGCTGGGCCCAGGCCCGGGCCCCTCAATGAAGCAGCTGATCGCCGTCGACTGGGGCACGTCGTCGCTGCGCGGGGCCCTGCTCGATGGCGACGGCTCGGTGCTGGAGGAAATGTCGGCGCCGGCCGGCATCCTCAGCGTGCCCGGCGGCGGCTTCCCCGCCGTGTTCGCCAGACACTTCGGCGCGTGGCAGCAGGCCACCGGCGCCGTCTGCCTGATCGCCGGCATGGCAGGCAGCCGCCAGGGCTGGCAGGAAGCGCACTACTGCCCCTGCCCGGCCGGCTTCGCGGACATCGCCTCCCGACTGCTGTGGGTGGAGCCTGGTCGCATCGCGCTGGTGCCGGGCCTGAGCTGCGAGGAAAACGGCGTGCCCGACGTGCTGCGCGGCGAGGAAACGCAGGTGTTCGGCGCGCTCGACCTGCTGGGCCTGGACAGCGCGCAGCTGGTGCTGCCCGGCACGCATAGCAAATGGGTGCAGGTGGCCCGCGGCAGGATCGTGGGCTTTCGCACCTTCATGACCGGCGAGCTCTATGCGTTGCTGCGCCAGCACTCGATCCTGGCGCGCACGCTGCCGCCAGCCGACGGCGAGCTGGACGCCGACGCTTTCCGGCGCGGCCTCGCCCATGCCAACGAAAGCCCCAGCCTGCTGCATGCGGCGTTCAGCGTCCGCACGCTGGCCTTGTTCGAGCGCTTGCCGGCCAGTGCGATGCCCAGCTACCTGTCCGGCCTGGTGATCGGCGATGAACTGCGCGCGCAGGGATCGGCCCGCTCCATCGACCCCACCGTGGTGATTGGATCGCCCGCGCTGGCCGAGCGCTATCGCATGGCGCTGGAGACACTGGGGATCACGGCGCAAACCGTCGGCGCCGAAGCATGCTGGCGCGGCCTGTGGACGATCGCCCGGCAACTGGAGCAATTCGCATGAGTGCACAAGAAAGATTCGCGGCGGCGATGGCTGCCCTGCCACTGGTGGCGATCCTGCGCGGCCTGCGGCCGCGGCAAGCCGTCGAGGTCGGCGCTGCGCTGGTCGAGGCGGGTTTCCGCATCATCGAGGTGCCGCTCAATTCGCCGCGGCCGCTGCAAAGCATCGAGGCGCTGGCGGCGCAGTTTCCGCAGGCGCTGGTCGGCGCCGGCACGGTGCTGACGCTCAAGGAAGTCGACGCCGTGCAGGCGGCCGGCGGCCAGTTGATCGTGTCGCCCAACTTCAATCCCGACGTCGTCAGGCATGCGGTGCGCCTTGGCATGGTCTGCCTGCCGGGCGTCATGACTCCCAGCGAAGCCTTCGCCGCGCTCGACGCCGGCGCGGCCGGCCTCAAGCTGTTCCCGGCCGAGATGATTCCGCCGGCCGCCGTCAAGGCGCTGCGGGCGGTGATCGCGGCGGACGTGGCGCTGCTGCCGGTCGGCGGCATCAGCAGCCGCAACATGGGCGACTATCGGGCCGCCGGCGCCAGCGGCTTCGGCATCGGCTCGGCCCTGTTCGCGCCGGGGCTGGACACGCTGCAGATCGGCTCCAATGCGCGCGATTTCGCGGCCGCCTGGGCGGGTACGATCCGGGCATGAACAGCGCTTTCGCCCCAGGCTCATCCCTCATTTCCTTCGGCCTGAGCGGCCGCGTCTGCATCGTCACGGGCGGCTCGCAGGGCATCGGCGAGGCCTGCGCGCGCCGCTTCGCGCGCGAGAACGCACTAGTGGTGATCGCCGACGTCGCCGACGGGCCGGGCCAGGCGCTGGCTGCCGAACTCGGAGCCCGGTACGTCCACTGCGACGTCGGCGACAAGGCCCAGGTCGACGCGCTGGTGGCCGCAACGCTGCAGGCCCATGGCCGCATCGACGTGCTGGTGAACAACGCCGGCATCTTCAAGGCCGCGGAGTTCCTGGAGGTCAGCGAAGCCGATTTTGACGCCGTGCTGCGCGTCAACCTCAAGGGCTCGTTCCTGGTCGGGCAGGCGGTGGCCCGCGAAATGGCCAGGGCCGGGCAAGGCTCGATCGTCAACATGAGTTCGGTCAACGCCGTGCTCACCATCCCCACCATCGCCAGCTACAACGTCAGCAAGGGCGGCATCAACCAGCTGACCCGGGTGATGGCGCTGGCGCTGGCCGACAAGGGCATCCGCGTCAACGCGGTAGCGCCCGGCACCATCGCCACGGAGCTGGCGGCCAAGGCCGTGCTCACCAGCGAGGACGCCAAGGCCAGGATCATGAGCCGCACACCGATGAAGCGGCTGGGCCAGCCGTCCGAAGTGGCGGACGCGGTCGCCTGGCTGGCCAGCGACGCCGCCAGTTACGTCACCGGCGAGATCGTGGTCGTCGACGGCGGCCGGATGACCCTGAACTACACCGTGCCGGCCTGAGCGCCGGCCCTGGCGATGGGCCGAGAAGGCCGCGAAACCGCCCTTTGTTCGGCCCATTGCCGCACCCCTGCGGCCCCGACAATGCGCTCTGATCGATCCACAACATGACGAGGAGCAGGGAAATGAGTCGTAACAACGCAATCAAGATGGCCGTGGTGCTGGGCACCATGCTGGCTGCCGGGGCCACCTGGGCGAACACCGCGCCCGCCGAGAGCGCCACCGCCAAGGAAGCCGAGGCGATGGTCAAGAAGGGTGTCGCCTACATCAAGGCCAATGGCAAGGAAAAGGGCTACGCGGCGATCACCAACAAGGACAACAAGGATTTCCACGACCGCGACCTGTACCTGGCCGTGCACCGCCTTGACGGCACGGCCGTCGCCCACGGCACCAACGACAAGATGGTCGGCAAGAACTTCATGGAAATGAAGGACATCGACGGCAAGGAGTACATCAAGGAGCGGACCGACTGGGGCAAGACCAAGACCAGCTTCTGGACCGACTACAAGTTCAACAACCCGGTGAGCAAGAAGATCGAACCCAAGACCGCTTACTGCGAACGCCTGGACGACACCGTCGTCTGCGGCGGCATCTACAAGAAGTGACGGCTCATGGCGGGCCTGAGCGACGTCCTTGCCTGCCAGCGCCAGCTCGCTTCGACGCTGGCGCAGATGATCGAACTCGCGCGCGCCCGGCAGTGGGAGCAGCTGCCGGCGCTGGATGCGCAGTGCGTGTCGCTGGTCGACCGGCTGCGCGCGCTGGAACCGGCGCAGCCCACTGCGCTGGAGCGCTCGCGGATCGAGGCGCTGGCCGGCCGCATCCGCGCCGACCAGGACCAGTTAACTGCGCTGGTCCGGCCCCAGTTCGTGCGCCTGATGCGCCGGATGGACCAGTTGCAGCGCATGCGGATGCTGTAGCCGCCGTCGGGTCGCGTGCCAGAATGCGCGACAGCATGACCCAGAAAAGTGTTCTCCAGGAGGCTCGCGACGTCCAGCTGGCGATCACGCTCATCGAACTCGGTGCGAGGCTGCAGTTCCTGGAGGCCGAGGTCAACCTGAGTCGCGAGCGGCTGCTGCGCCTGTACAAGGAAGTCAAGGGCAGCTCGCCGCCCAAGGGTCTGCTGCCGTTTTCGCTGGACTGGTACATGACGTGGATGGCCAACATCCATTCGTCCATGTTCTACAACATCTACCTGCACATGCTGGCGCATGCCGGGGGTAACAAGCTCGAGGCGCTGATCAAGGCGTTCCGCATGTACCAGGAACAGGTGCTGGCCCATGGCGACACGGCGGCGCTGGATTTCACCCGCGCCCACACCCTGGTGCGTTTCTTCGACAGCGACATGCTGCATCTCACCCGGTGCACCCGCTGCAGCGGCCAGTTCGTCAGCCACGCTTACGACCACAAGAGCGACTACGTCTGCGTGTTGTGCCGGCCGCCATCGCGGGCCGGAAAAAAGGCCAATCGCAGCGCGGATTGAGCGGGTTTCGAGACTTTTGTCACGCAAAATCCCAGGCGTCAGCCTTGTAACCATCTTTTGCATATCGTAACAACGTGTCACAATTGCCCGCAGAGATCCCGGCCCGCATCACGCGAACCGGCTCCACGGAGACATGTTTCCCATGAATGCCGCAGACGCCTCGAAGGAAATCGCAGACCTGAACCTGACCTACATGCTGCTCGCGCAGAAGCTGCTGCGGGAGGACCGGTCGGCTGCGATGCTGCGCCTGGGCATCAGCCCGGAGATGGCCGACCTGCTGAGCGGCATGGCGCTGCCCGAGGTCATCAAGATCGCCACCAGCAATTTCGTGCTGTGCGCCTTCCGGCTGGACGAACTGCCGATCTTTCGCACCGTCATGCAGGGCACCGGGCAGAGCGCGCTGCAGCAAGCCCACATTTCGATCTTGCTGGCCGGCGCGCAAAACCAGTCCGCCTCCGCGCCCGTGCTCACCCGGGCCTGACAGCGCGCGACCCCGAGGCGTCGCGCGTGGCGGCCGCTCAGGGTTCCTGGCGGATCACGTCCCGTACGGTGAATCCCACCTCGCGCAGCAGCGGCGCGGTTCCCGTCGTCGTCCCGTAACTGGTCAGGTGCGCGACCGGCGCCCAGCGCATCTGCTCGCCATCGGCCACCTGGCGCTCGATCGCGGCGCGGAAGGTGTAGACGTAACGGGCGCCGCGGGCCTGCTTGCCCTCGATCGCGCAGCGCAGTTCCGCCCGCAGCGCCATGTCCTTGGGCAGGTCCAGGCCGCTGTTCAGGCCGGCCTTGTTGATGACCTTCGACAGCTCAGCCGCGCTGATCAGCGGGCAGTCCGTCTCCTCCAGCACCGAGTAAGCGCCGGCTTGCGCGGCGCCAGCTGCGAGCATTGCCATCGGCAACAACATCAAGGCTTTCTTCATCCCGCTCTCCTTCTGCGTGTTTGTGCACAGATGGTAGGAGGGGCGCCGCGGATTCAATCGGCGGAACAACGCCGGGAATCCGTGCCTGCTCGGGGCGCCGACGCTGAACGCGGACTAGGCGCGGTCGCCGCCCTGGTGCTTGCTGCGCAGGTAGCGCGCCACGTCGACCGCCCGGGGGCCGGTGGCCTGCACGGCGGCGCGCAGCTGCGACGGCTCGACGCCGAAGATCTCGCACCAATAGCCGATGTCGGTTTCCTTGAGCAGGTCGATGGTCTGGCCGGCGGCGTCGCCGCCGACGGGCGTGGATGGATTGGCTGCCATTGGGATGTCCTTCACTGTGGTGGGGCCGCTCAGGCGTTCATGATCGAGACGGCGCGCACGTTCAGGTAGGCCTCCACCGCCTCCGGTCCGCCTTCCGAGCCGTAGCCCGAATCCTTCACGCCGCCGAACGGCATTTCGGCCGAAGGCATGGCCGGCATGTTGATCCACAGCATGCCCACCTCCATCCTGCGGGCCAGCAGGTCGGCGTTCTTCAGCGAGCTGGTGAAGGCGTAGCCGGCCAGGCCGTAGGGCAGGCGGTTGGCCTCGGCGATCGCGTCCCCCAGCTGGTCGAAGCCGCGGATCGCGGCCATCGGGCCGAACGGCTCGTCGTTGAACACCTTGGCGTCCAGCGGCACGTCCGACAGGATGGTGGGTTGCCAGAAGTTGCCTTCGCTGCCGATGCGCTCGCCACCGGACATCACCGTGGCGCCGCGCTTGACCGCGTCCTGGGTGAATTCGTTCATCGCGGTGATGCGGCGCGGATTGGCCAGCGGGCCCATCTGCGTGCCTTCGACCGAGCCGTCGCCGACCTTCAGGCCGCTCGCGTACTGGGAGAAGGCCGTGGCGAACTCGTTCTTGATGCTGTTGTGCACCAGGAAGCGGGTCGGCGAGATGCAGACCTGGCCGGCGTTGCGGAACTTGGCGGCGCCGGCGGCCTTCACGGCCAGCGCGATGTCGGCGTCTTCGGCCACGATCACCGGGGCGTGGCCGCCCAGCTCCATCGTCACGCGCTTCATGTGCTGGCCGGCCAGCGCCGCCAGCTGCTTGCCCACCGGCGTCGAGCCGGTGAAGGTGATCTTGCGGATGATCGGGTGCGCGATCAGGTAGCTGGAGATCTCCGCCGGCGTGCCGTAGACCAGGCCGAGCACACCGGGCGGCAGGCCGGCGTCGTGGAAGGCCCGGATCAGCTCCGCCGGGGCGGCCGGCGTTTCCTCGGCCGCCTTCACCAGCATCGAGCAGCCGGCCGCCAGCGCGGCGCCGACCTTGCGCACCACCTGGTTGATCGGGAAGTTCCAGGGCGTGAATGCGGCCACCGGGCCGACCGGGTCCTTCAGCACCATCTGCCGCACGGCGAGATTTCCGCGCGAGGGCACGATGCGGCCGTAGACGCGGAACCCCTCTTCGGCGAACCATTCGATGATGTCGGCGGCGGCCATCGCCTCGCCCTTGGCTTCTGCGGCCGGCTTGCCCTGCTCCTGCGTCAGCAGCGCGCCGATGGCGGCCGCGCGCTCGCGCATCAGGCCGGCGGCCTTGCGCATGATCTTGCTGCGCTCGGCCGGCGGCATGTCGCGCCAGGTCTCGAAGCCCTTTTGCGCAGCAGCGAGTGCCTGGTCCAGGTCGGCCTTGCCGGCGTGCGCCACGCGCCCGATTTCCTTGCCGGTGGCCGGGTTGTGGACTGCCAGCGTGCGGCCGTCGGCGGCGTCCAGCCACTGGCCGGCAATGAACAGTTGGGTGTTGGGATAGGTCATGGGAATTCCTGTGGAGCTAGGGGAAAGGCAAGCACCTATTCTCTGGCAAATCGCCATGGCCCTCCCCGGCTCAGGTTTGCCCGGGTGCGGCGGCCCACCAGCCGGGCCGGCGCGGCCGCCCGAGCGGGCCAAACCAGGCCCCGCCGGCCACAGCCATCGCGTTGATCAGCCCGTACAGCACCAGTGCCACGGCCTGGGCCCAGAACACCGACAGCACGCCGCCGCCCCAGCGCAGCGCCAGCCAGCCGCCGCCGCCGGCCACCGCCAGCCGCGCCACATTGCCCAGCAGCGGCCAGGCCAGCCGGCCCGCGCCCTGCGAGGCGAAATACAGGGCCAGGCCGAAACCGAAGAAGCCGTAGGCCGGGCCGACGATCTGCAGGTAGCGCGTGCCCGATTCCAGCATCGCGGGGTCGCTGCCGAACAGCGACAGCCACTGGTGCGGAAAGAACGCCGCCGCCAGCCCGACCAGTTCGCACAGCAGGCCGGCGATGGCGGCGCCGACCCAGGTGGCGTGCAGCGCGCGTTCGCGCTGGCCGGCGCCGATGCTGGTGCCGACCATCGCGACCAGGGGAGCGCCGAGCCCGAACACCAGCGGCACCAGCAGGTACTCCAGCCGTGATGCCGTGCCGTAGCCGGCGATCGCCGCTGCCCCGAGCTGGCCGACTTGCGCGGTGGCGATGCCGATGGTGAGGTTGGTCGCCAGCGCCGAGACGGTGGCAACAAGGCCGACGCGCAGGATGTCGCGAAACAGCGGCCAGCGCAGGCCCATGCCAGCGAGCGAGGGACGCAGCAGGCTGCGGGGCGACAGCAGGTAGCCGGCCAGGGCGATCGTGCCGGCCGCGTAGTACGCGAGCAGCGCGATCGCGCCGCCGGCGATGCCGAAGGCCGGCACCGGCCCCCAGCCGAAGATCAGCAGCGGCGACAGCGGCACCAGCAGCAGCAGGCCGGCGCAGGTGACCCAGGCCGGCAGCGCCATGTTGCCGGTGCCGCGCACCAGCGAGGCCAGCGAATTGAACAGCCACACCAGCAGCGCGCCGGAGAACATCCAGTTGGAATAGGTCAGCGCGGCGACCAGCGAAGCGCCTGACCCGCCCATCTGGCGGTACAGCGGGGCGCCCAACGTGAGCAGGCCGACAGCGAACAGCAGGCTGAAGCCCAGCGCCAGCACCATCGCATGGACGGCGAGCGCGTCGGCGTCGGCCTTGCGGCGCCCGCCCAGGGCCCGCGCGACCGCCGACGCGATGCCGCCGCCCATGGCGCCCGCCGACATCATCTGCATCATCATCAGCACCGGAAAGACCAGCGCCACACCGGCCAGCGCATCGGTGCCGAGCTTGCCGACGAACCAGGTCTCGATCAGCCCGGCACCGGCCTGCGCCACCATCACCAGCACATTGGGCAGCGCCATCCGCAGCAGGGTCGGCGCGATCGGCCCTTCCAGCAGCAGCCGGGTGCGCGGCGCGACGGTCGTCACGCTGTCGCGACAGCCGCACGCAACGGCTTCGCCTCGCGGATCGGCAGGTGGATCAGCGCCGCGCCGATCGCCAGCACGATGTCGATGTACCAGATCCAGTCATAGTTGCCGGTCGCTTCGAACACCTTGCCGCCCAGCCAGGCGCCGAGAAAACCACCGATCTGGTGGGTCAGCATCACGATGCCGAACAGCGTCGCCATGTTGGCCGGGCCGAAGAACTTGGCGACCAGTCCGGCCGTCGGCGGCACGGTGGACAGGAACGTCAGCCCCATCACGGCGGCGAACACCAGCAGCACCGGCCCGGTCTTGGGCGCGGCCAGGAAGACCAGCACGGCGACCGCGCGGCTGGCATAGACCAGCGACAGCAGCGACTTCATCCGCCACCGTCCCACCGCCCAGCCCATCGCGACGCTGCCGATGATGTTGAACAGCCCGATCATCGCCAGCGACCAGCCCGCCCACTCGGTCGGCAGGCCGCAGGAAGCGATCACGCCCGGCAGGTGCGTCGCAAGGAACGCGACGTGGAAACCGCAGACGAAGAAGCCCGCGCCCAGCATCAGGTAGCTGGGACTGCGCAGCGCCTCGCGGATCGCCTCGCGGGTGCCAACCACCTTCTGGCCGGCCGGCGCGGACTGGAGCGAGTTGCCTTTCAGCAGGAAGGCCGCCGGCAGGCACAGCAGCACCAGCAGGCCCATCACCTGCAATGCGGAGGCCCAGCCGATGCCGATCATCAATGCCGCGGCGATCGGTGCCATCACGAACTGGCCGAAGGAACCGCCGGCGTTGACGATGCCCACTGCCAGGCCGCGCCGCTGCGGCGGAATCAGCCGGGTGGTCGCCGCCATCAGCACGGCCGGACCGGCCATTCCGGCGCCGCCCGCGGACAACACGCCGATCGCCAGGATCAGGCCCCAGGTGGTCGTCATCAAGGGCGTGATGAAGGTTCCGAACGCCACCAGCAGCGCGCCGGCGAACAGCACCCGGCCGGCGCCGATCTTGTCGGCCATCGCGCCGGCGAACGGCTGCGTCAGCCCCCACCAGAGCTGGCCGAAGGCGAACGCCAGACTGATGCTGCCCAGCCCGAGCCCGGTCGACGTGTTGAGCGGCGACAGGAACAGCCCCATGGTCTGGCGCGTGCCCATGGTCAGGGCGAAGGTGCCGGCCGCGGCCAGCAGCACCAGCCACATTGCAGTGCGCCGCGGCGCCGTGCTTGCGTCATTCATCGTCTTCTCCATCGGACAGGGGGGCGAGTAGTTCCATGCTCTCATCGATCAACGCGTGCAACGCCAGCGCGCGCTCCAGGCCCAGCGCCTGGTTGATGCCTTCCTGGGCGACGCGCCAGCGCCGCTGCGCCTCCTGGCGCTTGTCGCGGCCGGCCGGCGTGATGTTGACCAGCCGGCTGCGGCCGTCGGCGCCGGCGTCCAGAGTCACCCAGCCGGCGTCGATCAGCGGCTTGAGGTTGCGCGTGAGCGTGGAGGCGTCGATCGACATCGAGCGCGCCAGATCGCCCGGCCGCACCGGGCCGAGCTTGAGCACGTGCGACAGCAGCGAGTATTGCGTGGTCTTCAGGCCGGACTTGCCGACCTCGGCGTCATAGCGCTGCGCCACCCTGCGCATCAGCTGGCGCAGCTTCATGTTGGTGCAGCCCTGCGGCTTGACAGCGTGGTCCATCGAGATTATTGTAGCTGCAACTGTTGCATATGCAAGTTGATTGAACGGAGCGACGCGGTGACACAGGACAAGCAACTGGAAACCTGGCTGGCCCAGGAGCGCGACACCCAGGCCCGGCTCGATGCCGGCGCCGGGCCGGGCGTGGTCAAGCCGCAGGAGCTGGCCGGCCGCAGCGGGCTGGAGGTGATGCAGGCCATGCTGCGCGGCGAACTGCCCTACCCGCCGATCGCCAGGACGCTGGACTTCGTGCTGCTGGAAGTCGATGAGGGCCGCGCGCTGTTCCAGGGCAAGCCCGGGCCGGACCACTTCAACCCGATGGGCGGCATCCACGGCGGCTGGTATGCCACGCTGCTGGATTCGGCGCTGGGCTGCGCGGTCCACACCATGATGCCGGCCGGGCGCGGCTACACCACGGCCGAACTGGGCGTGAACCTGGTCCGCGCCATCGGCAGCAAGGCGCCGCGGGTGCGGGCCGAAGGCAAGGTGATTCATTGCGGGCGGCAGCTGGCCACGGCCGAGGCGCGGCTGTACGGCCCCGACGGCACCTTGTACGCGCATGCGACCACCACCTGCCTGGTGTTCGAGCTGCGCTGAAGCCGGGATTGCCGCCATGTCGCTCGAATACGCCCCACTCGGCTTCGTCGGTGTGCTGACGCCCCAGGCTAATACCACCGTCGAGCCGGAGTTCAACATCCTGCTGCCCGCTGGGTTCGGTCCGCTCACCGCGCGGCTCACCAGCGCCAGGCCGACGATGCAAGAGCGCCTGGTCGACTACTTCGACACCTTGCCGGCGACCTTGTCGCAATTCGCGGACGCTCCGTTACGCTCGGCCGGCGTGGCCTGCACCGGCTCTTCCTACCTGGCCGGCCGCGACACGGAGGACGCCATGTTCGGGCAGCTGTCGCAGCGGCTGGGCATCCATGTCACCAGCTCCGCGCTGGCGGTGGTGGATGCGTTGCACGCGCTGGGCGCACGCCGCATCGGCCTGGTGTCGCCATACCCGGACAGCCTGTTGCAGCAAAGCATTGCCTACTGGGGCTCGCGCGGCTTCGCCGTCGAGGCGGTCGCCAAGGTGGTCGCAACTGCCGAAGATCGCGCGCGGTCCGGCAGCGCGCATCCGGTCTACGCCATCGGATCCGGCTCAGCCACGCAGGCGCTGGCCACACTGCGCGGGAAGGCGCTCGACGCGATTGTGATGCTAGGCACCGGCATGCCGAGCCTGAAAACCATCCTGCACACGCCAAGCCTGGACGGCGCGCCCGTCCTCTCGTGCACGCTGGCCCTGGCCTGGCGCTGTGTTCAAGCGGCGGCGGGCACGGCCTGCAGCGCGGAGTCGCTGCTCGACTGGATCGCTGCGACCGACTGGAAGGCGCGCTTGCAGCAACGCTGCAGGTGAGGTTCAGCGCGCGGTGAAGCCGCCATCGGCGCACACCACCTGGCCGGTGATGAACGAGGCCCGACGCGACAGCAGGAAGCTGACCAGCTCCCCGATTTCCTGCGGCTGGCCCACGCGTCCCATGGGAATGTTCTGCAGCATCGCGGCGAGCGCAGTCGGGTCGTCCATCGTGGCTTGCACCATAGCGGTCTGGACCGGTCCCGGTCCGACCGCGTTGACACGGATCCCCTGGTCGGCCCATTCGAGCGCCAGCGACTTCACCATGGCGTTCAGGCCGGCCTTGGACGCCGCATACGCAGCGCCACGCGCATGGCCGACCAGCCCGATCTGGCTGGTGACGACGACCACGGCGGCATCGGGCGCCTGCGACTGGCGCATGTAGGCAATCGCAGCGCGAGCGAGCACGAAGGTGGAATTCAGGTTCAGCTCCAGCGTCTGGCGCCACTCCTGCAGCGTCGTCTCGTCCGAGCCCTTCTTGATGAAGATGCCGGCGCAACAGGCCAGCGCGTCCAGGCCGCCCAATGCCTGCGCGGCCCGGCCCGGCAACGCGCTGCACGCCGCGTCGTCCAGCAGGTCCTGCACCAGGATCACCGCGTCCGGCCACTGCGCTTGAACGACGCCCGCCTGCGCCGCGTGCTGCACCACGGCGGCGACCCGCGCACCCTGGCGCTGCAGCACGCCGGCCGTCGCCAGGCCGATGCCGGAACCGGCGCCTGTGACCAGCACGCGCCGGCCGCTCATCTCGCTCTGGTGGGTCTGGATCATGGGGATTTGTCATACTACAGCAGCAACAAACTGGAGCTGCCGGTGGACGAGACGATGCGGGACGATGGCGCGAAATTGCTCGAGGCGATGCTCGCGAAACGCGGCTATCTGCTGTCCTACCACCGCATGCTCGGCGCATCCGACCCGCAGCTGCTGGCCAATTACGACGCGCTCTACACCCGGCTCACCCTCGACCAGCGCGTCCTCACGCCGGTCGAACGCGAAACCGTGTGGGTCGCCCTGATCGCCACGACGCGCGAGAAGTACGCCTTCTTCCATTTCGATCGCGCCGTCGCCGCCGGCATGGGCAACGAGGCGATCGGCGATGCGGTGGCGATCGCGGCGGCCTGTGAATCGTTCGACGCGATGCACTTTTCGCAGGCTGCCTTCGGCAAGTGGTTGCCCGCGAGCGCCGCTCTGGAGCGTTACCTGCGGATGTTCGATGCCGCGCGTGGCCAGCTGCCGCCGGCGACCGCGGAGATTGCCGCGGTGGTGTGCCATGCGGCGCACCGCAACGCCGACGGCATGCGAGTGCACCTGGCGCGCGCGTTCGAACACGGCGCCAACCGCGAACAGCTCGCCGAGGCGCTTGCCTATGTGCTGCTGCACCGGGGCGGTCCGACCATGATCGACGCGGTCAACTGCTGGGAGCAGGCCGCGCCGGAACTGAAGATCCCGGGGCCTTACTAGGGCCTGTTCCAGCCGCCCTCAGTCGACCTTGATCTTCGCCGTGGCGATGACGCCGGCCCACTTCTTGCGCTCGCCCAGCAGGTAGGCGCGGAACTCCTCGCTCGAGCCGCCCACGGGCTCGACGCCCATGGCGGTGAAGCGCTCACGCATCTCGGGGGCCTGGAGCGCGGCGGCGAAAGCCGCGTGCAGCCTGGCCACGACGGCGGGCGGCGTGCCGGCCGGCACCAGGGCGCCATACCAGCCGTTGCCATCGACGTCGTTGATCCCCAGGTCGCCCAGGCTGGGAACATCCGGCGCCAGCGGCGTGCGCCTGGGCGCGAGGACGGCCAGGGCCTTGACCTTCCCCGACTTGATCAGGTCCACCAGGCCGCCCAGGCCATCGACGCCCAGCGGGATGTGGTTTCCCAGCAGGTCGGTCTTGAGCGGGCCGGAGCCCTTGTAGGGCACGTGATCGATGCTGACGGCGACGCGCTGCTTGAGCAACTCCATCGCCAGGTGCGAGTTCGACCCGGTGCCGGCCGAGCCGTAGCTGAGCGACCCCGGCGCCGCCTTGGCGCGCGCGATCATCTCCTGCACCGTCGCCAGCTTCGCGTCGGGCGCGGCCACCAGCACGTTGGCGTAGCGCACCAGATGGATGACGGGGATGAAGTCGTCGAACTTCCACGTCAGCTTGTCGTACAGCGCCTCGCTGGTGGTGAAGTTCGGCGCGGTCACCAGCACCGTGTAGCCGTCGGCAGGCGAGCGCGCCACGAACTCGGCGCCGATGTTGGCGGACGCGCCGGCCTTGTTCTCGACCACCACCGACTGGCCGAACGCGGCGGACAGGCGCACCGCCATCAGGCGCGCGACAGTGTCGGTGCCGCCGCCGGGGCTGTAGGGCACGACGATGCGGATCGGCTTGCTGGGGAATTCCTGCGCCGCCGCCGCCGTCACCGACAGCATGGCCACCAGCATCAAGCTGCCGATCAGAGTCTTCATGGTCGCCCTTTCAATCAACGTGGATCCTGGCGGAACGGGCGACTTGCGCCCAGCGGGACACATCGGAAGCGACCATCGCCGTGTACTCGGCCCGCGTCATCCGGTTCGGCTCGGCGCCCAGCTCGCGCAGGCGCTCGGCCAGCTCCGGCTTGTTGAGGGCGGTGACCAGTGCGGCGTTCAGGCGATCCGCGACCGGGCCGGGGATGCCGGCGGGGCCCGAGATGCCGAACCAGTTGCTGGCGACCAGCGGCGTGAGGCCCAGCTCGCGCACGCTGGGCACATCGGGCCAGCGCGCCGCGCGCGTGTCTGTCGTGATCGCCAGCAGGCGCAGCAGCGGGTTGCGCCCGACGTCGGGCACGGCGGCGATCAGGCCGTCGATCTGCCCACCCAGGAGGTCCGCGGTGGCGGGCGCGGAGCCTTTGTACGGGACGTGGGTGATGTCGACTTTGGCCGCCTGGTTGAGGATTGCGAGCTTGGCATGCGACGAGGTGCCGTTGCCGTTGGAACCGAACTTGACCGCGCCGGGCGCCGTGCGGGCCTTGTCCAGGAGCATCGCCATCGACGCATAAGGGCCGTTCGCGGCGACCGCGATGCCGCTCGGCACGGCGGCGATCAGGCCGATGTGGGTGAAGTCCCGCAGCGCGTCGTAAGGCATCTTCGCGTAGACCGCCGGACCGATGGCGTGCGAGGCGACGTTGGAGAGCACCAGCGTGTAGCCGTCCGGCGCCGCCTTGGCGGCCGCGTCGCTGCCGATGGCGCCACCGGCCCCCGCGCGGTTCTCCACGATCACCGGCTGGCCGAGCGAGGCTTCCATTTCCCTGGCCGCGAGCCGGCCGAGCAGGTCGCCTGTCCCGCCCGGGGGAAATGGCACGATGAGCCTGACCGGCCGGGTGGGCCAGGTCTGGGCCTGCAAGGCCATCGGGATGGCGCCGGCGAAAGCGAGCAGCAAGGCTGCGACGACACGGTGGATGCGCATTTCCGTTTCCCCTCGCCACCACGATAGCACGCGCGCCGCGCGGCTCAGTTGTACGAGAAGGTGTAGATCAGGTCCACCGCCGTGGTGGTGCCGGTGCGGGCGCGCAGCGTCAGCCGGCGCGAGATGTCGTAGAAGATGTTGAGCGTGCCCAGCGCGCCGCCCAGGCTGCTCTCGTACGACGCGTAGAAATCGCGGGCGAAGCGCTTGCCCAGCGTCACCACCGCCCCCTCGGTGCTGTCGTTGCGCACCGACAGTTCGTCCAGCCCGAACTTGCCCGCGATCCCGCCGGAATTCGTGCCGCCGCGCCGGCTGTTCAACAGCGCCAGCGCCGCCTGCTGCAATAGCGCCGCCTCGGCGCCGCCACTGGCTGTCGCCTTGCCGGTCACAAGCCACGACAGCGCCTCGACGTCGCTCAACTGCGGCTCCGAATACAGCCGCACGAACGGCGCCTGCGCCGATCCGGTCACAAGCACGCCAACCTTCTGCTCCAGCCGCGGCCGCACCGCCAGGATGTCGAGCGAGGGGTTGTCGATGGCGCCGGTGAACCGCAGCACGCCGCGTTCGATCTCCAGCTGCTGGCCGTAGGCGCGGTACTGGCCGTCGACCGCGCGGACGGTTCCTTCCAGCCGCGGCGTGGTCAGCGAGGTGCCGCTCAGCGCCAGCGTGCCGGTCAGCCGGGTGTCGATGCCGCGCCCGCTCAGGCGGAAGTCGCGGCCCAGGTCGACCTGCACCGCCACGTCCAGCGGCCGCCTGGGCGGTCCCGCATCGGGCTTCTTCACAGCCCGCTGCTCGGACGTTGCAGCGACGCCGGGCGCATTGCGCACCACCACGTCCTGGCCCAGCCGCGGCGGAGTCTCGTCGGGGACCACGATGCGGGCCCGATCCACGGCGAGGTTGCCGCGGATGCTGCCGCCCTTGGGCGTCAACGTGGCGCTGAGCTTGCCGGAGACCGTGAGCTCGCGGTCGCTGCGGATGCTGGCGCGCAACTGCGTCAGATCCACCGTCGCCTGCAGTTGCGGCGCGCCCTCGATCCAGCGGCCTTCGCCGCGCGCGACCAGGCTGCCGCCGGCCCCGCCCGGGCCGGCGCCGTGCAGCACGAACTCGTCGACGATGAACTGCTGGCCTTGCAGCCGCGACTTCAGCGAGCCGTTGCGCAATTCGACGCCGTCGACCACCGAGCGCAAGGCCAGGTCATCGGCGTCAAGCGTGCCGGTGAACTGCGGGTCGGCACGCGAGCCGCTGATGGCGACATCGGCGGCCAGCGAGCCGCGCAAGCGCCAGCCCGGTGGCGCCAGCAGCGACCACACCGCCAGCCGCGGCAGCTTGGCCTGCAGCTTGCCGGCCAGCTGCGCATCCGCGGGCCATTGCCAGCCGGCCGGCCCGCCGCGCACCAGCCGCGTCTGCACGCTGCCGCCGGCGGTACCGGCCCGTTCGCTGTCCCACTCCAGCGCGAGGGCGACAGCGCCGTCGCGTCCCTGCAGCGACAACTTCGCCTGGCGCACGCCGGCCGCGACGCGCGTGGCTGCACCGTCGGCGTTTTCCACCAGCACGGTGATGTCGCCGGAACTGCGCGCCAGGCTGGCGTCGACGCGCATCCCCGCACCCAGCTGCGCATCCCAGCGCGCATCGAACACCATGTCGCCGGTGAGCGCCGAGCCGACCAGCTGGGGTCCGCCGGCCAGCTCGATCCACGCCATCGGCAAGCCGGTGATGCGGCCGGCCGTCTGCAGTTCGCCGCCGCCCCAGCGCACCGGGTCCCAGGCCAGCATGGCCTGCGTCGCCGCGCGGCTGGCGGCCGCGGTCGGCGCGGTGAGGACGGCCTGGCCCGCGCCGACCTCCAGCCGGCCGGCCTGCCAGCGGGCATCGAGGCTGTCACGCAGGTCGATGCGCCAGGCGCCCGCGCCCAGCGCGGGATCCTGCAGGGCCAGCTGCAGTTTCGCCAACCGGGCGCGCCATGCCGCGGCGACAAGGCCACCGCGCCCTGCGACGTCGAGCCGCAGGCGGCGCTGGCCCTGCTCCGCGCTCGCCTGCAGTTCCAGCGCGGCATCGCTCAAGCGCCCGTTGACGCCGGCCCGCGCGTTGCGTACGGTCCACGGCGCGGCACCGGCGGCGGCCGTGGCGGGCTGCAGCGTGAGCAGCGGCGCGGCGAGCGTGGCTTGCACCGCCGGATCGTTCCAGCCGCCCTGCCAGCTGCCGTCCAGCGTGGCCTGGCCGCCGGACCGCCACGCGGCCACCGCTGCCGGCATGAACGGCCAGCGCTGCAGCCAGCGTTGCGCCAGCGCCAGGTCGGCGGCCTGCAGGCTCACGGTGCCGCGGCCACGCGCTTCGGCGACCTCGCCTTCCGCCTTCGCTTGCAGACCGGGCGCCTGCAGCTGCAGATTGCCGCCGCCGGACCGCGCCGCAGGCCGTGCCGTGACCGCGCCGCGCAGCGTGGCGTCGCTCGTGCGCAGGCGCAGCGCGGGCAGCGTGAGCAGCCCTTCGGCCCAGTTACCCTGCGCCGTCAGTTCGCGCAACTCAAGCGGCATCACGCCCTTGAGCGGCGCCACCGTGATCGGCTTGCCGTCGGCCTGCAGCGCGACGTCGAACGCGATCGCCTTGCCGTCCTGCCGCGCGCTCAGCTTGCCGCCAAGCGCACTGGCGGCCAGCTTGCTGTGCAAGGCCGCCGGGTCGACGTTGCGCAGGGTCCCTTCGGCGGTCCAGCCGGAAACGCCGGACCAGCGGCCTTCGGCAGCCAGGCTGCCGCCGCCCAGTTCGGCCTGCAGGCTGCGCACCAGCGCCATGCCGCCGCGCCACTGGCCCTCGGCTTTCACGTGCTCCAGCGGCAGCCGCTCGCTGTCCCACGGTCCCGGCTGCGCGTTGCGCAGGTCGGCCTGCAGCGCCCAGGTGCCCGTGCCGGCTGGCTGCACGCTGACGTCGCCGGACAACTGGGTGTGCGGCGCCTGGCCCCAGAAGGCGCGCAGGTCTAGCGCCTGCAAGCGGACCTGCGCCTGCGGCAGCGGCTGCGCCGCCCACGGCGTGATCAGCGCGGTGACGGTGGCGCCGGGCGCTGGCGCTGGCTGGGCACCGCCGGCGACCGCCACGCGTGCCTGCGCTTGCAGCCGCGCCAGCGGACCCGTGACCGTCGCGCTGAAGGCCAACGGCAGGCTGGCGGTGCTGCCCGGCACCGAGGTCGTCACCGTCCCCTGCAGGCTGGCGTCCAGCGCCATGGCGCCCGTCGCATCGAGGGCTGCGCGGCCCTGATAGCGCCCGGCGCCGACCGTCAGCGCGCTGATCCGCAACAGGTGCCGCTGGCCGGCGAACACGTAATCGCCAGCCAGCCCGCTGGCGTCCAGCGTGCTGGCGCCGTCCCATTGCAGGCGGCCGATCGCCAGCTGGTCGAGCGTCAGCCGCAGGCCCGGATCGAGCGACTGCGGCGGCCTGCCCGGTTCGGCCGGCGGCGGTCGGCGGTCGGTCACCTTCAGGCTGGCGGCGGTGAACTGGCGCAGCCGCAGTTCGCGCGCCAGCAGCGACTGAGGGCTCCATTCGATGCGGACGTCGCCGGCTTCCGCCCGCAGTCCGTCCTTCTCCCACACCAGCCGCTGGATCCGCAGGCCCGAGCGCAGCGAGCCGCTGACGCCCTCGGCCGTCAGCGGCTGCCACAGCGCCGCGCGCTGCAGCGCCCAGGCCAGCGAGCCCTCGGTGCCCGACCACCACCAGATGCCGGCAGCGGCCAGCGCCACCAGCACGATCAGCGTCAGCGCCGCCACCGCGACCATGCGCGCGCCACTGGCCACGATTCCGCGGCTCAAAACTGGAACCCCACGCTGAAATGCAGGCGCAGCTTGCGCGGCTGCACGCCGTAAGCGATGGCCGCCTGCACCGGGCCGATCGGGCTGCGCCAGCGCACCCCGGTGCCGATGCCGACCACCGCGCGCAGCTCGCTGGCCTTGTTGGCGACAGCGCCGGCGTCGATGAACAGCAGGCTGTCGTAATCGCTGTCGACACCGCCGCGGCGGATCGGCCGCTGCCATTCGACGCTGCCCACCGCCAGGTAGCGGCCGGGACCGACTTCCCCATTGGCCAGCTTGACGCCGATGTCGCGAAAGCCGTAGCCGCGCACCGTGGTGTCGCCGCCGGTGCGAAACAGCTGGGTGGCCGGCAGCTGTGCCGACGCGCGGGCCAGCACCGCGCCGGCTTCGGCCCGCAACTGCAGCCGGCCGCGCGACAGCGGCCGCACGCCCAGCCAGCGCAGCACCGTGCGCTGGAACGGGCTGCGGTCCGTTCCCAGCGTGACGCCGCCGCCCAGTTCCACCCCCAGGCCGAAGCCGCTGTTGGGCGTCGGCATGGTGTCGAAGTAGCGGCCGGTCCACACGTAGTTCACGCTCAGCGCCGAGCCGGCGCCGGCATCGGCATTGCTGATCGGCAGTCCCGAGAGGCTGCGCACGCTGGCGCCGTCGTACTGCAGGTACATGTTGCGATCGATCCGCTCTTGCGCGCGGAAGCGGCCGAAGCGCAGCCGCCGGCCCTGGGTCACCAGGTCGCCGTCCTCCAGCCGCTCGGCCCGGGCCAGCACGCTCCAGCGCCAGCCCTGCTCGTCGGGGATGGAGGTCAACTCGGTCTGGGCGAACGGCACTTTGCGATCCAGCTGCAGCGCGGTGGTGGCGCGCCAGCCGATCGCCGGCAGCCGGTTGTGCGTGTGTTCCACCGACAGCCGGGCGCCGCTGTCGGAGGTCAGGCCGACGCCCAGCACCAGCTTCTGCAGCTTGGCCTCGCGCACCGTCACCTGCACCGGAACGGCCGCCGGGTCGCCGTCCGGATCCACGAAGATGAAGGCCGAGTCGTAGTAGCCGCTGCCGGTCAGGCGCAGTTGGGCCTGCACCACCTGGTCGCGGTCATATTCGCTGCCCACCGGCAGGCGGGCCAGCCGCGGCACCAGCCGCGGGTCGTAGCGCTCGATGCCCGTGGCCTGGATTTCGCCCAGCCGGTAGACCGGCCCGGAATTGAGCGTCAGGCCCAGGCTCGCCTGGTGGCTGGCGGCGTCGATGTCGGCCAGGCTGGCACCGATGCGGCCGGCCAGGAAGCGTTTGGCGCCGAGCCGGCGCAGGGCCTGGGCCTTGGCGTCGTCCCATGCGCCCTGGGTGAAGCCCTGGCCAGGTGGCAGGCCCCAGCCGGCGCGGATGGCTTCGCGCTGCGAGACGACGGCCGCATCGGTGGCATCGGCGATCACGCCTTCGAAGGCGATGTCGACCTGCCGCACCACCGTCTTGTCGCCCAGCTCCACGGCGACCACCAGCGTCGGCCGGGCTGCGCCGGGCTCGCGGCTGATGCGCACCGTCGGGCTGAAATAGCCCAGCGTGCCGAGCAGCTCACGGGCGTTGCGCTCCGCCAGCACGATCAGCCGCGCGATTTCGGCCTCGTCCAGGTCCGGCACCTCGCGATAGCGCCGCAGCTCGAGGTGGCGCTCCAGCAAGTCCCTGGCAGGCGCCGGGGCACGGATCTCGAGGTCGAACGAAGGCGCCGGGGCAGCCGCGGCGGCGGCGGGCGGGCCCTGCGGCGCCGGCTGCGCCAGCACGGCGGGCGCCGCCAGCACGGCAAGGACCGCCAGGGACGGCAGCAGGAGGGAACGAATGGGAGCGGGCATGGGCAAGGGAAGCCCGCGGCAGCGCGGACTGCGGAATCATCAGGCAGTTCTGCGGCAACCGGCGTAGGCGCAGGCCGATAGTGCAGATAATGGCAGCATGAGACTCCTTCACACCATGCTGCGCGTGGGCGACCTGCAGCGCTCGATCGATTTTTACACCCGGGTGCTGGGCATGACGCTGCTGCGCACCACCGAACGGCCCGAGCAGAAATACTCGCTGGCCTTCGTCGGCTACGGGACCAACCCCGAGCACGCCGAGATCGAGCTGACCTACAACCACGGCGTGGGCAGCTACGAGCTGGGCACGGCTTACGGCCATATCGCCCTGGGCGTTCCCGACGTCTACGCCGCCTGCGACCGCATCCGCACCGGCGGCGGCAACATCACGCGCGAGCCGGGCCCGGTCCAGGGAGGCAACACGGTGATCGCCTTCGTCACCGATCCGGACGGCTACAAGATCGAGCTGATCGAGCGCAAGGCGCAAGCCGCCTGATCACTGGCGCCGCGGCAATTGCGTCGCGGCACGCGCCAGCGCGGTGATGCGCTGCCAGTCGCCGCCGGCCACCGCGTCGGCCGGCGTCAGCCACGAGCCGCCCACGCACACCACGTTGGACAGCGCCAGCAACTCGCCGGCGTTGGACGCGGTCACGCCGCCGGTGGGGCAGAAGCGCACGTCCCCGAACGGTCCCTGCCAGGCCTTGAGCATGGCGACGCCGCCGGCCTGCAGCGCCGGGAAGAATTTCAGTTCGCAGTAACCGTCTTCCTGGGCCGCCAGGATCTCGCTGCCGGTGGCGACGCCGGGCAACAGCGGCAGTCCCAGCTCGCGGCAGGCCTTGCCGATGCGGTGGCTGTAGCCCGGGCTGACGGCAAAGCGGGCGCCGGCCATGGCAGCGGCTTGCGCATCGGCGGAACTGCGCACCGTTCCAGCGCCGATCACCGCATCCGGCACCTCCCTGGCGATCCGCTCGATGCAGGCCAGCGCGACCGGCGTGCGCAGCGTCACTTCCAGCATGCGGATGCCGCCGGCCACCAGCGCGCGCGCCAGCGGCACGGCGTGGGCGATGTCGGACAGCACGATCACCGGGATCACCGGCGCGTCGGTCATCACCTGCAGCGCGGTGAGGGCTTCGACCGGCTCGTCCCGAACGGTTGTCACAGCCATGTGCACGCTCCTTCTTCGGCCTGCAGCGCGTTGCGGCGGAAGGCGCCGAACAGCTCGCGGCCCATGCCATTCGCATTCGCGGTCCGCAGTGACTGCGGCATTTCATCCGTCTCGCGCGCGGCCCACTGCACGTCGGAGACCAGGGCCTGCAGCGTGCCGGCCTCGGCGTCCAGCCGCACGATGTCGCCGTCGCGCAGCCTGGCCAGCGGCCCGCCTGCCGCCGCTTCTGGCGACACGTGGATGGCGGCCGGCACCTTGCCCGAGGCGCCGCTCATGCGGCCGTCGGTGACCAATGCCACCCG
>JBBRSZ010000049.1:0-28852 GCA_038244915.1 Burkholderiales bacterium | reverse complement strand
TGTTCGTCATTCCCGCGCAGGCGGGAATCCAGGGCGTCCGCCCCTCCTGGCCCCCCGCCTTCGCGGGGGTGACGATGTTCGTCATTCCCGCGCAGGCGGGAATCCAGGGCGTCCGCCCCCTCTGGCCCCCCGCCTTCGCGGGGGTGACGATCTGCTGCGGCGGGGTGACGATCTGCTGCGGCGGGGTGACGATCATGAGCTCCTGCCATCGCCAACCCGATCGATTCGCGCGTCCACTGTCCCGCCGGCCGGGCGTCGGTCAATTGCCCGGCATGCATCACTGCGATCCGATCCCCCAGCGCCAGCACCTCGTCGAGGTCGTCGGAGATCAGCAGCACGGCGGCGCCGGCGTCGCGCGCGGACACCAGTTGCTGCTGCACATAGGCGACGGCTCCGATGTCCAGGCCCCAGGTGGGCTGGTGCGCCACGATCAATCGCGGCGCGCCGCCATCGGGAGAGAGCAGGGCCCGACCGAGGATCAGCTTCTGCATGTTGCCGCCCGACAGCGCCCGCGCCGCCGTCAGCGGCCCGCCGCCGCGCACGTCGAAGGCTTCGAGAATGCGCTGCGCATGCAGCCGCGCGGCCCGCCGCCGGATCCACGGCCCGCGCGAAAAATCGGTCCGCAACCGCTCGGCCACGGCGTTCTCCCACACCGGCAGGTCGCCGACCACGCCGACGCCGTGCCGGTCCTCGGGGATGCGCGCGACGCCCTGCGCCACCAGCCGGGCCGGGCTGGCCCGCAAGGGCCCGCCCAGCAGCGTGACGCGGCCTGTGCGCGCGGCCAGGGTGCCGCACAGCAGGCCCGCCAGCGTGAGCTGCCCGTTGCCGGAGACGCCGGCGATGGCGGTGATCTCGCCGGCGCGCAGGGACAGCGAGGCCTGCTCCAGCCGCTCCCTCCCTACGCCGGCGCTCACGCCCTCCAGCGTGCAGACCGCTTCGCCGACCGAGCGCGCCGGCGCCGGCTGCGGCAACGCCACCGCCTGGCCCACCATCCACTGTGCCAGCTGCGCCTGCGTGGCCTGCGCCGCCGATGCCTCAGCCACCAGCCTGCCGGCGCGCAGCACCGCAATCCGGTGCGACACCCGCAGCACCTCGGCCAGCTTGTGGCTGATGAAGATGATGGACAGGCCTTGCGCCACCATCTGGCCGAGCGTGTCGAACAGCGCCTGCGCTTCCTGCGGCGTCAGCACCGCCGTCGGTTCGTCCAGGATCAGGATGCGGGCGCCACGGTACAGCGCCTTGAGGATCTCCACCCGTTGCCGCTCGCCCACCGACAGGCTGCCCACCTGCGCGTCCGGCTGCACCGCCAGGCCGAAGCGCCCCGCCACCTCCAGCAGCCGCTTGCGCGCCTCGCCGCGCCGGGTGAAGGGCCGCCACAGCGGCTCGCTGCCCAGCATCACGTTGTCCAGCACCGTCAGGTTGTCGGCCAGCGTGAAGTGCTGGTGCACCATGCCGATGCCAGCGGCCAGCGCGGCGCGCGGATTGCCGGGCGGCAGCGGCCGGCCGAAGACCTCGATCGTCCCTTCGTCGGCCGTGTAGTGCCCGAACAGGATCGAGACCAGCGTGGATTTGCCGGCGCCGTTCTCGCCCAGCAGGGCCAGCACCTCGCCCGCCTGCAGCTCCAGCGAGATCGCGTCGTTGGCGACCAGGGCGCCGAAGCGCTTGGTAATCGCGTGGAGGCGCAGGACCGCAGGGGAGGTCACTTCCATGCGGCCAGGAAGGCCAGCAGTACTTTCGCCGAGTTGTCGGCGGCGATCCCCATGAAGGTTTTCATCTCGTTCTCGCCCTCGTCGCCGCCGGCCAGGTCGCTGAGCGAGCGGAATGCGATGTACGGCACGCCGTTGCTATACGCGACGTGGCCGACCGCCGCCGTCTCCATGTCCAGCACGTTGGCCTGGAAGGTCTTGAAGGTGTATTGGCGGAACGACTTGTTGTCGACGAAGGCCATGCCCGAGACACCGTTGCCGCCCACCACCAGCTGGGGCTTGCTCGACAGGCATTGGTCCGCCTTGCACTTGTCCAGGTCGACGTTGCCGATGGCGCGCGCCACGTCGAGCATCTTCGGGTCGGTCTCGAACCAGAACTTGCGCGTGACCTGCGGCTGCGCCGCGCTACGCACTTCCACTGGCCGCGGGTGCAGCATGCCGAAGTTGGGCAGCGTGGCGTCCTTGACCCACGGTGGGGGGGTGTAGATGCCGGGGCCGGTCTGGCGCGCGATCAGCACCTCCAGGTACTCGCCCCATTGCGCCGGCACCGTGACGTCGCCGGTGTGCAACTGCGGGTTGACGCCGCCGGCGATGCCGCTGAAGACGATGTGGCTGACCTTGAAGCGGTCCAGCGCCAGCTGCGTGGTCATCGCCGCATTGACCATGCTGACACCCGAGAGGAACAGTACCACCGGCTTGCCTTCCAGCGTGCCGGTGGTGAACTCCGCGCCGTTGATGGTGTGCCTGACCGGTTGCTGCAGCCTGGCCGACAGCAGGGTCAGCTCCGGCGCGAAGGCCGACATCACCGCGATCCGCGGTGTGGCGTCGAGCCGTGCGCCGTCGGCGGATGGTGGCGGCAGGCCGGCGCAGCCGGTGAGGGCGGCGGCCAGCGCGCAGCTGGCCAGAAGCGAACGAAGGCCCCTCATTTGGCGGTCGACTTCGGCTGCGAGTCATCCACCTTGACCGTGAACTTGCCCTCGGCGATGGCCTTCTCCTTGGCCCTGACTTTGGCGACCACGTCAGCCGGCACTTTCTTCTCGAAGGTGCCCAGCGGCGCCAGCTCGGAGCCCTTGTACTTCATCATCGAATACTGGCCGTACTCCTCGGGGGCGAACTTGCCGTCCCTGGCCATCTTGATGGCGCGGTCGATGGTGGGTTCCATCTTCCACAGGGCCGACGCCACCACCGTGTCCGGGTACTTGTCCTGGGTGTTGATGACGTTGCCGATGGCCAGCTTGCCCTTTTCCTTGGCCGCGTCCGACACGCCGAAGCGCTCCGCGTACAGCACGTCGGCGCCCTTGTCGATCATGGCGAAGGCCGCTTCCTTGGCCTTGGGCGGGTCGAACCAGCTGTTGATGAAGCTGACGGTGAATTCCACCTTCGGATTCACCTCTTTCGCGCCGGCCATGAAGGCGTGCATCAGGCGGTTCACTTCGGGGATCGGGAAGCCGCCGACCATGCCGATCTTGTTGGTCTTGGTGACGCCACCGGCGATCATGCCGGTGAGGTAGGCCGGCTCCTGGATGTAGTTGTCGAACACGCTGAAGTTGGGCGCCTGCGGCTTGCCCGAGGACCCCATCAGGAAATTGGTCTTGGGGAAGTCCTTGGCCACCTTGCGCGCGGCCGCCTCGACGGCGAAGGCCTCGCCGACGATCAGCTGGCTGCCGCCGGTGGCGTACTCACGCATCACCCGCTCGTAGTCGGCATTGGCGACGTTCTCGCTGGCCTTGTATTCGATTTCGCCGCGGGCCTCGGCCGCCTTCAGCGCCAGGTGGATCCGGCCGGCCCATTGCTGCTCGAACGGCACGGTGTAGATGCCGGCGACCTTGAGTTTCGCCTGGGCCAGCGACAGGCCGGGGACGGCGGCCGCCAGGGCGGCGGCCAGAGTGAGCAGGTGACGGCGTAGCAGTTTGGACATTCGCTTCTCCTCGAAGGTTGGTTGTTGGAAGATTTTCGACGTGCAAGCGTCGTGCCAGCCGGGCCAGCCGTCAATGCCGTTAGCCCCAATGGCTTGTCGTCAGAACGGCCCGCCCTGGATGTCGAAGGCGCGCTGCACGAACCACCACAGCGCGATCAGCGCGATCAGGCCCGAGCCGAAGGTCAGCACGCCGCGGCGGTAGAAGCCGGTGCCGCGCAGCAGGAAGGCCACCGGCAGGAAGACGGCGACGATGGCCAGCTGGCCGACCTCGACGCCGAGGTTGAAGCCCACCAGCGCCAGCACCAGCGCGCCCTGCGGCAGGCCCAGGTCCGCCAGCACCGAAGCGAAGCCGAAGCCGTGGATCAGGCCGAAGCAGAAGGCCATCACCCAGCGTTTCGATTCGATCGTTCCGCGCAGGTTGTTCAGGGCCGCGAACACCACCGAGGCGGCGATCGTCGATTCGACCAGCCGCGACGGCAGGCTGATGATCTGCAGCGCCGCCAGGCTGAGCGTGATCGAATGCGCCAGGGTGAAGGCGGTCACGACCTTGAGCACTTCCTTCACCGCGGTCGGCAGGCGCTCCACCGGCTGCCACTGCCCGCCCCGCCGCACCAGCACGGCCGGCAGCAGCAGCGACAACAGGAACAGGATGTGGTCGTAGCCGATCCAGATGTGCCAGGTGCCGTCCACCAGGTACTGGCGTAGCGTCGGCCAGGCACCGGCGGACTTCATCGCCAGGTTCTGCTCGGCGGATTCGGTGCCGAACACCAACGCCTGCGCCGCCGTGCCGCCCGGCGCCACCCATTGCACCAGCCCGCGATGTGACGGATCGACGTCGAAGAACAGCGAGTAACGCAGCTTCAGCCCGGCGTCCAGGTTGGGGCAGCGGGCGACCAGGCTGAGCACGGCATAGGTGCCGTCGCTGTGGTGGTCCAGTTGCATTGGCGCGCTCGCCTCCCACGGGCAGTCCTTGCCGCCGGTGGACAACTGCAGGTTCTGCGTCGCCACCCGGACGATGTCGGCGTCGCGCTGGCGCACCTCGCCCCAGGTCAGCTCGCCGTTGGTGTCGCGATCGAGCTGCAGCACATAGTCCAGGTCGCGCAGCGCGATGTCCCAGCGCGCCGTCACGTCGCCCTTGCCCTCGACGGCCCGCAGGGTGAGGTAACTGTCGCTGGGTTTGTGGGCGAAGGCCGCGGTCGCGAGCAGCAGGGTCAACAGCAGGGCCAGCAGGCGCTTCATCGCGTCCCTCCCTGCGCCGCCAGCTGCACCGCCATGGCGGCCAGCCGCGGGTCTTCGTAGCGGCTGGTGCGCAGCCAGTCCAGCGCCGGCTGCGCGGCCTTGGCGTCGCCGGCGGCCAGCGCGGTGCGCATCAGCACTTCGGCGTCGCGCGGCTCCTTCTGGATCGTGTAGTTGCGCGACGCCAGCGCCAGCGCCTCCTTGGGGCGCTTCTCGATGTCCAGCTCGAAGCGCGCCGCCTCCTGTTCGTGCAGCCGGTCGCCGCGCTGGGCGGCGGCCTGGAAGCGATCGCGCAGCTGTCCCGCCCAGTTGGCGGCCTTCGAATCCTTCAGCGCCGCGCCAGCCAGCGCCAGCCGCAGCAGCAGCACGTCGGAGCGCTCCCAGTCCGCCAGCAGCTTCACCACCTCGGCCGGCCGGCCCTGTTCCAGCAGGAAATCGGAATAGGCGCCCAGCAGGTACTGGTCGTTGATGCCGAGCGCCAGCGCGGCGCGGAAGTGCGCCGCCGCCTCGTCGGTCTGCTGCAGCCGCTGCGCCATGTCGGCCAGCCGGGTGCGGGCCCAGATCCGCAGCCCGGGGTCGGCGTCCGGCACCGCAGCCAGCGCCTGCTGCAGTTGCTGGTACGCAGCTGGCAGCTGGCCCGTCGTGCCCTGCACGTAGCTGCTACAGCCGATGGCAAACAAGGGCTGCACCAGCGGCTCCAGCCGCCTGCATTCGGCCAGTGCCTGCGGATAGCGGGCCTGCACCATGTCGATGGCCGAGCGCCAGGCGATCGGCTCGGCGCTGGCCGGATCGATCCTGGAGGCGCGGTCCAGGCTGGCCAGCGCCGCCGGGAAGTCGTGGCTGTACTGCTCGATCAGCCCGCGCTGCAGCCAGTAGCCGGCGTTGTCGTCGGCGCTCGCCAGCAGCGGGGCGATGGTGGCCGAGGCATAGCCGACGAAGCGCGGGTCGCCCTGCGCCATCGCCAGCGCGAAATAGCGGTGCGCGATCTCCAGCCGCAGCGCGCCGTCGCCGGGCCGCGCGGCCAGCTGCTTGCGCAGGGAATCGACGCGGCGTACGGCCGGGTCGCTGGCGCCGCCGGGCAGCTTCTCGACCACCTCGGCGTCGCTGGCAGGAGTGAAGGGCGCGGCGCTCGCGGCGCCGAACAGCATCAGGCACAGCAATGCGGCCGCCAGCCGCGGAAGACAAGTCATCTCGGGATTCGCTTTACTTGGTGCCGAACATGCGGTCGCCCGCATCGCCCAGGCCCGGCAGGATGTAGCCGTGCGAGTTGAGTTCGCGGTCGATCGCCGCGGTGAAGATCGGCACGTCGGGATGGGCCTTTTGCAGCGCCGCCACGCCTTCGGGACAGGTCAGCAGGCAGACGAACTTGATCGACTTGGGCCGCAGCTCCTTGAGCCGCTCCACCGCCGCGATGGCGGAGTTGCCGGTGGCCAGCATCGGATCGACCACGATGACGTCGCGGTCCTGCATGTCCTGCGGCATCTTGAAGTAGTACTCCACCGCCGTCAGCGTCTTCGGATCGCGGTACAGGCCGATGTGGCCGACCCGCGCGCCCGGCACCACGCTGAGCATGCCGTCCAGGATGCCGGTGCCGGCGCGCAGGATGGAGACGAACACCAGCTTCTTGCCGTCGATGACCTTGGCCGTCATCTTCTCCATCGGCGTCTCGATCTCGATGTCCTGCAGCGCCACGTCGCGGGTCACTTCATAGGCCATCAGCATCGACAGCTCGTTGAGGAGCCGGCGGAAGCTGTTGGTGCTGGCCTCCTTGTTGCGCATCAGGGTCAGCTTGTGCTGCACCAGCGGGTGGTCGATGACGTGGACGTTGCTCATGATTGTTCGGGTAGTTGATCGGTTGAGTGATCGGTTGGGGTCAGAGCACAATTGCTGCGCAATTCGTGATCTGACCCGCAAGGTCTCAGAATGTTCAGAAGATGGTGCCGTCGCTGGCGACATTGAGCGGCGGCAAGCCGCCGCGCAGCCGTTGTGCCATGGCCCGGCCAGCGGCCCAGGTGCCGCCTTCCAGCACGCGCGCCAGCGGCAGATGGTGTTCGTCCAGGCCCAGGTCCTTGCGCACCGGCACGGCCAGTTCGTCCAGCAGGGACACGGTCAGGGCCCGCCATTCGACGATCAGTTCGTCGCCGGTCTGCCAGGTCCGGCCGGCCAGCGCCGGGTCCTTCAGCGCCAGCACGCCGCTGTCCACCAGCAGGCCGCCGTTGCGGTATTCCGGCAGGCCGGTCAGCGCGTCGAGGCCGCGCACGTTGACGCCGGCCCAGGCGAACGGCTCCAGCAGCGAATAGGTCAGCCACTGCGACAGCTTGTGGAACGGCACCCAGCCGTCCGATGCACCTTGGCCGCGCACCGCACTGTGGCGCCAGACGTCTCCCAGCGGGATGCCGCCGATGCTGTTGCCCGAGGGCCAGATGCCCGACAGGGTCATCAGCAGCTGGGACAGGATGTCGTGCGCCGTGACGTCGGCGGTGTGCGGCACCTGCGAGCCGTGCGGCGTGACCAGCATGTCGAAGATGCCGGACGGCCGCGGCGGGGCGTCGCCGAACACCTCGGGCTGCTCCGACATCGCCTCGCCCAGCCGGCGCAACAGCACGGCGCGGCCTTCCAGCCCCACCATCGGATTGGCGGGCCCGACCTGGAAGGCCGAGGCCAGGTGGTCCGTCACCAGCGCCCGCAAGCCGGCGGCGTCGGCCTGCAGCGGATGCTCCTTGTCGCTGGAAAACAGCCCGCTGACGAAGGCATGGAAGCTGGCCACCGCCAGCCCCTCGGAGCGGCTGAAGGTCTGGCCGGTGGCCGGCTCGACGTACTTCCAGTCGGGGCCGGCGCCGGCGTCCAGCAGCACGCTGACCACGGTCAGGTCCACCATCGCGAAGGCCCGCACCGTGGCGTCGTGGCCCTTGAGCAGCTTGTCCAGTTCGGCCTTGCGGTCGACGCCGCCGGCCTCGAAGTGGCGCCAGCGGCTGTGGAACGGGATGTGCAGCTTGGGATAGCGGTTCTTGGTGGCGGCGGTGACGGCGTGCGCCGCCTCGGCCAGCTTGTCGTCGTTGACCGTCCACCATTGCGATTCGCCGCGGCGAGCGCGGGCCAGCAGCTGGCCGCAGCGCTCGCGCACCGCGTTGGTGGTGCGCAGGATGTCGGCCGCGTGCTGGGCCTGCTCGTGGGAGAGGTGCGGATCGGTCACTTGGTCAACTCCCGGCCTTTTGGCTTCTTGAGTTCATCTGCATCCGGAACCGGCCCCGGCGTGAAATAGCCGGCCGCCTTCTTGGCGTCCATCTCCACCTTGGCGTCGGCCGGGATCAGCTCGTCGGGGATGTTGACCCGCTCGCCGATCTCGATGCCCGAGCCGGTGATGGCGTCGAACTTCATGTTGCTCATGGAAACCAGCCGGTGGATCTTCGTGATGCCCAGCCAGTGCAGCACGTCGGGCATCAGCTCCTGGAAGCGCATGTCCTGCACGCCGGCCACGCACTCGGTGCGGGCGAAGTAGTTGTCGGCGGTGTCGCCGCCGACCTGGCGCTTGCGGGCGTTGTAGACCAGGAACTTGGTGACCTCGCCTAGCGCCCGGCCTTCCTTGCGCGAGTAGGAGACCAGCCCGACGCCGCCGCGCTGGGCACCCTGGATGCATTCCTCGATCGCGTGCGTGAGGTAGGGCCGGCAGGTGCAGATGTCGGAGCCGAACACATCGGAGCCGTTGCACTCGTCGTGCACGCGGGCCGTCAGTTCGACCGAGCGGTCGGCCAGGTCGCGCGGGTCGCCGAAGATGTAGACGGTCTGGCCGCCGATCGGCGGCAGGAACACTTCCAGGTCGCTGCGGGTCACCAGCTCCGGGTACATGCCGCCGGTTTCCTCGAACAGGACACGGCGCAGGTCGGCCTCGGAGCAGCCGAAGCGCTTCGCCACGCCGGGCAGCCACCAGACCGGCTCGATCGCCACCTTGGTCACCATGGCCGCGCCGCCGGCGGTGAGGAACTTGCCGTCGGCCTTCAGGCGCCCGGTTTGCAGTGCCTCGATCACCTCGGGCAGGATCACGTGGGCCTGGGTGACGGCGATGGTGGGGCGGATGTCGTAGCCGGCCGCCAGTTCGTCCTTGAACACGTCCGCCACTGTCGCGCCCCATGGGTCCATGCTGACGATCTTGCCCGGCTCGCTCCACTGCGGATAGGGTCCGATGATGTCGGTCGGCGAGGTGTCGGTCAGGTCGGCGCGGTGGTCGCGCGACAGCGCCCCGGCGGCGACGGCCAGCGCGCGGTACACGCTGTACGAGCCGCTGTGCGTGCCGATCACGTTGCGGTGCATCCGGGTGGTGGTGGTGCCGACCACCGGCCCGCGCTCGGCCGGCGTGGCCGCGCCCCATTGCAGGGGCAGGGCGCCGAAACCGCCGGCGTGGGAGGTCAGACGGATGTGGCGGGGTGCGGGTGCTTCAACTGGCATGGAGAGCCCTCAAAAAAAGCACTGTACAGCACGCGGTCGTCTGCGCGAAAGCAGCACGTCGAGCTGACGGATGCATCTAACGATGCGAGGCTCGGAAACACCGTTAGATTGCTTTCGTGAACTCTTCTTGCGAGACGTCTGCCTGGCGCAGCAACCCGGCCAAGGTGCCGACCTTGACCTCTGCATGCATTGGCACAACGCAACCCTTACCGTCGCGCCGCATGATCACGTGACTGCCGCTTTGCCGTACTTTCTCGAACCCGAGGCGCTGGAGCGTTCGAACGACTTCAGCTCCAGAAATCCGAGGTAGCTTAGGCATGCGTCGGTTCGGGAATCGTGAACATCGTGACGAGCGGATGTCCCAATGCTGGCAACGGGAACTCCGAGAGATACAAAGCAGTCGCTTCGCTGAGGTTGGCAACCGCCTCTTCGACCGTTTCGCCCTGCGTTGTCGTGCCGGTCTCGGGGTTCAAGGCGACGAACCCGCCTTCTTCTGCGTGAGTGAGGACCGCGGTAAGTTCCATTGCTGTGCTCCTGAGTGGGCCGATTGTCCCCCAAACATCGACCGTGAGGGCGCTCTGGACCGCAGCATCAGCGCTTCTTGCCACCACCCGCCGTGCCAGCGGCCAGCCCTCAGGCGATGCGCAGCAGCCGGTCCAGCGCCAGCCGGCCGCCGCCGCGTCCCACCAGGTACAGCAGCAGCGCCGCCCACGACAGGTGGGTCGGCCAGGCCGAGGGATAGACGAACAGCTGGATCACGAGCGTCATTCCCAGCAGCGACAACGCCGACAGCCGCGTGAACAGGCCCAGCACCAGCAACAGCGGAAAGAGGTGTTCGGCATAGGCCGCCAGATGCGCGGCGAGTTCGGGCGGCAGCAGCGGCACCTTGTACTCGGTGCGAAACAGCTCGTAGGTGCTGTCGGTCAGCGTCAGGAAACCCTCGACCTTGGTGCGGCCCGAGAGGAAGAAGATGCCGGCGATCGACAGCCGGCTCGCCAGCGCCAGCAGGTCGTCGGGCACCAGCCGGGTGAGGGTGACGGCGACGGCATTCCAGCGGGCGCGCAGGCCGGTGCCTGGCGCGGGCATGTCGACGGTGTCGAGCGGGCTGACGGGAAGGGCGGTTTTCATGGCGGATCTCCGGATGGGTCGTTGGGTGGAAAGACGAGGGCGCCGGCGCGCAGCAGTCCGGCCAGCAGTCCGGCCAGATCGGCGTCGGGCTGGATGTCCATGACGGCGGCTGCGGCATCGGGCAGCAACGCGCCGCCAACGCAGGCATCGAGAAAGGCGCAGTCCGCCGCGCTGGCTTCGCGCCAGATCACTGCTCCCTGCGGCCGGGTCAGCAACGCGCCTTCGCCCCGCCAGGCGATCTCGCTGGTTTCGGCGGATTCGTCGCGGTTGCGGCTCCAGATCGTGAAGATCGGCTGGCTTGCGAACCAGCGCCAGCGCGCGGCCGGGTGCGGCGCGACGCGGGTGGCGCCGAGTGCGTCGGGCGACAACGTGCCGAGGAAGGCGGCATCGGCGGGGGCGTCGGCTGCGGCGTGGGCCTCGGTCCAGCAGCGGTCGAGCCGTGCCACGTCGGCCAGGTAGGGCAGCTCGCGCGCCGGCTCGAAGGCCTGCAGGAAATCGGCAAAGCCGCCGCCGTACTGCAGCATGCGCGCGTCATTGGGCGGCCGCGCGGCCACGTACAGCGCAGCCGCGGCGCGGAACCAGTCGCCGCCGACCAGCCGCGCCACGCTGGGAAAGTTGGCTTCCAGGGCGTCGACGCAAGCCTTCATCACGGTGTTGCGATAGACCGCGAAGGCCGGTTGCGCCGTCAGTGCCGCCAGCGGGCCGCTCGGGTCGGGCGTTGTGAACAGGGCAGCGGCGAACGCCGACTGGAATGCGCCCAGGCCGGTGCTCATGGCGTGGCCTCCTCGGTCGCGGGGAGGGCGGATTCGCACGCCCGACCCAGCTCCCGGTCGGCAATGCTGCGCTCGGCGAGCAATGCGTCGAACTCCGGCACATTGCCGTCGCGTTCGATCAGCGTCGGCCGCCCGTCGATGCGCCCAATCAGGCGCCGGTACAGCGCCCAGACCTCGGGCGCGACCGGGGCGTCGTGCGAGTCGATCAGCAGCGCGGCGCCCAGGGTCGGGTCGGTGCCGTGGCCGGCCAGGTGGACTTCCATCACCAGTTCGGCCGGGAAGCGGTCCAGGTAAGCCTCGGCGTCGAAGCCGAGGTTGCGGGCCGAGACATGCACGTTGTTCACGTCCAGCAAAAGGCCGCAGCCGGTGCGCGCGGTGAGCTCCTGCAGGAAATCGATCTCGTCCCAGTCGTGGCCGTCGATGCGCAGGTAGTGGGACGGGTTCTCGATCGCGATGCGGACGCCGAGCGCGGCTTGGGTCTGGTCGATGTGGGCGCAGAGCATGCGCAGCGCCTCGCCCGTGCGCGGGAACGGCAGCAGGTCGGGAAAATGCCGGCCATCCCAGGCCGCCCAGGCCAGGTGCTCGGACACCAGCGCCGGCTCGATGCGCCGCACCAGCGCGGCCAGCCGCTGCAGGTGCTGCGCATCCAGCGGCGCGGCGCCGGCCAGCGACAACGAGACGCCGTGCAGCGAGACCGGGTGCGCAGCCCGCACCGCCTCCAGCCAGTTCAGCCGCGGCCCGCCGTCGACCAGGTAGTTCTCGGCATGCACTTCGAACCACAGGCCGGGCGCCGCGCAGGCCAGGGCCGCGTCGTAGTGCTGGGGCTTCAGCCCCAGTCCGGCGCCGAGCAGTGGCTTTGTCATGGCGGCGGCGGGGCGAGAATCAGACCTTGCCCTGCTGCATGGAGCCCATGCCCTTGGGCGTCTTGATCGTCGTGCAGGTGCCGGCCGGGACGTTCTTCCAGGCGTTGGCCTGATAGTCGACCTTGGAGGTGCCGGCGCAGGTGGTGCCGGGGCCGGCGGCGCAGTCGTTCTTGCCGGCCAGCGAGACGCCGTAGCATTTTTCCATGGCCATCTTGTCGGCCATCGGCTTGTCTTGCTGGGCGAGGGCGGCGCCGCTGGCCAGGGCGCTGAGGGCGAGGGCGGTGATTGCGAGGGAACGGTTCATGAGGGGACTCCGGTTGGTGTTGAAGAAATCGACGATGCCGTTGCGCCGTCGGTCATAGTTCGGTCCGGAAGGCGCGCCGGTTACAGACGGTGCGCTAAAAGATCGGAATTGTTTTTTGGGGCCGCTGTAACCGGCGCGGTCCCTGGCCCGTACAACAAGAGGAAGCCGAACCGAATGAGGTCAGTCAGCGATGCCGAGACCGAGTTGCGAGCGCTGTTCTTGCGTGGGCTCGACGGCGATGCCGCCGCTTATCACGCCTTTCTGGTCCGGCTCGGGGCCCACCTGCGAGCGTTTCTCGGCAGGAGGCTGTTCGGCTGGCCCGATGAAGTCGAGGATCTTGTCCAGGAATGTCTGCTCGCCATGCACAACCACCGCCACACCTACCAGAGCGACCAGCCGCTGACCGCCTGGGCCCATGCCATCGCGCGCCACAAGCTGATCGACCTGCTGCGCTCCAAGACGGTGCGGGAGGCGCTGCACGATCCGCTCGATGACGAGATGGCGCTGTTCGCGGCGTCCGAGACCGATGCCAGCGACGCCCGGCGCGACCTCGACGGCCTGCTCGACACGCTGCCGGACAAGCAGCGCGAGCCGATCCGCTGCGTCAAGCTGCAGGGCCTGTCGGTGGCGGAGACCGCCCGCATCACCGGGCTGTCGGAGTCGGCCGTGAAGGTTGGCATCCACCGCGGCCTGAAGGCGCTGGCCCGGCGCGTCAAGGAAGCCATGCCATGAAAACCGACGAATTGATCAAGCTGCTGGCGGCCGACACGCTGCCCGTGCAGCGCCGCGCCGCGCCGCGCCGCCTCGCGCTGGCCTTGGCTGCCGGCCTGCCGCTGGCGGCCGCGATCATGCTGCTGGACTACGGCGTGCGGCGCGATATCGGGCAGGCCATGCTGCTGCCGATGTTCTGGATGAAGCTGATGTTCCCGGCGGTGATCGGCGCGGCGGCCTTCGTCGCGCTGCAGCGGCTGGCGCGTCCTGGTGTCGGGCCGGGCGCCAGCTGGCTGGGCATCGCCCTGCCGGTGCTGCTGCTGTGGCTGCTGGCCGGCACCGTGCTGGCGACCGCACCGGCCGAAACGCGGGCGGGACTGGTGCTGGGGCAGACCTGGCGCAGCTGCAGCGCCAGCATCGCCTGGGTCTCACTGCCGGTCTTTGTCGCGGTGTTCATTGCGTTGCGCGGCCTGGCGCCGACCCGCCCGGCGTGGGCGGGCGCCTGCGCCGGGGCCATGGCGGGCGGCGCTGGCGCCGCGGTTTACGCGCTGCACTGCCCGGAGCTCGAAGCACCGTTCCTGGCCGTCTGGTACGTGCTGGGCATCGCCGTGCCGGTGGCTGTCGGGGCGCTGCTGGGACCGCGCCTGCTGCGTTGGTGAGGCCGCTCGGGCGCCCGGCGCGCGGTTGCCGTCAGCGCTTCTTGCTGCCCATGATGCCGCCCAGCACGCCGCGGATGATCTCGCGACCCACGCTGCTGCCGATGGTGCGGACGGCGGAGCGGGCCATGCTGGTCGCCAGCCCTTCGTGTCGGCCGCCGCGCGGCCCGGTGCTGCCGAACAGCACGTCCGACAGGCCGCCCAGGATGCCGCCGCCGGCCGGCGCCGGTGCGGCCGTCGTTCCAGCCGGCGCCGCGGCCGTGCCGTTGCCATTGCCGCCGGCAGGCGCGTTGGCCGCGGGCGGCACTTGCGCGGAGGCCGTGCGGCCCCTGAGCTTTTCGTAGGCCGAGTCGCGGTCGATCGTCTTTTCGTAGGCGCCGGCCACCACCGAGCCCTGGATCAGCGCCTGCCGTTGCTGCGGCGTGATCGGTCCCAGCTGGCTGCCAGGCGGCAGCACGAACACCCGCTCGGTCACGCTGGGCCGGCCCTTGGCATCCAGCAGGCTCACCAGCGCCTCGCCCACGGCCAGCTCGGTGATCGCCTGTTCGATGTCCAGGCCCGGCTTTTGTCGCATGGTTTCGGCCGTCGCCTTGACGGCCTTCTGGTCGCGCGGCGTGTAGGCGCGCAGGGCGTGCTGCACCCGGTTGCCCAGCTGGGCCAGCACCGTGTCCGGGATGTCCAGCGGGTTTTGCGTCACGAAGTAGACGCCGACGCCCTTGGAGCGCACCAGCCGCACCACCAGCTCGATCCGCTCGATCAGCGCCTTGGGCGCGTCGGTGAACAGCAGGTGCGCTTCGTCGAAGAAGAACACCAGCTTGGGCTGCTCCGGGTCGCCGATCTCGGGCAGCTGCTCGAACAGCTCGGACAGCATCCACAGCAGGAAGGTTGCGTACAGGCGCGGCGAGTTCATCAGCTTGTCGGCGGCCAGCACGTTGACGATGCCATGACCGTTCGTGTCGGTCTGCATGAAGTCCTGGATGTTGAGCATGGGCTCGCCGAAGAACTTCTCGCCGCCCTGGGTCTCGATCTGCAGCAGGCCGCGCTGGATGATGCCGATGCTGGCGGCGCTGATGTTGCCGTACTCGGTGGTGAAAGTGCTGGCGTTGTCGCCCACGTGCTGCAGCATCGCCCGCAGGTCCTTCAGGTCCAGCAGCAGCAGGCCCTGGTCGTCCGCCACCTTGAACACCAGGTTCAGCACGCCGGCCTGGGTCTCGTTGAGGTTCAGCATGCGGGCCAGCAGCAGCGGCCCCATGTCGGACACCGTGGCGCGCACCGGGTGGCCCTGTTCGCCGAACACGTCCCACAGCGTCACCGGACAGGCCGCGGATTCGGGAATCGGCAGGCCGCGCTCCTTGATGACGGCGGCCAGCTTGCCCTCGATCTTGCCGGCCTGGCTGATGCCGGTGAGGTCGCCCTTGACGTCGGCCATGAACACCGGCACGCCGATCCGGGAGAAGTTTTCCGCCAGCGTCTGCAGCGTGACGGTCTTGCCGGTGCCGGTCGCGCCGGTGACCAGGCCGTGCCGGTTGGCCAGCTGCGGCAGCAGGAAGCATTCCGTGTCGCCATTCTTCGCAATCAGCATCGGTTCGGCCATCGGGGCTACTCCAGTGGGAAAAAGTAAAATCGCTCCCAAGATTAAATCAGGACAAGGGTGGTGCTTCGTGGCTGGACACAGTAAATGGGCCAATATCCAACACCGCAAGGGGCGTCAGGACGAAAAGCGCGGCAAGGTGTGGACCCGCGTCATCCGTGAAATCATGGTGGCGGCCCGGCTCGGCGGCGGCGACCTGAGCATCAACCCCCGGCTGCGGCTGGCGGTGGAGAAGGCCAAGGCGGCCAACCTGCCGATCGACACCGTCAAGCGCAACATCGACAAGGCCACCGGCAACCTCGAGGGCGCGCACTACGAGGAGATCCGCTACGAGGGCTATGGCATCGGCGGCGCCGCGATCATCGTCGACACCATGACGGACAACAAGGTCCGTACGGTGGCCGATGTGCGGCATGCCTTCAGCAAGTACGGCGGCAGCATGGGCACGGCCGGCTCGGTGGCATTCCAGTTCAAGCACTGCGGGCAGCTGATCTTCGCGCCCGGCACCAGCGAGGACAAGCTGATGGAAGTGGCGCTGGAGGCCGGTGCCGAAGACGTGATCTCGGATGCCGATGGAGCCATCGAGGTGCTGACGGCGTACACCGACTTCGAGGCGGTGAAGAATGCGCTGGAAGCTGCCGGCCTGAAACCCGAGGTGGCCGAAGTGACGATGCGCCCGGAAAACACCATCGAGCTGGCCGGCGAGGACGCCGCGAAGATGCAGAAACTGCTGGATGTGCTGGAAGACCTGGACGACGTGCAGGATGTGTTCCACAACGCCAGCATCGACAATGAATAGCCCCCACGCTCGCTCAAAGAGCTCGCTGCCCCCCGAGGGGGCGTTCGGCCTCCTTGAGGCGGCTCGGCGGAGTCCTCAATGAAAGTCCTCGTCATCGGCGGCGGCGGCCGTGAGCACGCGCTGGCCTGGAAGCTGGCCCAGTCGACCCGGCTGCAGGCGGTCTACGTGGCCCCCGGCAACGGCGGCACGGCGCTGGACGGCCGGCTGGAAAACATTCCCCTGACCGACGTGGTGGCCCTGCGCAAGTGGGCCCAGCAGGAAAAGGTGGCCCTGACGGTGGTCGGCCCGGAGGCGCCGCTGGCCGCTGGCGTGGTCGACGAATTCCGGGCCCACGGGCTGCGCATCTTCGGCCCGACCCGGGCGGCGGCGCAACTGGAAAGCTCCAAGGCCTTCTCCAAGGCCTTCATGAAGCGCCACGGCATCCCGACGGCGGAGTACGAAAGCTTCAGCGACCCGGCCGCGGCCCACGCCTACGTGGAGCGCAAGGGCGCGCCGATCGTGGTCAAGGCCGACGGCCTGGCGGCCGGCAAGGGTGTGGTCGTCGCCATGACGGCGCAGGAGGCGCACGAGGCGATCGACTTCATGCTGGTCGACAACACCCTGGGGGTCAGCCACAACCAGGGCGGGGCCAGGGTGGTGATCGAGGAATTCCTGCAGGGCGAGGAAGCCAGCTTCATCGTCCTGTGCGACGGCAAGAATGTCACCGCGCTGGCCACCAGCCAGGACCACAAGCGCCTGCTCGATGGCGACCAGGGGCCCAACACCGGCGGCATGGGCGCCTACTCGCCGGCGCCGGTGGTGACGCCCGAGGTGCACGCCCGCGCGATGCGCGAAGTGATCCTGCCGACCATCAAGGGCATGGAGGCCGACGGCATCCCGTACACCGGCTTCCTGTACGCCGGCCTGATGATCTCGCCCGACGGCGCGATCAAGACGCTGGAATTCAACTGCCGCATGGGCGACCCGGAGACCCAGCCGATCATGATGCGGCTCAAGACCGAGTTGCTCGAGGTGATGATGGCGGCCACCAACGGAACGCTCGACCAGGTGGAGCTGGAGTGGGACCGGCGCGTCGCCCTGGGCGTCGTGATGGCGGCTCACGGCTATCCGATGACCCCGCGCAAGGGCGACGCCATCACCGGCCTGCCGAAGGAGGCCGAGGACGCGATGGTGTTCCATGCCGGCACGGTCCAGCGCGACGGCGTCATCCTGACTGCCGGCGGCCGGGTCTTGTGCGTCACGGCGCTGGCCGATTCGGTCAAGGCGGCGCAGCAGCGCGCCTACGAAGTCGCCGACCAGGTCCGCTTCGACGGCGCCCAGTACCGCCGCGACATCGGCTACCGCGCATTGCGCAACCCGGCATGAGCGCCGCCAGCCAGGTGCCGATGGTGCGCGAGTACCTGCTCGGGCTGCAGCAGCGGATCATGGACGCGGTGGCGCAGGCCGACGGCAAGCCGGTGCTGAGCGATCCCTGGCGCAAGGACCCGGGCGAGCCGCTGCAGGGCAACGGCATCACCATGATCCTGGAGGACGGCGCGGTGTTGGAGCGCGCGGGCTGCGGCTTCTCGCACGTCACCGGCCCCAAACTGCCCGGCTCGGCTACGCAGCACCGGCCCGGGCTGGCCGGCGCGCCGTTCGAAGCGGTGGGCGTCTCGCTGGTGTTCCATCCGCGCAATCCGTACGCGCCCACGGTGCACATGAACGTGCGCATGCTGGTGGCCACGCCCGAGGGCGGTGAGCCGGTGGCCTGGTTCGGCGGCGGCATGGACCTGACACCGTATTACGGCTTCGAGCAGGACGCGGTTCACTTCCACAGCGTGTGCCGCGACGCCCTGGCGCCGTTCGGCCCTGACAAGCACCCGCGCTTCAAGGCCTGGTGCGACGACTACTTCACCCTCAAGCACCGCGGCGAGCAGCGCGGCATCGGCGGCATCTTCTACGACGACTTTTCCGAAGGCGGCTTCGAGCAGGGCTTCGCCATGATGCAGTCGGTCGGCGACGCCTTCCTGGCCGCCTACCTGCCGATCCTGGCCCGGCGCAAGGACACGCCGCATGGCGAGCGCGAGCGGGCCTTCCAGCTCTATCGGCGCGGCCGCTACGTGGAATTCAACCTGGTCTGGGACCGCGGCACCCACTTCGGGCTGCAGTCGGGCGGCCGGACCGAATCGATCCTGATGTCGATGCCGCCGCTGGCCAGCTGGGCCTACCGCCAGGCGCCGACCCCCGGCACGCCGGAAGCGGACCTTTACGCGAAGTTTCTGGTGCGCCGGGAGTGGGTTTGAAGCCCCGCCGCATCGGCATGTTCGGCGGGGCCTTCGACCCGCCGCACCTGGGCCATGTCGCCCTGGCCCGGGCCGCGGTGGAACAGCTCGCGCTGGACGAACTGCTGGTGTTCCCGACCGGCCAGGCCTGGCACAAGGCGCGCGCGCTGTCGCCGGCCGCGCATCGGCTGGCGATGGCGCGACTGGCGTTCGCCGACGTGCCGCACGCCATCGTCGACGGCCGGGAGCTGCAGCGCGCCGGACCGACCTACACCGTGGACACGCTGCGCGAGCTGCACCGGGAGTTTCCCGATGCCCAGTTCCTGCTGGTGATCGGCGCCGACCAGGCCGAGTCGCTGCACAGCTGGCGCGAGACCACCGAAATCGCCCGGCTAGCTATCATTTCGATAGCTGCGCGGGCACGACCCACAACGGATGCCCAGCCGTTCGACGCCTCCAGGGTGCCCGCCGGCCGGCGTGAACCGGTGGAATTGCCGCCGATGCCGGTGAGTTCCACCGAGATCCGCCAACGCGCTGCCACCGGACAGGACATTTCCGATCTGGTTCCGGCGGCCGTTGCACGCTATATTGCCCAACATCACCTTTACCCAGCCCACTGATGACCCAAGACGCCGCCTCCGCAAAAAAAGACACGCAAAAACTCCAGCGGGCCATCGTCGATGGCCTGGAAGATGTGAAGGCGCAGGACATCCAGGTTTTCAACACCGAGCACCTCTCGCCGCTGTTCGAACGGGTGATCGTGGCCTCGGGCACCTCGAACCGGCAGACCAAGGCGCTGGCCTCCAGCGTGCGCGATGCCGTGCGTGAAGCGGGCTTTCCCAAGCCGCGCACCGAAGGCGAAGAGAACGGCGAATGGATCATCGTGGACTGCGGCGCCGCCGTCGCCCACATCATGCAACCGGCCATCCGCCAGTACTACCACCTGGAAGAGATCTGGGGCGACAAGCCGGTGCGCCTGAAGTTCGGCGCGCCCAAGCCGGCTGAAGCGTCGGCTCCCGAGCCCAAGGCGCCGGCGAAGAAGGCAGGCAAGAAGGTGGCCGATGCCGAGATGACGTCGCTGCGCCGCAGCAGCGCCGCCAAGACGGCAGTCAAGGCCGCCGAGCGCGAAGCCAAGGAAGAAAAGGCGCGCACGACGCCGGCCCGCAAGGGTGCGCCGCGCACCACCGTCGGCCGCACCCGGGCCTCGCCGGCCGGCAAGACCGGCGGCAAGACGGCAGCCCGGCCCGCCACCCGGGCCGGCAGCAGCAAGCCCACCATGAAGGTGGTGGGCAAGCCGGCCGCCAAGAAGGCCCCGGCAAAGAAAACCGCGAGCAAGGCACCCAGCCGCGGCAGATGAAGTTGTACGTGGTCGCGGTCGGCCAGCGGGTGCCCGACTGGGCGCAGACGGCCTGGGACGACTACGCCAAGCGCTTCCCGCCGGAGCTGAAGGTCGAACTCAAGGCCGTCAAGACCGAGCCGCGCGCTTCGAAGACACTTGAAACGATCTACGCCGCCGAGCGCGAACGCATCGAGGCGGCGATCCCCAAGGGAACCCGCATCGTCGCCCTCGACGAGCGCGGCACCTCGCTCACCACGCTGGCGCTTGCGGCCAAGCTGCGCGACTGGCAGCTGGCCAGCGACGACGTCGCGCTGGTGATCGGCGGCCCGGATGGCCTGGAACCGGCGTTCCGCAAGGCCGCCCACGAACGCATCCGCCTGTCCGACCTGACCCTGCCGCACGCCATGGTGCGGGTCTTGCTGGTGGAGCAGCTCTATCGCGCCTGGTCGATCAACGCCAACCATCCCTATCACCGCGAATGACGGCGGACTTCATCTACCTCGCCTCCCAGAGCCCGCGCCGGCGCCAGTTGCTGGAGCAGCTGGGCGTGCGCTACGAGCTGCTCTTGCCCGACCCGGGCGAAGACACCGAATCGATCGAGGCCGTGCTGCCGGGCGAGGCGCCGGCGCCGTATGTGCGCCGGGTCACCGGCCTGAAGCTCGACGCCGCGCTGCAGCGCCTGAAGCGCCGCCAGCTGCCGCCGGCGCCGGTGCTGTGCTCGGACACCACCGTGGCCCGCGGCCGCACCATCTACGGCAAGCCGCGCGATGAGCCCGATGCCCGCCGCATGCTGCGCGAACTGGCCGGCCAGACCCACCGGGTGCTGACGGCGGTGGCCGTCGCCAGCGGCCGGCGCCGGCTGGAGGCGCTGAGCGATTCGCGCGTGACCTTCGCCACGATGACGGCCGCCCAGGTCGCCGCCTATGTCGCCAGCGGCGAGCCGATGGGCAAGGCCGGCGCCTACGCGGTGCAGGGGCGGGCGGCGGCGTTCATCGCGAAGATCAACGGCAGCTACTCTGGCATCATGGGTCTGCCCATGCACGAGACGGCGCAACTGCTGCGTGCATGCGGAGTCTTTTAATTTTGCGGGACAGACCTTTAGCTCTGTCCCCAACTGATTAGGCCTATGCAGCAGGACATCCTGATCAACTGGTCGCCGCAGGAAACGCGGGTGGCGGTCGTCGAGAACGGCGCGGTGCAGGAGTTGCACGTCGAACGCACGCTCGAGCGCGGACTGGTCGGCAACGTGTACCTGGGCAAGGTGGCGCGGGTGCTGCCCGGCATGCAGTCGGCCTTCATCGACATCGGCCTGGAGCGCGCCGCGTTCCTGCACGTGGCCGACGTCTGGCACCGCCAGCCCGAGGGCGAGCCGCCCGGGTTCGTGCGCAACAGCCTGCCCCAGGTGCCGATCGAAAAGCAGGTGTTCGAAGGCCAGGCGCTGATGGTGCAGGTGATCAAGGACCCGATCGGCACCAAGGGCGCGCGCCTGTCGACCCAGATCAGCATCGCCGGCCGGCTGCTGGTCTTTCTGCCGCAGGACGACCATGTCGGCGTCTCGCAGAAGATCCCCCCGGACCAGCGCGACGCGCTGCGCTCGCGGCTGCAGGCGCTGGTCGGCCCCGCCGGCGGCGGCTTCATCCTGCGCACCAACGGCGAGGACGCGACCGACCCCGAGCTGGCCGAGGACATCGCCTACCTGCGCAAGACCTGCGCCCGCATCAGCGACGCCGCCAAACGGCTGCCGCCGACCTCGCTGCTGCATCAGGACCTGAACCTGCTGCAGCGGGTGCTGCGCGACCTGGTCAGCGAGGAGACGCAGGCCATCCGCCTCGACTCGAAGGAGCAGTTCGCGATGTTGCAGGACTTCGCGCGCGAGTTCATGCCCTCGGCGGCGGAGCGGCTGGCGCTGTACAAGGGCGAGCGGCCGATCTTCGACCTGTTCTCGATTGACGAGGAGATCGCCAAGGCGCTGGGCAGGCGGGTGGAGCTCAAGTCCGGCGGCTACCTCATCGTCGACCAGACCGAGGCGCTGACCACGGTCGATGTGAACACCGGCGGCTTCGTCGGCGCCCGCAATTTCGACGAAACGATCTTCAAGACCAATCTGGAAGCCGCGCAGGCGATCGCCCGCCAGCTGCGGCTGCGCAACCTGGGCGGCATCATCATCGTGGACTTCATCGACATGGGGCGCGAGGACCACCGCGAGGCCGTGCTGGCGGAGTTCCGCAAGCAATTGGCGCGCGACCGGGTCAAGACCATGGCCGGTGGCTTCTCGCAGCTTGGGCTGGTGGAGATGACCCGCAAGCGCACCAGGGAGTCGCTCGCGCACATGCTGTGCGAACCCTGCGAGGCCTGCCAGGGCAAGGGCACGGTGAAGACGGCGCGTAGCGTCTGCTACGACATCCTGCGCGAGATCCTGCGCGAAGCGCGCCAGTTCAACCCGCGCGAATACCGCATCGTCGCCTCGCCCAAGGTGGTCGAGCTGTTCCTGGACGAGGAGAGCCAGCACCTGGCCGGCCTGTCGGACTTCATCGGCAAGGCGATCTCGCTGCAAAGCGAAAGCGCGATGGGGCAGGAGCAGTACGACATTGTTTTGCTCTGACGAGCATGCGCCGGCCGATCCCCATCCTCACCTACCACCAGGTCGACACGCCGCCTGAACGCGGCGTGCCGTACCGCGGCCTGGTGGTCTCCCCAGCGGCGTTCGCCCGCCAGATGGCGCTGCTCAAGATGCTGGGCTACCGTGGCCTGTCGATGACGGCGCTGGAACCCTACCTGCGCGGCGACAAGCAGGGCAGGGTGGTGGGCATCACGCTGGACGACGGCTACGTCAACAACCTTCAGCACGCGCTGCCGGTGCTGAAGAAGTACGGCTTTTCCGCCACCTGCTACGTGGTCAGCGGCCAGATGGGCGGCTCCAACGCCTGGGACCGGGACAAGGGCGTGCCGCCCAAGCCGCTGATGGATGCCGCGCAACTGAAGGCCTGGGTGGCCGGCGGCCAGGAGGTGGGGGCGCATACCCGCAGCCACGTCGACCTGCGGCAGACCGACGACGTCGCCGCGTTCCATGAGATCGCCGGCTGCAAGCGCGACCTGGAGCACCGGGTGGAAGCGCAGGTGCGCCACTTCTGCTATCCGTACGGCTCGCACGAGGCCAAGCACGCGGCGATGGCCAGGGCCGTCGGCTACCAGAGCGCCACCACCACGCGGCGCGGGCGCGCCCGGCCGGGCGGCGACCTGTTCGAGCTGGCGCGGGTGCCGGTGCTGCGCTCCACCTCGTTGCCGGTGCTGTGGCTGAAGCTGGCGACCGGTTACGAAGACCGGAAGGGCCGATGAGCGAGCCCGCCGACCGGCTGCGCGTGGCGGTGCTGAACCGGGTGTTCAGTGCCCGCGGCGGCGGCGCCGAGAGCTATTCGATCCGGCTGGTGGAGCAGCTGGCCGCGCGCCACGAGATCCACGTGTTCGCGCAGGAGATCGCGCACCAGTGGCCGGGCGTGACGTATCACCGCGTGAGCAGCCCGCTGCGCAAGCCGCGCTGGGTCAACCAGCTCTGGTACGCGACGGCCACCTGGCTGGCCACGCGGCGCGGCTTCGACGTGGTGCATTCGCACGAGAACACCTGGCACGGCCGGGTGCAGACCATCCACGTCAAGCCGGTGCGCCACAGCCTGCTGGTCGGCCGCAGCGGCTGGCGGCGGGCGCTGCGCTGGCTCAAGATCGTCACCAGCCCGCGGCTGCTCACCTATCTCTGGCTGGAGGGCGCGCGCTTCCGGGCCCGGCCCGGGCAGCAGGTGGTGCTGACCTCGTCCAGCCTGCAGGCCGATGCGCTCGCCGCCTATCCGCATGCACGGCGCGCGATGTCGATCGTGACCCCCGGCGTGACCATGCCGCAGCCGGGCTGGGATCGTGGCCAGGCCCGCGCGGCATTGCGCCTGCCCGCCCGAGGCCGGCTGCTGCTGTTCGTGGCCAACGATTACGTCCGCAAGGGCCTGACCACGCTGCTGGCGGCGCTGGTGACGCTGCCGCCCGACGTGCAGCTGGCGGTGGTGGGCAACAGCGGCCAGGCGCAGCGCTTTCGCGACCTGGCGGCGGCGCTGGGTGTGGCGCAGCGGGTGCACTTCCTGGGCGCGCTGGACGGCGTGGCCAGCGCCTACCGCGCTGCCGACGCGCTGGTGCATCCGACGCTGGACGACACTTTCGCGATGGTGGTGCTGGAGGGCCTGGCGCACGGCCTGCCGGTGGTCGTCAGCGGGCCGGCGCAATGCGGCATCTCGACCCTGCTGCGCGACGGCAAGGACGCGCTGCTGCTGGCCGATCCGCAGGACGCGAAGGAGCTGGCCGACACGCTGCAGCGGTTGCTGGGCGATGAAGCGCTGCGGCAGCGCCTGTCCGCCAACGGGCGCGCGTTCGCTCAGGCGCACACCTGGGAGCGGGCGGCGCAGGACTATGAGCGGCTGTACCGTGCCAGCATCGCCGCGGACGGCCGTTGAAGCGTGAACGTCGCGGCGCTGCCGCCAATTGCTAGGTGTTTCCCCGGTGACCCTGTCAGAACTGACAGGGGTGACCTGGCCCTCTTCTCGACGCTCCCCGCATGATCCGTACCCAAGCGGCCGGCAGCGACCCTGTTTGCCTAGAACAGTCATTGGGAGGGTGGATGGATAACCAAGCAGCGGATGGCGGATCGAGGGCAGCCCGGTGGTTTCGTCGACTGGTGCTGATCGCGCTCGCGATCGCGGCCGCCGGCTTGGCGCAGACGGCTTCGTCACAGACGACGCGCCCGGCGCAGTGGTCGCTGATGCGCGCGCCGGACTGCACCGCCTACTCACCCTGCAGTACCAGTACAGACGCCAGAGCCGTCTGCTTTGCCGCACTCAACCAGGACGTACAACAGCATGGGTGCGTCGCGTTCACCGGACTGACCAACCTGGCCTCGGGTGACTTTGGTGACGGGAATGCATGGTGCCGGGCCAACGCGAATTTCGCGGCAGATGGCTCCTGCTGGTGGTACACGGACCACTTCTCGGATGCGCTTCTCGAGAGGGTCTTTTCCTACTGCGAGATTCTCAAGTCCTCGACGGAAGCCGTGCCCTACCCGAAGCGGCTGGGCGAGCTTGACTATGTGTGTCCAGTCACGGCGCCGCCACCTCCACCATCGCCACCGCTGGGTTGCGCATTTGGAGAGGGCGGGTTCAGCGCCTGTCCCGGCGACACGGGCGTTCCGTCTTCGGGGCCGCCCGCGTCGCCACCCGGAACGCCAGCAGGCGGCGGACCCGGCCCCAACATTGGGGAGCCGGGAAGCGACGCCTCTGGCGGCCCGACCGATGACGCAGGGACCGGCTCCGGCTCCGGTTCCAGTTGCAAGCGCGTCGAAGCTGCGGGCGACCCGGTGTTTCCGGCGACAGGGAATGTCTATCAGGAAGAGATCGACTACGCAGGTCCGGCCGGCCTGAACGTCGTGCGCCGCTACAACTCCGCGCTGCCTGGCTGGGTGCACAACTACAGCGCGCGGATTCTGGCCAGCGCCTCCGTTGCCCGGGCGGTGCGACCCGACGGGCGGGTGCACACGTTCGCCGGCAACGGACCGGGCAGATGGACCGCTGAAAGTACGGCACTGGAGCAGCTGGTGCAGCTGAGTCCCGCCGATGCGAGCCAGCCCCTGTGGCAATACAGCACCGCCGACGACGGCACGGAATGGTATGACGCAAGCGGCCGCCTGACGGCCATCATGCGGCGCGGGGGCCTGCGCTATACCGTCCAGCAAGGCGACGGTCTGTTGCGCGTCGTCAGCGACTCCTTCGGCCGCAGCCTCCAGTTCGCCTACGACGACCAGCGGCGGCTGGTGCGGGTCACCACGCCCGAGAGCACCAGCATCAGCTACAGCTACGACGGCCAGGGCCGGCTGTTCCAGGTCACCTATCCAGACGGCACCACCCGCCAATACCTCTACGAAAGCGCCGCGTTCCCGCTGGCCCTGACGGCCATCCTGGACCAGAACAACATCCGGGCGGCCAGCTGGGACTACGACGCCAGTGGCCGCGCGGTCACATCGGCGCGTGCGCTGTCCACGCAGTACCACCAGTTCCAGTACAACAGTGACGGCTCGGCGCGGATCACCGACCCCCTGGGCACGTCAAGGACGCAGTCGTATTCCTGGGTCGGGTCGCGGGCGCTGTTCGCTGGACAATCCCAGCCTTGTTCGTTCTGCATCGGTGACGCTGCCAGCAGGACGCTCGACGCGACCACAGGAATGCCGACCCAGACGATGGATTACCTGGGTGTGGCGACCGTGTTTACCAACGATGGACCGCGCAAGTTGCCAACGTCCGTGACACTGGCGGCCGGGCGGCCGGAAGCGCAAACGGTGCAGACCCAATGGCATCCGACCTTGCGCGTCCCGGTGCTGGTCACCGAAGCCGGGCGTGTCACGTCCTACGGCTACGACGATCTCGGAAACCTGCTGGTCAAGACCACCGTCGACACGGCAAGCAATCAGGGCCGCGCGTGGAAGTGGACCTACAACGCGCAGAACCTGAATGACAGCTATACCGACGCGCGCGGTTCGGTCTGGACCTATGGCTACGACAGCGGCGGCAACCGGGTCAGCGTCACCAACCCGCTGGGTCAGCGGACCGGCTACGGCTACGACGCGGCGGGCCGTGTGGTCAGCATGACCGAACCCGACGGCCTGGCGACCACGTATTCCTACGACGCCCGCGGCCGGCTGGTTCGTCAGGTACGGGGCGATGAAACGACGACGTACGCCTACAGCCCCACTGGCCAGCTCACCAGTGCCACCATGCCCAGCGGCTACCAGGTCACCTACGTGTATGACGCAGCGCAGCGCCTTGTCGCGACGAGCGACAACCGCGGTGCAAGCATCCAGTACACGCTGGACGCCGCCGGCAACCGCGTGCGTGAGGAGGTCAAGGATGCAAGCGGCGCCATCACCCTGGTCACCAGCCGCGTCATCAACGGCCTGAACAAGGTGGCCGCGATCCAGGGCGCGCTCGGCCAGACGACGGCGCTGGCCTACGACGCCAACGGCGAGCCGGTTGCCCAGACTGATCCGCTGAACCAGACCACGCGCCAGACGCTGGACGGCTTGCGCCGGCCGGTCGCCACCACTTTCGCCGACAACGCCTCGGCCAGCCAGGCCTGGAACCAGCTGGACCAGCTGACCCAGGTCACCGACCCCAAGGGTGTCGCCACCGGCTACCAGAACAACGCCTTCGGCGAGGTGATGCGCGAGGCCAGCCCCGACATCGGCAGCATGACCTATCAGCGTGATGCCGCTGGCGAAGTGACGGGAATCACCGATGCCGCAGGCAACAACACCACGATCGCGCGCGACGCGCTGGGCCGGCCGACCACCATCCAGTACGCGCCCGACAATCTCGCCGCCTTCAGCTACGACCTGGGCCAGGTGGGGTACTTGGCGAAGATCGACGACAAGAGCGGCACGACCAGCTACGAGCGCGACGCCCAGGGCCGGGTCCTGGCCAAGACCCTGACCGTCAACGACGACCCGTCCAATCCGAGTCGGTACAAGGTGCAGTACGGCTACGCCGGCGGCGAACTGGCCAGCATCACCTACCCGAGCGGCCTCAAGGTGGTCTACAACCGGGCTGCCGGCCGCATCACCGGCATCGACGTGCAGGAGCCCGCCGCGAATCCCTTGCGGCCCAAGCCCGTCGTGCCCTTCGTGAGCAACCTCGCGCACACCGCACTCGGCCAGCCACGGACGTGGCAGTGGAGCGGCGGGGACCAGGCCAGCCGGAGCTTCGACACCGATGGCCGCATGAGCGCCAACGAGTTCGCCAGCTACAGCTTTGACGCCGCCAGCCGCATCACCGGCATCACGCAGAACCTGTGGGCCAGCCGCACGGTCACCACTGTTAATGGCACAGCCACGGTGACGCTCTCCGAGCTGTACACCGCGCCCCTGAACTGGATGGCGGGCTACGACAGCCGCAACCGCCTGACCAGCCTGGTGCGCTTCGGCGCCTCGACCAGCTACAGCTACGACGCCAACTCCAACCGGCTGACCGCCGTCGACAGCGTGAGCAGCGACACCGACCTGGACGGCGTGTTCGAGGCGGACGATTTCACCCAGACCACCAGCCAGACCCTGAACGTCGACACCACCAGCAACAAGCTGCTCGGCTTCACCCAGACCGTCACCAAGACCCAGGCCGGCAAGACCAAGAGCGTGGTCACCACGCCCATCAGCTACGCCCTCGACGCCAATGGCGCCATGACGAGCGACGGCCTGCGCACGTTCGAGTACGACGCCACGCGGCGCCTGTCCAAGGTCAGGCTGTTCAAGGACGGAGAGGCTGCCAAGCTCAGTTACCTGCACAACGCCCTGGGCCAGCGTGTCTTCAAGAGCGAAGTGACGGCCGAGCAGACCCTGCCCAACGAGAGCACGCTGGGCCTGAGCTTCATCGACTGGCTGAAAAAGAACTTCCAGTGGATGTTCGTGGCGGCGCAGGCCAGCACCAGTGTCGGGACTGCCTTTGTCTACGACGAGGACGGCAGCCTGCTGGGGGAATACGACAACGGCAGCGCGGCCGGCAAGGGCAGGCAGGAGTACATCTGGCTGCCCACGGACGCAGGCCAGGCGATCCCGATCGGGATTTACAAGGGCGGCCGGTTCTATGCGGTGCATGCCGACCACCTGGGAACGCCGCGCCTGATCACGGACGACGCCAACAAGCCGGTGTGGCAGTGGCCCTACAGCGCCTTCGGCAGCAACAAGCCGACCGGTGTTTTGAAGGCCACGCCGAATCCCAAGGCGGCGATCACCAATCAGCCGGTGTTGCTGAAGGCGACGAACCCCGGGATCGAGGCGAACCTGCGGTTCCCGGGGCAGTATTTCGATGAAGAGTCGAACCTGAACTACAACTATTTCAGGAGCTACAACGCGGCGCAGGGGAGGTACAGTCAGCCGGATCCGATTGGGCTGGCGGGAGGATTAAACCGATACGCATATGTAGAGGGAAACCCGCTTTCCTACGTCGACCCGCTGGGCTTGTGGTCCGTCACGGTTGGCGCATATCTGGGTCCTGGAGGTCAGATGACCTTCGGGAACGATGGTGGCAACGGCTTCATGACGGCCCGATTT
>JBBRSZ010000048.1:0-29506 GCA_038244915.1 Burkholderiales bacterium | reverse complement strand
GCTCGCCAGCTCCCACTGCACGCTGGCGGGCGCGGCGTTGTCGCCCAGGTTGATGCGGGTCCACAGGATCACCCGGTCGGCCAGCGGATCCCCGCTGGCGACGCCGTAGCCGAAGCGCTCCTGGTGTTCGTCGTTGCCGCCGCCACCGCAGGCCGTCAGGGTCGACCCCAGCGCCAGCGCGCCCGCGGTGCCGAGCATGAAGCGGCGCCGGCCGCTGTCAGTGCCGCGTCCGGCCGATTGTTCCTGTTCCGCCATGCAAATCCCATCGCGCCGGCTGACAGACGCAGGGCGCTGCGTGCTTCACGATGTCACCGACGCTGGGCAGCATACTGACCACAGGCTGACCGGCGCGTAGGCGCCTGCCTTGCCGGCTTGTAGGAAGAGGCGGGTCAGCGGCGCCGGGGTGGCGCCACCTGTTTGCGCGGCACCACCTTGACTGAGGCCCGGCCTTGCGCCACCGGTTTCACGGCCCGGCCCGGCACCCGGACGACCTGCCCGCGGCCGACGCTACGGGTCGCCTGGACCCGCACTGGCAGGAACAGCACCACCTGCTGGCCGGGCTTGAAGGCGGCGCTGGCCAGCACGTTGTTCCAGCCCGCGACCTCGCTGGGCTGGACGCCGAAGCGGCGGGCGACGCTGGCGACGGTTTCGTGCCGGCCGGCCTTGACCGTGCTGCGGCGGGTGACGATTTCCGGCGCCAGATTGAGTTGGCCGTTGTCGGCCACCTGGCTGGTCACGTCGTTCTGCTGCTGCGGCGTGCGCGGCACCAGCAGCACCGAGCCGCCCTTGATCAGCATGCGCGGCGGAATGGTGTTGGCAGTGCGCAGCTCGGTCTCGCTCATGCCGGTGCGGCGTGCGGCCTCGGCCACCGTCATCGTGGCCGGGGCGCTCCAGGCGGTCCAGCTGGCAAACTGCCCTTTTTCGTAGGCCTCGAAGTTGCGCTGGAACACGTGGGCGCTGTCCCAGGGCAGCAGGATCTCGGGCGTGCCGGCGGCCAGGATCACGGGGCGCTTCGCCGACGGGTTCAGTGCCTTGAAGTCCTCCAGCTTGACGTTGGCCAGCCGCGCGGCGAGCTCGACATCGATGTCGCGCGTGACCTTCACGCTGTCGAAGTACGGGTGGTTCTCCACCAGCGGCAGCTCGGTCCTGTAGTTCTGCGGATTGGCGATGATGTTCTTGACCGCCTGCAGCTTGGGCACGTAGTAGCGCGTCTCGTTGGGCATGTTGAGGTCGGCGTACGTGGTGCCGAGCCCCATCTTCTGGTTCTTCGCGATCGCGCGGCCGACGCTTCCCTCGCCCCAGTTGTAGGCCGCCAGCGCCAGGTGCCAGTCGCCGAACATGCCGTGCAGCTTCTGCAGGTAGTCGAGCGCCGCGCGGGTCGAGGCCAGCACGTCGCGCCGGTCGTCGCGGAACACGTTCTGCTTGAGTTCGAAGTAGGTGCCGGTGGCGGGCATGAACTGCCACATGCCGGCGGCGCGGGCGCTCGACACCGCTTGCGGATTGAACGCGCTCTCGATGAAGGGCAGCAGGGCCAGCTCGGAGGGCATGTTGCGCCGCTCCAGTTCCTCGACGATGTGGAACAGGTACTTGCTGGAGCGCTCGGTCATGCGCTGGATGTAATCCGGCCGCGAGGTGTACCACTGCTCCTGCTGGCGCACCAGGTCGCCGTCGAGGTCGTTCATCTTGAAGCCGCGGCGGATCCGGTCCCACAGGTCGGCCGGAACCTGCATGCCGGCGACGCCTTGCGACGATGCGAGGTCGGCCGTGGTGATCGGCTGCAACGGTCCGCCCGGAATGACCGGCGTCAGCGGCGCCGTTGCCGCTGGCGCGGGCGGGGACTTTTGCGGGGTGCCGGTGGCGGTGGCGCCAGGCGTGGGCTGGGGACCGGTGGCGCAACCGGCGAGCCACAGGAGCAGGCTGGCGGCGGCGATGGGAAACAGCTTCATCTGACCTCGTCGGTTGTTGTTCTGGAGTGGACCAGATCGGCAGCGCCTGGCGCGGCCGGCATTGCAAAGTTCAGGTTACGCATTGTGTCTGCGAGCCAGACGGCACGCCAGCGTGTCGATCGGCGGCTCCCGGGGCCATGACTAGAATCGCTTTGCAGACCGTGATGCTGCAAGGGCCACAAGTCGTTGTCCTGGAACGCAGGCAGCGGGATGAACTTCATGAGCGACCCGATTATAGGAATGCAGCAGTGGTTTGAAACCCCGCCCGGGCGTTACCTGCTGGCGTGGGAGCGCTCGGAGTTCGAGCGCGCCGTCGGCGACATCTTCGGCTACCACGCGCTGCAGATGGGCCTGCCCGGGATCGATGCGCTGCAGGCCAACCGGATGCCGCACAAGTGGCTGGCCGTGCAGGAGCCGCTGGCGGCGGGCGCGGCTAGCGCGGTGCGGCCGGCGCTGGTCACCGATTTCGCCGCCCTGCCGTTCGAGGAGAACAGCCTGGACCTGGTGGTGCTGCCGCATTCGCTGGAACTCAATCGCGACCCGCACGCCACGCTGCGCGAGGTCGAACGGGTGCTGGTGCCGGAGGGCAGGGTGGTGATCTGCTGCCTCAACCCCGCCAGCCTGTGGGGCCTGAAACAGCGGCGCGCCCACCTGTATCGCAGCTTCGGTGTCGGCGAGCTGTACCTGCCGGACGCCGGCGAATTCATCGGCCACTGGCGCTTGCGCGACTGGCTGCGGCTGCTCAGTTTCGAGGTCGAGTCGGCCAGCTTCGGCTGCTACCGGCCGGCGATGAAAAGCCAACAGTGGCTGGACCGCTACGGCTGGATCGACGCTGTCGGCGAGCGCTGGTGGCCGATCTTCGGCGCCGCGTATTTTCTGGTGGCCGTCAAGCGCGTGCGCGGCGTCAAGCTGATCGGCAAAGCCTGGCGGCCGGCCGCCGGCATCGCCACCGCGCCCGTTCCGCTGGCCAATCGAACCCACCGCGCACCCGCGCAGGAATGAAGGACGTTGTGAACCCGGTCGAGATCTACACCGATGGCGCCTGCAAGGGCAATCCCGGCCCTGGCGGCTGGGGCGTGTTGCTCAAGGCGGCCGGAACCGAGAAGGAGCTGTTCGGCGGCGAGCTGGGCACCACCAACAACCGGATGGAGCTGCTGGCCGTGATCCGCGCGCTGGAGGCGCTCAAGCGCCCGTGCCAGGTCACGCTCTACCTGGACAGCCAGTACGTGCTCAAGGGCATCACCGAATGGCTGCCCGGGTGGAAGGCCAAGGGCTGGCGCACGGCGGCCAAGCAGCCGGTCAAGAACGTCGACCTGTGGCAGGCGCTGGACGCGCTGGTGAACCAGGGCGGCCACAAGATCGACTGGCGCTGGGTCCGTGGCCACAACGGCGATCCCGGCAACGAGCGCGCCGATGCGCTGGCCAACCTGGGCGTGGACGCCGCGCTGGGCCGGCGGGGTTGATGTAAAGCCGCGGTAAACGGCCGGCTTGTTGCCGTCGCTGTAAGGGGGATTGCGCATGGCGGCCGGGATGCCTCCTGCTACATTGGCCGGTTGGTTGCAATTGCTGACCAAAAGCTCAAATTACATTCGTTGGACCGCCCCTTCATGGCTTCGAAAGCAATCTATCCCTTGGTCGCCGTCGTCGGCATCGCCGCCGCGTCGGGCGCCGCCTGGTGGTACCAGAAGCAGCCGGCCCGTTCGGGCGCCGACGTGGCGCTGGCGACCGGCGCCACTGGGGGCACGCCGTTGCCGATGGGCGCCGCCAGCGGCCCGGCCCGGCCGCCCTCGGTCGAAGTGGCGCGGGTGCAGACCATGTCGCTGGCCGATGACGCGCAAGCCGTCGGCAGCCTGCGCTCGCGCCAGAGCGTGGTGCTGCGGCCCGAGGTCAGCGGCCGGGTCACGCGCCTGAATTTCCGCGACGGTGAAAGGGTGCATCGCGGCCAGCTGCTGGTGCAATTGGACGACCAGCTGCCGATGGCGCAGGTGCAGCAGGCCCAGGCCGAACTGTCGATCGCGCGCGCCAACCACAAGCGCAACCAGGACCTGGTGGGGCAGGGCTTCATCAGCCAGCGTTCGGTCGACGAAAGCTCGGCCAACCTGCAGGTGGCCGATGCCAAGCTGGCGCTGGCGCAGGCCACGGCCGCGCGGCTGAAGATCGTCGCGCCCTTCGACGGCATCACCGGCATCCGCAGCATCAATGTCGGCGACTACCTCAAGGACGGCGCCGACATCGTGAACATCGAGGACCTGGAAGCGATCTTCGTGGACTTCCGCCTGCCCGAGCGCTTCCAGACCAAGATCCAGCGCGGTCAGCATGCGGTGGTGGAGACCGACGCGCTGCCGGGCCGCCGGTTCGGCGCGCTGGTGCTGGCCATCGACCCGCTGGTGGATGCGAACGGCCGCTCGATCGGGGTGCGCGGCTGCATCGACAACCGTCAGTTGCAGTTGCGCCCGGGCATGTTCGCGCGGGTCACCACGGTATTCGGCGAGCGGCCCAATGCCCGCGTGATTCCGGAAGAAGCGATCGTGCCGCAAGGCGGCCGCCAGTACGTGATCCGGCTGAGCGACGGGCCCGACGCCCAGACCAAGCTGGCGCAGCGGGTCGAGGTGAAGGTCGGCCTGCGTCGGCCGGGACGGGTCGAGATCACCGACGGGCTGCAGGAGGGCGACCTGATCGTCACGGCCGGCCAGCAGCGGGTCCAGAAGGACGGCATGGCGGTGCGCATGAACGAACTGGGCAAGCCGGGCGGGCCCGGCCGCGGCAACGGCGACGGCAGCGTCATGCCGGCGGCGGCCAATCCGACGGCGCTGTCCGGAGCGGCCGGAGATGGCGACCCGGCCGCAGCAGCAGCGGGGCCGTCGGCCGCGGCAATCGCCAGCCGTCCAACCCCGGTCACTGCCGCACCGAGCCTGGGCGGCGCCAATCCCTGCGCCGTGTCGCTGGCCGACAACCGCATGGCCCGCCCGAGCAAGCCCTGACCGGCCAGGACACAGTCCATGCAACTGCCTGAAATCTCGATCCGCCGACCGGTGTTCGCCACCGTGCTGTCGCTGCTGGTGGTGCTGGTCGGCGCGGTCAGCTTCAACCGGCTGGCGGTGCGCGAATATCCCAAGATCGACGAGCCGGTGGTGACCGTCAGCGTCAAGTACGCCGGCGCCTCGGCCGAGGTGATCGAGAGCCAGGTCACCAAGGTCCTGGAGGATTCCATCGCCGGCATCGACGCGGTCGACGTCATCACGTCCATCAGCCGCGCCGAGCAGGCCCAGATCTCGGTGCGCTTCCGGCTGGAAAAGGACGCCGACGCGGCCGCCGCCGAAGTGCGCGACCGCACATCCAGAGTGCGCAATCGCCTGCCGCAGGCGATCGACGAGCCGGTGATCGCCAAGGTGGAGGCCGACGCCTTCCCGGTGATCTGGCTGGCCTTCACCAGCGACACGCTGACGCCGCTGCAGATCAACGACCTGGTCAACCGCGTCGTGAAGTCGCGCCTGCAGACCGTCACCGGCGTGGCCGACGTGCGGATCTTCGGTGAGCGCAAATACGCGATGCGGGTCTGGCTGGACCCGGACCGGCTGGCCGGCTACCGGCTGACCACGCAGGACGTGGAGGACGCGATCCGCCGCAGCAACCTCGAGCTGCCGGCCGGCCGGATCGAGTCGCAGCAGCGCGAATTCAGCGTCACCTCGCAGACCGACCTGGTGCGGCCGGCGCAGTTCGGTGAGATCGTCGTCAAGAACGTCAACGGCTTCCCGGTGAAGATCCGCGACGTCGCCCGGGTCGAGGAGGGCGCCGCCGACGAGCGCAGCTCGGTGCGGCTCAACGGCCGCCAGGCCATCTCCGCCGGCGTGATCCGGCAGGCCACGGCCAATCCGCTGCTGCTGTCCGAAGGCGTGCGCGAGATGCTTCCCAAGCTCAAGGCCGACCTGCCGCCGGACATCAACATCGACATCGCCAACGACAACTCGCAGTTCATCGACCGTTCGGTGAAGAACGTGTACCGCACCATCGTCGAGGCCATCGTGCTGGTGGCGCTGGTGATCTTCATCTTCCTGCGCACCGTTCGTGCTTCCATCATCCCGATCGTCACCATCCCGGTCAGCCTGGTCGGCACGTTCGCGCTGATGGCGCTGTTCGGCTTCACCATCAACACGCTCACCCTGCTGGCGCTGGTGCTGGCCATCGGCCTGGTGGTCGACGACGCGATCGTGATGCTGGAGAACATCTTCCGCCACATCGAGGAGGGGATGGATCCGTTCTCGGCCAGCATCAAGGGCGCACGCGAGATCGGCTTCGCCATCATCACGATGACGATGACGCTGGTTGCGGTGTACGCGCCGCTGGCCTTCACGCCGGGGCGCACCGGGCGGCTGTTCGTCGAGTTCGCGCTGGCGCTGGCCGGCGCGGTGCTGGTGTCGGGCTTCGTGGCGTTGACGCTGACGCCGATGATGTGTTCGCAGCTGCTCAAGCACAACGCGAATCCCGGATGGTTCGACCGCACCATGGAACGGCTGCTGACCGGCCTGTCCGACCGCTACTCGCACGCGCTGCGCTGGGTGCTGCTGGCGCGCGTGCGTCCCGCTGCCGGCGGGCGGGTCCGCGGTGCGCTGCTGCAGGCCCGCTGGATCGTGATCGGCGTCATGCTGCTCAGCGCCGTGGCCATCGCCACGGTCTGGCCCACCATGCGGCAGGAACTGTCGCCGCTGGAAGACCGCGGCACCATCCTGGCGACCGTCAACGCCCCGGACGGCTCGACCCTCGACTACACCAACCGCTATGCCCGGGCGCTGGAAAAGCTGGGCCAGCAGTACCCCGAGTTCGACCGGATTTTCGCCAACGTCGGCAACCCGACGGTGTCGCAGGCCAGCGTGGTCTACCGCACGGTGGACTGGGACGACCGCAAGCGCACCACGCTGGAACTGGCGCGCGAGATGGCGCCCAAGTTCAACTCGTTCCCCGGCGTCACCGCCTTCCCGATCACGCCGCCGTCGCTCGGCCAGGGGTTCCGCGAGCGTCCGCTGAACTTCGTGATCCAGACCTCCGACAGCTACGAGAACCTGAACCGGGTGGTGCGCGACCTGCTCACCGAGATCGGCAAGAACCCCGGCATCGTTTCGCCCGACGTCGACCTGCGCCTGAACAAGCCGGAGCTGCGGGTCGAGGTCGACCGGGCCAAGGCCGCCGACATGGGCGTGAGCATCGAGGTGGTGGCCAAGGCCCTGGAGACCATGCTGGGCGGCCGCCAGGTCACCCGCTACAAGCGCGACGCCGAGCAGTACGACGTGATCGTGCAGACCCAGGCCTCGGGCCGCACCACGCCGGAAGCGATCGACGCCATCAACGTGCGCGGCCGCGGCGACACCATGATTCCGCTGTCGGCCCTGGTGAAGGTGCGCGAGAGCGTGAGCCCGCGCGAGCTCAACCACTTCGGCCAGCGCCGCTCGGTCTCGATCACCGCCAACCTGGCACCGGATTATTCGCTCGGCCAGGCGTTGACGTTCATGAACGAGACGGCGGCCAGGGTGCTCAAGCCCGGCTACACCACCGACCTGAACGGCACCTCGCGCGAGTTCCGCAACTCGCAGGGCGCGCTGGCGATCGTGTTCGTGCTGGCCCTGCTGTTCATTTTCCTGGTGCTGGCGGCGCAGTTCGAGAGCTTCGTCGACCCGCTGGTCATCATGCTGTCGGTGCCGCTGTCGATGATCGGCGCGCTGTTGGCGCTCAAGTGGTCGGGTGGCTCGCTGAACGTCTATTCGCAGATCGGGCTGATCACGCTGGTAGGCCTGATCACCAAGCACGGGATCCTGATCGTCGAATTCACCAACAAGCTGCGCGAGCAGGGGATGGAAATGGTCGACGCGGTGGTCAAGGCGGCCTCGCAGCGGTTGCGCCCGATCCTGATGACCACCGGCGCGATGGTGCTGGGCGCGCTGCCGCTGGCGCTGGCGCACGGCGCGGGTGCCGAGAGCCGCCAGCAGATCGGCTGGGTGATCGTCGGCGGCATGTCGTTGGGCACGCTGCTGACGGTGTTCGTCGTGCCGACCATGTACATGCTGCTGGCCCGCGGCCGGGTGCCGGGCGCCAACAAGGCCCAGACCCGCGACGCCGCCGGCACCCGGCACGGCGAACTGGTCGCCAAATAGCCGCCGGCGCGGCAGAATCGGTGGCGTGCCCACCGTCGAATTCGCGCCCGCGCTGACCCGCCATGTCGCCTGCCCGCCGCAGCGGGTGGCGGCGCCGACGCTGCGCACTGCGCTCGAAGCCGCCTTTGCCACCGCCCCCGCGCTGCGCGGCTATGTGCTCGACGAGCAGGGCGCCGTGCGCAAGCACGTCGCGGTGTTCGTCAATGCGCGGATGATCGCCAGCCGCAGCGACCTGGAGCTGCCGCTGGAGCCGCCCGACAAGGTGATGGTGATCCAGGCCCTGACAGGAGGTTGACATGACAACGCTGGCGCGCACCCTGTGCATCGGAACCCGCAAGGGCCTGTTCACCGTCCACCGCCGCGGCGTCGGATGGACCCTGGACACGCCGCATTTCGCCGGCGAGCCAGTCACGCAATTCGCCTGCGACCCGGCCGACGGCGCCTGGTACGCGGCGCTGCGGCTGGGGCACTTCGGCATCAAGTTGCGCAAGAGCAGCGACCAGGGCGTCAATTGGCACGAGGTGGCCACGCCGGCTTTCCCGCCCAAGCCGGTGGACGGCCCCTGGAAGGACGATCCGACGCCCTGGACCGTGGACCTGCTGTGGGGCCTTGAGGCCGCGCCGGGGCGTCTGTGGGCCGGCTGCCTGCCGGCGGGCCTGTTCACGTCGGTCGATGGCGGCGCCAGCTGGCAGCTGGTGGAGAGCCTGTGGGACCGGCCGGAGCGCAAGGAATGGTTCGGCGGCGGCTACGACCACGCCGGCATCCACTCGATCCTGGTCGACCCGCGCGACTCCAGCCACGTGACGGTCGGTATTTCCTGCGGCGGGGTCTGGCAAACCCGGGACGGCGGCAAGCAGTGGCGCAGCACCTCCGCGTGCATGGACGCCGGCGAATACATGCCGCCAGAGCGGCGCTATGACGCCAACATCCAGGACGTGCACCGGATTGCCCAGTGCCTGGCCCAGCCCGACGTGCTGTGGTGCCAGCACCATGGCGGCCTGTACCGGTCGACCGACGCCGGCGAAAGCTGGCTGGCGATCCCGGCGCCTCTGCCCTCGGGCTTCGGCTTCCCGGTGGCGGCGCACCCGCGCGATCCGCAGCGCGCGTGGTTCGCGCCGGTCCACTCCGACGCCCAGCGCATGCCGGTGGGCGGCCGGATGGTGGTCAACGAAACCCGCGACGGCGGCGCATCGTTCTCGACCCACGCCGAGGGCCTGCCGCAGCGCGCGGCATACCACCTGGTCTATCGCCATGGGCTGGTGGTGAGCGACGACGGCAACCAGCTGGCGATGGGCTCGACCACCGGCGGCCTGTGGATCAGCGAGGACGGCGGTGCCGCCTGGCATTGCGTCTCGCGCGACCTGCCGCCGATCGCGGTGCTGCGCTGGGTTTGAGCGGGGCGTTGGCGCGCTGCGCCGGCCGGTCTCCTCAATACTCCAGCCGCTCCGGCCGGATCTCCTGCAGGATGGTGGTGGCGATCTCCTCGATCGACTTGGTGGTGGTGGACAGCCAGCGAATGCCGGACCGGCGCATCATCGCCTCGGCCTCCGCCACTTCCATCCGGCAGTTCTCCAGCGCCGCGTATTTCGAATTGGGCCGGCGCTCGTTGCGGATCTCGGCCAGCCGCTCCGGCAGGATCGACAGGCCGAAGATCTTCTTGCGATGCGCCTCCAGCGCGGGCGGCAACTGCCGGCGCTCGAAATCCTCCGGGATCAGCGGATAGTTGGCCGCTTTCAGGCCGTGCTGCATCGCCAGGTAGAGCGAGGTCGGCGTCTTGCCGCTGCGGCTGACCCCCACCAGGATGACGTCGGCCGATTGCAGGTCGCGGTTGCTCTGGCCGTCGTCGTGCGCGAGGCTGAAGTTGATCGCCTCGATCCGGTCGTGGTACTCCTGGCTCTTGCTGACGTCCGAGAAGCGGCCGATCCGGTGGCTGGATTTCATGCCCAGCTCGATCTCCAGCGGCCGCACGAACGTGCCGAACATGTCCAGCAGCATCGCCTTGCAGCCGGCCTCGATGACCTGCATGATTTCCACGTTGACCAGGGTGGTGAAGACGATCGGCCGCCGGCCCTCGAGTTCGGCCGTGTGGTTGATCTGCCGCACCACCTGGTGCGCCTTGTCGACGCTGTCGATGAAGGGCAGGCGCACGTGCCGCGGCTTGAATTCGAACTGCGCCAGGATGGCGTTGCCAAAGGTTTCGGCGGTGATGCCGGTGCCGTCGGACAGGAAGAATACGGTGCGGGTGTGCATGGGTCGCCTGGGGTGGACGGGACGAGCGCCGGCCCCGGGGAAAACCCGCAGCCGCCTACAATGGGCCCAATTATCGCGATTCAAGCCATGCGCCGCCCCAGCTCCTTCGAACAAGAACAAGATCAAGGCTGTCCGCCGTGCCATGCCCCAGCGCGCCCCGCTTGCGGCGCCGCCTGCCAGGTTTCAACTTCCGGAGCTTTCCCATGTCTGCACTGTTCGAACCGACCGCCTTGGTCGTACCGTTTGAAAACCTGAGAATGAGCGACGTCGAGGCGGTCGGCGGCAAGAACGCCAGCCTCGGCGAGATGATCTCCCAGCTGCCCCAGGGCGTGCGCGTGCCCACGGGCTTCGCCACCACCGCCCACGCATTTCGCCAGTTCCTGGCCCACGCCGGGCTGGCCGACCGGATCGAAAAGCGCCTGACGACGCTGGACACCGAGGACGTGCGCGCGCTGTCGGTCGCCGGCGCCGAGATCCGCGGCTGGATCGAGGCCCAGCCATTCCCGGCCGACCTGGAGCAGGGCATCCGGGCGGCCTTCAAGACACTGGAAGCCGGTAACGCCAAGGCCAGCTTCGCCGTGCGCTCGTCGGCCACGGCCGAAGACCTGCCGGACGCATCGTTTGCCGGCCAGCAGGAAACCTTCCTGAACGTGGTGGGCATCGACGAGGTGCTGCACAAGATGCGCGAAGTGTTCGCCTCGCTGTACAACGACCGCGCCATCAGCTACCGGGTCCACAAGGGTTTCGCCCACGCCGACGTGGCGCTGTCGGCGGGCGTGCAGCGCATGGTCCGCAGCGACCTCGGTGCGGCCGGCGTGATGTTCACCATGGACACCGAGTCGGGCTTCGACCAGGTGGTGTTCATCACCTCCAGCTACGGCCTGGGCGAGACGGTGGTGCAGGGCGCGGTCAACCCCGACGAGTTCTACGTCCACAAGCCGATGCTCAAGGCCGGCAAGCGGGCGGTGATCCGGAGAAATCTGGGCTCGAAACTGATCCAGATGGTGTTCACCACGCCGGAAGAAAAGAAGGCGGGCGGCAAGCTGGTGAAAAGCGTGGACGTGGCGCTGGAGCAGCGCAACCGCTTCAGCCTGACCGACGCCGAGGTCGAACAACTGGCGAAGTACGCGCTGGTGATCGAGGAGCACTACCAGCGTCCGATGGACATCGAGTGGGGCAAGGACGGCTCCGACGGCCAGATCTACATCCTGCAGGCCCGTCCCGAGACCGTGAAGAGCCAGCAAAAGGGCAAGGCGGAGCTGCGCTACAAGCTCAAGGGCAAGGGCAACGTGCTGGCCGAGGGCCGCGCGATCGGCCAGAAGATCGGCACCGGCCCGGTGCGGCTGGTGCACAACCTCAGCGAGATGGACAAGGTCCAGGCCGGCGACATCCTGGTGACCGACATGACCGACCCGAACTGGGAGCCGGTCATGAAGCGGGCCAGCGCCATCGTCACCAACCGGGGCGGGCGCACCTGCCACGCCGCCATCATCGCGCGCGAGCTCGGCATCCCGGCGGTGGTCGGCTGCGGCGACGCCACCGAGACGCTCAAGGACGGCACGCTGGTGACGGTCAGCTGCGCCGAGGGCGACACCGGCTTCATCTACGACGGCCTGCTGGAAACCGAGGTCAGCGAAGTGGTGCGCGGCGAGATGCCGCCGATCAAGACCAAGATCACGATGAACATCGGCAATCCGCAGCTGGCGTTCGACTTCTGCCAGCTGCCCAACCACGGTGTCGGGCTGGCCCGGCTGGAGTTCATCATCAACAACAACATCGGCGTGCATCCGAAGGCGGTGCTGGACTACCCCAACGTCGACGCCGACCTGAAGAAGGCGGTGGAATCGGTGGCCCGCGGCCATGCTTCGCCCAAGGCCTTCTACGTTGACAAGGTGGCCGAAGGCGTGGCCACCATCGCGGCGGCGTTCTGGCCCAAGCCGGTGATCGTGCGGCTGTCGGACTTCAAGTCCAACGAGTACCGCAAGCTGATCGGCGGCTCGCGCTACGAGCCGGAAGAAGAGAATCCGATGCTGGGCTTTCGCGGCGCTTCGCGCTACATCAGCACCGAGTTCCGCGAAGCTTTCGCGATGGAGTGCGAGGCGATCCGCCGGGTGCGCGACGAGATGGGCCTGGTCAACGTGCAGGTGATGGTGCCGTTCGTGCGCACGCTCGGCCAGGCCGATCGCGTGACGCAGCTGCTGGCGCAGCAGGGCCTCAAGCGCGGCGGCACGGGGCCGGATGCGCTCAAGATCATCATGATGTGCGAAGTGCCGAGCAACGCCATCCTGGCCGACGAGTTCCTCGAATACTTCGACGGCTTCTCGATCGGCTCCAACGACCTGACCCAGCTCACCCTGGGGCTGGACCGCGACTCCGGGCTGGAACTGCTGGCCGCCGATTTCGACGAGCGCGACCCGGCCGTCAAGGCCATGCTGTCGCGCGCCATCAAGGCCTGCACCAGCAAAGGCAAGTACGTCGGCATCTGCGGCCAGGGGCCCAGCGACCATCCGGACTTCGCCCAGTGGCTTGTGGACGAGGGGATCGAGTCGATCTCGCTGAACCCGGACAGCGTCATCGCAACCTGGAAGCAGCTGGCCGGCGGCTGATCCGCGCCGGGCGGCCTGGCAAACCCCTAGCTCTGCAGGCGGGTAGCGGGTGCGATGATCGCGCCATGGTCGACCCCAAGGCACAGGAGAAACACGACCCGCGCGTGCTCGCCCTGAAAGGCGGCCTGCTGGCGGTGTGGGCCATCATCAGCTTCGTCTGCTGCTTCTTCGCCCGCGACCTGTCGTTCATGGTCGGCGGCTGGCCGTTCAGCTACTGGATGGCGGCGCAGGGCGCAGTGCTCGGCTTCATCGCCATCGTCGTGGTCTACGCGATGGTGATGAGGAGGCTGGCGCCGGAGGATTCGCTGGAGTCGCCGGATGCGTGACTCGCCCGAGTACGCCGGCTACAAGCGCAGGCTCTATCGCATCCTGGCGGCCTACATCGCCGGGCTGCTGGTGTTCCTGCTGCTGCTGGCATGGGCCGAGCGCCAGGGCCTGTCGCGCTTCTGGCTCGGCCCGATCTTCATGTTTTCCACTGTGATGGTCTACGCCGGTATCGGCATCTACGGCCGCACCACCGACCCGGAGGAGTACTACGTCGCCGGCCGCCGGATCCCGCCGATGTTCAACGGCATGGCCGCGGCGGCCGACTGGATGAGTGCGGCGTCGTTCATCAGCCTGGCCGGCGGGCTGTACCTGCAGGGCTTCGGCGGCACCGATGCCCAGCCAGGCGGCCTGGCCTACGTGCTGGGCTGGACCGGCGGCTTTTGCCTGGTGGCGCTGCTGATCGCGCCGCACCTGCGCAAGCTCAATCTGTACACCGTGCCGGACTATTTCAGCGTGCGCTTCGGCGGCCGCTGGCCGCGCGTGATCGCGGCCTTCTCCGCGGTGGTGTGCTCGTTCACCTATGTGATCGCGCAGATCTACGGCATCGGGCTGATCGCTTCGCGGCTGACCGGCGTGCAGTTCGAGATCGGCATCCTGCTGGGGCTGGGCGGTGTGCTGCTGTGCTCGTTCCTGGGCGGGATGAAGGCCATCACGTGGACCCAGGTGGCGCAGTACATCATCCTGCTGCTGGCCTTCCTGATCCCGGTTTCCTGGCTGGCCTACAAGCAGCTGGGCAACCCGGCGGCGCCGCTGGTCTACGGGACGCAGCTGCAGAAGATCGCGGAGCTGGAGAAGAAGCTCGCCAACGACCCGGCGGAACAGGAAGTGGCGGCGATCTTCCTGAAGCGGGCCCACGAATACGAGGCCAAGCTGCAGGACGTCGACAGCGCGTTGCAGCGCGAACGCGCGGCGGCCCAGGCCCGCATCCGCGGCCTGAAAGCGCAGGGGGCGGATTCGGCACTGGTGGTGCAGGCCAGCCGCGCACTGGCCGCGCTGCCGCGCGACAGCGACAGCGCGCGCGAGCGCTGGACCCGCGCCATGCACGAGAGCCACGAGCGCTCCAAGCCGCTGGGCGGGTTGCCGCCGCACAGCCAGGCCTTCGCCGGCGATCCCGCTGGCACGCCGGCCGAACGGGAGGCATTCAGCACCTCGCGCCGCAACTTCCTGGCGCTGATGTTCTGCCTGATGGTCGGTACCGCCGGCCTGCCGCACCTGCTGACCCGTTACTACACGACGCCGACCGTGGCCGAGGCGCGCTCGTCGGTGGCGTGGTCGCTGTTCTTCATCTCGCTGGTGTACCTGAGCGCGCCGGCGCTGGCGGTGCTGGTGAAGTTCGAGGTGATGAACACCCTGGTGGGCAGCAGCTTCGACGCGCTGCCGGGATGGATCGCCCAGTGGGCCAAGGTCGACGCCTCGCTGATCTCGGTGGCCGATGTGAATGGCGACCGCATTCTTCAATGGGGCGAGATCCGGCTGGGCGCCGACATGATCATGCTGGCGACCCCGGAGCTCGGCGGCCTGCCTTACGTGGTGTCGGGGCTGGTGGCAGCCGGTGGGCTGGCGGCGGCGCTGTCGACGGCCGATGGCCTGCTGCTGACCATCAGCAACGCGCTGGTGCGCGATGTCTACTGCCACGAGATCAACCACCACGTGACGCCCGAGCAGCGGGTGATCCTGTCCAAGTTCGCGCTGATGGCAGTGGCGCTGGTGGCGGCCCTGGTCGCGTCGTTCAAGCCGGCGGAGATCCTGCCGCTGGTGTCGGCCTCGTTCTCGCTGGCCGCCTCGGCCTTCGTGCCGGTAATGGTGCTGGGCATCTTCTGGGCCGGCACCACGCCCGCGGGGGCGGTGGCCGGCATGCTGGGCGGCCTGGGCGTGACGGTCTATTACATGCTGGTGAACGCGCCGGCCTTGCGCGCCTGGGCGGGCCTGCCGGCCGGGGGTGACCTCTGGTTCGCCATCCAGCCGATCTCGGCGGGCGTGTTCGGCGTGCCAGCCGGCTTCGCCCTCGCGTGGCTGGTGAGCCTGCTGCGGCGTCGACCCTAGGGTTAGCCCTAGGCCGGCTGTCAGCGTGTTGTCAGACGCAATCCAAACACTGCGCCCACCGACAACCACAGGAGACTCCATGGCGACGACAACAGGCGACATGATGGCAGGAGCTGCTTCCCGGCCCATGACGAAAGAGGAGCGCAAGGTCATCTTCGCATCCTCGCTGGGCACCGTGTTTGAGTGGTACGACTTCTACCTCTACGGCTCGCTGGCGGCGATCATCGCGCGCCAGTTCTTCTCGGGCCTGGACCCGACATCGGCCTACATCTTCGCGTTGCTGGCGTTCGCCGCCGGCTTCCTGGTGCGGCCGTTCGGCGCGATCTTCTTCGGCCGCCTCGGCGACATGATCGGGCGCAAGTACACCTTCCTGGTGACCATCCTGATCATGGGCGCGTCGACCTTCATCGTCGGCCTGCTTCCCAGCTACGCCTCGATCGGCATGGCGGCGCCGGTGATCCTGATCGGCTTGCGGATGCTGCAGGGCCTGGCGCTGGGCGGCGAGTACGGCGGCGCGGCCACCTATGTGGCGGAGCATGCGCCGCACGGCAAGCGCGGCGCATACACCTCGTGGATCCAGACCACGGCGACGCTGGGCCTGTTCCTGTCGCTGCTGGTGATCCTGGGCGTGCGCAATGCGATGCCGGACAAGGACTTCAACGACTGGGGCTGGCGCATTCCGTTCCTGGTCTCGATCGCGCTGTTGGCAATCTCTGTGTGGATCCGCCTGAGCCTGAACGAATCGCCGGCTTTCCAGAAGATGAAGTCGGAGGGCAAGACCTCGAAGGCGCCGCTGACCGAATCGTTCGGCGAGTGGAAGAACCTGAAGGTCGTGATCCTGGCGCTGCTGGGCCTGACGGCCGGCCAGGCCGTGGTCTGGTACACCGGCCAGTTCTACGCACTGTTCTTCATGACGACCATCGCCAAGGTGGACAGCACGACCGCCAACCTGCTGATCGCGGCATCGCTGCTGATCGGCACGCCGTTCTTCATCGTGTTCGGCTCCCTGTCGGACAAGATCGGCCGCAAGCCGATCATCATGGCGGGTTGCCTGATCGCCGCGCTGACTTACTTCACGGTGTTCCCGATGCTGCTGAAGTACGCCAATCCGGCATTGCTGGAAGCCCAGCAGAAGAGCCACGTCACGGTGACGGCCGACCCGAATGAGTGCTCGTTCCAGGGCAGCCCGATCGCGCGCGACATCGATTTCCGCACCTCCTGCGACATCGCCAAGCGCACGCTGACCCAGGCCTACATCCCGTACGAGAACAAGGTCGGCGCGCCCGGCACGCCGGCCACCATCACGCTCGGCGACAAGGTGATGACCGCGCCGGCCGGCACGCTCAACGAGCAGCGCCACGGTTTCTCGGCGGAAAGCACCAAGGCGATCGGCGAATTCCGCAAGGGCCTGACCGACGCCGCCAAGGCAGCCGGCCTCACGGCGGCGGCTGACCCGGCCAAGATGAACAAGCCGATGGTGTTGCTGATCCTGGTGTTCCTGGTGATCCTGGTGACCATGGTGTACGGCCCGATCGCGGCCATGCTGGTGGAGATGTTCCCCACCCGGATCCGCTACACCTCGATGAGCCTGCCGTACCACATCGGCAACGGCTGGTTCGGCGGGCTGCTGCCGACCACGGCCTTCGCCATGGTGGCCGCCACCGGCGACATTTACTACGGCCTGTGGTACCCGGTGATCGTGGCGGCCGGCACCTTCGTTATCGGCATGCTCTTCATCCGCGAAACCAAGGATGTCGACATCTACGCCCGCGACTGACCGCGGCGCCTGAAAGCCACACCCAGCCCGCCTTTCGGCGGGCTTTTTTGTGACCTTTCGGCTTATACAAAAGTCCCCCTTACCCAGCCCGTCCTTTCGCCCCAGACTTGTGCAGCACTCAAGTTGTGGAGTTGACGTGATCCTGGTGAAAACTGAGACCGGCGTGCAGGTGATGAAAGACAGGTCGGTGGCCCTCAATCCAAGGCAGCGCTCGGCCTTCATCCTGTTTGACGGCAAGCGCACGCTCGATGGCGTGCTGGCGGCGACGGCGCCGATGGGCGTGACCGGCGAGGACGTCAAGCAGCTGGTGACGCTGGGGCTGCTGTCCGAGCGGGCCGGCCGGGCCGGCATGCCCGAACCGCTCCATGCCGATACCATCCCGGCGGCGCTGGGCGCACCGCCAGTCCCAGCCAGGCGGCCGTCGCAACAGCGCTATGCCGAGGCCTACCCGATCGCCATCCAGTTGACCTCGTCGATGGGCCTGCGCGGCTTTCGGCTCAACCTGGCGGTCGAGGCGGCCGGCGGCTACGAGCAGCTGGCGGCGCTGGCGCCGAAGATCCGCGAGGCGGTCGGGCCGGAGAAGTACCTGCCGCTGGGGCTGGCGCTGCACGACATCTAGGGCCCTACGGGGCAGGGTTCTCCCGGGCAGGCTATAATCTTTGGCTTTGCCCTTGCCGCACCGCTAGTAGACGCAGCGGGCGGCTTCCAACCAGCCCCGGGGTATTCCTTTGCCGGGGCCATCCACAAGGAGAATCCATGCGTCATTACGAAATCATCCTGCTGATCCACCCGGACCAGAGCGAACAGGTTCCGGCCATGCTGGAACGCTACAAGACCATGATCACCGCCGGCGGCGGCAAGATCCACCGGGTCGAAGACTGGGGTCGGCGCCAGCTGGCTTACCAGATCAACAAGCTGGCCAAGGCCCACTACCTGTGCGTCAACATCGAGGCCGAGCAGCCCGTGATGGCCGAGCTGGAGCACGCCTTCCGCTTCAACGACGCAGTCCTGCGCCACCTGACCGTGGTCAAGAAGAAGGCCGACACCGGCCCGTCGTCGATGATGAAGACCGTCGAGCGTGAAGAAGCGCGCAAGGCCCAGCAGGCGGAGTACCAGTCGTAAGCGGCTGATTGCCGGGAGTGAACCAGGTCGTCCTGACCGCCTGTATTGCCGAGGCCAGCGCCCTGCGGTACACGCCAGCCGGACTGCCCGCCCTGGATTTCAGGCTCGAACACGAGTCGGGGATCGAGGAGGCCGGGCAGCAAAGGCAGGTGAAAGTGGCGGTCAAGGCAGTGGCCTTCGGTTCCCTCGCTGAAACCCTGGTACGGCAGCCGATCGGCAGCCCCTGGCGCTTCACGGGATTCCTGGCGACTCCGCGCAACGGCAAGCACCCCGTGCTCCACATCCAGTCATTCGTAGCAGATCAGTAACTTTGCGGGACAGACCTTCGGCTCTGTCCTCAACACTTTAAATAGAGGTCCAACATGGCCACGTTCAAGAAATTCAACAAGGACAAGCGTCCCAAGCGCAACACCCAGTCGCTGCTGTTCAAGCGCAAGCGCTTCTGCCGCTTCACCGTCGCCGGCGTCGAGGAAATCGACTACAAGGACGTCGACACCCTGCGCGACTTCATCGCCGAAAACGGCAAGATCATCCCGGCCCGCCTGACCGGCACCCGGGCGATCTACCAGCGCCAGCTCAATTCCGCCATCAAGCGTGCCCGCTTCCTGGCCCTGGTCCCGTACAGCGACCAGCACCGCATCTAAGGAGCGAAGAACATGCAAGTCATTCTTCTGGACAAGGTTGTCAACCTCGGCGGCCTCGGCGAGATCGTCAAGGTCAAGGACGGCTACGCCCGCAATTTCCTGATTCCGCAGGGCCACGCGCGCCGCGCCACCGAAGCCAACAAGGCCGAATTCGAAGCCAAGCGCGTCGAGCTCGAAAAGGCCGCGGCTGCCAAGCTGGCCGACATGCAAAAGCAGGGCGAGAAGCTCGCCGGCACCACCGTCAAGCTGAGCCAGAAGGCCGGCGTCGATGGCCGCCTGTTCGGCTCGGTCACCAACTTCGACATCGCCGAAGAACTGACCAAGCAGGGCTACCCGGTGGTCAAGGCGCAAGTGCGCATGCCCAACGGCCCGATCAAGACCGTCGGCGACAGCACGGTCAGCGTGCAGCTGCACACCGACGTGGTTGTCGACATCAACGTGTCGGTGCTGGGCGAGACGGCGTAAGGCCGTTTCGCGGCCGGCTGCGCCGCCAAAGGCGGACAGCCGGTCTATCAAGGAGAGGTCCGCCGAGGCCTCGCACTCCGGAAGCCGCCTGCGGGCGGCTTTTTCTTTTTTGCCGCGGTGGCCAGCGGGCACCTCGAAGAGCGTGGCTGCGGCCTGCCTCCTTGAGCGACCGGTATTCGGCTGTTCTAGTCACAGGCTCAAGCCGCGAGCCCACCAGTTATCCACAACCTTGTCCCGTGACGCATCGCCGCTCGCGGCGTAGCATCACGGTTGACCCGAGGAGCCCATGTCCGCTGTCCTGCACCCCGTCGACGACGACTTTTCTTCCGCGCGCGACCGCCAGGTCGCGCAGCTTCGCATTCCGCCGCATTCCATCGAAGCCGAATCCAGCGTGCTGGGCGGCCTGCTGCTGGACAACAACGCCTGGGACCGGGTCGGCGACCTGCTGGTCGACAGCGACTTCTACCGCTACGAGCACCGGCTGATCTACGCCTCCATCGGCGGGCTGATCAACGCCAGCCGGCCGGCCGACGTGATCACGGTCTACGAGCAGTTGCAGGGCCTGGGCAAGGCGGAGGAAATCGGCGGCCTGGCCTACCTGAACTCGCTGGCCCAGTACGTCCCCAGTGCCAGCAATATCCGCCGTTACGCGGAGATCGTGCGCGAGCGTTCGATCCTGCGCAAGCTGGTCAGCGCCAGCGACGAGATCGCGACCGCGGCCTTCAACACCAACGGCAAGGCGGTCGACAAGATCCTGGACGAGGCCGAGCAGAAGATCTTCAACATCGGCGAGGAAGGCTCGCGGATGAAGCAGGGCTTCCAGGGCATGGATTCGCTGGTGGTGCAACTGCTGGACCGGGTCCAGGAGATGGCCGACAACCCGAACGACATCACGGGCGTGCCGACCGGCTTCTACGACCTCGATCGCATGACCTCGGGCTTCCAGCCGGGCGACATGATCGTGCTGGCGGCGCGGCCCTCGATGGGCAAGACCGCGCTGGCGATCAACATCGCCGAACATGTGGCGCTCAACGAGGGACTGCCGGTGGCGGTGTTCTCGATGGAAATGGGCGCATCGCAGCTGGCGGTTCGGATCGTCGGCTCGATCGGCCGGATCGACCAGGGCCACCTGCGCACCGGCAAGCTCACCGACGAAGAGTGGCCGCGCCTGACGGAGGCGATCGAAAAGCTGCGCACGGTGTCGCTGCACATCGACGAGACGCCGGGCCTGACCACCAGCGAGCTGCGGGCTAACGCCCGCCGGCTGGCGCGCCAGTGCGGCAAGCTGGGCCTGATCGTGGTCGATTACCTGCAGCTGATGAGCGTCTCCAGCAGCATGAGCGAGGAGAACCGGGCCACCGCCGTCGGCGAGATCTCGCGCGGCCTGAAGATGCTGGCCAAGGAGCTGCAGTGCCCGGTGATCGCGCTGTCGCAGCTGTCCCGCGGCGTGGAGTCGCGCACCGACAAACGCCCGATGATGAGCGACCTGCGCGAATCGGGCGCGATCGAGCAGGATGCCGACGTGATCATGTTCATCTATCGCGACGACTACTACAACAAGGACTCCAAGGAGCCGGGCGTCGCCGAGATCATCATCAGCAAGCAGCGCAACGGCCCGACCGGGACCGTCAAGCTCGCCTTCCTCAAGCCGATCACCAAGTTCGAGAGTCTGGCGGGGGGCGGTGGCGGCTCGGATTTCTAGCGGGCTGATCGGCTCGAGTTCTTACGAAGACTGTCTATCAAGAGGGATGCGGCTTGGTTTGCGGCCCGGGAATTCCGCGTCCGCTGATGACTGTCATGCCGGACTTGAGGAGCCTGCCCCGGACGTGATCCGGGGGCATCCGGCACGCAAAGACGCGGGACGACAGCCTTACAGCACTTCGCTGGCAAAGTCCGCCAGCCGCGACCGCTCGCCCCGTGCCAGCGTGATGTGGCCGCTGTGCGGCCAGCCCTTGAACTTGTCCACGGCGAACGTCAGGCCCGACGAGCCTTCGGTCAGGTAGGGCGTATCGATCTGCGCCAGATTGCCCATGCAGATGATCTTGGTGCCCGGGCCGGCCCGCGTCACCAGCGTTTTCATCTGCTTGGGCGTCAGGTTCTGCGCCTCGTCGATGATCACGTACTTGTTCAGGAAGGTGCGCCCGCGCATGAAATTCATGCTCTTGATCTTGATGCGGCTGCGGATCAACTCGTTGGTGGCGGCGCGGCCCCACTCGCCGGCACTGGTCTCGGTCTTGGCCAGCACCTCGAGGTTGTCGTCCAGCGCACCCATCCACGGGCCCATCTTTTCCTCCTCGGTGCCGGGCAGGAAGCCGATGTCCTCGCCCACGCTGACGGTAGCGCGGGTCATGATGATTTCGGTGTAGCGGCGGTCGTCCAGCACCTGGGTCAGGCCGGCGGCCAGCGCCATCAGGGTCTTGCCGGTGCCGGCATTGCCGGTCAGCGTCACGAAGTCCACTTCCGGATCCAGCAGCAGGTTCATCGCGAAGTTCTGCTCGCGGTTGCGCGTGGTCACGCCCCACACCGAGTTCTTCAGGTGGCCGTAGTCCTTGAGCGTCTTGAGCACCGCGGTCTTGGCACGGATCTCGGTCACGCGGGCATACAGGCTGGGCTCGCCGGGCGACTCGAAATAGACGAACTGGTTGATCAGCAGGCTGGGCACCACCGGGCCGGTGATCCGGTAGTAGGTGTGCAGGCCGGTCTGCCAGCTCTCGATGGTCTTGCCATGCTTGGACCAGAAGTCCGGCGGCAGCGCCATCGCGCCCGAATACAGCAGGTCGAGGTCATCGATGGTCTTGTCGTTCTGGTAATCGTCGGTCGCCAGGCCCAGCGCGCGGGCCTTGACCCGCATGTTGATGTCCTTGGACACCAGCACCACCTCGCGCGGCGCGTACTTTTCGCGCAGTGAATGCACCACGGCCAGGATCTGGTTGTCGGCCTTGCCCTGCGGCAGGTTCAGCGGCAACTGGCTGTCCAGCGACGTGGTCTGGAAGAACAGGCAGCCGCCCGCTTCCGGATGGCCGGTGGTGTTGAGCTTCAGGCCGTTTGCCATGTCCGCGCCTTGCGCGCCGGCCAGTGCATCGAGCGAGCGGCTGGCCTGGCGGGCGTTGCGCGCCACCTCGGTCATGCCCTTCTTGTGGCCGTCCAGTTCCTCCAGCACGATCATCGGCAGGAAGATGTCGTGTTCCTCGAAGCGGAACAGGCTCATCGGGTCGTGCATCAGCACATTGGTGTCCAGCACGAACATCTTGCTCGGGCCGCTGGGGCGGACCTTCTTGGGCCGCGCGGCCGGCAGGGCGGGCGGAGCCAGGTGGCGTTTCTTTGCCGGCACGGGCTCGGCGATGTCTTCCAGCACCTCGATGTTGTCGAACGCCTCGGTGTCGTCTTCGACCGCCTCATGTGTCTCTAGCGCCAGGCCGCCGGAGCGCGGCTCGAAGTCCAGGCCGGCCTGGGGCTTCTCAGCGGCCGGCCGGGGGGCGGCCGGCGCCTCCGTTTTTCGAGCGGCCCTGTGCGAAGTGCGGGCCGGAGCATCGTAGGCTTCCGGCGAGAGCAGGGCGGCGCGCTTGGAGGGGGCTGGAGGCAATGGCATGGGGCGGGGGGCTCTCGGGTAAGGGAGACGACAAACAAAAAAGCCGCCAGGAGGGCCGGGCGGCTTGATGGAATCCAGCGGAGATGACGCTCGGCGTCGCGGTCAACGGCATGAATTCATTATGCACATCCGCCGTGACGCTTCAAATCCGCTGTGTGAGCTGTTGCTACAAAACGTCAGCGCGGCAGGGCGGTGATCAGGCTGCCTTCTTCAGGGCCTTCACGGCCTTGAGCACTTCGTCCACATGGCCGGGCACTTTCAGGCCGCGCCACTCCTGCTTGAGCACGCCATCGGCGCCGATCAGGAAGGTGCTGCGCTCGATGCCCTTGACCTTCTTGCCGTACATGATCTTGTTCTTGACCACGCCGAACATGTGGCACATCTTTTCTTCGGTGTCCGCGATCAGTTCGAACGGCAGTTCCAGCTTGGTCTTGAACTCGTCGTGCGACTTCATGTTGTCGCGCGATACGCCGAACACTTCTGCGCCGGCCTTCACGAAATCCTTGTACTTGTCGCGGAACTGCATCGCTTCGGTGGTGCAGCCAGGCGTGTTGTCCTTCGGGTAGAAGTACAGCACCAGCACAGCGCCGTTGTGCGATGTGTTGGTGACCTTGATGCCGCCGGTGGCGTTCGCTTCAAATTCGGGGATGGGTTTGTTGACAACGATCGCCATGGGTTTTGTACTCGGTGTGACAGTGTTGCTCGTTGCGAGAATGGGGCTGGAGGCCAGCCCGCTGCAACCCCTGATTTTACCCGAAAAGGGCTACTGCCCCTTTGGCTCGCCCAAACAGCCCAACGCGGGCGTGCAATGCCGCGGTCCGCGAACCCGGGCGGCAACTCAGTCCGCAGGCTCGAGCAGCAGCGCCACCGCGACGTTGCGGCCTTCCTGCGCGAGGATGTTGTAGGTGCGGCAGGCCGCCGCCGTGTCCATGGTTTCGATGCCGATGCGCCGGGCCATCAAGGGTTGCAGCCAGGCTGCTTTGGGGAAACGGATGCGCGAGCCGCTGCCGAAGATCACCACCTCGGCGTCGAGCTGCGCGAGCTGCGCGAATTGCTCCGGCCCCAGGTCCTCGAAGCGGCTGGCCGGCCATTCGACGCGCTCGCCGGCGCTGCTGATGATCACGCTGTGGGTGATCTTCTGACCGTTGACGCCCACCCATCCGGGGCCATAGCCGCTGATCGACTGCACGTCGGACTTGTCGGGTTGGAGCTTCATTGCGCGCGGGGCCAGGGTGGATGTTGCACTGCGGGAAACGCGCAGCGAAGTATGGTCAAATTATAGGTTTCCCGAGTCGAAAACCACCCCGGAGGGGCTTTGAAAACCGTCCAGAAATCCGCCAAGCTGGCCAACGTGCTCTACGACATCCGCGGGCCCATCATGGATGCGGCGCGCCAGATGGAGGAAGAGGGCCACAAGATCATTCGCCTCAACATCGGCAACCTGGCCGTGTTCGGGTTCGACGCGCCCGAGGAAATCCAGCAGGACATGATCCGCAACCTGGGCAACTCGGCGGGCTACTCGGACAGCAAGGGCATCTTCGCGGCGCGCAAGGCGGTGATGCACGAGACCCAGAAGCAGGGCATCAAGGGCGTCACCCTGGACGACATCTACCTGGGCAACGGCGCCAGCGAGCTGATCGCGATGGCCACCAACGCGCTGCTCAACGACGGCGACGAGCTGCTGCTGCCGGCGCCGGACTATCCGTTGTGGACCGCGGCCACCAGCCTGTCGGGCGGCACGCCGGTGCACTACCTGTGCGACGAAGCCAACGGCTGGATGCCCGACCTGGAGGACATCCGCCGCAAGATCACCTCGCGCACCAAGGGCATCGTGGTGATCAACCCGAACAACCCGACCGGCGCCCTCTATTCGGACGAACTGCTCAAGGAGATCGTCGCCATCGCGCGCGAGCACGGGCTGGTGATCCTGGCCGACGAGGTCTACGACAAGGTGCTGTACGACGGCGTGAAGCACACGGCCATCGCCAGCCTGTCGGACGACGTGCTGACGCTCACCTTCAATTCGCTGTCCAAGAGCTACCGCTCCTGCGGCTACCGCGCCGGCTGGCTGGTGGTGTCGGGCGACAAGAAGATGGCCGCCGACTACATCGAGGGCCTGACGATGCTGTCGAACATGCGGCTGTGCGCCAACGTGCCGGGCCAGTACGCGATCCAGACCGCGCTGGGCGGCTACCAGAGCATCAATGAGCTGGTGGGCGAGGGCGGGCGGCTGCGGCGCCAGCGCGACCTGGCCTACGAGCTGATCACGGCCATCCCCGGCGTCACCTGCGTCAAGCCGCAGGCGGCCCTGTACATGTTCCCGCGCCTGGACCCGAAGATGTATCCGATCCAGGACGACCGCCAGTTCTTCCTCGAACTGCTGCAGGAGACGCGGGTGATGCTGGTGCAGGGCACCGGCTTCAATTGGGCCACGCCCGACCATTTCCGGATCGTGTTCCTACCGCACGAAGACGACCTGCGCGAAGCCATCGGCCGCATCGCGAAATTCCTCGCCAGCTACAGAAAACGCACTTCCCTATGAAAGCAATCCAGGTCGGTCTGCTGGGCATCGGCACCGTCGGCAGCGGCGTGTTCAACGTCCTCAAGCGCAACCAGCATGAAATCATGGGCCGCGCAGGCCGCGGCATCGAGATCACCATGGTGGCGGACCTGGACACGGCGCGGGCCCAGTCCCTGGTCGGCGCTGGCGTCAAGGTGGTCAACGACGCCCGCGCGGTGATCGCCAATCCCGAGATCGACATCGTGGTCGAACTGATCGGCGGCTACGGCATCGCCCGCCAGCTGGTGATGGAGGCGATCGAGGCCGGCAAGCACGTGGTCACGGCCAACAAGGCCCTGGTCGCCGTCCATGGCACCGAGATCTTCGCCGCCGCCCACCGCAAGGGCGTGATGGTGGCTTTCGAGGCGGCTGTGGCCGGTGGTATCCCCATCATCAAGGCGCTGCGCGAGGGCCTGACGGCCAACAGTATCGAGTGGATCGCCGGCATCATCAACGGCACCACCAACTTCATCCTGTCCGAGATGCGCGACAAGGGGCTGGATTTCGCCGTCGCCCTGAAGGACGCGCAGCGCCTGGGCTACGCGGAAGCGGACCCGACCTTCGACATCGAGGGTGTGGACGCCGCGCACAAGGTCACCATCATGTCGGCGATCGCCTTCGGCATCCCGGTGCAGTTCGACAAGGCCTATGTCGAAGGCATTGCGAAGCTGGGCGCGCAGGACATCAAGTACGCCGAGCAACTGGGCTACCGGATCAAGCTGCTGGGCATCACCAAGCGCACCGCCAAGGGCATCGAGCTGCGCGTCCATCCCAGCCTGGTGCCGAGCAAGCGCCTGATCGCCAACGTCGAAGGCGCGATGAACGCGGTGATGGTGCAGGGCGATGCGGTCGGCACCACGCTGTACTACGGCAAGGGCGCGGGCAGCGAGCCGACCGCCAGCGCCGTGATCGCCGACCTGGTGGACGTGACGCGGCTGCACACCGTGGATGCGGCGCACCGCGTTCCGCACCTGGCGTTCCAGCCCGACGCCATGAGCGACGCCCCGGTGCTTCCGATGAGCGAGGTGGTGACCAGCTACTACCTGCGGCTCAGGGTGGCGGACGAAGCCGGCGTGCTGGCCAAGGTCACGGGTCTGCTGGCCGCTGCCAACATCAGCATCGACGCGATGCTGCAGCGCGAAGCCGACCAGGTGGCGGGCGAAGGCCCCCCGGTGGGCGGCGAGCGCGGCATTCCGCAGACCGACCTGATCATCCTGACGCACAGCGTGCGCGAAGGCACCATGAACGAGGTGATCGCGCAGATGCAGGCGCTGCCGACCGTCCTGGCGCCGATCACCCGCATCCGCAAGGAAGAACTCGCTTAACCCGATGCTGTACGTCTCGACCCGCGGCCACGCCGACCGCAAGCATTTCTGCGAGATCCTGCTGGAAGGCCTGGCGCCCGATGGCGGCCTCTACTTGCCGCAGCGCTATCCGCAGGTCGATGCCGCGACACTGGAGAAGTGGCGAGCGCTGCCCTACGCCGACCTGGCGTTCGAAGTCCTCTCGCTCTACATCGACGATATCCCGGCTGACGACCTGCGCGCGATCTGCCGCAAGACCTACACCGAAGAAGTGTTCGGGACAAAGGAGATCGTGCCTTTGAAAGCGCTGGATTCCCGTCCCCGCCTTCGCGGGGATGACGTACCTGGGAATGACGGCCACATTTACCTGCAAGCCCTGTCCAACGGCCCCACGCTGGCCTTCAAGGACATGGCGATGCAGCTGCTGGGCAACCTGTTCGAATACGAACTGGCGCGCCGCGGCGAGCAGCTGAACATCCTGGGCGCCACCTCCGGCGATACCGGCAGCGCCGCCGAATACGCCATGCGCGGCAAGCAGGGCGTGCGGGTTTTCATGACATCCCCCAATGGCCGGATGAGCCCGTTCCAGCAGGCCCAGATGTTCAGCCTGCAGGACGCCAACATCTACAACCTGGCGCTCGCCGGCGTGTTCGACGACTGTCAGGACATCGTCAAGGCCGTGTCCAGCGACCTGGCCTTCAAGCGCAAGTACCGCATCGGCACCGTCAACTCGATCAACTGGGCGCGGCTGATGGCCCAGGTCGTGTACTACTTCGCCGGGTATTTTCAAGCGACCTCCGGTCGCGTTCAAGCCACCGCGTCGAACACCGGCAAGGTCAGCTTCACCGTGCCCTCCGGCAATTTCGGCAACATCTGCGCCGGCCATGTGGCGCGCATGATGGGCCTGCCGATCGAGCGGCTGGTGCTGGCGACCAACGAGAACGACGTGCTCGACGAATTTTTCCGCACCGGGGTGTATCGCGTGCGCGGCGCCGCCGACACCCACGAAACCTCCAGCCCGTCGATGGACATCTCCAAGGCCAGCAACTTCGAGCGCTTCGTGTTCGACCTGCTGGGCAGAGACGGCCGGCGTGTCCAGTCGCTGTTCGGCGAGCAGCTCGCCAGGCACGGCAAGTTCGACCTGAGCCAGGACCCGGCGTTCAAACAGGCGCGCGAGCGCTTCGGCTTCTTCAGCGGCAAGAGCACCCATGCCGACCGTCTCGCCACCATCCGCGACACCTTCGCGCGCTTCGGCGTGATGATCGACACCCACACGGCCGACGGCCTGAAGGTGGCGCGCGAGCAGCGCCAGCCGGGCGTGCCGATGATCGTGCTGGAGACGGCGTTGCCGATCAAGTTCGCCGCCACCATCGTCGAGGCGCTGGGCCGCGAGCCCGAGCGGCCGGCCCGCTTCCAGGGGCTGGAGCAGTTGCCGCGCCGGGTCACCGTGTTGCCGCCGGATGTCGAAGCCGTGAAAAGCTTCATCGCCAGCCACTGCGGCTGACGGCGCCGGCAGATGAAAGTCGCAGGCTTCGCCGGGTTCTCCGGCTCGGGCAAGACCACCCTGGTCGAGCGCCTGATCCCGGCCCTCAAGCTGATGGGCTTGCGGGTCTCGGTGGCCAAGCATGCCCACCACGAATTCGACATCGACCGTCCCGGCAAGGACAGCTTCCGGCACCGGCAGGCGGGGGCGTTCGAAGTGATCGTCGCCTCGGACCGCCGGCTGGCGCTGATGCGCGAATTCGAGCAACCGGCGCGGCTTTCCGTCCACCACCTACTGGCCGAGCTGTACGAGGGCGTGGACTGGGTGCTGGTGGAGGGCTTCAAGGAAAGCAACCTGCCCAAGATCGAGGTCTGGCGGGTCGCCGCTGGCAAGCCGGCGCGCTATCCGGACGACGACTTCGTGGTGGCGATCGCCACCGATTCGCCGGCCGCCTTGCCCCAGCCTACCCTGCGTCCGGTGCTGGATTTGAACGATGCCGACGCCATGGCCCACTGGCTGGTCGACAATGGCCACCGGTTCGACTACGACCCCGGGATGTCCCTATGACCAGGCCTGCCCTCACACCGCTGGACGACGCATTGGCCGAGCTGCTGGCCCACGCGCAGCCGTTGGCGGGCACCGAGACGGTGTCCACCTTCGATGCCGACGGCCGTGTGCTGGCGCGCGATTGCGTGTCGGCGCTGCAGGTACCGCCGCAGGACAACAGCTCGATGGACGGCTACGCGGTGCGCAGCGCCGAGGTGGCCGACGAGGGCGTGGTGATGCCGGTGAGCCAGCGCATTGCCGCTGGCGCCCAGCCCGAGCCGCTGGTGCCCGGTAGCGCGGCCCGCATCTTCACCGGCGCCCAGGTGCCGCAGGGCGCGGACGCGATCGTGATGCAGGAAGACACTGAAACTGCAGGCGAGCAGATCGTGCGCATCAACCGCGTGCCGGAGCCGGGCCAGTGGATCCGCCGCGCCGGCGAGGACGTGACGCGCGGCGCCGTGGTGCTGGCCAGGGGCCAGCGCCTCGGTCCGGCCGACATCGGGCTGGCCGCCAACATCGGCCTGGCCCAGCTGCTGGTGGCGCGACGCCCGCGCGTGGCCCTGTTTTCCACCGGCGACGAACTGGTGATGCCGGGCGCCGTGCCGCCCGAACAGATGAAGCCGGGCACCATCTACAACTCCAACCGCTTCTTCCTGCGCGCGCTGCTGCAGCGCCTGGGCTGCGAGCTGACCGACCTGGGC
>JBBRSZ010000047.1:0-30497 GCA_038244915.1 Burkholderiales bacterium | reverse complement strand
GGCGGCCGGCCGCAGCTGCTGCGCACCATGGTCGGCGCCGAGGAGATCGCCGAGGTGGTGGCGCGGGCCACTGGCATCCCGGTCTCCAAGCTGATGCAGGGCGAGCGCGAGAAGCTGCTGCAGATGGAAGACAAGCTGCACAGCCGCGTGGTCGGCCAGGACGAAGCGATCAGCGCCGTTTCCAACGCGATCCGCCGTTCGCGCTCCGGCCTGTCCGACCCGAACCGGCCGACCGGCTCGTTCCTGTTCCTGGGCCCCACGGGCGTCGGCAAGACCGAGCTGTGCAAGGCGCTGGCGGGCTTCTTGTTCGACAGCGAAGACCACCTGATCCGCATCGACATGAGCGAGTTCATGGAAAAGCATTCGGTGGCCCGCCTGATCGGCGCGCCGCCTGGCTACGTCGGCTACGAGGAGGGCGGCTACCTGACCGAAGCCGTGCGCCGCAAGCCTTACAGCGTGCTGCTGCTCGACGAGGTGGAGAAGGCCCACCCCGACGTCTTCAACGTCCTGCTGCAGGTGCTGGACGACGGCCGCCTGACCGACGGCCAGGGCCGCACAGTGGACTTCAAGAACACGGTGATCGTGATGACCAGCAACATCGGCTCGCACATGATCCAGGCCATGGTCGGCAAGCCCTACGAGGACGTGAAGGAAGCGGTGTGGGGCGAGCTCAAGGACCACTTCCGGCCCGAATTCCTGAACCGGATCGACGAGACCGTGGTATTCCATTCGCTCGACGCCAGGCACATCGAGAAGATCGCCGCGATCCAGCTGCGGATCCTCGAGCAGCGCCTGGCCAAGATGGACCTCACGCTACAGGTGTCGGCGGCGGCGCTGGAGGAGCTGGCCAAGGTCGGCTTCGATCCGGTGTTCGGCGCCCGTCCGCTCAAGCGCGCGATCCAGCAGCGGATCGAGAACCCGCTGTCCAAGCTGATCCTGGAGGGCCGGTTCCCGCCCAAGAGCGCGATCCCGGTGGACGTGGACCCGGTGCGCGAGCCGGGCGTGTTCCACTTCGGCGCGGCGCAGGCGCTGCCGGAAGAAGCGACGGCATGACGGGCCCATGCAGATCCTCGTCACTGTCCTGATTCGCCTGGTGCTGCTGGCCGCCGGCCTGGTGTTCGCAGTCAGCCTGGCGGCGGTCGCCACGCTGGCCATCGCGCTGTGGGGCCTGCGTTACGCCTGGGCCCGGCTGACCGGGCGGCCGGTCGTGCCGTTCGTGGTGCGCATCGACCCGCGGGCCGGCTTCGGCCGTGTCTACCGCAGGCCGGAGCAGGGTGCGGCGCCGCGCCCGGCGGAACCGATGCGCCACCAACGGCCCGAGATCGGCGACGTGACCGACGTCGAGCCAAAGCCGCCCAGGCCCTGACCCGAGCTCAGCCACCGAGCAGCGCTCTCAGCTCGGTCTTGAGCACCTTGCCGTAATTGTTCTTCGGCAGGCTGGCCACGATCTCATAGCGCTTGGGCCGCTTGAAGCGGGCGATGTGCTGCAGGCACAGCGCATCCAACGCCGCGGTGTCGACGCTGCGGCCGGGCCGCGCGACGACGAAGGCCACCACGATCTCGCCCCATTGCGGATCGGGCGCGCCGACCACCGAGGCCTCGGCCACGTCGGGCGAGAGCAGCAGCACTTCCTCCACCTCGCGCGGATAGATGTTCGAGCCGCCGCTGATCAACACGTCCTTGCTGCGGTCCTTCAGCGTGAGGAAACCGTCCGCATCGAGCGCGCCCATGTCGCCGGTGAACAGCCAGCCACCCCGCAGGGCGGCGGCGCTGGCCGCGGGATCGCGCCAGTAGCCGGCCATGACCGTGTCGCCGCGCACCAGCACTTCGCCGACGTCGCCCAGCGGCAATGGCACGCCGTCCGCGTCGCTCACCCGCAGCTCCACCGGCGTCTGGGCGATGCCGACCGACGCCAGGCGCTGCGCATGGCGGGGATGGGCCGTGTCGCCGATCTGCGCCCGGCTGAGCGCGGTGATCACCATCGGGCTTTCGCCCTGGCCGTAGATCTGCACGAACTTCGGGCCCATCAGGCTGATCGCGCGCCCGATGTCGGCGGCGTACATCGGCGCGCCGCCGTAGACGATGGTCTTGAAGCCGCCGCAGTCGGCGCCGCTGGCCTCCGCGTGGTCGACCAGCCGCTTGACGATGGTCGGCGCGGCGAACATCGACAGCCGGCCGACGGATTGCGACAGCGCGAAGATCTCGTGCGGATCGAAGCCGCCGGAAGCCGGCACCACGTGGCGAGCGCCCGCCATCACGTGCGGGATGGCGTAGATGCCGGCGCCGTGCGACATCGGCGCGCCGTAGACGATGGCGTCGGCCGGATCGATCGGATCGACGTCGACGAAATAGGTCAGGCCCATGGTCATCAGGTTGCGGTGCGTAAGCATCACGCCCTTGGGCTTGCCGGTGGTGCCGCTGGTGTAGAACAGCCACGCCAGGTCGGCGGCCGCCCGCACGGTGATGGGCGCGGGTGGCAGGGTGAAGAGCGATTCGTAGCCGGCCGTCGTGACGTCGATGACGCGGCCGCTCGCCTGCAGGCCCGCGCCGACGTCGGGCGTGACGAAGGCCCAGCGCGCCTGGGCGTGGTCCAGGATCCACTGCGCTTCGCGCAGGTGAAGCCTGGCGTTGACCGGCACCACCGCCAGCCCGGCCCACCAGGCGCCGTACAGCAGTTCGAGATAGGCTGGCGTGTTGTGCATGAACAGCGCGACGCGGTCGCCCGGCACCAGGCCCGCGGCTTGGAAGGCGGCCGCCAGGCGGGCGCAGCGCCCGGCCAGCGCGCCGTAATCGCGCAGCAGCGTGCTGCCGTCGAACAGCGCGGGCCGGCCGGGGTCGGCCAGCGCGATGCGCTGGAGTGAATTTGCGAGGTTCATGCAGGCCGATTGTGGCCTGCCGGGCGGCGCTCCATGGTACGGTCATGCCCGGCCCAATCCTCCCTCGTTCGACCATGACTGCACCTTCATCCCTCGCCCGGCAATTCGCGCCGACCGGCGTGCTGCGCGCCTCGCTCAACATGGGCAACCCGGTGCTGGCCCACAGCCGCACCGCCACCGAGACGCCGGCTGGCGTGTCGATCGACCTGGCGCGCGAACTCGCGCGCGAGCTGGGCCTGCAGGCCAGCTTCCTGCAGTTCGAGAACGCGGCCCGTTCGGTGGAGGCGCTGGCAGCCGGCAGCGCCGACGTCGGCTTCATGGCAATCGACCCGCTGCGCGCCAGCAGCATCCGGTTCACCGCCGCCTACGTGCAGATCGAAGGTGCCTACCTGGTGCCGCAGGACTCGCCGCTGACCGCCAACGAGCAGGTGGACCAGCCCGGCACGACCATCGTGGTCGGCGCCGGCAGCGCCTACGCCCTGTACCTGAAGCGGGTGCTCCAACACGCCAGGATGCTGGAGGTGCCGACCTCCGAGGCCGTGGTCGACGCCATGCTGGCCGGTGGCCAGCCGGTGGCCGCCGGCGTGCGCCAGCAGCTCGAGTCGGATGCGAAGCGGGTCGGCGGCGTGCGGCTGCTCGATGGCCGCTTCATGGTGATCGACCAGGCGATGGCGATGCCGCGCGACCGCAGCGATGAGGCCCATGCCTGGCTGGCTGACTTCGTCGAGCGGATGAAGCGCAACGGATTCGTTGCGGACGGCCTGAAGCGCCACGGCATCCAGGGCGCGAAGGTGGCTGATTCGTCGTGACGCCGCTATGCTGCGTGCACAACCACAACGGAGACAAGCATGGAGCCATCGAATTGCCTGCAAGCGGCCCGCTGGAGACACTGCGCGGCCTGTGACGGCGAGCCCGCTGCCGGCCCGAGCCGGCGCCGCCTGCTGCTGGGCGCGGCCGCCGGCGCCGCGACGCTGGCCGGCTGCGGCACCGGCGTGCCGCTGTCGGCGCCTGCCGCGCCGGCCCTGAACCTGGGCCAGAGCGCCGGGCGCATCGACGTCCACCACCACCTCTCGCCGCCGGCCTGGGTGGCCGTGGCGCGCAACCGCGGCATCGACGGCCTGGCCGCCAACTGGACGGTGCAGAAGTCGCTCGCCGACATGGACAAGGCCGGCATCGCCACCTCGATGCTGTCGGTCACCACGCCCGGCGTCGTCTTCACCGACCTGGACATCGCGGCCGGCCGCCGGCTGGCGCGCGAATGCAACGAGTACGGCGCGAAGCTGGTCGGCGAGCACAGCGGCCGCTTCGGCTTCTTCGCCGCGATCCCGATGTACGACGTCGAAGGCGCGCAGCGCGAGATCGCCTATGCGCTGGACGTGCTGAAGGCCGACGGCATCGGCCTGCTCACCAGCTATGGCGACAAGTGGCTGGGCGACCCGGTGTTCTTCCCGATCATGGAAGAACTCAATCGCCGCAAGGTGACGGTCTATACCCACCCCACCGCCGCCAACTGCTGCGGCAACCTGCAACCCGGCGTGCAACCGGTGATGATCGAATTCGGCACCGACACCACGCGCGCCATCGCCTCGATCCTGTTCACCGGGAATGCGCGGCGGTTCCGCGACATCCGCTGGATCTTCTCGCATGCCGGCGGCACCATGCCGTTCCTGATCGAGCGGTTTGTCCGCAACCCGATCCTGGTTCCCAGCAGCGCGCCGTTGTTCCCCGAGGGCGTGGCGGCGGAATTGCGGCGCTTCTACTACGACACGGCGCAGGTCGCGAACCCGGCGGCGATGTCGGCGCTGACCAAGGTGGTGCCGACCTCGCAGATCGTGCTGGGCACCGATTTCCCCTACCGCACGGCGATCGACCACGTGAAGGGCCTGCGCGACTGCGGCGTGTTCGACGAAGCGCAGTTGAAGATGATCGAGCGCGACAACGCGCTGGGGCTGCTGCCGCGGCTGCGGGGTTGATGCCGGTCATCCCGGTCATGCCCGTCATCCCGGGCTCGACCCGGGATCCATGTCTTCTGGAGCTCGCGTGGCACTTGGTTGGCATGGCCGGCGGCCGGGACGGAGTGTTCTCCGGTCACGCTCGCGGGCGTCTTCCCATGGACGCAGAAGCTACCGCGTTAACCCGATCAATGAGGCCCATGAGGGCCATTGCGTCTCGCACGGACGGTGGTCGGGTTGGGTCGGGCGCAGGGCCATTCGCGGTCGCTACACCTTGCGCACCTCATTGATCTCACTTGACGCGAGCGCGGTGGAATGCCCGGGATGACGCCCGCGAGCGTGACCGGAGAACGACCCATCCCGGCCGGCGGCCGCGCCAACCGGCATCGGCGCGAGGGAAAGGGCGGCTACGAGGTCGTCCACTGCTCGCGCAACTGCCGCTTGAGCACCTTGCCGATTTCGCTGCGGGGCAATTCGCCGGTGAAGCGCAGCCCCGAGAGGCGCTGGGTCTTGCCGACCCGGGCGTTGAACCACTCGCGGATTGCTTCGGGGCTGTCGGTGGCGGCGGAGTGCGGCACGACATAGGCCACCGGCGTCTCACCCCATTCGGCGGACGGCATACCGATGACGGCGGCGTCGGCGACGGCCGGATGCTCGCGCAGCACGGCCTCCAGGTCGCTGGGATAGATGTTGAAGCCGCCGCTGATCACCATGTCCTTGCGCCGGTCCATCAGCGTGAGGAAGCCTTCCTCGTCGAAGCGGCCGACGTCGCCGGTGCGGATGAAGCGCTGGCCCAGGGCGTCGCGCCATTCGGCCTCCCGCGTCCTGGCCGGCTGGTTGTGATAGCCGGTCATCATCGCGCCCGAGCGTCCCACGATCTCGCCGATCTCGCCGCGCGCCAGTTCCCGGCCGTCCTCATCGATCATCCGCATGTCGTGGCCCTCGGCCGGCTTGCCCACCGTGTGCAGCTTGTCCGGATCGTTGTGCGCCTCCAGGATGCAGGAGCCGCCGCCCTCGGTCATGCCGTAGAACTCCACCAGCCCGCCCGGCCAGCGCTGAAGGATGTCCTGCTTCAACGCCGCCTGGAACGGCGCGCTGGTGCAGAACTTCATCACGAAGGACGACAGGTTGTAGTCGTCGAAATCCTCGCGCGCCAGGATCCGCTGGTATTGCACCGGCACCAGCATCGCGTGGGTGGCGCGGTGCTTCTCGGCCAGTGCCAGCCAGCCGCCGGCGTCGAACTTCGGCGGCGCCAGCACCACGGTGCCGCCGCGGGCCAGCGTCGGGAAGAAGCACACCAGCGTGGTGTTGGAGCACAGCGACGTGGCGATCAGCGTGACGGCGTCGGGGCCGTAACCATAGCTCTCGGCGCGCGCCACGTGGCCCCAGCGCATGCCGTGCGGCTGCACGATGCCCTTGGGGGTGCCGGTCGTGCCGGACGAATAGATGATGTTGAACGGCGCCTCGGGCGTCACCACCACCGGCTGTGGCCGGCTGCCCTCGGGCAGCAGCCAGTCCTGCAGGCTGGGGGAGCCGGCGCCGTCCATGAAGATGCGCCGCGCCCTGGTTGCGAACGCGGGGATGGTCGCGTCGACGAAGAAATGGCGGGCGCCGCAGTCGGCCACCATGGTCGCCAGCTGCTGTGGCGACGAATGGGTGGACAGCGGCGCCACCGCCGCGCCGGCGCGCAGGCCGCCGACGAACACCGCCACGTATTCCAGCGAGTTGGCCGCGCAGGCCGCGATCGACTCGCCGGGCTGCACGCCCTCGCGCTGCAGCGAGGCGGCGATGCGGTCCGCCATGGCGTCGAGCTGGGCCCAGCTGACGCTGCGTTCGCCCTGGATCAACGCGGTGTGCGCTGGTCGGGCGGCGGCGTGTTTCGCGACGAGGTCGGCGATGGCCTGGAACGGTGGCAGGGTGCTTGCTGCGGGGCGAGTGGTCGTCTGTGTCATGAAAGTGCCATACGGATGCCAGCCGGCACTTTAAGCCAAGCCGACGCCCGCGGCCGGAGCATTCAGCCCGCCGCCAGCGCCTGCTCGATCTCGGCGAACGAGTTGGCGCCTTCGGGCAGCTGCAGCGCGATGCCCAGTTGCCGTGCGATCTGCGACAGCGAGAAGATGCCGCGCACCAGCACCTGGCCGCTGGCGGCGGTCTGCGTCACCAGCGCGTGCTGGCGCCGCGCCAGCTGCAGCCTGGCCACGATGTTGCCGACCCGCGCCGACTGCACCGCCTTCCAGTCGAAGGCGTCGAGCCGCGCGGCCGGCGTCATCACGTCGGCCACCAGGATCTCGGAATGGCGGATGCGGCGCTCGCGCACCAGGTGCATCGGTTTCTCGCCCAGGATGTCGTTGGCGGTGATCAGGCCGGCCAGCGTGCCGTTCGCATCCAGCGCCAGCAGCATCCGCACGCCGCGCTGCTGCATCATCTCGTGCGCCGCTTCCATCGTCGCCTGCGGCTCGATGACCACGGCCGTCACATGGGTCAGGTCCGTCATCACGCTGATCGCCGGCGATTCCAGCGTCTGCTGCAGTGCCGTGGGGTCGGGCTCGCACAGGCGCGCGGCGCCGGAAAACGACTGGGTCGGCAGAGCGGAAAAATGGTCCATGGACGCTCCTTGATGCTTGGCGGTTGAACTCTGGCGGCGCTGACCGGAGGCTGACCCGCTTCGCGCCGCAAGACTGTTAGGCTCCGGCCCACATCATGAGTTCATTTTTTCGCCATTTGCAACATGTCGGCATGCACAGGCCGCGGTTGCTGGGAGCCTGCGTCTGGGGCCTGGTCGTGTGGTTGCTGCTGCCCGATTCCTGGACCGCCGCGACCCGCCTGCTGGTGGCCTGGAACGCCGCGGTCTGGCCTTACCTCGCCTCGATGGCCTGGCTGATGCTGCGCTGCGCGCCTGAGAAGGTGCGCAAGATCGCCGAGCAGGAGAACGCCAGCAGCGCCGCGCTGGTGGCCATCATGTCGACGGCCGCGGTGCTCAGCGTGGTGGCGATCGTGGCTGAGCTGGCGGTCAGCCGCGGCGGCGGGCACGGCCTGATCTTTGCCTTCGCCTTTCCGGTGGTGACGGTGACCGGGTCGTGGTTCCTGCTGGGAGTGATCTACACCTTCCACTACGCCCACATGTTCTACGAGGCGCCGGCGCAGCGGCGGCCGCTGCGTTTTCCGGAGGGGCTGGAGCTGCCGTCTTATCGCGACTTCCTGTATTTTTCCTTCACCATCGCGGTGGCGGCGCAGACCTCCGATGTGACCGTGCTGACGACGCTGATGCGCAGCGCCGTGCTGGCGCAGTCGGTGCTGAGCTTCTTCTTCAACGTCGCCATCCTGGGCCTGTCGATCAACATCGCCGCCGGCGTGGTCGGCGGCCGCTGACCGAATGGCTCAGGGCCGCGGCGTGTCGGTCCAGCCGCCGCCCAGCGCCTTGTACAGGTTGACCTGGCTCTGCAGCTGCGCCAGCCGGGTCTGCACCAGCGCCTGCTGCGCTGCGAACAGCGAGCGCTGGGCGTCGAGCAAATCGAGGTAGCTGGCCACGCCGTTGGTGTAGCGCAGGTCGGACAGCTTCAGCCGCGCGCTCTCGGCCGTCGCCACCGCGCGCTGCGCCTGCAACTGGTCGGCCAGCGTGGTGCGGCCAGCCAGTGCGTCGGATACATCGCGAAAGGCGGCCTGGATCGCCTTCTCGTATTGGGCGATGGCGATCTCGCGGCCCACCTTGGCCGACTGCAGGGCGGCCTGGTTGCGGCCGGCGTCGAAGATCGGCAGCAGCAGCGAGGGCGCCAGAGTGAAGCCCCAGCTGCCGCTCTTGAACAGGCCGGACAACTCGTTGCTGGCGCTGCCGGCCGAGGCGGTCAGGGCGATGCGGGGGAAGAAGGCGGCCCGGGCCGCGCCGATGTTGGCATTGGCGGCGACCAGCTGCTGCTCGGCCTGGCGGATGTCGGGACGCCGCACCAGCAGGTCGGACGGCGCGCCGGCCGGCACGTCCGGCAGCGTCACGGCCTCGATGCCGGCGCTGGCCCGCAGCGTGGCTGGCAGCGGCTGGCCGATCAGCAGCACCAGCGCGTTCTCGTCGAGCGCGCGTTGGCGCTGCAGCTGGGCCAGCGTCACGCGGGCCGACTCGGTCAGCGACTCGGCCTGGCGGAAATCCAGTTCGGAGGTGACGCCGTTGTCGAAGCGCAGCTTGGCCAGCCGCTGCGAATCCTGCCGGGTGCCGAGGGTCTGCCGGGTGATCGCCAGCAGGTCCTCGTCCGCTACCAGCGACAGCCAGCTGTTGGCGACCGCGGCCACCAGGCTGATCTGGGCCGTCTTGCGACCTTCCTCGGTGGCGAGGTACTGGGCCAGCGCGGCGTCGCTCAGGCTGGCGATGCGGCCGAAGAAGTCGATTTCCCAGGCGCTGACGGCCAGGCCGGCGCTGAAGCTGTTGGCCAGGTGCCCGCTTGCGTTCGGGGCGCGCGAAGCGTTGAGCTGGGCGCCGACCGTCGGGAACCCGTCGGCGCGCCGGATCTGGTACTGGGCCCGGGCCTGTTCGATGGCCAGCACGGCGACGCGCAGGTCGCGGTTGCCCTGCAGCGCCAGCGCGATCAGCTCGCGCAGCCGCGGGTCCGGGAAGAAGGCCTGCCAGTCGATGTCGGCGGCCGCGGGCGTGCCCCCGGTGGTCGCATCCTGCGGCCAGCTGGCGGCCACCGGAGCGGCCGGGCGTTCGTATGTCGGCACCATGGACGTGCAGGCGGCCAGCATGGCCGTGGCCGCCAGCGCAGCCAGCCGGGGATTGAAGGACAAGGTCATACCTGGTCTCCTGCCGTCGCGCCGGGCGGCAGCTCCCGTCCGAGCTCGTGGGTGTACATCTTGCGCTGGCGTTCGCTGCCCTTGAAGTAGCCGCGGACGATGACGAAGAAGATGGGAACGAAGAACACCGCCAGCGAGGTGCCGGTGATCATCCCGCCAATCACGCCGGTGCCGATGGCGCGCTGGCTGGCCGAGCCGGCGCCCGACGCCAGGGCCAGCGGCAAAACGCCCAGGCCGAACGCCATCGAGGTCATGATGATCGGGCGGAACCGCAGGTGGGCGGCCGCCAGCGCCGACTCGATCACGCTCTTGCCTTGCGCCTGCAGGTCCTTGGCGAATTCGATGATCAGGATCGCGTTCTTGGCCGATAGGCCGATGATGGTGATCAGGCCGACCTGGAAGTACACGTCGTTCGAGTAGTTGCGCAACAGCGTCGCCAGCAGCACGCCCAGCACGCCCAGCGGCACCACCAGGATCACCGCGAGCGGGATCGACCAGCTCTCGTACAGGGCAGCCAGGCACAGGAACACCGCCAGGATGGCGAAGCCGTACAGGACCATGGCCTGGGAGCCTGCGAGTTTTTCTTCCCGCGACTGGCCGGTCCACTCGTAGCCGAAGCCCTGCGGCAGCTGCGCCGCCAGCTTTTCCATTTCCGCCATCGCGGCGCCGGTGCTGTTGCCCGGCGCCGGCGCGCCGGAGATGCGCATCGCCGGGTAGCCGTTGTAGCGGATGGTCTGCATCGCGCCGGTCACCCAGCGGGTGGTGGCGAACGACGACAGCGGCACCGGTTTGCCGGCGTTGTTGGCGGCGTTGAGCTGCAGCAGGTCGCCCGGCTGCATCCGGGCCGGCGCGTCGGCCTGCACCAGCACCCGCTGCAGGCGGCCGCGGTTCGGGAAGTCGTTGATGTAGGCCGAGCCCAGCGCCGTCGACAGCGTGGAGTTGATGGCGTCGAAGGAAACCCCGAGCGCGGAGGCCTTTTCGCGGTCGATGTCGATCTGCAGCTGCGGCGCGTCTTCCAGGCCGTCCGGCCGGACACCGGCCAGCAGCTTGCTCTGCGCCGCCATGCCCAGCAGCTGGTTACGGGCGGCCAGCAGCGCGTCATGGCCGGCGCCGCCGCGGTCCTGCAGCCGGAAGGTGAAGCCCGATGCCGTGCCCAGTTCCGGGATCGGCGGCGGGCTGAGCGGGAAGATGAAGGCGTCGCGGATGCCCGACAGCGCGCCGAACGCGCGGCCCGCGATCGCCTCGGCCGACTGGCTGGCGGCCGGCCGCAGGTGCCAGTCCTTGAGCGTCACGAAGGCCAGGCCGGCATTCTGGCCCTGGCCGGAGAAGCTGAAGCCCAGCACGCCGACCATGCTCTGCACGTCCGGCTGCTTGAGGATGTAGCTTTCCACCTGCTGCATCACGTTGCGGGTGCGCTCCTGCGTCGCGCCGGGCGGCAACTGCACGTTGATCAGCATCGTGCCCTGGTCCTCGTTGGGCAGGAACGAGGTCGGCAGCCGCAGGTAGACCAACGCCACCACGCCGATGATGGCGGCGTAGATCACCAGGTAGCGGACGGCGCGCCTCAGCAGGCGGGCGACCAGGCCTTCATAGCCCTTCGCGGTCCTGCTGAACCCGCGGTTGAACCAGCCGAAGAAGCCGGTCTTCTCGTGGTGATGCCCGGCTTCCACCGGCTTGAGCAAGGTGGCGCACAGCGCCGGCGTCAGCGACAGCGCCATGAAGGCGGAAAAGCTGATCGAAGCCACCATCACCGCGGCGAACTGGCGGTAGATGTTGCCGGTGGAGCCGGCGAAGAACGCCAGCGGCACGAACACCGAGATCAGCACCACCGTCACGCCGATGATGGCGCCCTGGATCTGGCCCATGGCCTTGCGCGTCGCCACCCGCGGCGGCGTGCCTTCCTCGCTCATGATGCGCTCGACGTTCTCCACCACCACGATGGCGTCGTCCACCACGATGCCGATCACCAGCACCATGCCGAACATGGTCAGCACGTTGATCGAGAAACCCAGCGCCATCAGCGCGCCGAAGGTGCCCAGCAGCGCGATCGGCACGACCAGGGTCGGGATGATGGTGTAGCGCCAGTTCTGCAGGAACAGGAACATCACCAGGAACACCAGCGCCACCGCCTCCAGCAGCGTCTCCACCACCTGGCGGATCGAGATCCGGACGAAGCGCGAGCTGTCGTACGGGATCTCCCACTTCACGCCGGCCGGGAAGAACTTCGACAGCTCGGTCATGCGGGCGCGCACCGCGTCGGCGGTGGCCAGCGCGTTGCCGCTGGGCGAGAGCTGCACGCCGATGCCGGTCGAGGGCTTGCCGTTCAGGCGGGCCGAGGTGGCGTAGTTCTGGGCGCCGAGTTCGACCCGCGCCACGTCCTTCAGGCGCACCGTGGAGCCGTCGGTGTTGGCGCGCAGCACGATGTTGCGGAACTGGTCGATGGTGGTCAGCTGGCCCGGCACCACCACGGTGGCGGCGACGCCCTGGCCGGCGATGTTGGGCAGTTCGCCGATGGAACCGGCCGAGACCTGCGCGTTCTGGGCGCGGATGGCGTTGTTCACTTCGGCCGGCGAGATGCCGAAGCTCAGCAGCTTGGCTGGCTCGATCCAGATCCGCATGGCCTGTTCGGTGCCGAACAGCTGGGCCTGGCCGACGCCGGGGATGCGCTGGATTTCAGGCAGCACCGAGCGCGAGGCGTAGTCGCCCAGCACGGTCGGCGTCATGGCCGGGTCGTCGGACGACAGGATGGTGAACAGCAGGAAGTTGGAGCGCGACTTGTCCACGCGCACGCCTTGCTGCGTCACCGCTGCCGGCAGTCGCGGCGTGGCCCGGGCCAGCCGGTTCTGCACGTCGACCTGGGCCAGGTCTGGATTGGTGCCCTGCTGGAAGCTCAGCGTGATGTTGCCCGAGCCGTTGGCCTGGCTGACCGACTCCATGTAGATCAGGCCGGGCGAGCCGTTCATTTCCTGCTCGATCACGCTGATGACGCTTTCTTCCAGCGTCTGGGCGGATGCGCCGGGATAGGCGGCCGACACGATGATCGCGGGTGGCGCCACCGGCGGGTATTGCGAGATCGGCAGCTGCGTGATGGACACGCCGCCCAGCACGATGATGAACAGGGCGATCACCCAGGCGAAGATCGGCCTGTCGATGAAGAATTTGGCCATGCGGCGGGCTCCTTACTTCGCTGCCGCGGAAGCGGAAGAAGCAGGAAGCGTCGGCGCCGGGGCCGACGCGGCGGCGGTCGCCCCCATGGCCGGCGGGCTGCCGGGACGCCACGGCACCGGCTTGACGGCGGCGCCGGGGCGCAGCTTCTGGAAGCCGTCCACCATCACCATCTCGCCGGCCTTCAGGCCTTCGAGCACCACCCACTGGCCGTCCTGCTGGCCGCCGACCTTGACCGGCCGCGGGCTGACCTTGCCGTCGGCGCCGACCACCATCACGCTGTCGCCGGTGCCCGACCGCGTCACGGCCTGCTGCGGCAGCAGGATGGCGTTGCTGGCCTTGGCCTGTTCGAGTTGCACCCGCACATACATGCCAGGCAGCAGCACGGTGCCGGGGTTGGGCACCTCGGCGCGCAGCGTCACCTGGCCGCTGCTGGGGTCCACCGTCAGGTCGGAGAACAGCAGGCGGCCGGCGCGCGAATGCACGCTGCCGTCCTCCAGCACGATCTTCACGCTGGCGGCGTCGGTGCCGGCGCGCTTGAGCCGGCCCGCGTCCAGTGAGCGGCGCAGGTTCAGCACTTCGGTGGCGGACTGCGTGAAGTTGACGTACATCGGGTCGATCTGCTGGATGAGAGCGAGCGGCGTGGCTTCGCCCTGGCCGACCAGCGCGCCTTCGGTCACCAGGGCGCGGCCGATGCGCCCCGAAATCGGGGCCGTGACCGAGGCGTAGCCCAGGTTGATGCCGGCGGTCTGCACCGCCGCCTTGGCCGAGGCGACGTCCGCCTCCGCCGTCTTCTGGGCCGCGACCGCGTTGGCGTAGTCCTGCTTGCTGATGGCGTTGGCTTCCACCAGCGGCTGGTAGCGCTCGGCCAGCATCGTGGCCTGCGCCGAGTTGGCCTGGGCCTTGGCCAGGCCAGCCTGAGCGCTGCTGTATGTCGCGGCGTAGGACGCCGGGTCGATCTTGAACAGCGGCTGGCCGGCCCGCACGTCCGAACCTTCGCGAAACAGCCGCTGCAGCACGATGCCTGCGGCCCGGGCCCGGACCTGCGCCACGCGAGAGGCTTCCAGCCGGCCCGGCAACTCGGTGACCAGGCCGATATCGCCCGGGGCGACGGTGACCACGCCGACTTCGGCCGGCGGCATGCCGCCACCGGGCGGCCCGCCGGCCGGCGGCTTGTCGCCGCAGGCCGCCAGCGCCAGCGCCAGGATGGTGGCCGAAAGGGCGCGGAAGAGGCCGTGGGACAGGGGGCGCAAAGCAGCGATCGGGGCGGTGACGGCCATAGGGATTCCTATCCGGCGGCGCAGGCGGGGCGCCGGCGGCCTGAGCATTTATTCGGGACTTTGCAGTATACATTCAACACTGAATGTATATTCGGGGCAGCCCATTCCGGGCCGGAACCGAAGCAGGCAGCATGGTACGCCGCACCAAGAAAGACGCACTCGCCACCCGTGCCAGCCTGCTGGATGCGGCCGAGCGCATGTTCCTTGCCAAGGGGGTGTCGCGCACCTCGCTCAACGACATCGCGGTCGAGGCCGGCACCACCCGCGGCGCCATCTACTGGCATTTCAACGACAAGGCCGACCTGTTCAACGCCATGATGGCGCGGGTGACGCTGCCGCTGGAAAGCGCCTTCCAGCAGATCGGCGAGCGCAGCGGCGAAGACCCGCTGCCGGGCCTGCGCGAGGGCCTGCTGCGGGCCCTGAGGCACACGGCCGGCGACGAGCAGACCCGCCGCGTGTTCGAGGTGGCGACGCTGAAAGTGGAATACGTCGACGAGATGGGCGCGGTGCGTGACAGGCATATCGCCATCCGGCAGCAATTCCTGGACCAGATGCAACTGGCGCTGCGCCGCGCCGCCCGCTGGCGCGGCCGGCGGCTGGCAATCCCGGCGGCGGCCGCCGCCGATGGCCTGCACGCCCTGATCGACGGACTGATCCAGAACTGGCTGCTCGATCAGGATGCTTTCGACCTGGTGCGGAACGGCCAACAGACGCTCGACTGCTACCTGGCGGGCCTGGGCCTGGTGGCATGAACAACAGATCGCGCAAGCGCTGGGGCATCGTTCACGCAAGCCGGCGCGGGCCGGCCGCGGCAGCCCCGCGGGCCACGGTTTTGGCTTAGGCTCTGGCTTGCCTCAACAGTCTTCGCAATTCATGAACCTGATCGTTTCCACCCGCACCGAATCAAGGCACCTGCGCTTCGAAGTGGACGGCCGTTGGCAATACGGCGATGCGCTCAAGCTGGCTTATCTGGTGAAGGCGGCGCAGGGGCGGGCCGGCCTGGACCGCTTCCTGATCGACCTGCGCCGGGTGACCAGCGAACCGGACACCGAGGAAAAATTCATGGTCTGCGACCGCTTGCTGCGGGTGTTCCAGGCGCCGGTGCGCGTGGCGCTGGTCGGCGATTCCAGGCTGATCGACGCCGACACCGCGGTGACCGTCGCGCCCGAGGCGCCCAGCATCGCCGTCTTTGCGCGCGAAAGCGACGCCATGGCCTGGTTGCAGGCCTGAAGCGAGACCACAAAAAATCCCCTGCCGCGCGAGCGACAGGGGAGACAAGCTGGCCGGTGAAGAAACCTGAAAAAGAGCCGGCCGATCGGTTGGAGGGTCGCCGGCGCCGTCGGGTTCCCGCCGTTACAACAGGGCAGTCATCCTTTACCCGACGGATACGAAATCGGGTGGAGTGACTGCGCGCTGGTCGTCCGCCGGCCCGGTCGATCAACCGCCTGGCATACGGCGCCACCGACTCCAGATAACGGCGCTGGGCTTCGGCGCACAGGGTGCCGAAGGCGGGCGAGGATTTGCTCGAGCCCGAGAGGCCGGCGCCATTGTCGTCCCGCCACCCGCATCGGCAGGGAAGAATGCTGACAACGGCAGAGCCGGCCAGGCCTTACGCTTGCGGGGCTAAAGGAGTCACTGCTTGATCGACCTTCCGCTGAGCGCATGGTTCCATGCCAACCCGAACCCCGTCGTCACGCAGTTCATGCTATTCATTACGCATTGGCACAGCACCACCGGCGTGCTGCTGATGAGCGCCGTGCTCGGCCTGGCGCTGTGGCGTTTCGGCCGTCCGTGGTGGCTGCTGGCGCTGCTGCTGTCGGTGCCCGGTGGCCTGTTGCTCAATGTGGCCGTGAAGAACCTGGTGCAGCGCGCCCGCCCCCATTTCGACGACCCGGTACTGACCTTGACCACTTACAGCTTTCCCAGCGGCCACACGGCCGGCGCCACCCTGTTCTACGGCTTCGTTGTGGCGTTCCTGCTCGCCCATCCGGCCGCCCGCCGATGGCGCGGCGCCATCGTGGCCGTCGCCGTCGGCATGGTGGCGATGGTCGGCCTGTCGCGCATCTACCTGGGACTGCACTATTTCACCGACGTGGTCGGCGCGATCGTCGAAGGCCTGCTCTGGCTCGGGCTGTGCCTGGCCGGCGTGCGGGCAGTGTGGCGTCAGCGCACGCAGGGAGCAGTGCGTGGCTGAACCCATTCCCGTCATCGTCAACGCCTCGGCCGGCAACGGCTCCAACCCGGACTGGGCCAAGGGCTTGCAGGATCGATTCACCGCCGCCGGCCTGCAGGTGCAGTTGCTGGTGATGCAGCAGGGCTCGGAGATCGCGCCCGCCGTGGCGGCGGCGGTGCAGCGTGGCGCCGGCCTGGTGGTGGCCGGCGGCGGCGACGGCACCGTGAGCGCGGTGGCGGCCGGGCTGGTCGGCACCGGCGTGACGCTGGGCGTGCTGCCGATGGGCACGCTCAATCATTTCGCCAAGGACCTGGCCATCCCGCTGGAGCAGCAAGAGGCGATCGCGGTGATCGCGGCCGGCCGGCGGCTGGACGTCGATGTCGGCGAGGTCAACGGCCGGATCTTCATCAACAACTCCGGCCTGGGGATCTATCCGGACATCGTGCGCGACCGCGAACAGCGCCAGCGGCGCCTGGGCCACGGCAAATGGCGCGCGTTGCTCGAGGCGAGCATTTCCGCCGCCCGCCGCTATCCGGTGTTGGGCGTGCAGATCGAGGTCGACGGCAAGACCTTGACGCGGCGCACGCCCTTCGTCTTCGTCGGCAACAACGAATACACGATGGAAGGCTTCAACATCGGCGAGCGCGCGGCACTGGACCGGGGCCGGCTGTCGCTCTACCTGACGCACCGCATGGGGCGCTTCGGCCTGCTGCACCTGGCATTGCTGGCGCTGTTCAGGCGGCTGGACCAGGCCCGCGACTTTGACGTGCTGACCGCGCGCGGCTTCGTGGTGAATACCCACCACCGGCGCCTGCGGGTGTCCACCGACGGCGAGGTGACAGTGATGGAGACGCCGCTGAGCTACCGGATCCGGGCTGGCGCGCTGCGGGTGCTCGTTCCGGCCCAAAAGGAGGTCGCATGAAGACCGTGGTGCATCTGTCCGACATCCATTTCGGCCGCACGGACGAAGCCATCGTCGCCGCGATCGTGCCGCTGGTGCACAGCCTGGCGCCGGACGTGCTGGTGGTCTCGGGCGACCTGACCCAGCGCGCCAGGCCCGACCAGTTCCGGGCGGCGCGCCGCTTCCTGGACGACCTGCCCAAGCCGCAGATCGTGGTGCCGGGCAACCACGACGTGCCGCTGTACAACGTGTTCCAGCGCTTCCTGCAGCCGCTGAAAAAGTACCGCCGCTTCATCAGCCACGACCTCGAGCCGTTCTATTCGGACGCCGAGATCGCGGTGGCCGGCATCAACACCGCCCGCTCGCTCACCTTCAAGGACGGCCGGATCAACGACGAGCAGGTGCAGCGCCTGCACGACCGGCTGGCACCGCTGGAAGACCACATCACCAAGATCGTGGTCACGCACCATCCGTTCGATCTGCCCGAAGGCTTCGACGAGGACCACCTGGTGGGACGGGCCGACCAGGCCATGGGCGTGTTCCTGCGGGCCGGCGCCGACGTGCTGCTGGCCGGCCACCTGCACACCAGCCACATCGGCAGCACCGCCACCCGCTACCCCCTGGAGGGGCGCAGCGCGCTGGTGGTGCAGGCCGGTACCGCCACATCCACCCGCGGCCGCGGCGAAACCAATTCCTTCAACCGGATCCGCTCGGACGGCGACCGGTTGCACGTCGACCGCTGGGCCTGGGACCCGCTGCAGCGCTGCTTCGTCGAAGTGGCCAGCAACGCCTTCGCCTGGACCTTCGACGGCTGGCAGACGGCGTCGTAAGCCCTCACGCAGCCAGCACCGCAACCAGCCGTTCGAGGAAGGGCAGCTGCGCCGGCAGCAGCTTGGTGCGTGCGGCCGCCAGGCTGTACCAGGCGAGGCGGTCCACTTCGGGGAACTGGCGCAGCTGGCCCGAGCGCGGCGGCCATTCCATCTCGAACAGGTTGCTGGCCAGGTCGGCCGGATCGAGGTCGCCTTCGAAGCACCAGGCCGCGACCCGCTTGCCGCTGTTTTGCCGCACCTCGCCCAGTGGTGCGTACGGTGCGGTGGACGGGCAGCCGGTCTCTTCCTGGAATTCGCGCATGGCGCAAGCCAGTGCGTCTTCGCCTTCCTCGACTTCGCCCTTGGGCAGGGTCCAGGCGCCAGCGTCCTTGCGCCGCCAGTAGGGGCCGCCGGGATGCGCCAGCAGCACCTCGACCTCGCGGTCCGGGGTGCGGCGATACATCAGCAGGCCGGCGCTATGTTTTGCCAAGATGGGGGATTATTCCCCGGCCGTCTCGCCGTCCTGCTTCTGCGTGGTCGGCGCGGCGGCCGGATCGGATTCGGTGCTGACCCGCATCCGGCGCTTCCTGAGCATCGCCTCCAGCGCGCTGCCGGCGCCTTCGCCGCTGGCGCCGGCCCCGCTGCCGGGGTCGGCGCCGGTGTCAGGCTCGGTCCGGCAGCCCGACGAATTCGGGGCGCTCATTGCCTGTGCCCCGCGGCGTCGTCGGCTTCGCCGCTCTGGTGGCGCTTGCGGTCGCCCTGCGAGATCATGTGGCGCAAGGCGCTGGCCGCGCCCTCGCCGCTGTGCCCGCCCTGCAGTTCCCCGTGCTGCTGCGCCTCGTCGGTTGAGCTCTGGCTGTCGTCGTGCTTGTCCTGCGGACCCATAACCTCTCCGTTCAACTCTGTGTGCGGAGGCGGCCCCCATGGCCTGTTCCGACCCATGAATTCAACAGAAGGCGGCCAGCCTCAGCGGTCGGAACGCTCCCAAGCCCTTTGTAGGAAAAAACCCAGAAAAATGTCTTACTGCCGCTGGCGCCGGTGGAACGCCCGCGGCGGCTGGCCCAGCGCCGCCTTGAACATGGCGGTGAAGGCGCTGTCGCTGGCATAGCCGCTGGCTGCCGCCACGTGGCTGACCGACAACCCCTGCGCCAGCAGCGGCAGCGCATGCGCCAGCACCACCTGCTGGCGCCACTGCTGGTAGCTCATGCCCAGCTCGCTGCGGAACAGCCGCGCCAGTGTGCGTTCGCTGGCGCCGGCCTCGGCCGCCCAGCCGGCCAGCGTGGCGCGCTGCCCCGGCGCGCGCAGCACGGCCTCGCACAGCGACCGCAGGCGCTTGTCGCCGGTCTGCGCGTGCGGCATCGGCACGCCCAGCTCCAGGGTGTCGGCGCCGGCGATCTCGTCGAGCACCAGCTGGGTCAGCCGCTCCTCGCGGGCCCGCGTCAGCGCGGTTGCGGCCGGCGCGTCCAGCGCGCGGATCAATTCGCGCAGCAGCGGCGACACCACCAGCACGCGGCAGCCGCGCCACCCCGGCGGGACCGCCGACGCAGCGATGTAGAGGGTGCGGAATTCGGCCGCCTCCAGCACGTGGACCGCATGGCGGGCGCCCGGAGCGATCCAGACCGCGCGCGACGGCGGCACGATGTAGGTCACCTCGTCGCCGTCCTGGTCGCCCTGGGCGGCGGTCACCTGCACCAGGCCGGTGGCGCAGTACGCCAGCTGGGCCCAGGGGTGCCGATGCGGCTCGAAATGGCTGTCCACGGCCAGGGCCCGCGAACGCAGGCGCACCGGCCGGCGGCCGTCGGGCTGGAACGGGTCGGTGTCGCCCAGCGGCGTGCTGCGCGGCCGCGCCCGGCTGGCGGGGGCTTGGGATGGCATGGCCGATTTTCGCTGGAAGCTGTCGTTTCGTCGCATTTCAGAAGCGCCATCCGATACTACGATAGCGGCCATGCGCACCACGACCGCCGCCGGTTCCACCCCCCTCGCGCCGCTGCGCCGGGACGCCAGGGTGATCGGCTTGGTGGGCCTGGCGCACATGATCAGCCACTTCAGCCAGCTGTTGCTGGCGCCGCTGTTTCCGTGGCTGAAGGATGCGTTCAACGCCAGCTACACGGAGCTGGGCTTTCTGATGACGCTGTTCTTCGTGGTCTCCTGCAGCGTGCAGGCCGCCTCCGGCTTCCTGGTCGACCGGATGGGGCCGCGGCCGATCCTGTTCGGCGGGCTGGCGCTGGTGGGACTGGCGGCCTTCGGTTTCGCCCTGAGCCCCAACTACTGGGCAATGGCGGCGTGCTCGATCCTGGCGGGCATCGGCAACGGCGTGTTCCACCCGGTCGACTACACGCTGCTCAATCGAAAGGTGAGCGCGTCGCGGCTTGGCCACGCCTACAGCTTCCACGGCATCACCGGCAGCCTGGGCTGGGCGCTGGCGCCGGCGCTGCTGGTGCCGCTGGCCATCGCCTTTGGCTGGCGCGTGGCGCTGGCGGGCGCCGGCGCGCTGGCTTATGCGGTGCTGGTGGTGCTGTGGTTCAACCGTGGCCAGCTCACGCTGCCGCCGGCCCCTGCGCCCAAGGCGACGCCGCACCGGGCCGAGGGCAATTTCGACTTCCTGCGGATCCCGGCCGTGTGGATGTGTTTCGGCTTCTTCTTTTTCTATGCGCTGGTGCTCAGCGTGATCCAGGCCTTCGCGCCGGAGGCGGCGCGCCAGCTGCATGGCGTGCCGGTGGCGCTGGCGGCGCTGTGCCTGACGGTCTACATGGTGTGCAGCGCCGCTGGCATGGTGCTGGGCGGCTTCCTGGCGGCCGACCCCAGGCGCTGCGAACAGGTGGTGGCAGCCGGCTTCGGCCTGGCGGCGCTGATCGCGCTGGCGATCGGCGTGCTGCCGGTGCCGGCGCTGGCGGTGCCCGCGCTGTTCGGCGCCATGGGCTTTGCCAGCGGCATCGCGGCGCCGTCGCGCGACCTGCTGGTCAAGCGCTCCAGCCCGGAGAACGCCACCGGCCGGGTCTACGGCGTCGTCTATTCCGGGCTCGACATCGGACAGGCGATTTCGCCGCTGATCTTCGGCACGCTGATGGACCACCACCAGTACCGGGGCGTGTGGCTGGGGCTGGTGCTGCTCCAGGCTATCTTGATCGCCAGCGCCTTCAACGTGAGGCGGGTGCGCCGGACGGTGCTCGCGCCGGCCTGACTGTCTGGATCCAGGCGCCGGCCGGGCTGACGGCTGCCGGACCCGCCTCCGCCTTCGCCTTCTGTATCCTGTAGCGCATGTATGCGTCGTATTTCGGGCTGAAGCAGGAGCCGTTCTCGATCGCTCCCGACCCGCGCCTGCTGTTCATGAGCGAGCGACACCGGGAGGCGCTGGCGCACCTGCTGTACGGCGTGGGCGGCGGCGGCGGCTTCGTGCTGCTCACCGGCGAGATCGGCACCGGCAAGACCACCGTCTGCCAGCTGTTCCTGGAGCAGGTGCCGGCCCACTGCAACGTCGCCTACATCTTCAATCCCAAGCTCACCGTGTCCGAGCTGCTGCAGTCGGTGTGCGAGGAGTTCCACATCGCGCTGCCGCCGCAGCAGCGCGCCGCCACCGTCAAGGACTACCTCGACCGGCTCAATGCGTTCCTGTTGCGCGAGCATGCGGCCGGCCGCAGCAGCGTGCTGATCATCGACGAAGCGCAGAACCTGTCGGCCGACGTGCTGGAGCAGCTGCGCCTGCTGACCAACCTGGAAACGCGCGAGCGCAAGCTGCTGCAGATCGTGCTGATCGGGCAGCCGGAACTGCGCAGCATGCTGGCGCGCCCCGAGCTCGAGCAGCTGGCCCAGCGCGTGATCGCGCGTTACCACCTCGATGCGCTGAGCGAGCCGGAGACGGCGCACTACGTGCAGCACCGGCTGGAAGCGGCTGGCCTGACCCAGCCGCTGCCGTTCGACCGCCGTGCCTTGCGGCTGGTCCACCAGATCACCCGCGGCGTGCCGCGGCGCATCAACCTGCTGTGCGACCGCGCGCTGCTCGGCGCCTTCGCCGGCGGGCAGGGCCGGGTCGACCGGGCGATCGTGCAGAAGGCCGCCGGCGAGGTGTTCGACCCGTCGCCGCGCGCCGCACGCGTGCGCTGGCAGCGGGCGGCCGTCGCCGTGGGCGTGGCGCTCGCGGTGGGTGCCGGCTGGTGGGTTGTCGCCAGCCAGCGGCCGGCGCCGCACCCTCTGGCCCAGGCCGCCAGCCCTGTCGCGGCGACGCCTGTGGCACCGGTGGCCGTTGCGCCGGCGCAGCCTGCCGCAACGCGGGCCGTGCCCGCCGCCGCCGCTGCGCCCACGCTGCTCGCCGACCAGGGCCAGGCCTGGCGCGAACTGGCGCGGGCCTGGAAGCTGCAGCCGGGCGAAGGCGACGCCTGCGGCATCCTGCAGCGCGAGCAGGTGCAGTGCTTCAGCCGGCCGCTGACGCTGGCGCAGATCCGCCAGCTGGCCCGTCCCGGCATCGTCACGCTCGATGCCCGCAGTGGCAAGCCTTCGTACGCGCTGCTGACGGGGCTGACGGCCGACAGCGCCACCCTGCGCGCCGGCGACGGCGAGCAGACCGTGACGCTGGCGGCGCTGGCCGCGCGCTGGCGCGGCGAGTTCGCCACCCTGTGGCGCTCGCCGCCAGGCTATAACGGCCGCGTCGGCGACCGCGAGGCCGGCCCGGTGCTGGACTGGGTCGCCGCCACGCTGACTGCCTTCGACGGCGCGCCGGCGCCCTCGGGCCGCCAGACCCTGGACGCCGGATTGCGCTCGCGCGTGCTGGCATTCCAGCTGGCGCAGGGACTGCCGGCCGATGGCCGGCTCGGACCCATGACCTTCATGCAACTCAATCGCGTCGCCGGCCTCGAAGAGCCGCGGCTGCAGACCGCGCCCTGACCATGTCGTACATCCTCGATGCCCTGCGCAAGGCCGATGCCCAGCGCACGCGCGACCCGGCCCGCGGCATCCACGCGCAGCCGGCTGTCTCGCCGCCGGAAGGCGCCCGTCGCGGACGCGGGCGCGGCCCGTGGATCGGGGGCGCGCTGGCGGTCCTGGTGCTGCTCGCGGCTGGCTGGCTGTGGAGCGCTGGCGACAAGGCGGCCGCTCCACCGGTGGCGCCGGTGGTGGTTGGGCGCGTCGAGCCGGCGCCGCTTCCGGTTCCGGCTGCCGCGCCGCCGGCGGCGGTCGTGCTTCCGCTGGCACCGCCGGTGGTGATGGTCGCGCCAGCGGCGCCGGTCGTCGCGCCGGCGAAGGCGCCGCCTGCAATGGCGCCGACAGTTGCTGCCGCCGTCGCCGTCGCAGTCGCCGCGTCCGCTGCTGTGCCGGCGCCGCTGCCCGCTCCAGCGCCCGCCGCGGAGCGGACCTACAGCCTGGCCGAACTGCCGGCCGATGTGCGGCAGGCGCTGCCCAAGATGAACGTCAGCGGCGGCGTCTACTCCGAGAACGTGGCGCAGCGCATGCTGATCGTCAACGGCCAGGTGTTCAACGAGGGCAGCGAGATCGCGCCCGGCGTGGTGCTCGAACAGATGCGCGCCAAGGTGGCGGTGCTGAAATTCCGCGGCCTGCGCATCGCGCAGCCGTATTGACGCAGGAACATCCGCTGACGCCAGCGGAAAATTAAGTCGCGAAAGTTGTGCTATCGCGTGGGTACGCTGCAACGCCATTGGTTACTTAACTTGCGACATCGCGTGAACATGTAATGGCTGCGCTCCGTAGCATCGGCAGCTCTTCAACCCACCGCAGAGGACTCGCCATGGCAACACCGTTCTTCAACAAGAAGGAAGACCCTTTCACCGCGCACCGCCCGATCAGCCCCAATGCCGCCGCCACCCAGGGTGCAACCTTGCCCGCGGCCACGGCCGCAGCCGCAGCGGCGATCGCCCCGCAGCCGGTGCCGACGCCCAAGGAAGCCGAGAGCAAGCTCACGGTGGGTCCGAACATCAAGCTCAAGGGCGTGGAGATCACGGACTGCGACACGCTGGTGGTCGAAGGCTCGGTCGAGGCGACCATGGATTCGCGCGTGATCCAGATTTCCGAGCGCGGCTCGTTCAAGGGCTCGGCCGAGATCGACATCGCCGAGATCCGCGGCGAGTTCGACGGCACGCTGACGGTGCGCCAGAAGCTGGTGATCTATTCCACCGGCAAGGTGACCGGCAAGATCCGCTACGGCAAGGTGGTGATCGAGGAAGGTGGCCAGCTCTCGGGCGAGATCGAGTTCGGCACGGCCCAGGCCCGGCTGCCGGTCAGCCCGGTGCGGCCCGGACTGCAGGTGCATTCGAACGTCGGCTGAACGGCGTCGCGGGCTTCTAGACCACGCTGGTGTGCCGCGCGATGCAGGTGTCGAGCACTTCGTTGTGGTCGCGCTGCCACCAGTTCGCGGTCGAGAAGATCTCCACTTCGCTGAAGCCGGCGAAGCCGTTCTCCTCCATCCAGCCGCGGATCCTGGGGATCTCGATCACGCCGTCGCCCATCATGCCGCGGTCGTTCAGCAGGTCGGTGGTCGGCGTCAGCCAGTCGCAGACATGGAAGGCCAGCAGGCGCTGCCTGCCGGCGCGCGCGATCTGCGCCTGCAGCTTGGGGTCCCACCACACGTGATAGACGTCGACCGCGACGCCCAGAGCCGCTTGCGGTCCTTGCGCTTGCTCGCCTGAGCGCATCGGATCGAGCTCATCGCAAATGTCCAGCGCCTGCTCCAGCGTGTTGATGCAGGCGCGGTCGGCCGCATACATCGGGTGCAGCGGCTCGATCGCCAGCGGCATGCGCACCGAGCGCGCGTATTCGAGCAGTTCGGCGATGCCGTCGGTGACCTGGCTGCGCGCCAGTGCAATGTCCTTGTGCGCCGCCTTGCCGGCCAGGGCGCCGGGCAGGCCGCCCACCACCAGCACCAGGCAGGCCGCGTTCAACTCGCGCGCTTCGTCGACCGCGCGCCGGTTGTCGTCGCGCGCCTCTTTCCGCCCGGCCGCGTCGACCGCCGGAAACATGCCGCCGCGGCAATAGCCCGAGAGGGCGAGGCCGTGGTCCTTCACCAGTTTCGACACCGTCGCCAGGCCCGCCGCATGGACCTGGTCGCGCCAGGGCGAGATGGCGCGGATGCCGCGGCGGGCGCAGGCATCGAGGATCGCGGGCAGCGGCAGGTCCGCGCCGTTCGACTTGCGGATCGTCGCGGTGTTGATCGACAGCCACTGGTGGTCTTGGGAAAAGTCGCGCATGAAGTCAGTCGCATGGACGGCGCACGCGCCGCAGTTGGTGGATCATGGATGTCTCCTTCATTCGATGCCCTGCAGGGCCAGCAGGGTCTTCATGCGGCGCACCGCCAGGTCCGGCTGCTCCAGCAGGTTGGCCGCGTCGGCCAGCCGGAACAGTTCAGCCAGGTGCGGCAGCGAGCGGGCGCTCTGCTGGCCGCCGACCATGGTGAAGTGGCTCTGGTGGCCGTTGAGCCAGGCCATGAACACCAAACCGGTCTTGTAGAAGCGGGTCGGCGCGGCAAAGATGTGGCGCGACAGCGGCACCGTCGGCCCCAGGATCGCGTGGAATTTCTCCAGATTGCCCTGTGCCAGTGCTCCCAGCGCCGCGCTTGCCGCAGGCGCGATGGCGTCGAAGATGCCCAGCAGCGCATCGCTCTTGCCGTGTGTCGGTGCCGTCCCCCAACCGTCGCCGGCGATCAGCTCCGGGTAGTTGAAGTCGTCTCCGGTGTACATGTGCACGCCGGCGCCATCCGCCCCTCCGGTCGTGGGCAGCCGCCGGCGCATGGCGATTTCCTTGTCCTTGTCCAGCAGCGAGATCTTGATGCCGTCGACCTTGTCGGGATGGGCGGCGATGATGCCCAGCGCCGTGTCCATCGCGGCATCGACATTGCCGGTGCCCCAGTAACCGGACAGCGCGGGATCGAACATGTCACCGAGCCAGTGCAGCACCACCGGCTGCTTCGCCTGGCTCAGGATGCGGTCGTAAACGCGCTCGTAGTCGGCCGGGCTCTTCGCCACGCGGGCCAGCGCGCGACTGGCCATCACGACCAGCTTGCCGCCGAGTTTCTCGATGGCCTCCATCTGATGCTCGTAGCCGGCGATGACCCGGTCGACGGTTGTCACCTCGTCGAGCACGAGGTGATCGGTGCCGCAGCCGGAGGCGACCAAGGCACCCGGCACGTCGCGCGCCGCATCCAGCGAGCGGCGGATCAGCTCCAGCGAGGTCGGCCAGTCCAGGCCCATGCCGCGCTGCGCCGTGTCCATTGCCTCGGCGACACCGAGGCCGAGGGACCACAGGTGCTGGCGGTAGGCGATGGTCGCGTCCCAGTCGACCGCGCTTTGCAGCCAGGGGTCGATCGCGGCGAGCGGGTCGGCGACCACGTGGGCAGCGCAGTAGGCGATGCGGTTGAACTGGACGCCCTTGGCGGGCTTGGCGGGTGCCGTGCCGCGCAGGCTGTACGCGGCGATCTTGCCGCCGTCGGCGCTGGGAAGTTGCAGGGAGAGTGTCATGGCAGCGCTCAGACGTTCAGCTTGGGCACGTCGACCCAGCGCCGCTCTTTCCAGCTTTGCAGCGCGGCTTCCACCAGCTGCACGCCCTTGGCGCCTTCGGCCAGCGTCCAGCGATAGGGCTCGTTCTCCACCACGTGGCGGATGAAATGCTCCCACTGGATCTTGAAGCCGTTGTCGTAGACCTGGCTGTCCGGCACTTCCTGCCACTGGTCGAAGAAGTTCATGGTCTGCTTGACGTCCGGGTTCCAGATCGGGCGCGGCGTGGTGACGCGGCTCTGGGCCCGGCATTCCTGCAGGCCGGCGACGGCGGAGCCGTGGGTGCCGTCGACATGGAAGGTGACCAGGTCGTCGCGGCGCACGCGCGTGGCCCACGACATGTTCATCTGCGCGATCACCGGCTCGCCGTTGTGGCCCACCAGTTGCGCCGTCGCATAGGCGGCGTCGTCGGCCGTGGCCTGGTACGGCTTGCCGTCTTCGTCCCAGCGCTGGGGAATGTGCGTCGCGCCGATGCAGGAGATCGACTTGACCTCGCCGAACAGGTTGTCCAGCACGTAGCGCCAGTGGCACATCATGTCCAGGATCATCCCGCCGCCGTCTTCGGTGCGGTAATTCCACGACGGCCGCTGGATCGGTTGCAGGTCGCCCTCGAACACCCAGTAGCCGAACTCCAGCCGCACCGACAGCATCTTGCCGAAGAAGCCGGCGCGCCGCAGCATGTCGAGCTTGCGCAGGCCGGGCAGGAACAGCTTGTCCTGCACCGCGCCGTGCTTGAGGCCCGACTCCTCGGCCAGCCGCGCGATCTCCACCGCTTCGTTCAGGTTGGTGGCGATGGGCTTTTCGCAGTAGACGTGCTTGCCGGCGCGGATCGCCTTGGCCAGCAGTGTGGGGCGCATCTGGGTGGTGCCGGCGTCGAAGAACACCGTGTCGTCCCTGTTGGCGAGGGCCTGGTCCAGGTCCGTGCCCCAGCGCTCGACGTTGTGCGCTTTCGCCAGCGCCTGAATCTTGTCGGCGTTGCGGCCGATCAGGATCGGGTCCGGCATGACCACGTCGCCGTTGGCGAGCGACACGCCGCCCTGGCTGCGGATCGCCAGGATGGAGCGGATCAGGTGCTGGTTCATGCCCATGCGTCCGGTGACGCCGTGCATGATGATTCCGAGTCGTTGCGTCGCCATGGGAGGGTTCCTTTGCAAGTTGCCGGTCTTCAGGACGGTCTTCCACCTGATCCTGATTTAATTAACTAAATGGTGAATTGTAGAAAGGGTCGATGCTTTGCGTCAAGGGCCATGACCCCATGGGGGCAATCGGCGTCAGGCCCGCAGCACGTAGCCCAGGATCACGTCGCACATGTGGGTGAGGCGCTCGTGCCTGGCCTTGGGCGTCATCAGGTCGCGGCCGAAGATGGCCCCCAGCGTGTGGTTGTTCGACAGGTAGAAGTACGACAGGCCGGCAATCGAGACGTACAGCTGCAGCGGATCGACTCCGCCGCGGAACGTCCCTTCCTTGCGGCCGCGCTCCAGGATTTCGGCCAGCATCTCGATCAGCGGCGAGTTCATCTGCCGCGCCTGCTCCGAGCCCTGCAGGTGCCGCGCCCGGTGCAGGTTGGCGCTGTTCAACAGGGTGAGGAACTCGGGGTGGGCCAGGTAGTAATTCCAGGTGAATTCCACCAGTTTGCGCAGCGCCTCGGCCGGCGCCACATCCAGCAGATTGAGCTTGCGCTCCTGTTCGCGGATGTCGCGGTACGCCTGCTCCAGCACGGCCTGGAACAGCGCCTCCTTGTCGGCGAAGTAATAGTAGATCAGCCGCTTGTTCAGGCCGGCCCGTTCCGCGATGCGGTCCATCCGGGCGCCGCCCAGGCCGTGCTCGGCGAACTCGTCGCGGGCCGCCGCTAAGATGGTGCCCTGCGAGCGGTCGGCGTCGCGCTGGCGCTCTTCCGTGACGGGCGTGGTGTCTCGTGTCATGGTTTCATAATTCACCACACAGTTAATAAAGTCAAGGCCATGATCGCTGCGCAGAACCGCTTCAAGCAAGGTCAAGCCCCCTCGGGGGGCAGCGCCGCCGCCGTGGCGGCAAGCGTGGGGGCCATATGAGCGCAGAGCACAAGCAGATCGCCGGTCACCTGCTGGTGGAATGCCTGATCGAGCAGGGCGTCACCCACGTCTTCGGCGTCCCGGGCGAAAGCTACCTGGCCGCGCTCGACGGCTTCCATGCCTACCGCGACCGGATCCGCTTCGTGATCAACCGGCAGGAGGGCGGGGCCGCCTACATGGCCGAGGCCCACGGCAAGCTGACCAACCGGCCCGGCATCTGCTTCGTCACCCGGGGCCCGGGCGCGACCAACGCTTCGATCGGCGTGCACACGGCGTTCCAGGATTCGACGCCGATGATCCTGTTCGTCGGCGACGTCGCCGCCGAGCAGCGCGATCGCGAGGCCTTCCAGGAGCTGGATTACGGCAACTTCTTCGGTCCCAGCACGCGCGGCATGGCCAAGCGGGTCGAGCGCATCGACGATCCGGAACGCATCCCCGAGTACGTGATGCGGGCCTTCGCCACCGCCATGAACGGCCGGCCCGGACCGGTGGTGCTGGTGCTGCCCGAGGACATGCTGACGAAGATGGTGACGGCGCGGCCGCTGGCCCGGGTCGAGCCGGTGCAGGCCTGGAGCGATCCCGGCGCCCTGCGCACTCTGCGCGAGCTGCTGCTGGCCGCGAGCAAGCCGTTCGTGATCGCCGGCGGCGGCGGCTGGACGGTGCAGTCGGCGCAGGCGCTGCAGCGCTTCGCCGAGAACTGGAAGCTGCCGGTGGGCAACGCCTTCCGCTTCCAGGACACCTTCGACAACTTCCATCCGCTGTACGCGGGCGACGTCGGCATCGGGCTGAACCCCCAGCTCGCGGCCCGGATCCGCGAGAGCGACCTGGTGCTGGCCATCGGCCCGCGGCTGGGCGAGATGACCACCGGCGGCTACACGCTGCTGAAGGCCCCGCGCTCGCAGCAGAAGCTGGTCCACATCCACGGCAGCGCCGAGGAACTCAATCGCGTGTACCAGGCCGACCTGGCGATCAACGCCACCATGAACGCCGCCGCCCGTTCGCTCGAAGTGCTGGCGGCGCCGACCAGTGTGCCGTGGGAAGCATGGACGCAGGCGGCGCACGCCGATTACGAAGCCAACCTGGTGCCGCAGCAACTGCCCGGCGAGATCGACATGCCGGCCATCGTCGCCGTCCTGCAGAAGCACCTGCCGGTCGATGCGGTGCTCACCAACGGCGCCGGCAATTTCGCCAGCTGGGTGCACCGGTTTTACCGCCATGCCGGGTTGGCCAAGGGCTTCAAGACCCAGCTGGCGCCGACCAACGGCTCGATGGGGTACGGCGTGCCGGCCGGGATCGCGGCCAGCATCGCAACCGGACGCACGGTCTTCACCATCGCCGGCGACGGCGACTTCCTGATGAACGGCCAGGAGCTGGCCACGGCCACCCAGCATGGCGGCAAGTCGATCATCGTGCTGCTGAACAACGGCATGTACGGCACCATCCGCATGCACCAGGAGCGCGATTTCCCCACCCACGTGAGCGGCTCGCAACTGGCCAATCCTGACTTCGCGGCGCTGGCCCGCGCCTACGGCTATGCCGGCGTGAAGATCACCCGCACGGCGCAATTCGAAGCCGAGTTGGTCGCCGCCATGGAACGCAAGAACGGCACGCTGATCGAGATCACGCTCGACCCGGAGGTGATCACCACCCGCGGCACCCTCAGCGCGATCACGCAGACCGCGCTGAAGGCCGGCGCGGCTAAAGGGTGAAGCGCAAACCCTCGATGATCGCGCCGGGGGCGCTGATGCTGCGCAGCTGCCGCGCGCCGTAAGTGGCGTTGTCGGGCACCAGTTCCGCCTGGTCGGTCAGTGCGACCAGCCCCTCGCCGAACATGCGGATGAAGGAGTCGTCGAAGCGCATCACGGCGATCGGCGCCACCAGTTCGCCGTTTTCCACCCAGAAGCAGGCGAAGCGCGTCATGCCCGTCATCCGGCAGGCCTGCCGGTCGCTGTAGTTCAGGTAGTGCAGGTTGCTGACGTAGACGCCGGTGCCCAGCGTGCGCAACACCTGCGCCTGGGCCAG
>JBBRSZ010000046.1:0-30708 GCA_038244915.1 Burkholderiales bacterium | reverse complement strand
GGTTGGCAAAGGTGCTGGTGCCCATGTAGTGCAGGATGGGTTTGCCGCCGATCGAGAACCGCGACGTGCCGTCGGGCATCAGGCCCTTGCCCTGGGTGCCGCGGATCTGCTGGCACAGGTTGGTCTTGCGCGAAAGGCAGAACTTGCACTGCCGGCATTCCGGCGTGTACAGCGGGATGACATGGTCGCCCTTCTTGAGCGAGGTGACGCCGGGGCCGACGTCCACCACGATGCCCGCGCCTTCATGGCCGAGGATGGCCGGGAAGATGCCCTCCGGATCGGCGCCGGACAGCGTGTAATAGTCGGTGTGGCAGATGCCGGTGGCCTTGATTTCCACCAGCACTTCGCCGTCGCGAGGGCCGTCGAGGTCGACGGTTTCGATGGTCAGGGGCGCGCCTGCTTTCCAGGCGACGGCGGCTTTGGTTTTCATGGAGTCGGTCCGTTCGGTTGATGTCGAAGCGAAGTGTCGCACCGTGAGCCGCCGCCGTGTGAAAGGTACCATCGCCCGCATGACGGAGCGGAAACTGCATCTCGACGCGCTGGCGATTTCCCTGCTGCTGGCGTGCTGCCTGTTCTGGGGGTTCCAGCAGATCCTGATCAAGACCACGGTCGGCGAAGTGCCGCCGTTGTGGCAGGCCTCGATCCGCTTTGCCGGCGCGACGGCGCTGCTGTGGATCTGGTGCGCGCTGCGCGGCGTCAGGCTGTTCCAGCGCGACGGGACCTTGCGCGCCGGGCTGCTGGCCGGCGCGCTGTTCGCCGGCGAGTTCACCTTCATCTACCTGGGGCTGCGCGACACCACCGCGTCGCGGCTGACGGTGTTCCTCTACACCTCGCCCTTCGTGGTGGCGCTGCTGCTGCCGCGCTTCGTCGCCGCCGAGAAGCTGCGGGCGGCGCAATGGGCCGGGCTGGTGATCGCCTTCAGCGCGGTGGCCTTGGCCTTTGCCGAAGGCTTCGTCTCCGGCCATGCCGGGCCGCGCCAGCTGCGCGGCGATGCGATGGCGCTGGCGGCGGGCACGCTGTGGGGGCTGACGACGCTGGTGATCCGCGCCAGCGCACTGGCGACAGCCAGCGCCGAGAAGACGTTGTTCTACCAGGTTGCGGTGACGGCGCTGGTGGCGCCGCTGATCTCACTGCTGCTGGGTGAGCATTGGTCGCTGTCGTATTCGACCCAGGCCTGGGGCTCGATCTTCCTGCAGACCGCCATCGGCGCCTTCGCCAGCTACCTGACCTGGATGTGGTTGCTGCGGCACTACCCGGCGACGCAGATGTCGTCCTTCACGTTCCTGACACCGGTGGTCGCGCTGGTGCTGGGCGTGCTGCTGCTCAACGAGCCGCTGACGCCGCAGCTGATGCTGGCGCTGTGCGGCGTGGCCGCCGGCATCGTGCTGGTCAACCGGCGGCCGGCACGCTGACCGGCGCCCAGGAGCCTGCGCGGCAGAGAAACGGGGCGAGCCGTCCAGGCTTGACCCGTTTCCGCGCCTAGCCTCCAGCCCCTTCTCGACCCAACGCAGTCTCGATTCTCTGCCGCGCAGGCTCCATGGCCTGGGCGGTGACCTTCAGCGCCTGCTCCCTGGCGATCAGCTGGTCCAGCACCCGGCGGAAGTGGGCCAGCGGCGCATCGGCGATCACGGCCAGCAGCTTGAAGTCCGGGTCTTCGTCCAACGCCTTCTGCTGCGCCTCGATGATGTGTTTGTCTTCCATGAAGCCTTCGATCAGGCTCAGGTGCAGCGAGCGCGAGATGTTGGAGTCCTGGCCTTCGTAGTCGTTCAGGTAGATCCAGAAGTGATGGGTGGTCTTCTCGGTCTCGGGCGTCATGAACTGGCAGTTGCGGTACTGGCGCGCGCCTTCCAGCTTGCCGTTCTCGGCGCCGGTGCCGGCCGGCGAGAACAGCGTGTCGAGAAAGAAGGTGCCCGGAATGTGCATCTGGCCGATGTTGCGACGGTCGACCTTCGCATCCTTCTCCGCGGCCGGGATCACCTTGCGGTGGAACGGCGGCGGCGCCGCGTTCATGTGCCAGCGCTCGACCCGGAAGCCCCGCTCCTGCCGCTGCATCACCAGCGGCTTGGTGACGTAGGCATATTCTTCCGAGCCGCCCAGCGTCCTGGTGTGCACGAAGGCCAGGTGGGCGAAGTCGCTCAGGTTGTCGACGATCAGCAGGTAGTTGGCGTCGTAGTGCAGGTAGCCCGGCACGCCCTTCCACTGCGGGTCGCGCAGGTAGGGGAAGTCGAGGATGTCGTCCGGGTTCGCCTGGTCGGCGTCGCCCATCCAGATCCAGACCAGATGGTCGCGCTCCACCACCGGGTAGCTGCGCACGCCGAGCTTGTCGGGGATCTTGTCCTGCCCCGGGATCTGCACGCACTTGCCGGTCGCGTCGAACTTCAGGCCGTGGTACATGCAGCGTACGCAATCGCCCTCGCGCCGCCCGAGCGACAGCGGCGCGCCGCGGTGGCAGCAGCGGTCCATCAGCGCGACGATCTTGCCGCTCTCGCCCTTGTACATCAGCACCCGCTCGCCCAGCAGGGTGCGGGGCAGCAGCTTGCCGTCGATCAGTTCATGGTCCCAGGCGGCCACATACCAGCAGTTTTTCAGGAACACTGTGCTCTCCTTCAGGGCGGTGGGACAATCGTAGGAACAACATTGCGCTGGATCAACCGTCTGCGCTGATTACTGCGTTTGGAATCCTGAACAATGAACTGGGACGACGTTGAAGCCTTCTGCCAGGTCGTCGAGCACGGCGGCTTCACGGCGGCCGCGCGCGCGCTGGACCGGCCCAAATCCAGCCTCAGCGTGTCGGTGACCCGGCTCGAAGAGCAATTGGGCAACCGCCTGCTGGAGCGGACCACCCGCAGCCTGCGCCTGACCGACGCCGGCGAGTCGCTGTACCGCGAGGTGTCGCGTCCGCTGGCGCAACTGCGCGAGGTGGCGATCGATGCGCTGGCCAAGGGCGAGCGGGTGCAGGGCACGCTCCACATCGCCGCGCCCTACGAGTTCGGCGCCCACCACCTGGCGAGCGTGGCCTGCACGGTGATGGCGCAGCATCCGCTGCTCAAGGTTCATGTCGACGTCGAGCATGCGCGGGTGGCGCTGTTCGACCGCAACTACGACATCGTGTTCTCGTCGATCGAGCACGCCTTCGCCCCGTCGACCGTGGTCGTGCGGCGCGTGTTCTCGCTGGCGCGCGGGCTGTTCGCCGCGCCGTCGCTGGTGGCGCAGGGTCCGGAGCTGGCGGCGCCGGAGGACCTGAACGCGCTGCCGCTGCTGGCTGGCGCGGATGACAGCGAGTGGGAGTTCACGGCGCCGGACGGCGGCACGACCCAGGTCGAGGTCCGCAATCCCCGCCTGCGCAGCGGCAACGCCAGCGTGCGGCTGGAGGCGGCGCTGGCCGGGCTGGGCGTGGCACGCATCACGTCCACCTTCTGCGCCGACGCCGTCGCGCAAGGCCGGCTGGTGCCGCTGCTGACGGGCCATGCGTGCGCCCCGCTCAAGATCTACGCGATGCTGCCGGGACGCAGGCTGGTGCCGGCCAAGGTGCGCGCCTTTCTTGATGCGCTGGAGACCGAGGCGCAAGCGCACTGCGGTCCGGGATAGTGCCCGTCATCCCCGCGTAGGCGAGGATCCAGGGCGTCCGAATTGGCGGGCCCACGCGCGCCGACTCAACGGTAAGCCCGCCGCGGCGCGCGCGAGGGAGACAGCGGTGCGCGCGATTGAATGCCCTGGATTCCCGCCTGCGCGGGAATGACGGTTTCTATTGCGCGCGCGACTGCGCGAAAGCGACATACCAGTCCAGGCAGCCCGGATTGGCCATCGCCTCCTTGTTGATCACCTTGTCGATCGGTTGTCCCAGCAGCAGCTTCTTGATCGGCAGCTCCTGTTTCTTGCCGGAGAGCGTGCGCGGCACTTCCGCCACCTGGATGATCGCGTCGGGAATGAAGCGCGGCGACAGCGCGATCTTGATCGCTTCGTTGATCTTCGCCTTCATCGCGGCGTCGAGTTCCACGCCGGGCCGCAACACGACAAACAGCGGCATGTAGCTTTCGCGCCCGAGATATTCGAGGTCGACCACCATCGAATCCAGCAGTTCGGGCAGCGCTTCGACCGCGCTGTACAGCTCGCTGGTTCCCATGCGAAGCCCGTGGCGGTTGATGGTGGCGTCGCTGCGGCCGTAGATGATGCAGCTGCCGGTCGGCGTGACCTTGAGCCAGTCGCCATGGCGCCAGACGCCGGGGTAGCTGTCGAAGTAGGAGGAGAGATAGCGTTTGTTTCCCTCGTCGTTCCAGAAATGCAGCGGCATGGAAGGAATCGGTTCGGTGCAGACCAGCTCGCCCACTTCGCCGATCACCGGCTGGCCCTGTTCGTTCCAGGCCTCGACCGCGCAACCGAGCAGCCGGCATTGCATCTCGCCCGGCACCTGCGGCAGCTCGCGGTGGCCACCGATGAAGGCGCCGGCGAAGTCGGTGCCGCCGGAGATGTTGCACCACCAGATGTCCTTGCGGCCGATCCGTTCGAACTGCTCCGTGCCCCAGCGCTGGGTTTCCGGCGACAGCGGTGAGCCGGTGGTGCCCAGCGCGCGCACCGCCGACAGGTCGCCGCACTGCGAGAGGTCGACGCCGGCCTTCATGCAGTTGGCGAAGAAGGCGGCGCCGGCGCCGAAAAAGGTCACGCCCAGCTCGGAGGCGAAACGCCACAACGTGGTCCAGTCCGGCTTGTCCTTTTCGCCGCCGGGATTGCCGTCGTAGATGCAGCAGGTGGTGCCGAGCAACAGGCCGGCGGCCTGCGCGTTCCACATTACCCAGCCAGTGGAGCTGTACCAGTGGTAGCGCTCGCCCCGGCTGTTGGCCTGGTAGCTGCAACCGATGTCGTTGTGCAGGTTGGCCAGCGCCAACGCCACGATCACCGTTCCGCCGTGGCCGTGCACGATCGGTTTGGGCAGGCCGGTGGTGCCGCTGGAGTAGACGATCCACAGCGGATGGTCGAACGGCAGCCAGAGCGGCTCGAAGGCCGCGGTCTCGGCATCGCCCCGCGCTGTCGTCTGCTCCAGCAGCGTGAACGGTTCCAGCCTGGTCAGCGCCGCACCGCTCGCGCCGACGTTGCGGTGGACGATCAGGTGCTGCACGCTGGGCAGCGCCTGCCGCAGTTGCGCCACGACGTCGACGCGGTCGAAGTCGCGGCCGCCGTAACGCACGCCCTCGCAGGCAATCAGCACCTTGGGCTCGATCTGCCTGAAGCGATCGAGCACCGCATTGGTCCCCATGTCGGGCGCGCAGATGCTCCAGACCCCGCCGATGCTCACCACGGCGAGGAAGGCGACGATCGCCTCCGGGATGTTGGGCAGGTAGGCGGCGACCCGGTCGCCGGGCTGCAGGCCCTGCTCGCGCAGGTGCAGCGCCAGCGAGGCGACCTGGCGTCGCAACTGCGGCCAGGCCAGCTCCCGATGTTCGCCCTTCTCGTTGCGGCTGATCAGCGCCTGCAGCCCGGCCGCATGGGCCGGCCCGACGTGGCGCAGCACCTGTCGCGCGTAGTTGACCTGGGCGCCTTCGAACCACTTCGCCCCCGGCATCCTGCGTTCGGCCAGCACTGCGCGGTGCGGCGTCGGCGACTGCAACTGGTAGTAGTCCCAGACGCTTTGCCAGAACGCCTCCAGCTCGGTGCAGGACCAGCGCCACAGCGCGTCGTAACTGTCGAACTGCAGGCCGCGCTGCGCGCGCAACCAGTCCTGGTACAGGCGGATCTGGGGGACAAAAGGGGCACTGGTCATGCCGAAAAGCTTAACGCCGCGGCGCCCGCCCGGCAGCCCCGGAAATCCCTCCCATCCGGTCTTCCTGCAATTTAGCACGACCGTGCTAATATTCGCCGCATGGACGCCCTGACCCAGAAAAGCGAGATGACCCGCGCCGCCATCGTCGGCGCCGGGATCGACCTCGCCTCCGCCGAAGGGCTGGAGGCGATCACGCTGCAGGCGGTGGCCGACCGGGTCGGCCTGTCCAAGAGCGGCGTGTTCTCGCGCATCGGTTCGCGCGAGGCGCTGCAGAAGGCGGTGATCGAGGAGTTCGGCCGCCGCTTCCTGGCCGACGTGTTCGTGCCCGCCATGCAGTTGCCCAAGGGCCTGCCCCGCCTGAACGAGATCGTGCGGCGCTGGATCATCCGCATGCGCGATGTCGAGGCCGAGCACGGCTGCATCTACAGCGCCGGCGCCTTCGAGCTCGACGACCGCGAAGGGCCGCTGCGCGACCTGCTGCACGGCGAAGTGACGCGCTGGCGGGCGGCGCTGCGGCGCACCGTGCTGCAAGCGGTCGAAACGGGCGAGCTGCAGCCCGACACCGACCCCGACCAGATGGTCAGCGAGATCAGCTCGCTGGCCCTGGGCCTGATCCACGACACCCGATTCCTGCGCGAGCCCAAGGCGGCCGAGCGGGCCCAGGCGACGTGGAACCGGCTGCTCCAGACCTACCGGAATTAGGGAAACGCAGATTTGTCCCGGAGTCTTTGCCCGCCCACATTTCGCACAAGTGTGCGAAGAAAGGAACTGCCATGCTCGTCCTCGTTATCTTCTCCCTGCTCTGGGGTGGCTGGCGCCTCGTCGATGCCGTCGTCGGCTCGCTGCGCAGCCTGCCGCGCAGCAACGATGACATGGTGTTCTTCTAGGCGCCGCCATGCATCCAATCAGCCTCGAAGCAGCCTCGGCCTTCTACCAGGCCGGCCCCGGCGTGCGCCTGTTTCGGCTGGCGCTGGCCACCTTCCAGCGGCTGTGGCCGGCGCTGGCCGTGCGCGCGGCCTATCGATTGTTCGGCACGCCGCTGCCACCGCGCTGGTTGCAGCGGCGCAAGCCCTGGGACGCCAGCTGGCGCGTCGAGCGCTGGCCCTTCGAAGACGCCAGCCTCACGGTCTATTCGCAGCCAGTGGCGCCACACGGGCCGGTCGTCCTGCTGCTGCATGGCTGGGGCGGTCACGCCGGCCAGATGCTGGCGCTGGCGCAATCGCTGGCCGGACACGGGCTGCGGCCGGTGCTGGTGGAGATGCCGGCCCACGGCCGCAGCGGCGGCTCGGTCAGCAACCTGCCGCAGTTCGCCCGCGCCATCGAGTACGTCGCCGCCAGGCTGCAGCAGCAGGGCCACAGCCTGCGCGCTGTCATCGCGCACTCGCTGGCCGCCAATGCAGCGGCCTTCGCCGCCAGCCGTGGCCTGCCGGTGGAACGGCTGGTTCTGCTGGCGCCGCCGGCCTCGCCGCGCGACTACACGCGCATGTTCGGCCACGTGTTCGGGCTGTCGGAAGCAACGCGCGCGGCAATGCAGCAGCGAATCGAAACGCGCGAAGGCGTGCTGATGCGGCAGTTCGAACCCGATGCGGTCGGCCCACGGATCCGCGTCCCGACCTTCGTTGTGCACGACCGCGAGGACCGCATCAACCGCTTCGCCGACGGCCAGGCCTACGCCCATGCCGTGCGTGGCGCCGAACTGCTCGCGACCGAGGGCCTGGGCCACCGCAAGATCCTCAAGGACGCGCAGGTGCTGGGGCGGGTTGCGCTGTTTGCGCTGTGATGCCGGCCTTGTTGCGCAGCCCTGTCATTGCTCATAGCATCGCTCCAAACCAACAAGGAGCGAGACATGGGAATGTTCGAGTGGACCGAGAAGTCGGCTGATGTGCTGCGCCAGGGCGGCGTGATCGCCCCCGACGAGAGACTGCCCTGGCCGCAGACGGCGGCGATGGGCGTGCAGCACGTGATCGCGATGTTCGGCGCCACGGTGCTGGCGCCGATCCTCATGGGGTTCGACCCCAACGTGGCCATCCTCATGAGCGGCGTCGGCACCCTGATCTTCTTCCTGATCACCGGCGGCAAGGTGCCCAGCTACCTGGGCTCCAGCTTCGCCTTCATCGGCGTCGTCATCGCCGCCAGCGCCTATGCCGGCAAAGGCCCCAACGCCAACATCGGCGTGGCGCTGGGCGGCATCATCGCCTGCGGCATCGCCTACACCGTGATCGGCGCGATCGTGCAGGCCACGGGCACGGCGTGGATCGAGAAGGTCATGCCGCCCGTGGTCACCGGCGCGGTGGTCGCCGTGATCGGCCTGAACCTGGCGGGCATCCCGATCAAGAACATGGCGGCCAGCAACTTCGATTCGTGGATGCAGGTGGTCACCTTCGTCAGCGTGGCGATGGTGGCGGTGTTCACGCGCGGCATGGTGCAGCGGCTGCTGATCCTGGTCGGGTTGATCGCGGCCAGCATCGTCTACGCCATCCTCACCAACGGCTTGGGCCTGGGCAAGCCGATGGACTTCTCGGGCATCGCCAGCGCCGCATGGGTCGGCGCGCCGGCCTTCACCTCGCCGGTGTTCGACGGCAGCGCGATGCTGCTGATCGCGCCGGTGGCCATCATCCTGGTGGCCGAGAACCTGGGCCATATCAAGGCGGTGACGGCGATGACCGGCCGCAACCTGGACCAGTACATCGGCCGCGCCTTCATCGGTGACGGCATCGCCACCGTGGTCAGCGGCGCTTCCGGCGGAACCGGCGTGACCACCTATGCCGAGAACATCGGCGTGATGGCGGCGACCAAGATCTATTCCACGGCGGTCTTCGTCTTTGCGGCGGCCATCGCGATCATCCTGGGCTTTTCGCCCAAGTTCGGCGCCGTCATCCAGGCCATCCCGCTGCCGGTGATGGGCGGCGTCAGCATCGTGGTGTTTGGCTTGATCGCCACCGCCGGCGCCAAGATCTGGGTCGACAACAAGGTGGATTTCTCGGACAACCGCAACCTGCTGGTGGCGGCCATCACGCTGGTGCTGGGCACCGGCGACTTCACGCTCAAGTTCGGCGCTGGACCGACAAGTTTTGCCCTCGGCGGCATCGGCACCGCCACCTTCGGCGCGATCCTGCTCTACGCCCTGCTCAGCCGCGGCCGACCGTCCACCACGCCGGTCCCCGGCCCCTAGAATTGCGCTGCAAGGAGAAGCCATGCGCATCTGGAAAAAGCCGGTCTCGGTCGAGGAACTGCACGCCATCCACAAGGACACCGCCCCGGAACACCTGGGGATGCAGTTCCTCGAGGTTGGCGACGATTTCCTGCGCGCCCGCATCCCGGTCGACCATCGCACCAAACAGCCGTACGGCCTGCTGCACGGCGGCGTCTCGGTGGTGCTGGCCGAAACCCTGGGCTCCTGCGGCGCCGCTTACGCCTGTCCCGAAGGCCATCGGCCGGTGGGGCTGGACATCAACGCCAACCACATCAAGGGCGCGACCTCGGGCTGGGTGACGGGCATCACGCGGCCAGTCCACATCGGCCGCACCACCCAGGTCTGGCAGATCGACATGACCAACGATGCCGGCGAGCTGACCTGCGTCTCACGCCTGACGCTGGCCATCCTGACGCAACGCTGAGGCTAGGCGACGTCGGGGTCTTCGCTGCGGGCGAGCCGCTCGCTCTTCCAGTAAACGTCGTCGCCGCCGTTCATCCGGTTGAGCACCCGGGCCAGCACGAACATCAGGTCCGACAGGCGATTGAGGTACTGGCGCGGCGTTTCCTTCACCGCCTCGGCGGCGCCGAGCGCCACCACGGCACGTTCGGCCCTGCGTGCCACGGTGCGGCAGACGTGGGCCTGCGCGGCGGCACGGTTGCCGGCCGGCAGGATGAACTCCTGCAGCTTGGGCAACTGACTGTTGTAGTGCTCCAGCGCCTGGTCGAGTGCCAGCAGTGCTTCGGTCTTGAGCAGTTCGAACCCGGGGATCGACAGCTCGCCGCCGAGGTTGAACAGCTGGTGCTGGATCTCCACCAGCAGCTGCCGCACGTCCGGCGCCATCTCCTCGCACAGCAGCACGCCGATCTGCGAATTGAGCTCGTCGACATCGCCCATCGCGTGCACCCGCAGGCTGTCCTTGGACACGCGGGTGTTGTCGCCCAGGCCGGTGGTGCCGTTGTCGCCGGTGCGGGTGGCGATCTGCGTCAGGCGCTTGCCCATGGAAAACCTCTCTGTGCGTCTCTGTCGGGGCTTCCATTGTGGCGGAGTGCGGCCGAACCCCCCGGTTCCCGTAACGCCGAGCCTGCGGATGTGACTGACGCAACAGCAGGCAAGTGTGCTGGCCGCGGAGCGCCGGTCGGGATGCAATGCGGCTTCCCTCCACTTCAGGACCGATCCGATGCATCTGAAACGAATCACCCGCTCTTCCTTCAACAGCCGCAGCCTCTTGCTGTTTGCCTCGCTGGCCGCCGGCAGCGCAATGGCCGCCGGCCAGTTCTCCGTCGGCCCGGGGCCCGCTCCAGGCGCGACCGCCAGCGCGAAGCCTTCCGACACGTTCCGCAAGCTCGATGCCGACGGCAACGGCAGCATTTCGCGCCAGGAAGCTGGCGCTGGCGCTGCCGCTGGCTCCCTCCCGCGCAACTTCGACGCGCTGGACACCGACAAGGACGGCATGCTGTCACCCGAGGAGTTCGACCGGCCGGCAAAGTAGGCCGCGCGGCCGCTCCCGACAGCGCGGCCCCGGAGGCGGGCGTAAACTTGCAGGCCCTGACGGAGACCAGCATGAACGCGCCCACCGCCCTGTCCCACCTCGTCCCTGAAATCAACCAGCGCGACGTTCCTGTCGCGCTGATCGACGCGCTGAAGGCGCGCTTTGCCGGCAACTGCTCCACCGCCCTGGTGGTGCGCGAGCAGCATGGCCGCGACGAATCGTCGTTCGAAGCGCCGCCGCCGGCCGCCGTGGTGTTCGCCGAGAGCACGCAGGACGTCTCGGACGCGGTCAAGCTGGCCAGCCAGTACAGCGTGCCGGTGATCCCGTTCGGCATCGGCTCCTCGCTCGAGGGCCATCTGCTGGCCGTGCAAGGCGGCATCAGCATCGACGTCAGCCGGATGAACAGGGTGCTGTCGATCAACGCCGACGACCTGACGGTGACGGTGCAGCCGGGCGTGACACGCAAGCAGCTCAATGAAGCCGTCAAGAGCACCGGCCTGTTCTTCCCCATCGATCCGGGCGCCGACGCCTCCATCGGCGGCATGAGCGCCACCCGCGCCAGCGGGACGAATGCGGTGCGGTACGGCACGATGCGCGAGAACGTGCTCGGCCTCGAGGTGGTGACCGCCTCGGGCGAGGTGATCCGCACCGGGACGCGAGCCAAGAAGTCCAGCGCCGGCTACGACCTAACGCGCCTGATGGTGGGCAGCGAAGGCACGCTGGGCGTGATCACCGAGGTCACCGTCAAGCTCTATCCGCTGCCCGAAGCGATCTCGGCTGCGATCTGCTCCTTCCCCAGCATCGAGGCGGCCGTGCGCACCACCATCCAGGTGATCCAGCTCGGCGTGCCGATCGCGCGGGTCGAGCTGATCGACCACAACACGGTGCGCATGGTCAACGCCCACAGCAAGCTGGGCCTGCGCGAAGAACCGATGCTGCTGATGGAATTCCACGGCTCCCCGACGGGCGTGAAGGAGCAGGCCGAGCTGGTGCAGGAAATCGCCTCCGACCATGGCGGCAAGGCCTTCGAATGGGCCAGCACGCCGGAAGAACGCACCCGGCTGTGGACCGCCCGCCACAACGCCTACTTCGCCGCCGTGCAGTCCAAGCCCGGCTGCCGCGTGATCTCCACCGACACCTGCGTGCCGATCTCCAGGCTGGCCGACTGCCTGCTGGATTCGGTGGCGGAAGCCGATGCGAGCGGCATCCCGTACTTCCTGGTCGGCCACGTCGGCGACGGCAACTTCCACTTCGGCTACCTGCTCGATCCGGCCAAGCCGGAAGAACGCGTCACCGCCGAGAAGCTCAATCACGACCTGGTCACGCGCGCCCTGCGGCTGGAAGGCACCTGCACCGGCGAGCACGGCGTCGGCCTGCACAAGATGGACTTCCTGGTGACCGAGGCCGGCGCCGGCGCGGTCGAGATGATGCGCACCATCAAGCGCGCGCTCGACCCGAAGAACATCATGAACCCGGGGAAGATCTTCTCGCTCTAGGCCGCAACGGCGGCCGGCCGCCGCGCCGCCATCCGCACGCACAGGTCAAAGGCATGCTGCAGGCCTTCCACCCGGGCAAGGCCCTGGCCAGCGATGTCGAAGGCACTGCCGGAGGCGGAAGTCGCCACCGGGATCGGCAGCCCGCCGTGCAGCGTCACGCCCTGCTCGAACCCCAGCAGCTTCATCGCGATCTGGCCCTGGTCGTGGTACATCGAGACCACCGCATCGACGTCGCCGCGGCGCGCGCCGATGAACACCGTGTCGGGGGAGAAGGGGCCGCGCGCATCGATGCCATCGGCCTTGAGTTGCTCCACCGCCGGGCCGATGATCTCGATTTCCTCCATTCCGATCGAGCCGCCGTCGCCGGCATGCGGATTGAGGCCCGAGACGGCGATGCGCGGCCGGGCGATGCCAGCGTGGCGCAACGCGGCCTCGAGGATGTGCACGGCGTCACGCACGCCCTCGCGCGTGATCAGCGCCGCCACCTCATGGATCGGCACGTGCGATGTGACGCGCGAGGTCCACAGCTCGCGCGTGATGTTGAATTCGCAGACGAACCCAGGCACCTCGAAGCGCTCCTGAAAGTAGCGCAGTTCGTCTTCGTGGGTCAGGCCGCCCAGGCGCAGCGAATGCTTGTTCAGCGGCGCGAACACGATGGCGTCGGCAATGCCGCGTTGCACCGCCTCGGTCGCCAGTTCCAGCGCCAGCATGCTGGCGCGACCCGAGACCTCGTTCGATTCGCCCAGCGCCAGCGGCCGCCCCTGCAGGAAGTCGCATGCCAGCAGCGTGATGCGGCCGGGCTCGAAGCGCACGTCTTCCAGCCGGTCCACGGTCAGCGGGTCGAGCCGCTGGCCGGCGATCTGCGGGCCCGAGGCCAGCACCGCCGGGTCGGCGATCAGCAGCACGTCCGCCGCCTCGCAGTTGGCCGCGCGGGCCAGCAGCTTGACCGCCATCTCCGGCCCGACACCGCTCGGGTCGCCGAGCAGAACGGTGATGCAGGGCCTGGTTGTCGTCATGGTCGTCATGCTCACTCCGCCTTGATGCCGGCGTCGCGCACCAGCTTGCCGTAGCGCTCGTATTCGGCGCGGTTCATGTCGGCGAACTGCTCCACCGGCAGGATGCTGATCTCGCCGCCCAGCCCCTTGATGCGGGCCTGCACATCGGGCAGCTTCAGCACCCGCGCCAGTTCAGCGGCCAGCCGATCCACGGTGGCACGCGGCGTGCCGCCGGTGGCGTACAGGCCGTACCAGGTCTGCACGTCGGCGCCGCGCACGCCCTGCTCGCTCAGGGTCGGCACGTCCGGCAATTCGGCCGCACGCTTGTCCGCCGCCACCGCCAGCGGCCGCAGCTTGCCGGCCTTGATCTGCGACATGGCCGACGAGGCGCTGTCGAACATCATGCTCACTTCGCCGGAGATCAGGTCGATGTGGGCCTGCGAGCTGCCCTTGTAAGGAATGTGGATGGACCTGGTGCCGGTGATCAGGCCGAAGGCCTCGCCGCCCACGTGCTGGGTGCTGCCGACACCGGATGAGGCGTACTTGAAGCTGCCCGGCTTGTCGGCCATCGCGGCCAGCAGCTCCTTCACGTTGCGGTACGGCGTGCTGGTGGAGACGACCAGCACGTTGGGCATCACCGCCACCAGGCCGATCGGCTGCAGGTCCTTCAACGGGTCGTATTTGAGCTTGAGCAGGTGCGGCGCCACCGCCTGGCCGGTGTTGGTGGCCAGCAGCAGCGTGCTGCCGTCGGGTGTGGCATGCGCAGTGATGTCGGCGGCGATGGTGTTGGAGGCACCGGGGCGGTTTTCCACCAGCACCGACTGCTTCAGGCTGGGCGCGAACTTGTCGGCCAGCATCCGGGCCAGGATGTCGGTGCCGCCGCCCGGCGAGGCGCCCACCATGATGCGGATCGGCTTGTCCGCTGCCGTCTGTGCCGGCGCGTAGAGCGGCGCGGCGAGGACGAGGCCGGCCAGTACCGGGACGAGGCGACGGCGAAAATGCATCCGTGTCATGACTTTGTCTCCTGTGGGTGACCGGTTCGGCGACCGGCTCTGGCGCAGGGTAAGGGTCTTTCTCATTCCTTTCCAATATGAATTGATGAAGGATCGATGCCAATATGAATATGGCTCGTCCTCGTCCCCGGGTCGCCGACCCGGCTTTGCTGATGCGGCTCAAGACCCGCCAGCTGGTGCTGCTGGCGCAGCTGGGGGCCGAGCGCAACCTGGGCCGCGCCGCCACCGCGATGGCGATCAGCCAGCCGGCGGCCACCAAGCTGCTGCAGCAACTGGAAGAGGTGCTGGGCGTGACCCTGTTCACCCGGCTGGCGCGCGGCATGGAGCCGACCGCCGCCGGCGCGGTGCTGATCCGCTATGCCGGCCAGCTGCTCAGCGACTTCGGCTTCGCCCGCGACGAGATGCGGGCGCTGCGCTCCGGCCTGCGCGGCACGCTGCGGGTGGGCAGCGTGCCGGGCGCTGTCCCCGGCCTGCTGGCGCCGGCCCTGGTGCGCTACAAGCAGCTGCATCCGCGGGTGGCGGTGGCGGTGGTGGTGGACACCAGCGACGTGATGCTGGCGCAACTGGGACGCGGCGAAGTCGACCTGGTGCTGGGCCGGCTGACCGAGGGCAGCCACGACGACGAGTTCGACAGCCTGCCGCTGCTGGGCGAGGCGCAGGTGGTGGTGCTGCGGGCTGGCCACCCGCTGCTGCAGGCCGCTGCGGTGAGTTTGCGCGACCTGGTGCAGTGGCCCTGGGTCCTGCAGCCGCCCGGCTCGCCGCAACGCAGCCGCTTCGAGTCGGCGCTGCGCGAGGCCGGCATCCACGCGCGTTTGGACATCACCGAGTCGGCCTCGACCATCGTCACCACGGCCTTGCTGGAAATCTCCGACATGGCGGCGGTGATGCCCGCATCGCTGGCCGGCCACTATGCCAGGCTCGGCGTGCTGCAGGTGCTGCCACTGGAGCTGCCGCTGCGGGTGCCTTCGATCCACCTGATCACCCGGCGCCGCCGCCCGCTGTCGCCGGCGGCGGCGCACTTCGAGCAGCAGATGCGCGCGGCGGCGCAGCCGGACTGATCGCCGGTCAGCCGCGCAGCCGGTCGATCAGCCCGTTCAACTCGTCGAGCGAGCCGAACTGGATCGCCAGCTCGCCCATCTCCTCGGTGCGGCCATGGCGCTTGACGCGCTTCTTGACGCGAACGTCGACCTGCGCCGTCAGCAGATCGGACAGTTCCTCCTCGACGCGCCGCAGGTCGCGCGACTTTTCCTTCTTGGGCTTGGGCGAGACCAGGTTGAATTCGGCGCCGAGTTTCTTGACCAGCGCCTCGGCCTCGCGCACCGACATCTTCTTCGCGGCGATCTGGTTGGCCGCCGTGATCTGCGAAGCGCGCTCGAGCCCGAGCAGCGCGCGCGCATGGCCCATGTCGATGTCACCGGCCATCAGCATGGTCTGCACCGGGTCGGTCAGATTGAGCAGCCGCAGCAGGTTGGTGGCGGCGCTGCGCGAGCGGCCCACCGCCTGTGCCGCCTGTTCGTGCGTGAGGCCGAATTCCTTCACCAGCCGCTGCAGGCCATGGGCCTCTTCCAGCGGGTTGAGGTCTTCGCGCTGGATGTTCTCGATCAGCGACATCGCCGCTGCCGCTTCGTTGGGCACGTCGCGCACCAGCACCGGCACGCTGGACAGGCCGGCCAGCCTGGCCGCGCGGAAGCGCCGCTCGCCGGCGATGATTTCGTACTTGCCGGCGTTCTCGCCCTCGGTCAGGCGACGGACAAGAACCGGCTGCATGATGCCCTGCGCCTTGATCGATTCGGCCAGCTCGTACAGCGCGCCTTCGTCCATCCGGGTGCGCGGCTGGTACATGCCCGGCACCATCTCGGAAAGCGGCAACGACGACGGCGAACCGGGCGTGGCGCCGTGCTCGACTTCCCCGTCTTCCGGCGCTCTCGGTCCGAGCAGCGCTTCCAGGCCGCGGCCCAGTCCCTTGGGTTTCTTGGTGACCATCTTTGTTTTCCTCAGTCTTTCATCAGGTCCTGCAGCAGCACATGGCCTTCCGGCCAGCTGGCCAGCCCCGAGTCGGCGTTGATGTGGCCGCAGGGTCCGTAGTCCATGAACTGCGAGCCCCAGGCGTAGCCGAACAGGCGGGCCCGTTCGAATTCGCAATACGGGTCGTCGCGGCTGGCCAGCAGCACGCTGGGAAACGGCAGGGTCCGCAGCTCGATCGGCGACCAGCTGGCAAGCTGCTCGCGGATGTCCGGCCGCTCGACGTCGCCGGGCGCCACCAGCAGCGCCGCCTTGACCCGGTGCGTGTTCTTCGAATGCGCGGCCCACGCCGCGGTGAGCATGCAGCCCAGGCTGTGCGCGACCAGCACCGCCGGCTCGTCGCAGGTCAGGACCACCTCTTCCAGCCGCGCCACCCAGTCGCCGCGCAAGGGCTTCATCCAGTCGTGCTGCTCGACCCGCACGTAGCCATGGCGCTGCTCCCACAGGCTTTGCCAGTGCAGCGGCCCGCTGTTTTCCCAGCCGGGCAGGAGAAGGACGTTGGACGGCTTCATTGCTCTTGTTTTAATAGCGTCAAAGTTAAACCCAGCAAGCCTTTCAAGCCCGCCACTGCCAAGCGCGTCACATCTTGCGGATGCGCTCCACCATCTCCTGCGCGAAATCGACATAGGCCACGCTGCCGCGCGCCGCCGGATCGAACACCACGCCCGGCAGGCCATAACTCGGCGCTTCGGCCAGCCGCACGTTGCGCGGGATGACGGTGTTGAAGACCTTGTCGCCGAAGTGCGCCTTGAGCTGGTCGGACACCTGCTGCTGCAGCGTGATGCGCGGGTCGAACATCACCCGCAGCAGGCCGATGATCTGCAGGTCCTTGTTCATGTTGGCGTGAACCTGCTTGATGGTGTTGACCAGGTCCGTCAGGCCCTCGAGCGCGAAGTACTCGCACTGCATCGGCACGATCACGCCGTGGGCCGAGCACAAACCGTTGAGCGTCAGCATCGACAGCGACGGCGGACAGTCGATCAGGACGAAGTCGTAGTCGCTCGCCACCGCGGCGATGGCCAGCTTGAGCCGCTGGTCCCGGTGCTCGAGTTGGACCAGTTCCACTTCGGCGCCGGCCAGTTCGCGGTTGGCGCCCAGCACGTCGAAGCCGCACTTCTCGCTGCGCACCTTGGCTTCGGCGATCGACGCCGACTCCAGCAGCACGTCATAGATCGTGAGCTTGAGCTTGCGCTTGTCCACGCCCGAGCCCATGGTCGCATTGCCCTGGGGATCGAGGTCGATCATCAGGACGCGCTGGCCGACCCTGGCCAGGCCCGCCGCCAGGTTGACGGTGGTGGTGGTCTTGCCCACCCCGCCCTTCTGGTTGGCGACACAGAATACTTTCGCGCCGGCGGATGCCGAAATGGCCGCGGCGGCGCTCACTTGCTCATCGCCAGTTTGACGCCGAAGCCCAGCAGGAACACGCCCGCCAGTTTCTCGAGCACCCGGCCGATCAGGGGATTGGCCCGCATCCGCTCGGCCAGGTGGTGCGTCAGCAGCACGACCGTCAGGCCATAGGCGAAGGTGAGCGTGGCGATGGTGGCCGCCATCACCCCGAAGGTCAGCATGCCCTGGTGCCGGGCCGGGTCGACGAACAGCGGGAAGAACGCCATGTAGAACACGATCGCCTTGGGGTTGAGCAAGGTGATCAGCGCGGCCTGCTTGAAATAGTGGCGCGGCTGAATGTTGAGCACCGGCCGGCTGCCGGGCTTGGCCAGCAGCATCCGCAACCCGAGCCACGCCAGGTAGGCCGCGCCCATCCATTGGACGGCGTGGAAGGCGGCCGGGTAAGCGCTGAGCAACGCGGCGACGCCGGCAACCGCCAGCCACATGAGGACCTGGTCGCCGGCGATCACACCGAGTGTGGCGCCCAAGCCGCCAGCGATTCCGCCCTTGCCGGTCGAGGTGATCAACGCCAGGTTGCCGGGTCCGGGGATCGCGAGAAAGATGATGATTGCGGCGACGAAAGCGCCGTAGTCTGCTACGCCGAACATGTGATCCCCCGGGATGGACGCCGAATTCTGAAGGCTGAGTTTACGTTACGCCGGCGGCGCGGCGCAGCCAGATGAGGCAGCGTTCGGCACCCAGTCCCGGGACCGTCAACTGTTCCACGTGGAACACGGTGACGGATGGCGGCAGTGCCTCGATTTCCTGGCCTGGAGACTTGCCCTTCATAGCCATCCAGACGCCGGCAGGCGCCAGTGCGGCGGACGACCAGCTGACGAAATCGGCTAGCGAAGCGAAGGCGCGCGAGGTGATCACGTCATAAGGCATGGACAGGCTTTCCACCCGGGCGTGCAAGCCACGCAAGTTCGGCAACTGCAGCGTCGCCGCCACTTGCTGGATGAACGCCGCCTTCTTGGCGACGGTGTCCACGCAATCGACGCGAACCTGCGGACAGCAAATGGCGATCACCACTCCCGGCAGGCCAGCGCCCGATCCGACGTCGAGCAGGCTGAAGGCGCCCTCGCCCGTCAGCACCAGCAGCGGGCCGACCACCGCCAGGCTGTCGAGCAGATGATGGGTCAGCATCTCGGCCGGATCCCTGACCGCGGTCAGGTTGTAGACCTTGTTCCACTTCTGCAGCAGGTCCAGGTATTGCAGCAGCTTGCCGACCTGCGCTTCGTCCAGGCTCAGCCCGAGCGCGGACAGGCCCTGCCGCAGGCCGGGTTCCAGCGGATGGCTCATTCTGAAACCTGCGCTCGACGAGCTGTGGCGCGATGCGCCTTCGGAGCGGCCATGCGCCTCATGCCGCCGCTTCGTCCTCGGACTTGGCCGGGACGGCGAAGCCCTTGATCCGGCTTTTCTTCAAGTGGACCAGCAGCAGCGAGATCGCCGCCGGCGTCACGCCGGAGATGCGGGATGCCAGGCCCAGCGTTTCCGGCTTGTGCTTGTCGAGCTTCTGCCGGACCTCGAACGACAAGGCCGGCACTTGCAGGTAATCGAAGTCGGCCGGCAGCTTGAGGTGTTCGTACTGGGCCGAGCGCAGCACTTCGTCCTTTTGCCGGTCGATGTAGCCGGAGTACTTGGCGGCGATCTCGATCTGCTCCACCACCGGCTCCCACAGCTCACCCAGTGTTTCACGTGAAACGTCGGCGCTCGCGTACCTTCCCCCATCCAGCGACATCAGTGCCGCATAGCTCACGTCGGGCCGACGCAGCAGGTCGCCGAGGTTGTATTCGTGGTCGATGGACTTGCCCAGCACACGTTCCGATTCGGACGCCGGCAGGTTGCGTGGGTTGACCCAGGTCGACTTGAGCCGTTCTGTTTCACGTGAAACAGCGTCCCGCTTGCGGTTGAACGCCGCCCACCGTGCATCGTCCACCAGCCCCAGATCCCGCCCCTGCTCGGTCAGCCGCATGTCGGCGTTGTCCTCGCGCAGTTGCAGCCGGAACTCGGCTCGGCTGGTGAACATCCGGTACGGCTCGGTCACGCCCTTGGTGATCAAGTCGTCGACCAGCACGCCAAGGTAGGCCTCGTCGCGGCCGGGCAGCCAGGCGTCCCGGCCCCGGCACTGCAGGGCCGCGTTGATGCCGGCGAACAGGCCCTGGGCCGCCGCCTCCTCGTAGCCGGTGGTGCCGTTGATCTGGCCGGCGAAGAACAGGCCGCCGATCGAGCGCGTCTCGAAGCTGCTCTTGAGCGCCCGCGGATCGAAGTAGTCGTACTCGATGGCGTAGCCGGGCCGCAGGATGTGGGCGTTTTCCAAGCCGGCCATCGAGCGCACCAGTTGGTACTGGATGTCGAACGGCAGGCTGGTCGAGATGCCGTTGGGATAGATCTCGTTGGTGGTCAGGCCTTCTGGCTCCAAGAAGATCTGGTGGCTGTCCTTGTCGGCGAAACGGTTGATCTTGTCTTCGACGCTCGGGCAGTAGCGCGGGCCGACGCCCTCGATCTTGCCGGTGAACATCGGGCTGCGGTCGAAGCCGGAGCGGATGATCTCGTGGGTGCGCTCGTTGGTGTGGGTAATCCAGCACGGCACCTGGGCCGGATGCATGGCTGCGTTGCCCATGAAGCTGAACACCGGCACCGGATCGAGGTCGCCCGGCTGCTCCTCGCACTTCGAGAAATCGATGGTCCGGCCGTCCAGTCGCGGCGGTGTTCCCGTCTTGAGGCGGCCCTGCGGCAGCTTCAATTCCTTGAGCCTGGCCGACAGCGAAATCGCCGGCGGGTCGCCGGCGCGGCCGGCCGAATAGTTGTTCAGGCCGACATGGATCTTGCCGTCCAGGAAGGTGCCAGCGGTCAACACAACGGTGCGCGAGCGGAAACGGATGCCGACCTGCGTGACGGCGCCGACAACCCGATCGCCCTCCACCATCAAGTCGTCGACGGCCTGCTGGAACAGCGTAAGGTTGGGCTGGTTCTCCAGCCGCCGGCGGATCGCCGCCTTGTAGAGAATGCGGTCGGCCTGGGCCCGTGTGGCGCGCACGGCGGGTCCCTTGCTGGAGTTGAGGATGCGGAATTGGATGCCGGCCTCATCGGTGGCGATCGCCATCGCGCCGCCCAGCGCGTCCACTTCCTTGACCAGGTGGCCCTTGCCGATGCCGCCGATCGAGGGGTTGCAGCTCATCTGCCCGAGCGTCTCGATGTTGTGGCTCAGCAGCAAGGTCTTGCAACCCATCCGCGCGGCCGCGAGCGCGGCCTCGGTGCCGGCATGGCCGCCGCCGACCACGATCACGTCGAATTCTTCTGGATACAGCATGGGGTGGCGCCTTCAGCGCAGTGGGGCGGGCGCCCCGAGGGAAAGCGGTGATTTTACCGGCGCGGTTCGTTTGCTGCCGCGGTCAAGCGGCGACTCCCCTTTCGCAGGAATGTTGCGCCGCCTTGTGATGAAATCGCAGCGATGAAACTCCTGGTCTTCGCCGGCAGCACCCGCGAAAAGTCATTCAACCGCCGCCTCGCGCGCGTCACAGCCGACATGGCCAGGACCAGCGGCGCCGAGGTCACGCACATCGAACTCGCGGACTTCGACGTGCCGATGTACAACGCCGACCTGGAAGCGCGCGGCACGCCGGCCGACGTCATGAAGCTCAAGCAACTCGCCTGGGAGCACCCGGCCTGGATCATCTGCACGCCGGAGTACAACGCCAGTTACCCTGCGCTCCTGAAGAACACGCTCGACTGGATCTCCAGCCCGGTCAAGCACGACCCGGCCTGGGCCGACGGCTTCAAGTCCTCGCGCGGCAAGGTGGTGGGTTTGCTCAGCGCGTCGCCTGGCGCGCTGGGCGGACTCCGGTCGCAAAGCCACCTCGGGCCGCTGCTGCTGAACCTGCAATGCTGGCTGGCGCCGGTGAACTTCGCGCTGGCACACGCCAGCGACGCCTTCGACGACCAGGGCGCGCTGGTCAGTGAGCCGGCGAGGCGCCACGTGCAGACTGTCATCGACCAGGTTCTCTGGGCTGCAACCCGCTTGCAGGTTGAATAGTTTGCTCTTGCTTCTGTAGCAAATGAACTGCCGTCCGGGCTGCGGCGCCTGCTGCACCGCCCCATCCATCAGCTCGCCGATCCCCGGCATGCCCGAGGGCAAGCCGGCCGGCGTGCGCTGCATCCAGCTCGACGCGGAGCACGGCTGCAGGATCTTCGGCCGCCCCGAGCGGCCCGTTGTGTGTTCCGGCCTGCAGCCCTCCACCGAAATGTGCGGCGACAACCGCCAGGCAGCCATGCTGTTCCTGGGGCGACTCGAGCGCGACACCCGGCCCGCATAGCGGGCGCCACAATGGTCCCCGGCCTCAGGAGACCCTCATGGAAATCGCATCCCTCAAACAGGTTGTCAGCGCCGAAGAATGGCAGCTGCGTGTGGACCTCGCCGCCTGCTACCGGCTGGTGGCGATGTACGGCTGGAGCGACCTGGTGTTCACCCACATCACTGCGCGCATCCCCGGGCCAGAACACCACTTCCTGATCAACCCGTACGGGCTGATGTTCGACGAGATCACGGCCTCCTCGCTGGTCAAGGTCGACCAGCAGTGCAACAAGATCATCGACTCGCCGTTCCCGGTCAATCCGGCCGGCTTCGTGATCCATAGCGCGGTGCACGAAGCGCGCGAGGACATCACCTGCGTGTTGCACACGCACACGCGGGCCGGGGTCGCCGTCAGCGCGCAAAAGGGCGGCATCCTGCCGATCTCGCAGCAGTCCACCTTCATCCTCGCCTCGCTGGCGTACCACGACTACGAGGGCGTGGCCTTCCGCGACGAAGAGAAGCCGCGGCTGCAAGCCGACCTCGGCACGGCCAACTTCCTGGTGCTGCGCAATCACGGCCTGCTGACCGTCGGCAAGACCATCGCCGATGCGTTCCTGTCGATGTACACCTTCGAGAACGCCTGCCGGATCCAGATCGATGCCCAGGCGGGTGGTGAGCTGATCGAGGTCAACCCGTTGATCGTCAAGGGCGTGGCCCAGGCGATGAAGGTGCAGACCGGCGGCCTGGGCGGCGCGTTCGTCTGGCCCTCTCTGCTGCGGCGCCTGGGCAAGGCGGACGCCGGCTACCAGGCCTAAGCGCCGGCGGTGGCCGCAGCGCTGGCCGCCAGCTCCAGCGCCGGCTCGCCGCTGGGCATCCGGCCGCGCGGGTCGTGCTCCAGCACGTTCACTTCCTTGCGCGTCATGTTGAGGCTGCCGAAGATGGTGCTGAAGGCCACGTCCTTGGCATCGCGCCCGGTGCCGATGCGCACCACACGGTCGACCGGAGCCATGCCGCTAGGGTCGAACAGCACCCAACGGCCACCGATCCATGCTTCGAAGATGGCATGGAAGTCCTGCGGCGGCTCGTCGAACCAGACGTAGCCCACCACCAGCCGTGCCGGAATGTTCAGCGCTCGGCAGAAGGCGATGCCCAGGTGCGCGAAGTCGCGGCAGACCCCGCAGCGCTGGTTGAACACCTCCTGCGCCGTCGTCGTCGAGGTGCTGCTGCCTGGCCGGTAGTCGATGTTCTCGTGGATCCAGCGGATCACCTTGCGGATGCGAGAGATGCCGGGCTGCTCCCGACCAAACAGCTGCTGCGCGGTGGCGCCCAGCAGGTCCGATTCGCAATAGCGGGTCGGCATCAGGTAGTGGAAGATCGCGTCGGGCACCTGGCTGACCGGCGTTTCCTGCAGGTGCTCGTCGATGTTCTCGCTGAACACCTCGACATCGGCCTTGTAGTCGACGATCAGCGGGCCGGGCGAGGCATCGAAGCGGAAGAACCGGTTGCCGCTGCCCGGGTCGGTGAAGCTGTGGACCGACACGCCGGAGGACACGGCCAGCCGCTCGCTGATGATGTTCTGGGTCGGCCAGTGCGCCGCCTCGATGTTGAAGCAGAAATGGGTGGGTGCCGTGATCTCGTATTCGAGGACGGTCTCGACAGTGGAAAGATGCATCCGCCAAGGGTAGTCCCGGTCCGTCTGCAAGGCATCAGCAGCGGTCGCCGCCGGCTGTAGGACAGGTCCCCAAGCCCGGGCTTACTTGCCGAACAACCCGCGCAGCCCCTGGCCCAGCCGGTCGCCGAGCTTGGCGCCGGCGCCGGTTCCCACGCCCGGCATCACGGCCGTGCCGATGGCCGCACCGATCAGAGCGCCCCGGCTCAGCGTGACGCTGGGATTGTCCACCGTTCCGCCGACCACCAGCGGCACGCCGATCGCGCTGCCGGTGGCCGCTGCCGCGAGATCGACGTCGATCCGGCCGCTGAGGCTCTTGTCGGCCGCCATCGCCACCTGGCCGCTGGCCGAGAGATTGCCGGCGCTCGCCGCCAACTGGGTCAGGTGCCAGGTTGTGCCCTGCGTCGAGAGCCTGCCGGTGAGAACGTCCAGCGCGGTGCTGCCGCCGCGGCTGAGACCCACGGTCCGCACCGCCTGCCGCAAATCGATGCCGTGCACCACCGCATTGCGCACGGTGAACTGGGTCTGCGTCTGCAGTGTCTCGCTCAGCTTGCCCATGTCCTGCAGCGGCGCGCGGAGCGTGGTGGTGGCGTCGAGGCGGCCGCTGAGCGGGCGGCTGGGTGCCGTGAGCGCGGCGACCTCGACGTTGGTGGTGCTCAGGCTGCCTTGCAGCAGCTGCGCCGGCCCCGCCTGCAGCGTGAGCTTGCCGGCCAGCTTGCCGCCGCCCACGTCGGCCCTCAGCTGCCACGCCCGGCCCTCGCGCTCGAGGCTGGCAGAAGCGCCCGCCAGTCGGCCGCGCAGCACCTTGACCGACGCGGTTGCCGGCAAGCCGTCCTCGTCCATCGCGATCAGCGCATCGACCGTGGTGGTGCCGCCGTGGGCATCCACCCAGCTGAGCTTGTCGAGCCTGGCCCGCCGCGGCCACCATGTCTGCCGCTCACTGCCTGCAGCCGGCGCCGGGGCCGCACTGCGTTCGCGTTTGCGCAGCATCGCAGCGCTCACCAGCGCCACCGCCTGCTGCGGCACCACCGCCTGGCGTACCACCAGCGTCGCCACTTCAAGCCGCCCGCGCAGCAATGCCGCCCAGACCGGTCGGGCCTCGACCCGCTCCAGCGTCAGCGGCGGGCGGCTGCCGATGGCGACGCCCTCCAGCGCCACCGAGGGCAGCGGCCACAGGTCGACCGCCACGCCCCGCACGCGCACCGGCGCCCCGAGGGCGGCCGACGCTTCGCGTTCGATGCGGCCGCGGAAGTCGTTGCTGGAAACCCAATATTGCAGCGCCACGACCACCCCGGCTGCGGCCAGCACAGCCAGGCTCAACCCCAAAGACACGACCTTGAGCCAGCGCGACATGCCCCATTGTCGCCAATCGGATCCCACGCCGCCCTGCAGGAAAAGCGGCCAGCCGCTAGCATGGCGTGCGTCCCACCCACACAAGCAAGAAGGAACCACCATGAAGCTGTATTACTCCCCAGGCGCCTGTTCTCTGTCGCCGCACATCGCGCTGCGCGAAGCGGGCCTGGCCTTCGAACCGGTGCTGGCCAGCACCAAGAGCCACAAGCTGCAGGACGGCACGGATTACTACGGGATCAACCCGCTGGGCTACGTGCCGATGCTGGAACTCGACGACGGCACCCGCCTGCGCGAAGGCCCGGCCATCGTGCAATACATCGCCGACCAGGCACCAGCAAAGAACCTGGCGCCGGCCAACGGCACACTGCCGCGCTACCGCCTGCAGGAATGGCTGACCTTCATCGGCACCGAGGTGCACAAGCAGTTCTCGCCGCTGTTCAACCCCGCGATCCCGGAAGACGTCAAGAAGATGCAGCGCGACAAGCTGGCTTCGCGCTTCCAGTGGATCGACGGCGAACTCAAGGACAAGCAGTACCTGATGGGCGAGAACTTCAGCGTCGCCGACGGCTATCTGTTCACCGTCACCAACTGGGCCAAGCCGATGAACATCGATCTCACGCCCTACCCCAACCTGGTCGCCTATCGCGAACGGGTCGCCGCCCGGCCGGCGGTGCAGGAAGCGATGAAGGCCGAAGGCCTCAAGTAAGCGCGCCAGCACGACAGCCGTGCGTCCGAAGTGGCGCGAGCAGAACGCAGCTGCGCCTTGGTTGCCATGCACAAAAGCGCGCCGCGTGTGGCGGCAAGGCTTTTGCGAACCCATTACGCTGGCTGCTGCTTTCAACAACCGCAAAGAAAACGCCTGCCATGCCTACCTTGTTCGATCCCGTCCGCGTCGGCGACCTGCACCTGCCCAACCGCATCGTGATGGCGCCGCTGACGCGCAACCGCGCCCCTGGCGCCGTGCCCACCCCGCTGATGGCGCAGTACTACACGCAGCGCGCCAGTGCCGGCCTGCTGATCACCGAAGCCACCGCCATCAGCGCGCAAGGCCAGGGCTACGCCGACGTGCCGGGCCTGTACGGCACCGAGCAGCTCGATGGCTGGAAGCGCGTCACCGACGCCGTCCACGGCAAGGGCGGCCGCATCGTGGTCCAGCTCTGGCACGTGGGCCGCGTCTCGCACGTCGACCTGCAGCCCGATGGCCAGAAGCCGGTCGCGCCATCCGCGATCACCGCCAAAACCAAGACCTACCTGATCAAGGATGGCGTCGGCAGCTTCGTGGACACCTCCGAGCCGCGCGCGCTCGACGCTTCCGAGCTGCCCGGCATCGTCCACGACTTCCGCCACGCCGCGCGCCATGCGGTGAGCACCGCCGGCTTCGACGGCGTCGAGGTGCATGGCGCCAACGGCTACCTGCTGGACCAGTTCCTCAAGACCGGCGCCAACAAGCGCACCGACGATTACGGCGGCTCGATCGAGAACCGCGCGCGCCTTCTGCTCGAGGTGATGCGCGCCGTCGCGGAGGAAGTCGGCGGCGGCCGCACCGGCCTGCGCATCTCGCCCGTCACGCCCGCCAACGACATCCAGGACGACGACTCGCAGGCCCTGTTCGAGTACCTCATCCGCCAGCTGGCGCCGCTCAAGCTGGCCTACATCCATGTGATCGAAGGCGCCACCGGCGGTCCGCGCACCATCGCCGACCGGCCGTTCGATTACCAGGCGCTGCGCAAGGTGTACCGCGACGCCGGCGGCAAGGCCGCATGGATGGTCAACAACGGCTACGACCGCAAGCTGGCCGAGCAGGCGCTGGCCGACGGCGCCGACCTGGTCGCGTTCGGCCGGCCCTACATCGCCAATCCGGACCTGGTGCAGCGCCTGGGCCAGGACGCGCCGATGAACACGCCGGACAAGGCCACCTTCTATGGCGGCGGCGCCCACGGCTACACCGACTATCCGGCGCTGGCCTGAAGCGGGAGCGCCGGCAGGCGCAGCGCCGCGCGCAATCCGCCGCCGGCTGCCGGCTCGAGGCTGAAGGCGGCGCCCAGCAGGTCGGCATAACGACCGACGATCGCCAGCCCCAGCCCGGCCCCTTCGCCCAGCCGCTGGCCGGCCGGGCCTTGCGCCCAGCGCTGGCCCAGCTTGGCCTGATCCTGCGGGTTCAGGCCGGGTCCGTTATCGGTCACTGTCAGCAGCACGTCACCGCCTTCCCGGCTGATCTCCACCGTCACGCGCGGCCCGTCGCTGGCGCCGTAGCGCAAGGCGTTGTCCAGCAGGTTGCCCAGGATGCCTTCGAGCAGGGCCGCATCGCCCCGCACCAGCACCGGCTGCTCCAGCCCCTCACCGCCCAGGTCCACGCCGGTGGCATCGGCCTTGGGCAGGAAACGCAACAGCACGGCGCGCACCAGCTGGCTCAGGTCCACTTCCCGCAGCTGCACGCTGGCCGTGCCTTCGTCGGCGCGTGCCAGCGCCAGCAACTGGTTGACCAGGTGGCTGGCGCGCTGCTCGCCCTGGGCGATGCCCAGCAGCTGCTCGCGCCAGATCGCCGGATCGGCTTGGGCCAGCGCATAGCCGGCCTGGGCCCGGATGCCGGCCAGCGGCGTGCGCAGTTCGTGCGCCACGTTGCCGGCGAATTCGCGCTGGGCCGCGATGCTCTGCGCCAGCCGCGACAACATCGAGTTCAGGGCCGTCCCCAGCCGCTCGACATCCTGCGTGCTGGCGTCGCGGGTGATCGCCTCGGGCACCGGGGTCAGGTCGCTGGCATCGCGCTGGTCCACGGCCTGCTGCAGCTGCGCCAACGGTTCGAGGTCGCGCTGGATCACGCGCCGCAACTGCCAGGCCAGGAACACCAGCAGCAGCACTTGCGGCACGGCGGAATAGGCCAGCATGCGGCGCAGCAGCCGGCTGCGGCTGGAGGTGGTCTGCGCCATCACGACGGTGAACTCGGCCGGCTGGCTGCGGTGCAGGGCGACGGTGCGCAGCTCGCGTCCCGACAGTGAAACGGTGTTGAACTGGTGGCTGCCGCCGGCCGGCAGGAACGGCAGCTCCAGCCCGCCATGCGCGCCGACCCGTTTCCCGTCGGCGGTATAGACAGCGAAGTAGTTGGACTCGCTGCGGTCGAACATCAGCGCCGCCACTTCGGCCGGCGTCAATTCCAGGGCGGCGCCCTGCGGCGAGGCGCGCACGCTCGCAGCCAGCGCAAAGGCGTCGTCCAGCAGGGCGCGGTCGAAGGCCTGGCCGGCAAAATTGTTGGCCACCGCCAGCGCCAGCGCGGTGCCGACCGCCCAGGTCAACACCAGCGGCAACATCACGCGGCGCACCAGCCGCGATTGCAGGGTTGGCTTGGACAGCGCTGCGCTGTCCGCGCTCACCGCGCTTCCTCGAGCACGTAGCCCAGTCCGCGCAGCGTGCGGATCGCCACCCCGCTGCTGCCCATCTTCTTGCGCAACCGCGAGATGAAGGCCTCGAGCGCGTTGTCGCCCAGCGCCCCGTCGGCTTCCGACAGCTTGCCTGACAGGTCGCGCTTGCTGACCACCCGGCCCGGCGGCGTCATCAGCTCCCACAGCACCTCGAACTCGCGCGCCGGCAGGTCCCACGGCTGGCCGGCCAGGAAGAAACGGCGGGCCCGCCGGTCCAGCGCCAGCTGGCCGACGTCGACGCGGTCGTCGGTGCCGTGGGCGCGCCGCACCAGCGCCCGCAGCCGCGCCTCCACTTCCGCCAGGTCGAACGGCTTGCCCAGGTAATCGTCGGCGCCGGCATCGAGGCCGGCGATCCGCTCCTCGGTGCGGTCGCGCGCCGTCAGCACCAGCACCGGGGTGCGGTCGCCGCGCGCGCGGGCCTCGCGCAGCACCGACAGGCCGTTGCCCATGCCGCTGCGCTCGCTCAGGGAGTGCGGCAGGTTCAGGTCGAGCAACACGGCGTCAAACGGCTGCACCTGCCACCAGTGGCGCGCGTCCTCGATGGTGGTGGCCAGGTCCACGCGGTGCCCGGCATCGAGCAGGCTGCGCAACATCAGTGCGCGCAGCACCTCATCGTCTTCTACCAGCAGGATTCGCATGATCTCAAGGCAAGGACAGGGATGAACAATGAACGAGCATACGCCAGCTGGCACTGGCGCGAACCGGTCCGCGGCGGGTTGGAAATGAGCGTCACAGCCTGGGGGTCTCCTCGATCACGTAGCCAAGCCCGCGCAGGGTGCGGATCGAGACGCTGCTGGCGGCGAGCCGCTTGCGCAGCTTGGAGATGAAGACCTCCAGCGCATTGTCCGCCAGCGGCTCGTCCGGCTGCGACAGCTTCTGCGCCAGGTCGCGTTTGCTGACGACCCGGCCGGGCGGCGTCATCAGCTCCCACAGCACCTCGAACTCGCGCGCCGGCAGATCCCACGGCTGGCCGGAAAAGGAGAAGCGCCGCGCCTGCCGGTCGAGCGACAGCGTGCCGAGGATCGTGCGTTCGTCGGCGGCGCGGATGCGGCGCAGCAGCGAGCGCAGGCGCGCCTCCACCTCGTCGAGGTCGAACGGCTTGCCCAGGTAATCGTCGGCGCCGGCGTTGAGGCCGGCGATCCTCTCTTCGGTGCGGTCATGGGCCGTCAGCACCAGCACCGGCGTGCGGTCGCCGGCGCCGCGCATCTCCTGCAGCAGCTTCAGGCCGCTGCCCAGGCCGCTGCGTTGCGCCCCCGTGCGCGGCAGCCGCAAATCCAGCAGCACCGCGTCCAGGTGCTTGCTGCGCCAGGCCTGGCGCGCGGCCGCGATCGACGCAGCGACATCGACGGTATGGCCCTTGTCGCGCAGGCTGCGCCACACGATGTCCCGCAGCACGTCGTCGTCTTCCACCAGCAAAATTCGCATGCTCACTCCTGCTCAGGCCGGTCACCGTTGGACCGGGCCTGAATCCACTTGCCCATCCCCACCACCAGGGCCGCTGCGAGCGCCGGGCCCGCGTCATGCAGCCACGAATTGGCCGCCAGCACGCCCGAGAGGACGCCATCGCTGACGATGGCCTCGCCGCCGACCCAGCCGATCAGGGCCGCGCCGATGACCACGATCACCGGGAAGCGTTCCATCAGCTTGATGATGAGGGTGCTGCCGAAAATCACAAGCGGAATGCTGATCGCCAGGCCCAGGACCAGCAGCAGCATGCTGCCCTTGGCGGCGGCCGCCACGGCAATGACGTTGTCCAGGCTCATGATCAAGTCGGCGACCAGGATGGTGCGCACCGCACCCATCAGGCTGCCGTGGTGCTTGACGCCACCCACCTCTCCGTCGTCCTCGTCGCCCAGCAGCTGCAGTCCGATCCACAACAGCAGCAGGCCGCCGACGATCTGCAGGTACGGCATGGCGAGCAGCTGGGCCGCCACCACCGTGAGCAGCACCCGCAGCACCACCGCCGCCGCCGATCCCCACAGCACCGCCTTGCCCTGCTGATGCGGCGGCAGCGTGCGCGCCGCCATCGCGATCACCACTGCGTTGTCGCCCGACAGGATGATGTTGATCCAGACGATCTTGACCAGGCCGATCCAGAAGTCAGTGTTTTGCAGGAGTTCCATGGGTCGCGGTCGAGCGATGCGGAATGGAAAACAGCGCCCGCGGGCGCCGTTTCGCTTGTGCGTGGCGCGAGGGTGTCACTCCTCGACGAAGGCTTCCTCGCGCTTGTTCTTCACCGCTGGCAGCAGCACGATGATCAGCAGCAGGGCGGCGGCGGCCAGCAGGCCGGCCGACAGGCCGCGGGTGACGAACACAGACCAATCGCCACGCGACAGCAGCAGTGCGCGCCGCAGGTTTTCTTCCATCATCGGCCCGAGGATGAAGCCGAGCAGCAGGGGCGCCGGCTCGCAACCGAGCTTGACGAACAGGTAGCCGATGAAGCCGAAGGCGCCGACCATCCAGACGTCAAAGGTGTTGTTGTTGGTCGAGTACACGCCCACCGCGCAGAACAGCACGATCGCCGGGAACAGGAAACGGTAGGGCACCGTCAGCAGCTTGATCCACATGCCGATCAGCGGCAGGTTCAGGATCACCAGCATCAGGTTGCCGATCCACATGGAAGC
>JBBRSZ010000045.1:0-31449 GCA_038244915.1 Burkholderiales bacterium | reverse complement strand
CTGCGCCTTGAGTTCGCCGCTGTGACGCCGCCGCACGGTCTTCCTGGAGTCTTTCATGGTGTCCACCTAAATTCCTTGGTGGACACCATCGTTGTCGCTTAGCCGATCGGATTCAAGAAGGGGATGGCCGGACGCTTACGCCAATGCCAACCGCCGCTCCGGCCATCTCGCGCCTCTTCCGTTTCATCGGAGGCTCGACTGGTCCATGGCGTGTCGACCGCGTCGACTGTGTTGTGGGGGAGCCAATATCCGCCGCTTCAAGGGTGTCCGTCGTTGCAGGGACGCCGGTCCAGTTGCCGCAGGAAGCCTCGTGGCTTCTTCGCGGCATCACGAGCAACGAGCGCTATGTCGTTCGCGAAGAGAAGACCTCCCTCGTCAGCACGCAAGAGGGCCTCGGTCGCAAGGCCTCAACACGGGCTGCGCTCATCCCGATCCGCAAGAATGCGGCTTGGTGGTCGCTGCCTCAAGACGAGCGCCGCACGATCTTCGAAGCACAATCACGGCACATCGCAATCGGCTTGAAGTATCTTCCTGCGGTGGCCAGGCGCTTGCATCACTGCCAAGATCTCGGCCCGGACGAGCCATTCGATCTTCGTCTCGTCCGTGAAGGTGAGAAATGACATGTCCGCAGCCATGATCAGCGCCCTGTTCTTCACCGTGGCGTTGCTCGTCACCACGACCTACTTCATCCTGGGCTCGATTCCGCTGCTTGTCCTGAAGCACGACACGCCGCTGGACGCCCGCTTTGTGCGTGGCTTCTTCGACATCTACTACGTCGCAGCCGTCGTCACGGTTTCATTCCCAAGATGGACGCGCTCGGCGCCCAGATCCGGCCCAGCCAGATGGATGCAATTGCGCGGTTCCGCAGAACGCACGTCGCCGCAATCGCGATTAACATCCTCCAACTTGTCGCTATCGTTTGGAGTCTGACCGCCGCGCACCTGTAGGCCACCTCCGCGACATTCCACTTCAGGCAGCATCGAGTCCGTCCCATGCGAATCACAGACATCATCCTCTCGACCATCGTGTGTTCCGCACTCATTGGTGCGTATGTTGCCGGTCATTACGTGGGCGAATCCGACGGCCGGGAGGCAGGCGCCGAAGCGATGTTCAACCGGGATGCGTCGCACAGCGCCGAGGCGTTCATGGTCGCGAGCAGCGTTCGACAGGCGCTGCGCGAGTCGAAGCCAGCCCAGGCGGAACTCGTTGTTGTTCGATACGCAGCGTTGAAGGCTCCGTCACTTGTCGCGTGCTCGTCATCGCGGGACTGTGCTGCCTCGGTCGGTCGCCTCATGCCCACGAAAGCCCAACTCCAGGAAGCGCTCGCCGCCGAACGGGCGATGAGAAGCCAGCCATGACAGCTTCGACCGGGAAACCCGAACGAGTTGGTCGAGCGGTTCCTGTGCGTGCTGCTGGCGTGCAAGGCGATGCCGCCCGCCATCCCAATCCCGTAGCATCCGGATTGCAAGCACAGGATCCAGCTCGTCTCTGAGGCATTGCGAATCTCGCACACGGCAACCGAAAGGGAACTATGAAACAGTGGCTGAAAGACAACCGTGGTTTCCTGGTGTTCCTGCTTTGCTTTGCGTTCTTCCGGTCGGCCGTTGCCGACTGGAACCCCATCCCGTCCGGCTCGATGCGGCCGACCCTGCTGGAAGGAGACGTCGTCCTGGTCGATCGGCTGGCATACGACCTCAAGCTGCCACTGAGCGACGTCATGCTGCTCAAACTCGGCAATCCCCGGCGCGGCGATGTCGTGACGTTCAGCTCACCGACGGATGGAACCCGCCTGATCAAGCGGCTCGTGGCCGTGCCGGGTGACGTGGTGGAAATGCGGGACGAAAGGCTCTTCATCAACGGCGCGTCCGCGCAGTACAGCCAGCTTCAGAGCGTTGTGGAGCCGATGGAATCCGGCGGCGCGGTCGCCGGGACAAGGGCGACCGAAAGGATCGCCGGGAGCGAGCGCAGCGTGCAGTTCCTGCCGGCCATCCCGGCCAGGCGCGACTTCGGTCCGATCGCCGTTCCGCCAGACAGCTACTTCTTCCTGGGCGACAACCGGGACAACAGCGCCGACTCCCGCTATATCGGCTTTGTTCCACGTCGCCTCCTGATCGGCCGGGCCCATCACATCCTGGTGTCGGCAAACATCAAGGGCGATTGGCTGCCGCGGCTGGAGCGGGTTGGCGAGCGGATTCAGTAGGTCGAGCGGATCCGGCTTCAGGGCGTATGCGGACCGCAGCTCCATTCCCGACCCTCGAGACCGAGCGCCTGCTACTGCGCGAGATCGTGCCCGCTGACGCGGGCGAGCTGTTCGCGATCCACGGCGACGCAGCGTTGATGCGTTGGTTCGGCGTCGATCTGTTGCAGGACATCGCAGGCGCGCAAAAGCTCGTCGCCACCTTCGCCTCCTGGCGCGCGCAGCCCAATCCCGGAACGCGCTGGGGCGTCCAGCGCAAGGGCGAACAGCGCCTGTGCGGGACGTGCGGCCTGTTTGGCTGGAACCGGGCCTGGCGCAAGTGCACCGTCGGCTACGAACTGGCCGCCCACGCGCAAGGCAAGGGCTACATGCACGAGGCCCTGACGTCCATGCTGGACTGGGGCTTCACCAACATGGAGCTGAATCGGGTCGAGGCCCAGGCGCATGCCGAGAACACGGCATCGCTGCGTTCTCTGTCCCGGCTGGGATTCCGGCAGGAAGGGCTGCTGCGCGAGCTGGGGTACTGGCGTGGCGGCTACCACGACCTGCTTGGGTTTTCCCTTCTTCGCAGGGACTGGGAGAGCCGCCATGGCGAGGACGGCTTGAGGGTCAGTGCGCTTGCCGTTGCCGCGGTCCTGGTCCACGTCCCCGAGGTGGAGGCCGCACTGGCGTGGTACCAAAGCGCCTTTCCCGATGCAGTGCGTCGCCGCATCGAGGACTTCGATTTCGATTCCCTGACGGTCGGCGGCGTGCAGCTGGAGATCGTGCCGGCGGACGACAAGGTCGCAGCCGGGGCGGCCGGCTGCGTCGTCTACTGGCGGGTTGCGCAGTTCGAGGATGCGCTGGCCCACATGGAAGCGATCGGCGCCACGCTCTATCGCGGTCCGATGGCCATCGAGCAAGGCCAACGCATGTGCCAGCTGCGCGATCCCTGGGGCAATTGCATCGGCCTGCGCGGCCCGGCTCGAAGCGGATGAAAGGGGGTTGCGCCATGAGCATTGCCATTGTTCCGGTCGCGCCGGGCCACGCAGACGAGCTGCATCCGCACCGGAGCCTCGCATGAACGAAGCGCTCGAGCAGCTCGCCGCAAAGGTCGGCTTGGCGGATCCCGCCAACGACCGGATGCGGCTGGCCTTCGGCCACGCCTGCGTGGCGCGGGTGCGGCACCTGCTGGAAGACCCGGCGGTGGAGCATTGCCTGGCGATCCTCGGCAGCTTCCTGGATGGCACCGCCAGTCGCGCGCAGCTGGACGCGGCGCGGCTCGATGCGGCCCGGCTGGCGACCGGCCACCGCGGCTCGGCCTCGATCGACGGCTGCGGCCATGCCGCCGTGTCGGCTTCCTACGCCGTCGCCAACGCGCTCGAGGGCAAGGCGCTGGCGGCCGCCAGCTATGCGGCCTACGCCACCGTGTACGCCCAGGGCGGCTCCGCGGCGGTCGCCGATCGCGGCTCGTTCGAACCCGAGTTTGCCTGGCAGCGCGCCTGCCTGGGCGCGCTGGCGGAACGGATTCCGCAACGCCAGGGAGAGTCGACGTGAAGGGGAACGGCCCGGAGCAGCCGTTGAATTCAAGGAGGAACCCATGAACAGGCAACGCATCGGCTCGGGCTCGAGCTTCGAGGCGCAGATCGGCTACTCGCGGGCGCTGGTGGCCGGCGACTGGGTGTTCGTCTCCGGCACCACCGGCTTCGATTATTCGACGATGTCGATCGCCGACGACCTGGTCGCGCAAACCGAGCAGTGCTTCAAGAACATCGAGGCCGCGCTGGCGCAGGCCGGCGCCGGGCTGCGCGATGTGGTGCGCGTGACCTACGTGCTGCCGCAGGGCGCGGAGTTCGAGCACTGCTGGCCGGTGCTGCGCAGGTATTTCGGCGAGGTCCGGCCGGCGGCGATGATGATCTCAGCCGGCCTGGCCGACCCGCGCATGAAGATCGAGATCGAGGTCACGGCCTTGAAGCAGGGACCGCGGCGCGCCGCGCCGGCGCCCATCGCGCTGCGCGAGATCGACCACCTGGTGCTGCGGGTGGTCGACCTGGACGCGATGCTGGCCTTCTATTGCGGCGTGCTGGGCTGCAGCGTGGAGCGGCGTGAGGACTCGATCGGCCTGGTGCAGCTGCGGGCCGGCCGCTCGCTGGTCGACCTGGTGCCGGTCGATGGCAAGCTGGGCCGGGCGGGCGGTGCCGCCCCGGGTCGCGAGGGCCGCAACCTGGACCACTTCTGCTTTCGGGTCGAGCCCTTCGACGAAGCCGCCATTCGCCGCCAGCTCGAGGCCAACGGCGTGCCGGCCGGCCCGACCGATGCGCGCATCGGCGCGGAAGGCGAAGGCCCGTCGATCTACGTCACGGATCCCGAGGGCAATGTGGTCGAACTGAAGGGCCCGCCCGCGTCTCCGAGGTGACAAGGGCGCGTGCCGGCGCGCCCGGGAAAACCCGCTGCGGCGATGCATGGTTGTTGTGAAACCATGCCTTTCCCCCTTGCGCACCCCGGTGCGGGAAAGCCGATCGACCCGATGCAGGATCAGCAGGGCAATCCAGTGCAAGCCGCGGCCGTCGCCGCCGGTTCGCCGCTGCTGTCGGTCCAGGGCGTCACCGTGCGCTTCCGCGGCATCGTGGCGCTGGAGCAGGTCTCCTTCGACGTCGGCGCCGGCCAGATCGCCGGCCTGATCGGCCCCAACGGCGCCGGCAAGACGACTCTGTTCAACTGCCTCTCGCGCCTGTACGACTACAGCGAGGGCGCGATCCGCTTCGCCGGCCAGCCGCTGGAAGGCTTGCCCCGGCACCGGATGGCGGCCATCGGCATCGGCCGCACCTTCCAGAACCTGGCGCTGTTCCGGACCATGACGGTGCTGGACAACATCAAGGTCGGCCGCCACTGCCGCACCCGCAAGGGCTTCCTGGCCAACGCGCTGCGCGCTCCCGGCGTGGCCGCGGAAGAAGCGCACTCGGACAGCCGGGCGCGCGAGCTGGTGCGCTTCCTCGACCTGGATCCGGTGGCGCACAAGCGCGTGGCCGACCTGCCGTTCGGCACCCAGAAACGGGTCGAACTGGGCCGCGCCCTGGCCAGCGAGCCGCGGCTGCTGCTGCTGGACGAACCGGCGGCCGGCCTGAACCACGAGGAGGTGGCGACGCTGGGCAGCCTGATCCGCCAGATCCGCGACGAACTCAAGACCACCATCTTGCTGGTGGAGCACCACATGAGCCTGGTGATGAGCGTCTCCGACAAGGTGGTGGCGCTGAACTTCGGCCGCAAGATCGCCGAGGGCACGCCGGCCCAGGTGCGCGAGCATCCGGAAGTGATCCAGGCCTATCTCGGGAGCGCCGCCTGATGGCCGCGCTGCTCGAAGCCCGCAATCTCAAGGCCGGCTACGGCCCGACCGAGGTGCTGCACGGCGTCGACCTGGCGATCGAGGAGGGGACCATCACCACGCTGCTGGGGGCCAACGGCGCCGGCAAGACGACGACGCTGCGGGCGCTGTGCGGCATGGTCAAGACCAGCGGCGAAATCTACTTCGCCGGCAAGCGGATCGACGGTCGCGCCACCGAGGACATCGTGCGGTTGGGCGTGGCGCATGTGCCTGACGGCCGCGGCACCTTCGGCAGCCTCACCACGGAAGAAAATCTCAAGCTCGGCGCCTACGTGCGCAAGGACCGCTCGGCGGTGGACGCCGACTATGAGCGCATGTACGGCTACTTCCCGCGCCTGAAGGAGCGCCGCCTGCAGCAGGCCGGCACGCTGTCGGGCGGCGAGCAGCAGATGCTGGCGCTGGCCCGGGCGCTGATGCTGCGGCCGCGGCTGCTGCTGATGGACGAGCCCTCGTTCGGCCTGGCGCCGCTGATCGTCAAGGAGATCTTCCACATCATGAAGGAGATCAACCAGCGCGAGAAGATGACCATCCTGCTGGTGGAGCAGAACGCCGCGATGGCCCTCGAACTGGCCGACCACGCCTACCTGATGGAGACCGGCTCGCTGGTGCTCAGCGGCCCGGCGGCTCAGGTCAAGCAGGACGAAGCGGTGCGCCGCTCGTACCTCGGGTACTGAGCATGGAAACCTTCCTGCACCAGGTCGTCGCCGGCTTCGCCACCGGCGGCATCTATGCCAGCGTGGCGCTGGCGCTGGTGATGATCTACCAGGCCACCCACAACATCAATTTCGCCCAGGGCGAGCTGGCGATGTTCGCCACCTATATCTGCTGGAGCCTGATCAACGCCGGCGTGCCGTACTGGGTGGCGTTCTTCTCCACCATCGCGATCGCGTTCTGCCTGGGCGTGCTGATCGAGCGCATCATCATCCGGCCGGTGGAGCGGGCCCCGGTGCTGACCGTGGTGGTGGTGTTCCTCGGGCTGCTGTTCATCCTCAACAGCATGGCCGGCTGGATCTTCACCTACACCATCAAGTCGTTCCCCAGCCCGTTTCCCAAGCAGTCGCCGTTCGGCTGGACCTTCATCTCCTCGCACGAGCTGGGCGCGGTCGGCGTGACGCTGGTGGTGCTGACGCTGCTGTACTGCTTCTTTCGCTTCACGCCATTGGGTCTTGCCATGCGGGCCGCGGCGCAGAACCCCGATTCGAGTCGCCTGGTCGGAATTCGCGTGGGCTGGATGCTGGCGCTGGGCTGGGGGCTGGCCGCGGCGATCGGGTCGACCGCCGGAATGATGGTGGCGCCGATCGTCTTCCTCGACCCGAACATGATGTCCGGCATCCTGCTGTACGCCTTCGCCGCGGCGCTGGTCGGCGGCATCGACAGCCCGGGTGGCGCGGTGCTGGGCGGCTTCCTGGTCGGCGTCCTGGAGAACATCGTCGGCGCCTACCTGATCGGAACCGAGCTCAAGCTCACGGTGGCGCTGGTGCTGATCGTCGGCGTGCTGGTGGTGCGGCCGGCCGGGCTGTTCGGCAAGGTGATCGTGACGCGGGTCTGATGCCATGAACCAACCCATGCGGACCAAGGTCGAACCGGCGCAGCTGCTGCTGATCGCGCTGCTGCTGCTGGCCGCATGCGCACTGCCGTTCTTCCTGAGCAACTACAGCACCTTCCAGCTGACGATGGTGCTGGTGTACGCGATCGCGCTGCTCGGGCTGAACATCCTGACCGGCTACAACGGCCAGATCTCGCTGGGGCACGGCGCCTTCTACGCCATCGGCGCGTATGCCACGGCAGTGCTGATGGACAAGTTCGACTGGCCGTACTGGGCCACGCTGCCGGTGGCCGCCGCGGTCTGCCTGCTGGCCGGTTTTTTGTTCGGCTTGCCGGCGCTGCGGCTGGAAGGGCCGTACCTGGCGCTGGCCACCTTCGCGCTGGCCGTCGCGCTGCCGCAGATCTTGAAATACAAGCACCTGGAGGAGTGGACCGGCGGTGTGCAGGGCATCGTCATCATGAAGCCGGAGTCGCCGATCGCCACCCTGTTCGGCCAGAAGATGAACAGCGACCGCTGGCTGTATTTCGTCACGCTGGCCGTCACCGTGCTGATGTTCGTGATCGGCTGGAACCTGCTGCGCGGGCGCATCGGCCGGGCCTTGATCGCCATCCGCGACCAGCCGGTGGCGGCAGCGTCGATGGGCATCGACAACGCGATGTACAAGAGCCTGGCCTTCGGCGTCAGCGCGATGTTCACCGGCGTGGCCGGGGCTCTGGGCGCGATCGCGGTGGCCTTCGTCGCGCCCGACAGTTTCACCGTGTTCCTGTCGCTCAGCCTGATGGTCGGCATGGTGATCGGCGGGCTTGCGTCGATCTGGGGCGCTTTCTTCGGCGCGCTCGTGGTGCAGTTCGTGCCCAACGTCGCCGACCACATTTCCAAGGCCGCGCCGGGCGCGATCTACGGCGCGATGCTGATCCTGTTCATGTATGTCATGCCAACCGGCATTGTTGGCGCCATCCGCCTGGCCTGGGGGAAACTCCGGCGCCGGCGCGCGGGCAAGCCCCGAACCTGAAATGCCAAGCAACCTAGTACGCCAATTTGCAAAGGAGCCATCATGTTGTCAAGAAAGCATTTCCTCGCCGCGTCGCTCGCACTGGGGCTGGCGACGCTGGCGGCCCCGGCCGCCGCGCAGAAGAAGTACGACCCCGGCGCATCGGACACCGAGATCAAGATCGGCCAGACCATGCCGTACAGCGGGCCGGCATCCGCCTACGGCACGATCGGCAAGATCGAAGCGGCCTACTTCAAGATGCTCAACGAGCAGGGCGGCATCAACAAGCGCAAGATCAACTTCATCAGCCTGGACGACGGCTACAGCCCGCCCAAGACGGTGGAGATGGTGCGCCGGCTGGTGGAGCAGGACGAGGTGCTGTTCCTGATGGGCACGCTGGGCACGCCGTCGAACACGGCGATCCACAAGTACATGAACGGCAAGAAGGTGCCGCACCTGTTCCTGGCGACCGGCGCCTCCAAGTGGAACGACCCGAAGAACTTCCCCTGGACCATGGGCTTCAACGTCAACTACCAGTCCGAGGGCAAGCTGTACGCGCTGGACATCCTGCGCACCAGGCCCAATGCGAAGATCGCCGTGCTGTACCAGAACGACGACTACGGCAAGGACTACCTGAAGGGCTTCAAGGAGGGACTGGGCGACAAGGGCAAGACCATGATCGTCGCCGAGCAGACCTACGAGGTGACCGACCCGACCATCGATTCGCAGATCGTCTCGCTCAAGGGCTCGGGCGCCGATACCTTCTTCAACATCACCACGCCGAAGTTCGGCGCGCAGGCGATCCGCAAGGTGGCGGAAGTGGGCTGGAAGCCGGTGCATTACCTCAACCAGGTGTCCGCCTCGGTCGGCTCGGTGCTCAAGCCGGCGGGGCTGGAGAACGCGCTCGGACTGATTTCGATGCAGTACACCAAGGACCCGACCGACCCGACCTGGGCCAACGACCCGGCGATGAAGGAGTATTTCGCGTTCCTCAAGAAGTACGCGCCCGACGTCGGCGTCGATGACGGCAACGGCACCTACGGCTATGCGGTGGCGCAGCTGATGGAGCAGGTTCTCAAGCAGGCCGGCGACAACCTGACGCGCGAGAACGTCATGAAGCAGGCCGCCAGCCTGAAGAGCTTCCAGGTGCCGATGGCGATCCCGGGCATCCTGGCCACGACCGGTCCGGACGACTTCGCGCCGTTCCAGACCATGCAGCTGGTGAAGTTCGACGGCAAGACCTGGGTGCCGTACGGCAAGCCGATCGACGTGAAGTAGGGCCAGAATACCGGCCATGAGTTCCCTTGACGCGGACACATGGCCGGAGCTGCCGCTGGCGGCGTGGCAGGACACGCTCGCCACGCTGCACATGTGGACGCAGATCGTCGGCAAGATCCGGATGGCGCGCACGCCCTGGACCAACCACTCCTGGCACGTCACTCTGTACGTCACGGCACGCGGGCTGACGACCTCGCCGATCGCGCACCGCGAGCGCAGCTTCCAGATCGATTTCGACTTCATTTCGCATGACCTGGTGCTGCAGTGCAGCGACGGGCAGACGGCCCGCTGGGCGCTGCAGGCCGAGTCGGTCGCGGCGTTCTACCGCCGCCTGATGGCGCAGCTGGACCGGATGGACCTGCACACCGAGATTCGCTGCATCCCGTGCGAGGTGGCCGAACCGATCGCGTTCGACCGCGATGAAAGCCATTGCGCTTACGACCCCGCGTACGCCAACCGCTTCTGGCGCATCCTGCTGCAGTCGGACCGGGTGTTCAAGCAGTTCCGCGCGCGCTTCACCGGCAAGTGCAGCCCGGTGCATTTCTTCTGGGGCGCGCCCGACCTGGCGGTGACGCGCTTCTCGGGCCGGCCGGCGCCAAAGCACCCGGGCGGGGTCCCGAACCTGGCGGACTGGGTGACGCAGGATGCGTATTCGCAGGAGGTGAGCAGCTGCGGTTTCTGGGCCGGCGGCGGGCCGGTTCCCTCTCCGGTCTTCTACTCCTACGCCTATCCTCAGCCCGCCGGTTTCGCCGAGGCGCCGGTCCAGCCGGGCGAGGCCTTCTACAGCAAGGAGCTGGGAGAATTTCTGTTGCCTTACGACGTGGTGCGCCGGGCGAGCGATCCGGACGGCACGCTGCTCGCTTTCCTCGAATCCACCTTCGAAGCGGCCGCCCGGCTGGCGCGCTGGCCATGAGTGGCCCCGGCGGCCCGCCGCTGGCATTGCGGGCCAGCGCGTTCATCTACCTGAAAATTCCCGTCGTGGGTGGCCAGGAGAGCGCCGACCACAGCCTGGACGAAGCGATCGACCAGGCGCTGCAGCAACGGGGACTCGGTACAGTGCTCGGCTGGGGCAGCTCACTGGGCAACCGGCGCGCCAATGGGTCGCGGCCGGTGGCTTTTCACCGCATCGACATGGAGGTCCACGACCTGCAAGCGGCCCGCGCCGGCCTGCACCAGGTCCTGCCTTTGCTCGACGTGCCCGCGGGAACCGAGGCGCATTATTTCATCGACGACCGGCACCTGATGGATCTGTATGAACCGCCGTCCTGGCGGCTGCAACAGCCAGTGGCCGCGCCTTGATCGCCGGCACGATGGTGCTGGACGCCGCGCTGGATGCGGCGTACGCTGCCGGCAAACCGAGGAGAACAGCATGAAGACGGAGCTCTGGTACCTGGTGCTGGTGACGGCATTCACCGGCCTGCTGTGGATTCCCTACATCCTGGACCGCGTGATGGTGCGCGGCCTGATGGATGCGGTGGGCTATCCCGACAACCCCAAGCCGCAAAGCCTGTGGGCGCAGCGGCTGATGAAGGCCCATGCCAACGCCGTCGAGAACCTGGTGGTGTTTGCCGCGCTGGTGCTGGCCGCGCAGGTGGCGGGGGTGAGCAACAACGCGATCGCCACCGCGGCGATGGTCTACTTCTGGGCCCGGGTGGTGCATGCGGTGGTCTATACCTTCGGCATCCCCTGGCTGCGGACGCTGTCGTTCACCGTCGGCTTCCTGTGCCAGGCGGCAATCGCCTGGCAGCTGCTGATGCGTTAGCCTGCCGCGGATGCCTTTGTCGCTGTCCAGCTGCGAACAGTTCCTTGCGGACTTCCACGACGCCGACCCGGGCGTGACCGCGCGCGCTTTCGCCGGGCTGCCGGCGCAGATGGCGGGCGCCAGCTTCGCTTCCTCCTATGCGTGCCTGGCCGGCGTGGTGCCGTCCGGCCCCGGCACGGTGGTCGACCTGGCCTGCGGCGACGGCTACCTGCTGCGGCTGCTGGCCGATCGCGCGCAGCCCGGGCTCTCGCTGGTCGGCGTCGATCTCAGTGCCGGTGAACTCGGCGCCGCGCGGCGCCGGCTCGGGGCGGCCGCCGTGCTGCACCAGGCGCGCACCCAGGCGCTGCCGCTGGCCGATGCCCGCGCCGACACCGTGTTGTGCCACATGGCGCTGATGCTGATGGACGACGCGCCACGGGTGCTCGGGGAAGTGCGGCGGATCCTCAAGCCCGGCGGCGTGTTTGCCGCGGTCGTTGGCGGCGGCGCGGCTGCCTCGCCGGCGCACGAGGTCTTCGTCGCCCTGCTGCGGCAATACCGCAAGCTGCCCGAGTTCGAGTCGCTGCGGCTGGGCGACGCCCGCCTTTACACGCCCGAGGGGATCGCCGAGTTGTACCAGCCCGCCTTCGGGCTGCCCGCCATCGACGACATCGTGCTGCAGCGGCGCAGCGGGCCGGACGGCTTGTGGGACTGGTTCAGCGGGCTGTACAACATTGCGTGGCTGGAGCCCGCCGACCGGGCGGCAATCGGCCCGCGCTTCGTCCAGGACGTGGCGCCGCTGTGCGAGGCCGACGGCAAGATCGAACATGTGGTGCGGCTGCGCCGCATCACCGCCCGCGCGCCGCGCTGACGCAGGTTCGGGTCAGGGAGAAACGCAATGCAGATCAAGACAGTGGGTGCCCTGGCCGCGTGCGTTGCGCTGGCGGCGTGTTCGGCCGTGCCGCCGCGCCTGCCGGCGGCGCAAGCCAGGCAGGAGGTGATGGCGGCCGAGCGCGCCTTCGCCAGGAGCATGGCCGACCGTGACCTGGCGGCGTTCTCATCGTGGGTCTCCGAGGAGGCGATCTTCTTCACCGGCCCCGAGCCACTGCGCGGCAAGGCGCAGGTGGTCGGCGCATGGGCGCGCTTCTTCAGCGCCCCGGCCGCGCCATTCTCCTGGGAACCGGAGGAAGTGGAGGTGCTCGACTCGGGCGGCCTGGCCCTGAGCTCGGGGCCGGTGCGCAATCCCAAGGGCGAGCTGACGGCGCGCTTCAGTTCGATCTGGCGGCGCGAGGCCGCCGGCTGGCGCATTGTGTTCGACAAGGGCGCGCCGGTCTGCAACTGCGCCACGCCCTGACCCGCAGCCGCGACCATGACTGCTCAATCCTCCCACGGCAGCTGCCTGTGCGGCGCCGTCTGCTTCACCGCCACCCTGCCTTCGCGCTGGGTGGCGCACTGCCATTGCAGCCGCTGCCAACGCGCCCACGGCGCGGCCTTCGTCACCTGGGTCGGGATGGATGAGACTGCAGTGCGGATCGACGATCCGCAGGACGCGCTGCGCTGGCACGAGTCTGCCCTCGGCGGCCGGCGCGGCTTCTGCGGCCGCTGCGGCAGCCCGATGTTGTTCAAGGGCGCGCCCTGGCCGGGCGAGCTGCACATCGCCCGCGCCCTGTTCACCGATCCGGTGGATCGGGAGCCGCAGGCGCACGCCTACTACGACACCCACGTGTCCTGGGTCACGCTGGGCGACCGCCTGCCGACCAGGCCCGATCCCGCCGCGCCGCAATAATCGGCCATGGAAACCAAGTGGCTGGAAGACTTCGTGAGCCTGGCGGAAACCCACAGTTTCAGCCGCTCGGCCCAATTGCGCCATGTGACCCAGCCGGCGTTCTCGCGCCGGATCCAGGCGCTGGAAGCCTGGGCCGGCGCCGACCTGGTGGACCGCAGCTCGTACCCGACGCGGCTGACGCCGGCCGGCGAGACGCTCCATGGCCAGGCGCTGGAGATGCTGCAGGCGCTGCAAAGCACGCGGGCCATGCTGCGCGGGCATTCGGCGGCCGGGCAGGACGTGATCGAGTTCGCGGTGCCGCACACGCTGGCCTTCACCTTCTTTCCGGCCTGGGTCTCCAGCCTGCGCGAGAAGTTCGGGCCGATCAAGAGCCGGCTGATCGCGCTGAATGTCCATGACGCGGTGATGCGGCTGGTGGAGGGCGGCTGCGACCTGCTGATCGCCTACCACCACCCCTCGCAACCGCTGCAGCTGGACACCGACCGCTACCAGATGGTGACGCTGGGCCAGGAAGTGCTGTCGCCGTATTCGCGGGCCGACGCCCAGGGCCAGCCGCTGTTCCGCATGCCCGGCACACCCGGGCAGCCGCTGCCTTACCTGGGCTATGCGCCGGGCGCGTATCTCGGGCGGGTGACAGACCTGATCCTCAAGCAGGCCGGCACCGCGATCCACCTGGACCGGGTCTACGAAACCGACATGGCCGAGGGCCTGAAGGTGATGGCGCTGGAAGGCCACGGCGTCGCCTTCCTGCCGCACAGCGCGGTGCGCAAGGAGCTGCGCAGCAAGAAGCTGGTCAGCGCGGCGCCGCCTGGCAAGGGTGCACTGGAGCTGACAATGGAAGTGCGTGCCTACCGCGAAAAGCCGATGGGCAAGGAAGCGCCCAAGGGCCCGGCGCAGGCCTTGTGGACTTACCTGGCGGGGCCGGCGGGCGAACGCTGAGTGATGAAAGCGGCCCGAGGCCTGAAGGCCCGGGCGGGCACAAAGAGTGCTTTCAGGACACCAGCGAAGCTGTTTTGGTGCGCTTGAGGGTATTCCCGACAGCCCGAGCCCCTAGAATTTCGTTGTTCATCCATCTACAAGCTTCCTCACAGGAGATCTCCATGAAAAAGCAATTGCTGGCGTTTGCCATCGCAGCCGCCGCGGCCACCGGCGCTTTCGCCCAGGCCAATGACACCCTGGCCAAGGTCAAGGCCTCCGGCGAAATCACCATGGGCGTGCGCGACTCGTCGGGCGCCCTGTCTTACACCCTGGGCGACGGCAAGTACGCGGGCTTCCACTACGAGCTGTGCCAGCGCATCGTCGCCAACGTCGAAAAGGCCGTCGGCAAGAAGCTCACCGTCAAGTACCTGCCGGTGACCTCGCAGAACCGCATTCCGCTGGTGCAGAACGGCACCGTGGACATCGAGTGCGGCTCGACCACCAACAACGCCACCCGCCAGAAGGACGTGTCCTTCGCGCTGACCACCTACGTGGAAGAAGTGCGGATCGCGGTCAAGGCCAACTCCGGCATCACCTCGCTGGCCCAGCTCAATGGCAAGAAGGTCGCCACCACCACCGGCACCACCTCGGTGCAGCTGCTGCGCAAGCATGAGCGCGCGCAGAACGTGAACTTCAACGAGGTGTTCGGCAAGGACCACTCCGAGAGCTTCCTGCTGCTCGAGTCCGGCCGGGCGGACGCCTTCGTGATGGACGGCCAGATCCTGGCCGGCAACATCGCCACGTCCAAGAACCCGGCCGACTACAAGATCGTCGGCGAAGTGATCAGCGTCGAGCCGATCGCCATCATGCTGCGCAAGGACGACCCGGCCTTCAAGAAGGTCGCCGACGACACGCTGCGCGACATGATGAAGTCCGGCGAGATCGCCAAGGCCTACGACAAGTGGTTCGTCCAGCCCATCCCGCCGAAGAACACCCGCGTCGGCCTGCCGGTCAGCGAAGCGACGAAGAACGCCTGGGCCAACCCGAACGACAAGCCGCTGGAAGACTACTTGAAGAAGTAAGCCTGGCGCCCGCCCTGCGAAACCCCGCCCCCGCTCTTGCCCGGGCGGGGTTTCTGCTTTAAGGTCACCCGGCAAACGCAGCGGACGCTGCAACAACAGGGATCGCGGAGAACCTTTATGGCAATCAACTGGCAGAACTGGCAGGTTTTCTGCAAGAGCACCACGGAGAACACGCTGGTGGCCAGTTGCTGGGGCGCGGATGGCGACACCACCTACCTGCAATGGATGATGCACGCCTGGGGCTGGACGCTGTCGGTCGCCGCCTGCGCCTGGGTGATCTCGGTGGTGATCGGGGCGCTGGTGGGCACGCTTCGAACGCTTCCCAACAGTCCCTGGCTCGTGCGCCTGGCCAACGCCTGGGTGGAGTTGTTCCGCAACATCCCGATCCTGGTGCAACTGTTCCTCTGGTACTTCGTGCTGCCCAAGCTGTTCCCGGCGATGCAGGCCATCCCCGGCTTCCTGCTGGTGGTGTTTGCGCTCGGCTTCTTCACCTCGGCGCGGATCGCCGAGCAGGTGCGCGCCGGCATCCAGGCGCTGTCGCGCGGCCAGCGCTATGCCGGCATGGCGGTCGGCTTCACGACGACGCAGACTTACCGCTATGTGCTGCTGCCGATGGCGGTGCGCATCATCCTGCCGCCGCTGACCAGCGAGTCGATGAACCTGCTGAAAAATTCGTCGGTGGCGTTCGCGGTCTCGATCGCCGAGCTGACCATGTTCGCGATGCAGGCGCAGGAGGAAACCTCGCGCGGCATCGAGATCTACCTGGGCGTCACGGCCCTGTACGCGCTGTCCGCGTTCGCGGTGAACCGGGTCTTCGCCTTCATCGAGAAGAAGGTGCGGATTCCCGGCTTCATCGTGGCCGGCGGCACGGGCGGGGGACACTGAATGGGCTCCATCGACATCGGGTTCTTCAGCTGGGACGTCCTGAGCAAGTTCGTCGTCAACGGCTTTTACTTCAGCGTCATCCTGACCGTGGTCGCCACGCTGGGCGGCATTTTCTTCGGCACGCTGCTGGCGCTGATGCGGCTGTCCGGCAACAAGGTCCTGATGTGGCCGGCCACCATCTACGTCAACGGCATGCGCTCGGTTCCGCTGGTGATGGTGATCCTGTGGTTCTACCTGCTGGTGCCGCTGCTGATCGGCCGTCCGGTCGGAGCGGAGTGGTCGGCCGGCATCACCTTCATCGCCTTCGAGGCGGCCTATTTCAGCGAGATCATGCGGGCCGGCATCCAGTCGATCCCGCGCGGCCAGGTGCATGCCGGCCAGGCGCTGGGCATGAGCTACGCCCAGAACATGAAGCTGGTGGTGCTGCCGCAGGCCTTCCGCAACATGCTGCCGGTGCTGCTGACGCAGACCATCATCCTGTTCCAGGACACCTCGCTGGTCTACGCCATCGGCGCCTACGACCTGCTCAAGGGCTTCGTCACCGCCGGCAAGATCTACGGCCGGCCGGAGGAGGCCTACCTGTTGGCCGCCGTCGTCTACTTCATCATCTGTTACGGCCTGTCCTTCATGGTCAAGCGCCTGCAACTGAAGATCGCCATCATTCGCTAATATGACCCCCACACTTGCCACTCCGTGTGCTGCGCTGCCCCCCGAGGGGGCTTCAGTTGCCTTGGGGCGGCCCGGCGGCAACTGAGGAAGCCATCATGTCCATGATCGAAATCAAGAACGTCTCCAAGTGGTACGGCCCGGTGCAGGTGCTGACGGATTGCAATGTCACCATCGACAAGGGCGACGTGGTGGTGGTCTGCGGCCCATCGGGTTCGGGCAAGTCGACGCTGATCAAGACGGTGAACGCGCTGGAGCCGTTCCAGAAGGGCGAGATCTTCGTCGACGGCATCGGCCTGCACGACCCCAAGACCGACCTGCCCAAGCTGCGCAGCCGGGTCGGCATGGTGTTCCAGCACTTCGAGCTGTTCCCGCACCTGTCGGTGACGGAGAACCTCACCATCGCCCAGATCAAGGTGCTCAATCGCAGTCCGGACGAGGCGAGGGAGCGCGGCCTGAAGATGCTGGACCGGGTCGGCCTGATGGCGCACAAGGACAAATTCCCCGGCCAGCTGTCCGGCGGCCAGCAGCAGCGCGTGGCGATCGCCCGCGCCCTGTCGATGGACCCGATCGTGATGCTGTTCGACGAGCCGACCTCGGCGCTGGACCCGGAGATGGTGGGCGAGGTGCTGGACGTGATGGTCAAGCTGGCCAAGGAAGGCATGACCATGATGGTGGTCACGCACGAGATGGGCTTCGCCCGCAAGGTGGCCAGCCGCGTGATCTTCATCGACGTCGGCGGCCGCATCCTGGAGGATTGCTCCAAGGACGAATTCTTCGCCCACCCGGAGAACCGGCAGGCCCGCACCAAGGACTTCCTGAACAAGATCCTGCAGCACTGAGCGGGCGCGGGGCGGGCATTTGGGACAATGGCGCCCATGACCCAGCAAATCACGATCACCCGTCCGGACGACTGGCACCTGCACGTGCGCGACGGCGAAGCGCTCCAGGCCGTGGTCCCGCACACGGCGGCGCAGTTCGGCCGCGCGATCATCATGCCCAACCTGCGGCCGCCGGTGACCACCGCGGCCCAGGCCCTGGCCTACCGCGAGCGCATCCTCGCCGCCGTGCCCAAGGGCATGCAGTTCGAGCCGCTGATGACGCTCTACCTCACCGACAACCTGCCGCCCGACGAGATCCGCCGGGCCCGCGAAGCCGGCGTGGTGGCCGTCAAGCTCTATCCGGCCGGCGCCACCACCAACAGCGATGCCGGCGTCACCGACATGCGCAAGACCTACGCCACGCTGGAGGCGATGCAGCGGGGCGGCTTGCCGCTGCTGGTGCACGGCGAGGCGACGTCGCCCGAGATCGACCTGTTCGACCGCGAGGCGGTGTTCATCGACACCCAGCTGATCCCGCTGCGGCGCGACTTCCCGGAACTGAAGATCGTGTTCGAGCACATCACCACGCGCGAAGCCGCGCAGTACGTGCACGGCGCCGACCGTTTTACCGCGGCCACCATCACCGCGCACCACCTGCTGTACAACCGCAACGCGATCTTCCTGGGCGGCATCCGCCCGCACTACTACTGCCTGCCGGTGCTCAAGCGCGAAAGCCATCGCGTCGCGCTGGTGGAGGCGGCCACTTGCGGCAGCTCGAAGTTCTTCCTGGGCACCGACAGCGCGCCCCATCCGGCCCACCTGAAGGAGCACGCCAGCGGCTGCGCCGGCTGCTACACCGCGCATGCGGCGATGGAGCTGTACGCGCAGGCGTTCGAGGCGGCCGGCAAGCTGGAGGCGCTCGAAGGCTTCGCCAGCTTCCACGGTCCGGCGTTCTACGGCCTGCCGCGCAACGATGGCACGATCACGCTGCGCCGCGACGAGTGGACCGTGCCCGAAAGCTATCCCTTCGGCGACGCGCAGCTCAAGCCGCTGCGCGGCGGCGAAACCCTGAACTGGAAGGTGGATTCATGAACGTTGCATTCCTGCTCGATGCCGACAACCTGTCCTCGGCGTCCGACGTCGACCAGGTGTTCGACCACTTCCGCCGGCTGGGCGTCACGGTCACCGTGCGCCGCGCCTATGGCGGCACCGAGAAGCTGACCGGCATCAAGGAGGTGCTGCGCAAGCATGCGGTGCGCTCGTTCATCAACCAGGGCAAGGGCACGACCGACGCGGCGCTGATCATCGACGCCATGGACCTGCTGCACCACGACGCGTTGCCCGGGATGGTGGCGATCGGCTCCAGCGACGCCGATTTCGCGCCGCTGGCGGTTCGGCTGCGCGAGGACGGCATCCGCGTGCTGTGCTTCGCGCTGCGCGACAAGGCGGACGGCGACGCCCTGGCGCTGGTCTACGACGAGGTGCTGTACCTGGACGGCGCGGGCCGCGCCGAGCGCGACCGCGCGGAGCCGGCCCCCCGGCCGGCACGCAAGGCGCCCGCCGCGAAGAAGGCCGTCGCCGCGCCGCGCGCTGCGGCTGTCAGGGCCGCGCCGGCGCCGAAGGCCGGCGCCAACAAGGTGTTCGCCACCGACGACGAATTCGATGACATCCTGGATGCGGTGCCGGCGCTGCTCACCGGCGAGCAGGTGCCGCTCAACGACGTCACCAAACAGCTGCGCGACGCCAAGGTGCTGGGGCGCAGTGCCAAGTCGACCGTCCTGCTGGGCCGCTATGCCGACGACTTCCGCCTGACGCCTGAGCGCAATCCGGCCTACGTTCAATGGATCAAGCGCTCGGGCCGGTAAGCGGCCCGGCGATCGCCTGGAACCAGCCCTGGTTCGCGCCATGGCGTGAGCCAGGCGAAGCGGTCTGGCGCCGCGTGCTGGCCGGCGCGCCGCTGCACGAGGCGCTGAACCGGCAGCCCGGCGCGCCGGTGCGCTTCGTTGCCCAGCAGGCGCTGCCGGCCGGCCAGGCCTACGAGCACTACATCGGGGCCAGCGGCAATTGTCCGGTGCGCCCGGGCCTGCACGACTTCTTCAACGGCCTGTGCTGGCTGGCCATGCCGCAGGCCAAGGCGCGGCTGAACCGGTTGCAGAGCGCCGAGATCGACCGGCGCGGCGTCGGTGCCGTGCGCGGCCCGGTGCGCGACGCGATCACGCTGTTCGACGAGAACGGCGCGCTGCTCGACGCTCCGCCGCCACTGTGGGACGCGCTGCTGCAGCGCGACTGGCGCCGGCTGTTCGTCGGGCTGCGGCCGCTGTGGGCCGAGGCGAGGGTGCTGGTGTTCGGCCATGCGCTGCTGGAAAAGCTCGTCGCCCCGCGCAAGGAGCTGACGGCCCACGTCTGGCGCAGTCCGGTCGCGCTCGATTCGCTGGCGGCGGCCGACGCCCAACTGGCCGGGCTGCTGGCGCCGGCCGTGCTGGCGGCCAAGCCGTTCACGCCGCTGCCGCTGTTGGGAATTCCGCTGTGGTGGCCGCAAAACGCCGACGTTTGCTTCTATGATGACGCCCAGGTCTTTCGGCCCCGCAGGGCAGCACAACGCAAAACAACTCCGCCCCTGCATCCACGCGCGCAAGCTTGAATTCCGGTCGCCGGACCTCATCTGTGCGCGAGGGAAACTTCACAACCCCAACGGAGAGTTCATGAAACGCATTTTCCTGTTCGTGCTGACCAACCTGGCGGTGATGGTGGTGCTGGGCGTCGTGTCCAGCCTGCTGGGCGTGAACCGCTATCTCACGGCCAACGGGCTGAACCTGGGCATGCTGCTGGGCTTCGCCGCGGTGATGGGCTTCGGCGGCGCGATCATCTCGCTGCTGCTGTCCAAGACCATCGCCAAGTGGAGTTCCGGCGTGCGGGTGATCGACTCGCCGCAGAACGCCGACGAAGCCTGGATCGTCGAGACCGTGCGCAGGCTCGCCGACAAGGCCGGCATCGGCATGCCTGAGGTCGGCATCTTCGAGGGCGAGCCCAACGCCTTCGCCACCGGCGCCTTCAAGAACAGCGCCCTGGTGGCGGTGTCCACCGGCCTGCTGCAAGGCATGACCCGCGAGGAAGTGGAGGCCGTGATCGGCCACGAGGTGGCCCACATCAGCAACGGCGACATGGTGACGATGACGCTGATCCAGGGCGTGATGAACACCTTCGTGGTGTTCCTGTCGCGGGTGATCGGCTATTTCGTCGACGGCTTCCTGAGCAAGGGCGAGAACCGCTCCGGACCGGGCATCGGCTACTACATCACGACCATCGTGCTGGACATCCTGCTGGGCTTCGCCGCCGCGATCATCGTGGCCTGGTTCTCCCGGCATCGCGAGTTCCGCGCCGATGCCGGATCGGCCCACCTGCTGGGACGCAAGCAGCCGATGATCAACGCGCTGGCCCGCCTGGGCGGCATGGTGCCGGGCGAACTGCCCAAGGGCCTGCAGGCGCTGGGGATCACCTCCGGCGTGGGCAAGCTGTTCTCCACCCACCCGCCGATCGAGGAGCGGATCGCGGCGCTGCAGGCTGCGCAGACCGCCTGAGCGCCTGCGCCTCGCGAAAAAGCCGCCTTCGGGCGGCTTTTTTTCGCTCCGTCATCCCCGCGCAGGCGGGGACCCAGAGCTTCCTTCTTGAATGCCCTGGATTCCCGCCTGCGCGGGAATGACGCCTATCCCAGGGCCCGCTTCACTTCCGCCAGGTCCATCCCATACATCTCGGCAAAGGCTTCCATGGTCTGGCCGCTGGCCTGGAAGGCGCGGGAGAGCGCTTCGCGCTTGGCGGCGCGCTGGGCGATGACGGCAACAGCTTCGTCCAGCATGCCGTTGGCAACTTCGTCCTGCGTGCGCATCGTCTCCGCGTACTCCTGCGGGCTCAGGCCGGAGGCCTCGATGGCGGCGACCAGGCGCGGCACGACGTAAGGGCGCAGGTCCTCCCTGGTGCGTTGCTGGCGCCGGCGGAACACTTCGATGATCGCGTGGTGCACGTGCTCGGGCGCCACCGGCGCCACCGGCTGGCCGTCCAGGTCGTGGCGCTGCAGGCCTTCGGCCACGCTCTCGAGGTAGGCGGTGGAGCGGGCGTGCAGGCCCAGCGCCACCTTCAGCTCGTCGCGCTGGAAGGCGTCGGGATGGCGCGTCAGCAGGTCTTCGAAGATGCCGATCTTCAACGGCTTGAAGCGGGCGCCGAACAGCTGCGGGTGCAGCTCGAACAGCTTGTCCAGCAGGGGATGGGCCGGCTTGCCGCGCGGCGGCCCCTTGCGCTTGGGACGGGGCTTGGCCGCGGCGGCCGGGGCGGCCGGGGCGGGCTGTTCGGTGGTAGGGGCGGGGACGGTGTCGGTCATTGTGGGGATGGGGTTGGAATTCGGATGGCGTCCTGGGCCACAGCCTCGCCGACGCGGATGCCGTCGACGCCGGCCGACAGGATGCCGCCCGCATAGCTTGCGCCTTCGCCGGCCGGGAACAGGCCGCGTACGTTCACGCTCTGGTAATCGTCGCCGCGGGTGATCCGCAGCGGAGACGAGGTTCGCGTTTCGACGCCGGTGAGCACCGCGTCGGGCATGTCGAAGCCCTTGATCTTGCGGCCGAACACCGGCAGCGCCTCGCGCAATGCGGCGATGGCATACGCGGGCAGCGCCTCGGCCAGGTCGGCCAGCGTCACGCCCGGCTGGTAGGAGGGCTCGACGTCGCCAAGGTCGGTCGAGGCCCGGCCGGCGAGGAAGTCGCCCAGCAGCTGGCCCGGCGCCCGGTAGTCGCCGCCGCCAAGAACGTAGGCGTTGGATTCGAGCTGGCGCTGCAGCGCGATGCCGGCCAGCGGGCCGCCCGGATAGTCGCTGGGGTCGATGCCCACCACCATGCCGGCGTTGGCGTTGCGCTCGTTGCGCGAATACTGGCTCATGCCGTTGGTGACCACCCGGCCCGGCTCGGAGGTGGCGGCCACCACCGTGCCGCCGGGGCACATGCAGAAGCTGTAGACCGAACGGCCGTTGCTGGCGTGGTGCACCAGCTTGTAGTCGGCCGCGCCCAGCATCGGATGGCCGGCGTGGCGGCCCCAGCGCGCGCGATCGATCACGCCCTGCGGATGCTCGATCCGCAAGCCGATCGAGAACGGCTTGGCCTCCATGAACACGCCGCGCTCGTGCAGCATTTCGAAGGTGTCGCGCGAGCTGTGGCCAAGCGCCAGCACGACGTGGTCGGCGCGCAGCTCGCTGCTGCGGCCCGTGGCCTGGTCCAGCACGGTGAGGCCGCGGACCTGGCGGCCTTGCGGGCCGTCCTCGATCTGCAGGTCGGTGACGCGTTGCCGGAAGCGGATCTCGCCGCCCAGCGCGATGATCTGCTCGCGCATGTGCTCCACCACCTTCACCAGCTTGAAGGTGCCGATGTGCGGATGGGCGACGTACAGGATCTCGGGCGGCGCGCCGGCCTTGACGAACTCGGCCATCACCTTGCGGCCAAGGTGCCGCGGGTCCTTGATCTGGCTCCACAGCTTGCCGTCGGAAAAGGTGCCGGCGCCGCCTTCGCCGAACTGCACGTTGCTTTCCGGATCGAGCACGCCCTGGCGCCACAGGCCCCAGGTGTCCTTGGTGCGCTCGCGCACCTGCTTGCCGCGTTCCAGCACGATCGGCCTGAAGCCCATTTGCGCCAGCGCCAGCGCGGCGAAGATGCCGCAGGGGCCGAAGCCCACCACCACCGGCCGCACCGGCAGGGACGCGGGCGCGGCGACAGGCGGGTGCCACACCATGTCGGGCGTGGCGGTGATGTGGGGGTTGGCTGCGAATCTGGCCAGCAACGCCGGCTCATGCGCCGGGTCGGCCAGCGTGACGTCGACGATGTAGACCGCAACCAGGTCGGCCTTGCGGGCGTCGAAGCTGCGCTTGAACAGCTCCACCTGCGCGATCTGCTCGCGCGGCAGCGCCAGCAGCCGGCAGGCGGCGGCGAGCAGGACGGGGTCGGGGTGCTCCGCTTCGGCCAGCGTGAGCTTGATTTCTGACAGACGGATCATCGGGTGCTGTGGCTTGTGTTGATCAAGCAGGCAACCGCCGATGATACCGGCGCGGGGGGAATGGCGGGCGTCGTGCCGCCGGGCACACATTACGCCGGCAGGAAGCCTTCGATCGACAGGTAGCGTTCGCCGGTGTCGTAGTTGAAACCCAGCACCGTGGCGCCGGCCGGCAGCTCGGGCAGCTTCTGGGCGATGGCCGCCAGCGTCGCGCCCGACGAGATGCCCACCAGGATGCCTTCTTCCCGCGCCGAGCGGCGGGCCATCTCGCGGGCCGCTTCGGCTTCCACCTGGATCACGCCGTCCAGCACGCTGGTGTCCAGGTTCTTGGGGATGAAGCCGGCACCGATGCCCTGGATCGGGTGCGGCGCCGGCTGGCCGCCGGAAATCACCGGCGAGGCGGTCGGCTCCACCGCGAACACCTGCAGCTTGGGCCACGTGGCCTTGAGCGCGCGGGCGCAGCCCGTGATGTGGCCGCCGGTGCCCACGCCGGTGATCAGCACGTCCAGGCCGCCCGGGAAGTCGGCGATGATTTCCTGCGCCGTGGTGCGGGCGTGGACCTCGATGTTGGCCGGGTTCTCGAACTGCTGCGGCATCCAGGCGCCCGGCGTGGCGGCGACGATTTCCTCGGCGCGGGCGATCGAGCCCTTCATGCCCTTCTCGCGCGGCGTCAGGTCGAAGCTGGCGCCGTAGGCCAGCATCAGCCGCCTGCGCTCCACCGACATGCTGTCGGGCATCACGAGGACGATTTTGTAGCCCTTGACGGCCGCCACCATGGCCAGGCCGATGCCGGTGTTGCCCGAGGTCGGCTCGACGATCGTGCCGCCTGGCTTGAGGGCGCCGGACTTCTCGGCGGCTTCCACCATCGCCAGGGCGATGCGGTCCTTGATCGAGCCGCCGGGGTTGGCGCGCTCGGACTTGATCCAGACCGCGCGTTCGCCGAACAGGCGGTTGACGCGGATGTGCGGCGTGTTGCCGATGGTCTGCAGGATGTTTTCGGCTTTCAAGGGCTTCTCCTATTGGCTGGTCGGGCGGACATTGTGGCGCAGGGCGATAATGCGTGGGTGAAGCCCGCCAGACCGCCGCTGGTGCAATCTGGGAAACCAGGCACTGGAGGAACGTCCGGACTGCACAGGGCAGCGTAGGAGGTAATACCTCTCCACCGCGAGGTGAGGATCAGAGCAACAGAGACGAGTCGCAGCGGGCAACCGCTGCGGGTGAAACGGGCAATCTCTACGCGCAGCAATACCAAGTAGGCACACGTTGATCTGGTCCCGGAGAGTGTGCGGGTAGGTAGCACCGAGCCGTCTGGCGACAGACGGCCCAGAGTAATGGCGGTCACGTCGGGGGCAACCCCGGCGCCACAGAATCCGGCTTATCGGCGGACTTCACACTTTTTTCTGGGCTGTCGTCCCGGGCTCGACCCGGGACCCGTCGAAACGCCCCCATGGCCAGGCTCCACGCGGACGGCGAGGCCGGGAAGGGCGCGACGCATCGGCGCGGCGGCCGGTGCTGCGCCCCGGTTTCCCTGTGTTTTCCCGATTCCACGACGCGTCGCACAACTCACGGTGCGCCTAAGGCCGCACTGGTCGGACAAGTGCGACGAGCCAGATCACGAAGCGCGCAAGCGCGCCGTCATGGAATCGGGAAAACACAGGCACCGCGCAAGATGCGCCGCACCCTCCCCGGCCTCGCCGTCGGAATGATGGCTGGCACGCACGCGCCCACCAACCTGCCACGCCGCGCGCAATGCCCTGGGTCCCCGCCTTCGCGGGGACGACGGCCGGTCGCGTCACGCGTCGGGCACCGCCTGCCGCGCCGCGCGGACATGGCGTGTAACGGCGTTTCGCAAAGCTCAACGCGAACGGAGATTGCGTGCGCGGAAAGGTCTGGATCCCGGCTCGGAGACCGGATGACGGCATTGCCTAGAACCGCTCGTGCGGCATCAGGTAGCGCCACTCGCCCACCGGCAGATGGCCCAGGGGAATCTTGCCGATGCGGATGCGCTTGAGTGCCAGCAGCCGCAGGCCGACGGCATCGCACATGCCCGGCACATGCTCGGGCAGCACGCCCTTCAACGCAAAGCGCAGCCGGGTCTCGGCCTGGCTGGAACTGTTGACGCTGACCTTGATCGGCGGCAGCGGATGGCCGCGGAAGGTCAGGCCGTGGCACAGGCGCCTGACCTGCTCGGGCGTGGCCTCGCCGGCCACCTGCGCGATCAGCTCCTGCTCGATCGTGGCCGCGTCTTCGGTCAGTTTGCGCAGGATGCGGCCGTCCTGGCTCAGCACCACCAGGCCGCTGGCCTCGCGCGGCAGCGGCGTGGGGATGACCAGAGCGTTGAAGTGCCGCTTGATCGCGCGGATGCCGGACGGGTCGTCCGCGGCCCGCCGGTTCGGCGCCACGTCGGGCGCCGCGCCCTCGGGCTTGTGCAGCAGGATGGTGATCGGCAGCAGCGCCAGCAGGCTGGCGTCGGCGGCGATCTCGACCTGCTGGTCCTGCACCCGCGACTGCGGCTCTTCGACCACCTTGCCGTCGACGGTGACCCAGCCGCCCTCGATGTACTGCTCCGCCTCGCGCCGCGAGCAGCCCTTGAGTTCGGCCACCCGCTTGGACAGCCTGACCGGTTCGCTCATCAGGAAACCTCCGCTCGACGCGCTGCGGTGCAATGAGCCTTCGGAGCGGCCGGTCGGCTCACGGGTTGCCTTGCAGGGTTTCGAGCCGCTGGACGTGCGCCAGCAGGGAGCGCTGCGCCACCGGCCACATGCGAGGCGGCACGTCGTCGTAGGCCAGCTCCACCCATTCCTCCAGGCTGCCGTCCGGGCGCTGGCGCATGGCGGCCAGCACCTTGGCCTCGCGCTGCAGGCGGTGCGCCTTCAGCCGCGCGATCGCGTCGCTGGCCGCGCCCAGCACGTAGCCGTGCGCCGGCAGGATGAAATCGATCCCGTGCCGCCGGCAGGCGGCGCTGAGCCGGTCCAGCGACTGCAGGTAATCGGTCATGTTGCCGTCCGGCGGGTCGACCACCGTGGTGCTGCCGTTGAGGATGTGGTCGCCCGAAAACAGCAGGCCGTCTTCCAGCAACACCAGGCACAGGTGGTTGGCGGCGTGTCCGGGCGTGAGGAGCACCTCCAGCGTGTGCTGCACCCCGGCGCCGACGATGGTCAGGAGCTCGCCGTCCCGCAGTTCCTGGTCCGGCTTGAACTCGCTGGCCGGCCGGGCCGTCGGCGCCGAGGACAGGCCCAGGATGGCCGGTCGGTGCCTGCACAGCGCCTGCAGCGGCCGGGCGCCGGGTGAATGGTCGGCATGCGAATGGGTGCAAACGATCATCCGGATGTCGCCGCCGGCGGCGTGCCACAGCTGTTGCAGGTGATCCGGGTCGTTCGGGCCGGGATCGATCGCGATGTAGCCGGTCTCCGGGTCGCCGACCAGGTAGCTGTTGGTGCCCGGGCCGGTCATCACGCCGGGGTTGGGGGCGGTCAGGCGGGTGACGTTCCTGAGCAGCCGAACCGGTTCGTCGGTGCGCCAGTCCAGGTGATGGACGATCTGGCCGTCGGGGCTGACCAGCGCCAGCTCGCCGTAAGCGCTCTCGTGCTCCATGAAGCGGGCCTCGGCGCCGTGCAGCAAGCCCGCCCGCGGGCAACTGGTCCACAGCGGCGTTTCACCGGCGCAGGCCTGCAGCACGGCGTCCACCGAACCGAATTTCAGCAGCCGCTCCAGCGTGCGGATGGTCGGGAAGATCATGAAGAAATCGCCGGCCTGGTGGCGGGCCAGCGCGTCGGCCGGGCGCACCCAGACCGGCTCGAACTGCTCGGACTCGTCGGCCACCGGCGCCTGGTTGCGCGGCATGCGGGCGACCAGGAAGGGCACGTCGAAGCGGCGCGGCAGGTCGCGGTCCGTGATCCAGTGGGCCAGGACAAAGACCTGGTCGGCGGCCAGCGTCAGGCCGCGCGCTTCGCACTGCGCGGCGAACGGCGCGTCGCGCGAGAGGGCGGCAATGTCGGCGTCGTCGGCCGGCCGGCCGTCGCCATGGCGGGCCAGCAGCACGCCCAGCTCCTCGAAGCTTTCGCGGATGGCGGCGATGGCCTGCGTCAGGTGCAGCTCGCTTTGCCCGGGCCGGCGCGCGGCGATGCCGTGGGCGGCGTTGTCGACCGCGTCGATGCCGCCGCCGGGGAACACATAAGCACCTGGAGCGAAGCTGGCGGTGGCCGAGCGGCGCGTCATCAGCACCTCGACCCCACTGCCGCCGGCGCCATCGCGCAGCAGCAGGACTGTGGCGGCGGGCCGCGGCACGGCCGGTTCGCGCTGGGGATGCAGGAGTTGGGAGGGGCGGACCATGCGCCATTATCGGCAGCCGTCAGCGGCCGGCCGGCCGGCCTGGGGAAAACCCGTCGGTGAAAGCCTGCTCACCGCCGCCGACGGTCTGCTCCCATACTGGCATTTTTTGCTGGAGAGCGGAATGAAGTTCAGGCGTTGGGCAAGCATTGCGATGATCGGCGGCGTGGTGGCAGCGGCGGTGCTGCCGCTGACGGCCGTGGCACAGGCATGGCCGACCAAGCAGCCGATCCGACTGGTGGCAGTGTTCCCGCCGGGCGGCTCGGTCGACCAGGTGGCGCGGATCCTGGCGGTCCCGCTGTCCCAGCAGCTGGGCCAGAACGTGATCGTCGAGAACAAGGGCGGCGCCTCCGGCTCGATCGGCACCGCCGCGGTGGCGGCGTCGCCGCCGGACGGCTACACCTTCGCGGTGGTGTTCGACACCCATGGCGTCAACGGCGCCCTGATCCCGGGCCTGGCCTACGACACCAAGAAGGACTTCGCGCCGGTGCTGCTGGTAGGAACGTCGGCCATGGTGCTCGCCACCAACGCCGGCTCCGAGTACAAGACCTTCGCCGATGTCGTCGCCGCCGCCAAGGCGAAGAAGCCGGTCAACTACGGCTCGATCGGTTCCGGCAGCCTGGGCCACCTGGCGATGACACTGCTGGGGCGCAACGGCGGTCTCGACTGGCAGCACGTTCCCTACAAGGGCGGCGGGCCGTTGATGAACGACGGCGTGGCCGGCCATGTGCCGCTGACCATCGGCTCGGTGTTCGTGACCAAGCCGTTCATCGACAGCAAGCGGATGCGGCCGCTGGCGGTGACCACCAGCAAGCGCACGGCCGAACTGCCCGATGTGCCGACGGTGGCCGAGAGCGGCTATCCCGGCTTCGACGCGCCGGCCTGGTGGGCACTGCTCGCGCCGGCCAGGACGCCGCCTGAAATCGTCCGGCGCATGAACGAGGAATTGAACAAGGCGCTGAAGTCGCCGGAGGTGGCGCAGCGGCTCGCCGGCCAGGGCATCACGGTGATCGGCGGCTCGCCCGAGGTCGCCCGCAGCTTCATCGACAAGCAGGTCGACATCTGGACCAAGGTGGTCCACGACAACAATATCAAGGCCGATTGAGCCTGGCGTATCAGCTCACGGTGGCGCGCGTCGATCGACCGCGCCAGAATGGCCAGACCATCTGCAGGAGCCGACCTTGAAACTTCCGACCTTCCGCCGTGCCGTGCTGGGGCTGCTGGCCTCGACTGTCCTTGCCGTCTCCTCGCCGATCGCGCGGGCCCAGGCGGACTGGCCGCATCAGCCCGTCACCTTCGTCATGACCTTCCCGGCCGGCTCCGGCGTCGACGTGGTGGCCCGCGCGGTGCAGGAGCCGCTGGGCAAGGTGCTGGGGCAGCCGGTCATCATCGACTACAAGGTCGGCGCCGCCGGCAACATCGCCAGCGAATACGTCGCCCGCGCCAAGCCGGACGGCTACACGCTGGTGTTCGGCACCGCTGCCACCCACGGCAGCAACGCGGCACTGTACAAGAAGCTTCCGTTCGACGTCGAGAACGACTTCGTCCCGGTCGCGCCGATCCTGGACGTTTCCAACGTGCTGACGATCAATCCCGACGTGATCAACGTCAGGACGCTCAAGGAATTCGTCGACCTGGTGAAGGCCAATCCGGGCAAGTACAACTTCGCCTCGACCGGCAACGGCACCGGCACCCACATGGCGTTCGCCGAGTTCAATTCGCGCCTCGGGCTGAACATGATCCACGTGCCGTACAAGGGCGGCCCGGAGGCGATGCTGGGGGTGCTCAAGGGCGAGACCTGCTGCATCATGAATCAGGTGCAGACGGTGATGACCCAGTACAAGGCCGGCAAGGTGCGGCTGCTGGGCGTGACCACGGCCACCCGGGTGCCGGCGATCGCGGACGTGCCGACCATCGCCGAGAGCAAGTTGCCCGGCACCGCCGGCTTCGACAGCTCGATCTGGTTCGCGCTGTTCGCGCCCAAGGGCACCGACCCGCGCGTGGTCGCGAGATTGAACAGCGCGATCAAGACCGTCCTGGAGAACCCCGAGGTGCGGGCCAGGCTGGAGCTGGCCGGCAACTCGGTGCGGATCGAGACGCCGGAGCAGTTCAAGGCGACGGTGCACGCCAACCGCGTGAAGTGGGCAGAAGTCGTGAAGGCGGCGAACGTCAGCATCGACTGAGCACATTTCTTTGACTACCGACGCTCCGGTGGCACATACCAGCGCGTGTTGAGCAGCTCCGGCTCCTCGTGGGCCTGCAGCCGCGCCCAGTGCGCGTCGGCATCCTCCACGAACAGGTCGCGCGCGATCGCCTGCGCCAGCCGGGTCGCGCCGATCTGCAGGCCGGGGATGTCGCCGGCCAGCGCGCCATGGCTCATGGTGCTGCCCCAGTTGAACAGGTGCAGCCGCGACAGCGCTTCGCGGTGTTCGCCGGTGGCCGACAGCAGCTCGAAGGCGGAGCCAAGATAGGGAAAGCGCGCCGGCTCGGGATGGTCGGCCGCCTCCTGCGCCTGCACGTGCCGGGCCCAGGTGTCGACGTGCGGCGTGTAGCGGGCGATCTCGGGCCGGTCCAGCAGGTCGACGTCGAAGCCTGTGCCGAAGATCACGGCGTCGAAGTCCTCGCGGCCCGAAGCCGTGGCGATTTCCACGCCGTCGCCATGGGGCCGGACGTCGAGCCAGTTGCGCCCCAGCGCCATTTCGAAAGTGTCGTGGGCGTCGCAGCGCCGCACCGTCTCCCACGGCGGCGGGATCTGCTGGTCGAAGATGTAGGTGTAGAAGCGCCATTTGCGAGCGTCGTCCAGCGCCTCGAAGCCGCGCATGAAACCGGGGAACGCCGTCCACTTGCTCTTGTTCACCTGCGGCAGCAGCGGCCGGCGCGCGAACAGCGTGACCTGTGCGCCCGCTTCCAGCGCGCAAGCCGCGTTGTCGAAAGCGGAAGCGCCCGCGCCCAGCACGCCGACCCGCCTGCCGCGCAGCGCCTCGAAATCGATCGCATCGGCGGAATGGAACACACGCTGCCGCGCCAGCGGGTCGCCCCGCCGCAGCGACGGGTAGGCCGGCCAGCGCGGTGCGCCGCTGCCATCGCGGCCCAGCGCCAGCACCAGCTTGCGGGTCCAGACGGTTTGTTCGCCGGCGGGCGTGGCCAGCCGCGCCCGCATCAGGTGGCCGTCGGCTTGCACCTCGAGCAGCGCCGTGCCGTTGTCGACCGGCAGTCCAACGGTGTCGCGCACCCACAGCAGGTAGTCGCGCCAGTCGACCCGGCCCACCTTGTGCAGCGCGGTCCAGCCCTCGGCGCCGTGCTGCGCTTCGTACCAGGCGCGAAAGGCCAGCGCCGGCACGCCCAGGTCCGGGCCGGTCAGGTGCTTGGGGCTGCGCAGCGTCAACATGCGGGCATAGGTGGCCCAAGGCCCTTCGTCGCCGCGCGCGGCGCGGTCGATCACGCGGATGTTGGTGACGCCCTCGCGCAGCAGCGCGAAGCCTGCCGTCTGGCCGCACATGCCGGCGCCGGCCACCAGCACGTCGAGCGCCGGGTTGCCGTCCGGCGCGCGGGCGGGCAGCGCCCAGCCGGCGGGTGGAAAGTTCAGCATGGCCAGCCCGGCTCGGGCCCGCTGCTCCAGCGCCGCCAGCGCCAGGGCGTCGCGCGGGCTGGCGATGAATTGATGCGGGGCGGGGGGAAGGTCGGGTGGGGAAGAGCTCACGGCGTGACGATAATCGAGATCATGAGGATTCAACTGGACTGCTATTACAGCCTGTCGTCGCCGTGGATGTACTTCGCCGGCCCGCAACTGCAGGACGTGGTGCGCCGCCACCATGTCCGGCTGG
>JBBRSZ010000044.1:0-31568 GCA_038244915.1 Burkholderiales bacterium | reverse complement strand
GCGTCGCCGCGCCTCCTCGATCGCCTTGAGCTCCAGATGGCCGCCGCCGATGGAGCCCAGGAAGTCCCGCGCGAACACCGCCATCCAGGCGCCGGCCTCGCGCGGCACCGACCCTTGCGACGAGTCGACGCTGACCAGCACGGCGTCCTCGCCGGCCAGGCGCTGGGTGAATTCGTTCATGGCCGGCTGCATCCTGGCGTGTCCCGCAAGTAAAGGAGTGAATTGGTGACCGGAGTCATCGGAGTATGCCGCTGGCAAGTTGTAAGCTCGGTGGACCGCCAGGCGCTCCCAGGAGACATCGATGATCAGGATTTTTGAACGTTGGCGCCTCGCGCTGACTGCCGCCGCCGGGACTGCCACCGCCCTGCTGCCAGGATGCGGCTCCCCGACCGCGCCGCCGGCCCAGCAGGCGACCCCCGCGCCAGCCACGCCCGTCGTTGCCGCGCCCAATCCCGCCAATGTGCCGGCCGACGTGGTCCAGTCCGGCGCGACCGCCGTCACCGGCACCCGCGCCTCCGGCGCCGCCACCGCCCGCGCCTACCGGGCGGACGCCGCCAGCCACGTCTACGGCCTGAACAAGGACCGCATCTGGAAGGGCCGGCTGCCGCCGTTGTTGTATGCGATCGGCACGCTGGAAGTGGACCTGGACGGCCAGGGCCGGGTGCGCTCGCTGCACTGGATGCGCAGACCCTCGCACGCGCCGGAGGTGGTGGCCGAGATCGAGCGCACCGTGCGCGCCGCCGCGCCCTACCCGGCGCCGGCCCGCATGGGCAAGGTGGTCTGGACCGACACCTGGCTGTGGCACAAGAGCGGCCGCTTCCAGCTCGACACGCTGACCGAAGGGCAGGATTGAACACCCACCGTCATTCCCGCGCAGGCGGGAATCCAGGGCGCCCACGTCATTCCCGCGCAGGCGGGAATCCAGGGCGTCCACGTCATTCCCGCGGGGATGACGCCGCAGCGTCACCTGCGCGGGGATGACGGCACTTCATGAGCCGCGGTAGGTGGAATAGCTCCACGGGCTGACCAGCAGCGGCACGTGGTAGTGCTGGCTGGCGTCGGCAACACCGAAGTCCAGCGTCACCCGGTTCAGGAAATTCGGCTCGGGCAGCGCCACGCCCCTGGCCTTGAAGTAGGCCGCCACGTCGAACACCAGCCGGTAGGTTCCGCTCTTGAGCTCGCCGTCGCGGTACAGCGGCCCGTCCGGCGTGCGGCCGTCGGCGTTCAGCGTCACGCGCCTGACCAGCGTCGCCGCCTCGCCGTGAAGCTCGTGCAGCTCCAGCCGCATCCCCGCGGCCGGGCATCCGTGCATCGTGTCCAGGACGTGCGTGCTCAGGCCCATGGCCGGCTCCTCGTGAGTTTGGTCCACACGAGTGTATACAGTTTTTCCCGACGCAGCTATCATGCCCTTGCATGGAAGCGTCCAACACCCGATCGATCGTCGACGCGCTGACCCGCGCCATCGTCGACCACCGGCTGCAACCGGGGAGCAAGCTCGCCGAGCAGAAGCTGGCCGACCACTTCGGCGTCTCCCGCACGCTGGTGCGCCAGGCCCTGTTCCAGCTGGCGCAGAACCGGCTGGTGACGCTGGAGCCGGCCCGCGGCGCGTTTGTTTCGGCGCCGTCGACCGACGAGGCGCGCCAGGTGTTCGCGGTGCGCCGCATGCTGGAGGCGGAGATGACGCGCGCCTTCGTGCGCAGCAGCACGCCGGCCCGCATCAAGGCCTTGAAGGACCACGTGGCGCAGGAGCGGGCCGCGCTGGCCCGCGACGACGTCGCGACGCGCAACGAGTTGCTGGGCGACTTCCACGTGCGCATGGCGCAACTCCTGGGCAACCAGGTGCTGGCGCAGATCCTGCGTGAGCTGACCTCCCGTTGTTCCCTGATCACCCTGATGTACCAGAGCCCCAGCGCCGCCGAGCATTCGCAGGAGGAACACAGCCAGATCGTCAAGGCGCTGGCCGCCGGCGACGAGGAGCGCGCCGTGCAACTGATGACCGAACACCTGCAACACGTGGAAGAAAGCCTGGCCTTCGACCGCAAGGTGCCCAGCCACGACGTGGCCATGGCGCTATCCTGAGACTTTGCGGGACAGACCTTTAGCTCTGTCCCCAACTGACAAAGAGCCATGCCCTACGACAGCACCGCCCCCTACCCCCGCGACCTGGCCGGCTACGGCCGCAACGTCCCGCATGCGCAGTGGCCCGGCCAGGCGCGCGTCGCCGTGCAGTTCGTCCTCAACTACGAGGAAGGCGGCGAGAACTCGGTGCTGCATGGCGACCCCGGCTCCGAGCAGTTCCTGTCCGAGATGTTCAATCCGCCGGCCTTCGCCGACCGGCACCTGAGCATGGAAAGCATCTACGAGTACGGCTCGCGCGCGGGCGTCTGGCGCATCCTGCGCGAGTTCGAAAAACGCGGCCTGCCGCTGACGGTGTTCGGCGTCGGCATGGCCTTGCAGCGCCATCCGGAAGTGGCATCCGCGTTCAAGGAACTGGGCCACGAGATCGCCTGCCACGGCTGGCGCTGGATCAGCTACCAGGCGGTCGACGAGGACACCGAGCGCGAGCACATGCGCCTGGGCATGCAGGCGATCGAGCAGCTGACCGGCGAGCGCCCGGCGGGCTGGTACACCGGCCGCGACAGTCCCAACACCCGGCGCCTGGTGGCCGACGATGGCGGCTTCGAATACGACAGCGACTACTACGGTGACGACCTGCCGTTCTGGATGAAGGTGAAGAAGACGGACGGCGCCGTGGTGCCGCACCTGGTCGTGCCGTACACGCTGGACACCAACGACATGCGCTTTTGCCTGCCGCAGGGTTTCTCGCAGGCCGACGATTTCTTCACCTACCTGCGCGACAGCTTCGACGCGCTGTACGCCGAGGGCGAGAGCGCGCCGAAGATGATGAGCGTCGGCATGCACTGCCGCCTGCTCGGGCGGCCGGGCCGGATCGTCGCGCTGCAGCGCTTCCTGGACCACGTGCAACAGCATGACAAGGTCTGGGTTTGCCGCCGCGTCGACATCGCCCGCCACTGGAAACAAGTTCACCCTTTCGAAGGCTAGCAATGGCGTTGACACTCCAACAGATCAACACGGCGGCGCCGGACCAGGCGGCTGTCCTGCTCGACGGCCTGTACGAACACTCGCCCTGGATCGCCGCGGCGGCGCTGGCGCAGCGGCCGTTCCGCTCGCTCGCGCACCTGAAGCACGCGATGGCGCGGATCGTCGCCGACGCCGGCCGCGACAAGCAGCTGGCGCTGCTGCGGGCCCACCCCGAGCTCGCGGGCAAGGCGATGGTCAGCAACAGCCTCACGGCGGAATCGACCAATGAGCAGGGCAAGGCCGGCCTGACCCACTGCACGCCGCAGGAGCTCGAACGGATCCAGCAGCTCAACGCCGCCTACAACGCCAGGTTCGGCTTCCCGTTCATCCTGGCCGTACGCGGCCCGCGCGGCACCGGCCTGAACCGGCAACAGATCATCGAGACCTTCGAGCGGCGCCTGGACCACCATCCAGAGTTCGAACTGGCCGAGGCGCTGCGCAACGTGCACCGCGTCGTGGAGCTTCGGCTGAACGACAAGTTCGGCGTCGAGCCGGCGCTGGGCAACCAGGTCTGGGACTGGCATGAATCGCTGGCGCAATACAGCGACCCGGGCTTCAAGGAGAAGGGCCAGCTGACTGTCACCTATCTCACCGACGCCCACCGCGCAACGGCGCAGCAGATCGTGGACACGATGAAAAACTGCGGATTCGACGAGGTGAAGGTGGATGCGGTGGGGAATGTGGTGGGCGTCTACAAGGCCAGCCAGCCTGGCGCCAAGACACTCATGACCGGCAGCCACTACGACACCGTCCGCAACGGCGGCAAGTACGACGGCCGGCTCGGCATCTTCGTGCCGATGGCCTGCGTGAGCGAACTGTCACGCCAGGGCAAACGCCTGCCGTACGACCTGGAGGTGATCGGCTTCTCGGAAGAAGAGGGCCAGCGCTACAAGGCAACCTTCCTGGGTTCGGGCTCGCTGATCGGCCAGTTCAATCCGGCCTGGCTGGAGCAGCAGGACGCCGACGGCATCAGCATGCGCGAGGCCATGCTGCACGCGGGGCTCAATCCCGATGACATCCCGGCGCTCAAGCGCGATCCCGCGAAGTACCTGGGCTTCGTCGAAGTCCACATCGAGCAGGGCCCGGTGCTGTCGGAGATCGACCTGCCGCTGGGCATCGTCAGCTCGATCAACGGCGGGGTGCGCTACCAGTGCGAGGTGATCGGCATGGCCAGCCACGCCGGCACCACGCCGATGGACCGGCGCGCCGATGCCGCCGTCGGCGTGGCGGAACTGGCGCTCTATGTGGAGAAGCGGGCGCGCCAGGACGGCACGTCGGTCGGCACCATCGGCATGCTGCAGGTGCCCAACGGTTCGACCAACGTCGTGCCCGGGCGCTGCCTGTTCACGCTCGACCTGCGCTCGCCCAACGACCCGCAACGCGACGCGATGGTGGCCGACGTGCTGGCCGAACTGAAGACGATCTGCGAGCGCCGCGGCCTGCGCTTCACCGTGGAGGAAACGATGCGGGCGGCGGCTGCGCCCAGCGACCCGGCCTGGCAGCGGCGCTGGGAGCGCGCCGTCGATGCGCTCGGCGCGCCGCTGCACCGCATGCCCAGCGGCGCCGGCCACGACGCCATGAAGCTGCACGAAGTGATGCCGCAGGCCATGCTGTTCGTGCGCGGCCAGAACTCCGGCATCAGCCACAACCCGCTGGAGAGCAGCACCAGCGACGACATCGAGCTGGCGGTGCAGGCCTTCCAGCGACTGCTGGGACAAGTGACATGACGGACGACGACAAGCTCGACGCCTGGGTGGACGCCCACTTCGACGAGGAAGTGCGCTTCCTGCAGGAACTGGTGCGGGTGCCCACGCCCACACCGCCCGGCGACAATGCGCCGCACGCCGAACGCACGGCCGACCTGCTCAGGGAGTTCGGCTTCGAGGCCGAGAAGTACCCGGTGCCGCAGGCCGAGGTGCACGCCTACGGGCTGGAGTCGATCACCAACCTGATCGTGCGGCGCAAGTACGGCCCGGGCAAGACGATTGCGCTGAACGCCCATGGCGACGTGGTGCCGCCCGGCGAGGGCTGGACCCACGACCCCTACGGCGCCGAGATCGAGAACGGCAAGCTCTATGGCCGCGCCGCCGCGGTCAGCAAGTCCGATTTCGCCAGCTTCACCTTCGCCGTGCGGGCGCTCGAATCGCTCAACGCAAAGCTGAACGGCAGCGTCGAACTGCACTTCACCTACGACGAAGAGTTCGGCGGCGAGATGGGTCCCGGCTGGCTGCTGCGCAACAAGCTGACCAGACCCGACCTGCTGATCGCGGCCGGCTTCAGCTACGAGGTGGTGACCGCCCACAACGGCTGCCTGCAGCTGGAAGTGACGGTGCACGGCAAGATGGCGCACGCCGCGATCCCCGACAGCGGCATCGACGCGCTGCAGGGCGCGGTGCACATCCTCAACGCACTCTATGCCCGCAACGACATTTACCGGCAGGTCACGTCGGCCGTTGCAGGCATCACGCACCCTTACCTGAACGTCGGGCGGATCGAGGGCGGCACCAACACCAATGTGGTTCCCGGCAAGGTGACGTTCAGGCTGGACCGGCGGATGATTCCCGAGGAGCAGCCGGCCCAGGTGGAAGCCGGCGTGCGCAAGGCGATCGAGGATGCGGCCGCGAACTACCCCGGCATCACCGTGGAGATCAAGCGCCTGCTGCTGGCCAACTCGATGAAGCCGCTGCCCGGCAACAAGCCGCTGGTCGAGGCGATCCAGAAGCATGGCAAGGCGGTGTTCGGCGTCGAGATCCCGGCGATGGGCACGCCGCTGTACACCGACGTGCGCCTGTATGCGGAGGCGGGGATTCCGGGCGTGATCTACGGCGCCGGTCCGCGCACCGTGCTGGAATCGAATGCGAAGCGCGCCGACGAGAACCTCGTGCTGGAAGACCTGCGCCGCGCCACCAAGGTGGTGGCGCGGACGCTGCGGGAGTTGCTGGGCTGACCGGCATCCGCAACCATGCCGGTCTCGCGCCGCAGCTTCCTGATCGCCCTGGCAACCCCGGCCGGCAGTGCCAGCGCCTCGGTCCTGGCGCCGCAACCGCGGGACTCCAGGGTTCCGGGAGGAGTCGCCCGGATCGCGCTGGGCGCAGCGCGGGAGCGACCTGTTGCGCATGACGGGCAGGTGCCCTTGCTCGTACTGGGCAACCCCACCGCGTGGACCGCGGTGGTCGGCATCGCGCTGGCTGCCCCGGCAGCGCCCGCGCAGATCCAGGTCCAATCTGGCGGCGGGCCGGTGCGGCCTTTCGAGTACCTGGTTCGGCCAAAGAGCTACCTGGAGCAGCGGCTGCGCGTGGCGCCGGGGCAGGTGGAGCTTTCAGCCGCCGACCAGGCCCGGTACGAGCGCGAACGCGCCCACCAGCTTCAGGTCATGGCGACCTTCTCGGACCCACCCGATGCCGACGCGCTGGCCTTGGCGTCACCGGTGTCTGGCCGGCGGTCCAGTTCCTTCGGCCTGCGCCGGCTGTTCAACGGCCAGGCGCGCGCGCCGCACGCGGGCATGGACATCGCGGCCGCAGCCGGTACGCCCGTCACGGCAGCGCGGGCCGCACGCGTGATCGATACCGGCGACTACTTCTTCAATGGCGGTACGGTCTGGCTGGACCACGGCGGTGGGCTGCTGACCCTCTATTGCCACCTGAGCGAGACTCACGTCAAGCCAGGGGATGTGCTGCGCGCCGGCGAGCCGCTGGGCGCCGTCGGCGCGACGGGCCGCGCGACAGGCCCGCATCTGCACTGGGGCGTCCTGCTCAATCGCACGATGGTCGATCCAGCGCTTTTTCTTGCGGCCGGCTAAAGTCGCTGCACGGCGCCGATTGCGCACCGGCCAGCGTTGCAGCTTGGCGGCGCTGTGCGGCGGAACGGGGTGGCGTTTCGATGGCGCGTGAGGTGCAATGGTGCTCAAATATCGCCCATGACGCTCCACTCGATCAATCCCCTCGCCTCCTCGGCCGCCGCCGCCGCCGAAGACCCCGTCGCCCAGGCGCGCATCCAGCTGGCCGCAGCGCACCGGCTTGCCGTGCTGCACGAACTGGAAGAAGGCATCGACAACCACTTCACGGTGTCGGTGCCGGGCGCGGGCGGCGAGTACCTGATCCTGCCATTCGGCCTGCACTGGTCCGAGGCCCGGGCCAGCGACCTGATGGTGTTCGACGAACAGGCGAACGTGCTGCAGGGCCAGGGCGTGGTCGAACTCTCGGCCCAATGCATCCACGCGCCGATCCACCGCATCACGGGCGCCAAGGTGGTCCTGCACACGCACCAGACCTGGGCCGTCACCCTGAACATGCTCAAGGACAACCGGCTGCTGCCCGCCAGCCAGACCGCCGCCTTCTATCACGGCCTGATCGCGTATGACGACCACTACGCCGGCACGGCCGACACGCTGCAGGAAGGCGAGCGCCTGGCCAACCTGATGGGCGACAAGCCGATCGTCTTCATGAAGAACCACGGTCTCCTGGTGACCGGCAATTCGGTGCCCGAGGCGTACCGGCGGCTGTACCGGCTCGAGCGGGTCTGCCGCAACCAGGTGCTCGCCCTGGGCACCGGGCGCGAGATCGAAGTGATGAGCGACGAAGTCGCCCGCAAGGTGCAGACCCCGGGCGTCGACGATCGCCACACCCGCAAGGAGCGCGAGGACCTGTTCTTCGCCGCGATGATGCGGGTGCTGGACCGCGAGAACCCCGGCTACCGCGACTAGTACGTCAACACGTCACCGCCGCCAAGGCGCCACTGGCTTGAACCGCGCCTGCAAAAACGCCAGGAACAACTTGACCCGCGCCGACAGGCCGGCGCGGCTCGCGACCAGGGCCACCACATCGGCATCGGGCAGGCTCCAGTCCGGCAGCAGCCGCACCAGCTTGCCCGAGGCCAGGCTCTCGGCCACGTCCCATTCGGAGCGCATCACCACGCCCTTGCCCTGCAATGCCCACTGCCTGGCGACTTCGCCGTCGTTGCAGCTCAGGATCGCCGGCACCCGCACAGCGACCTCGCTGCGTTTTTTCCGCAACCGCCACAGCGTCACGTCCTCGTGGTTCTCGCGCAGCACGATGCAGTCGTGGCCAGCCAGCTCCTGCGGCTCGCGCGGCGCCGGCCGCTTCGCAAGATAACGCGGCGCCGCGCAGAGGAAGCGCGCGTTCGGCGCGATCGGGTAAGCCACCATGCTCGAGTCGATCAAGGTGCCGATGTGCACGATCAGGTCGAACCGGTTGGCGTCGGCCGCCGCCACCACGTCGCTCAGCGTCAGGGATACCGTCAGTTTCGGATGCAGTGTCTGGAAGTCGGCGATCGCCGCGGCCAGGTAGTGACGGCCAAACCCCAGCGGGCCACAGACGTGCAGCGTGCCCGCCACCTCACCGGAGCGCTCGCGCAGCGCATCGACCAGCCCGTCCAGGTCGGCCAGCAGGGTGACGGCGCCGGCGTGGAACAGCTCGCCCTCTTCGGTCAGGCTGAAGCGCCGGGTGCTGCGGTGGGCCAGTTGCAGGCCCAGCCGCGATTCAAGCTGCCGCAGCCGCTGCGACACCGCCGACGGGCTCACGTCCAGGCGCCGCGCGGCCTCGGCCAGCGAGCCGCTTTCGGTGATGGTGACGAAGAAGCGCAGGTCGATCAGGTCGTGCTGCATAGACCCGAATACTAAGTCGGGCCTCGTGCAGCTCACCGGCGATTCACCAGCCGCTGAAGCGCGGCCAGCTGGCCGTGACTTCCCCGCCCGGGCCCAGCACCTGGTACTTGCCGTACTGGGCCGCTGTGGAGCAGGCGTGGTTCGGCAGGATGCGCACCTGAGTGCCGACCGGCAGGTGCACCGCGCCCGCCACCCGGCCGTCGCGATGCGCCATGATCCCGTGCTCCTGGTTGGCGCCCACCAGCACCAGGTCGTGCAGCGGCTTGCCCTCGAGGTCGCAGACCAGGCCATAGCCCTGGTCGACCGCCTGCATGGCCGTGCCGCGGTCGCGCGACATCGCCATCCAGCCCGCATCCAGCAGGGTCCAGCCCTTGTCCGGCCGGTGCCCGATCACGGTGGCCAGCACCGACAGCGCGATCTCATCGAGACGGCAGACGCCCAGGCCGGCCATCACGAGGTCGAAGAAGACGAAAACGCCGGCCCGCACCTCGGTCACGCCATCGAGCTGCTCGGCGAACAGGGCCGTCGGCGTCGAGCCGACGCTGACCACCGGGCACGCGATCCCGGCCGCGCGCAGGCGCTGCGCCGCATGCACGACCGCGGCCCGCTCCTGCTCGGCCATCGCCCGGATCGCATCGGGCGTGGCGCAGTCGTAGGAGCTGCCGGCGTGGGTGAGAACGCCCTTGAGCGGCAGGCCGCCGCGCTGCAGGAACGAGGCGATCTCGAGCACCCCGGGCGCGTCCGGCTTGAGGCCCGAGCGGTGGCCGTCGGAATCGATCTCGATCAGCAGCTCGAAACTCTCCGCGTGGCTCCTTGCCCGGTCGACCAGCAGCCGCGCCGTCTCCATGCTGTCCAGGATCAGCGACAGCCGAACGCCCCGGGCCTGCAGCGCGACCACGTGGTCCAGCTTGTTCGGCGCGATGCAGACCGCGTACAGGATGTCCTTGACGCCATGGTCGGCGAAGTACTCCGCCTCCAGCAGCGTCGAGACGGTGATCGGGCCTTCGGGCGCTTCCATCAGCCGGCGCGCGACGTCGATCGACTTGTTGGTCTTCACATGAGGGCGGAACGCGACACCGAGCTGGCGCAGGCGACTTCGCATGCGCTCGATGTTGCGGTCCATCTGCGCTTCGTCGAGCAGCAGCGCCGGGGTTTCCAGCTGGTCCAGCGTCGCCATCTCAGTAACCTTGCACTTCGCGGGCCAGCACCCGGCCGGGCCGCGCTCCGGTGGAGCGGCCGTTGCGCCAGACCGGCGCGCCGTTGACGATCACCATGTCGATGCCGCGCGCCGGCGCGATCGGGTCTTCATAGGTGGCGGCCGAGTCGATGGTGTCGGCGTCGAACAGCGTGAGGTCCGCATAGGCGCCTTCCCGGAGCACGCCGCGGTCCTTCAGGCCGAAGTTCTTCGCCGTCAGGCCAGTCATCTTGTAGATCGCCATCTCCAGCGGGAACAGCCCGAGCAGCCGTCCGTAGTGGCCCAGCACACGCGGAAAGCTGCCCCACAGCCGCGGGTGCGGCGACGCGTCATGCGGCAGGCCGTCCGAGCCGATCATCACCTGGTCGTGCTTGAGGATGGTCTGCACGTCGGCTTCGGCGAGGCGGAAGTAGATGCCGCCGGCGGGACTCAAGCGCTGGATTGCCTCATCCTCGGAAACGCCCATCTTCGCGGCGATGGCATCGAGGTTCTGGCCGGCGTATTCGGGCAGCGGCTTCGACCAGCTGACGATCACGCGCGACGAGCTGGCCGCGCGGTCGGCCGACAGGATGGTGGAGCCGGCGGTGTAGGGATAGCAGTCGATGCAGATCGGCTGGTTGGCCATGTTCTTCTCGATGAAGCTGAGCGCCTCCTGCGAGCGGCCGTGGTTGGCCGGCCCGACCACCTTGAGGTGCGAGATCACCACCGGCACGCCGACCTCGCGGCCGATGCGGAAGGTTTCCTCCAGCGAATCGATCACCCGGTCTGCCTCGTCGCGCATGTGGGTGCAGTACACGCCGTGGAATTCCCTGAGCGGCTGGCAGACGTCGATCACTTCCTCGGTCGGCGCGGCCACCGATGGCTCGTAGAACAGGCCGGTGGAGACGCCGACGGCGCCGGCTTCCATCGCTTCGCGCACCAGCGCGCGCATCTGGCCGATCTGGGCGGCCGTCGCCGGCTGGTCGAGCTTGTCGACGGTGGCGACGCGCAAGGTGGTGTGGCCCACCAGCAGGGCGCAGTTGGTGGCCGCCGGCTGCTCACGCAGGCGGGCGACATACGAGGCGAACGTGGGAAACCGGAACCAGCCGCCCTCTTCGTCCAGCAGGTTCAGCGGCGGCGTCACCGGCTGCGGGATCGGGCGCGGCATCGGCGCCAGCGAGATGCCGCAGTTGCCGGCCACCACGGTGGTAATGCCCTGGCTGACCTTGGGCGCCATGTCGGGGCTGGACAGCATCAGGCGGTCGTCGTGGGTGTGGGCGTCGATGAAGCCGGGGGCCGCGATCCGGCCACCGAGGTCGATTTCAACGGTGCCGCGCGCGCCCGCCAGGTCGCCGATGCGCTCGATGCGGTCGCCGCGGATGCCGATGTCGCCCGGGTAGCGGGGCGCGCCCGTGCCGTCGACGATGCTGGCGTGGCGGATCAGAAGGTCGAATTGGTCCTGCATCGAATGTCCCTGATGAATGTCAGTCAGTGCGCGCGCTCAGAGCAGCGCGCCGCGCGCGGCGATCGGCCAGAGGGCCTCGACCCGGTCGCCGCGAATGCAGACCAGGTCGTCGTAGAGGTTGACGGTGGGGTCGCAATGCCCGGGCACCAGCAGCAACACGTCGCCCAGCGCCACGGCCGCGGCGTCGGTCGTCTCCAGCACGCCGTGCTCGTCGGCCGCCTTGGCGTAGCGCAGGCCGGGACGCTGCCAGACCACGGGCAGGCCGGAATCGACGCTCGAGGCTTTCAGGCCCGCATCCACCACCGCGCTCGTGGCCGTCGCCCGGCTCATGACGGTGGTGCGCACGAACAGCGCGTGTTCGAAGGCGATGTCGTCCGCGCCGCGCTGGTTGTCGCCGTAGTCGCGGTCCATGAACACATAGGAGCCGGCCTGGATCTCGTTGAAGACGCCGCTGTCGCGCTCGTTGACGAAGCTGCCGGTGCCAGCGCCCGTGATGCGTTCGACGGCGATGCCGCAAGCCTCGATCGAGCGCGCCGTCACGCGCGCCGCCTCGCAGGCGGCGGCAATCGCATCCCTGCGCTCCAGCGGCGTGCGCAGGTGCTGGGCCGGCCCGTGATAGCACTGCAGGCCGGCGAAGCGCAGGCCCGGGCTGCGCGAAATCTGGCGCGCCAGCGGCACGGCTTCGTCCCCGGGCGCCACGCCACAGCGGTTGGCGCCGACATTCACTTCCACATAGACGTCCAGCGTCACGTCATGGGCCTGCGCCGCGGCGGCCAGCGGCTGGATCTGGAGCATGTGGTCGACCAGCACGCCGATCCGCGCCTTGCGCGCCAGCGGGGCGAGGCGCCGCAGCTTGGCCTCGCCCATCACCTGGTTGGTGACCAGGATGTCGGCGATGCCGGCTTGCGCGAACACGGCGGCCTCGCTCACCTTCTGGCAGCAGATTCCCACCGCGCCCAGCGCCACCTGGCGCAAGGCGATCTCGGGGCACTTGTGGCTCTTGGCATGGGCGCGCAACCGCACCTTGCTGCCGCGCAACGCATCGGCCATGCGCCGCAGGTTGCGCTCGAAGGCGTCGAGATGGAGCACCAGCGCGGGCGTGTCGATGGCGCCGACCGGGTCACCCGGCCGCGCCGCTTTCCAGGGGCTCATGCAGGTCCCTCAGTCGATCCGGGCGCCGGAGAACTTGACGATCTTCGCCCACTTGGCGGTCTCCACGCGCGACAGCTCGCGAAACTCCTCGGGCGTGCTGGGCGCGGTGTCGGCGCCCAGGAAGCGGAAGCGCTCGCGCAAGGCCGCACTGGCCAGCGCGGTGCGAATTTCCGTGTTCAGGCGCTGCACGATGTCCTTGGGCATGTTGGCCGGCCCGACGATGCCGCCCCAGGCCGTGACCTCGAAGCCCGGCACGCCGGACTCGGCGATGGTCGGGATGTCGGGATAGGTGGGCGAGCGCTGGGGCGAGGAGATCGCCAGGGCGCGCACTTTGCCGGCCTGCGCCAGCGGCCCGGACACCGGCGTGTTGATCATCATCAGCTGGATGCCGCCGCCGATCAGGTCGGTCACCGCCGACGTCGCGGCCCGGTACGGAACGTGCAGCATATGGGTGCCGGTCATGGCCTTGAACAGTTCGACCCCCAGGTGCGCCGTGGTGCCGTTGCCGTCGGAGGCAAAGGCGAGCTTGCCGGGATTCTTCTTCGCGTAGGCGACCAGTTCCTGCACGCTCTTGACCGGCAAGTCGTTGTTGACGATCATCAGGTTGGACAGGCGCAGGGTGTTCGAGATCAGCGTCAGATCCTTGTCCACGTCGTAGGGCACGGCCGCCAGCAGCGACTTGTTGGTGGCCAGGGACACCACGTTGCCGTAGGCCAGCGTGTAGCCGTCGGGCGCGGATTTCACCAGGTCCATGGTGCCGATGACGTACGAGCCGCCCGGCTTGTTGTCGATCACGATCGGCACGCCCAGCTGCTGCGACAACTGCTGGCCCAGCGCACGCATCAGGGCATCGGGCGCGCCGCCGGGCGCCGACGGCACGATCAGGCGGATCGGCTTGTCCGGATAGGCGGCCGCCGCCGGAACCGAAAGGGCGGCCAGCACGGCGCAGGCGATCACCGGCAGGAAAAGACGTCTGAGCATGGGTGGCACCTCGATTCGAAAGAACGAATCTAAGCGACCGCAGGAAAAGCACAAACCGGCTGGCGCTAACTTCATCCATCAGCTGCGCTTACGAATCGAGGGCGCGCAAACGAAAAAAAGGCACGGGTGCCATCTTGTCGATAGCGCCTCGTGCCCTCCCTGGAGTCGGGCTTCAACCCGTGCTTCTTGTTTTGTGCGGCCTTCAGCCTTGTCGTCTTAGCGGACGCGGCCGCGGCGGAACAGGTTGACGATTGCCAGCAGGATGATGGCGCCGATCAGGGACACCACGACCGAGCCGATGCTGAAGCCGGAGTTGATGGTGCCCATGCCGACCAGCGGCGAGATCAGCCAGCCACCAATGAAAGCGCCCACGATGCCCACGACCACGTTCAGCAGGATGCCTTGCTGGCCATCCGTCTTCATGATCATGCTGGCCAGCCAGCCAACGATACCGCCCACGATTAGCCAAAGAATCAGACCCATGTTGCACTCCTTAAGATGCCGCGAACGGCGCGTTTGTGTTGATAGCGGGTCGGTCCCTTGGGGTTCCGACCACCCGCCGCAGTGTTGAACGGCCGGTGAAAGAAATATCGTTTCCCGCCGGGCGTGCCCGCGTAGTCGCCCGACGCTGCGTCGATGCGCTGTTGTCGCGTCCCCGCGTCAGACAATCCCTACCTCGGCAGTCACCCGTCCAGGGGGTTAGTCGGGAGGGGCGGTGCCGGTTTTCCCGGGACAATCAGCGGTCGGCGGCTGCGGAAGGTCCAGCGGCACCGTTTTTGCTTTGGAGACCGGGTCATCCCTTTTTCAGTTTCGGAGAGTTCATGAACAACCGCTTTTTCATCCGGGCCGCAGCGGCCCTGGCCCTGGTCGCTTGCGTCGCCGCCCCGGCCCTGGCCCAGGGCACGCCGATCAAGTTCCAGCTTGATTGGCGCTTCGAGGGCCCGGCCGCCCTGTTCCTGACACCAGCCGCCAAGGGCTATTTCAAGGATGCGAAGCTGGACGTCACCATCGACGCCGGCAACGGCTCGGGCGGCGCCGTCACCAGAGTTGCTTCCGGCGCCTACGACATCGGTTTCGCCGACCTGGCGGCGCTGATGGAGTTCCACGCCAACAACCCGGACGCGCCCAACAAGCCGGTGGCCGTGATGATGGTCTACAACAACACGCCGGCCTCGGTGATGGCGTTGAAGAAGTCGGGCATCAAGAGCCCGGCCGACCTGGCCGGCAAGAAGCTCGGCGCCCCGGTGTTCGACGCCGGCCGCCGCGCCTTCCCGATCTTCCAGAAAGCCAACGGCATCGGCGCCGTCAACTGGATCTCGATGGACCCGCCGCTGCGCGAGACCATGCTGGTGCGCGGCGACGTCGACGCCATCACCGGTTTCACCTTCACCTCGCTGCTGAACCTGGAGGCGCGCGGCGTCAAGGCCGACGATGTGATGATCCTGCCCTACCCGAACTACGGGGTGAAGCTGTACGGCAACGTGGTGATCGTCAACCCGAAGTTCCTGAAGGACCATCCGGCCGAAGTGAAGGCCTTCCTGCTGGCATTCACCAAGGGCGTGAAGGACGTGATCGCCAGGCCCGAGGCCGCCATCCTCGACGTCAAGGCCCGCGACGGCATCATCAACACCGAGCTGGAGACCCGGCGGCTGAAGCTGGCCCTGGATACCGTCGTCAACAGCCCCGACGCCCGGGCCGAAGGCTTCGGCCAGGTCGTGCCGGGCCGGCTGGCGCTGATGGCCTCGCAAGTCTCGGACGCCTTCGCCACCAAGACCCGGGTCAATCCGGACGCGGTCTGGAACGGCTCCTTCCTGCCGACGAGGGCGGAGCTGAACATCCTGCCTGTTCCCAAGAAATGACGCCGGCCGAGGAAGGTTTTTTCGTCGATTTCCAGGACGTCTGGCTCGCCTACAACGACGACCTGTTCGCGGCCGGCCACTTCGCGGTGGAGGCCATCGACCTGAAGGTGCGGCAGGGCGAGTTCATCGCCATCGTCGGCCCCTCGGGCTGCGGCAAGTCCACCTTCATGAAGCTGGCGACCGGGCTGAAGATGCCCTCGCGCGGCCGGATCCTGATCGACGGCCAGAAGGTGCAGGGGCCGTTGAAGATTTCCGGCATGGCGTTCCAGGCGCCGTCGCTGCTGCCGTGGCGCACCACGGTGGACAACGTGCTGCTGCCGCTGGAGATCGTGGAGCCGTACCGCAGCAGCTTCAAGGCCAAACGCAAGCAATTCGAGGAGCGCGCCCGCAAGCTGCTGCAGAAGGTGGGCCTGGCCGGCTACGAAGACAAGTTTCCCTGGCAGCTCTCGGGCGGCATGCAGCAGCGCGCCAGCATCTGCCGGGCGCTGATCCACGAGCCCAAGATGCTGCTGCTGGACGAGCCGTTCGGCGCGCTCGACGCCTTCACGCGCGAGGAGCTGTGGTGCATCCTGCGCGACCTGTGGACCGAGCAGCGCTTCAACGTGATCCTGGTGACGCACGACCTGCGCGAGTCGGTGTTCCTGGCCGACACCGTGTACGTCATGAGCAAGAGCCCCGGCCGCTTCATGCTGAAAAAGCAGATCGAGCTGCCGCGGCCGCGTGACCTGGAGATCACCTACACCCGGGAGTTCACCGACGTGGTGCATGAGTTGCGCTCGCACATCGGCGCCATCCGCGGCCAGGCCGTGACGGCGGGGGTCGCGCCGTGATGAACAACCGCCAGCTCGAAACATGGTCGCCCTGGATCCTGCTGGTCGCGGTGATCGTGCTGTGGCAGATCATTTGCGTCGGCTTCAACGTCTCGGAGTTCATCTTCCCCAGCCCGCTGCGGATCTGGAACCAGATGGTCGAATTCCGCGGCATCATCGCCGCCCACGCCTGGCGGACCTACTGGGTGACGATGGCCGGTTTCGGGCTGGCGATCGTGGTGGGCGTGATGCTGGGCTTCCTGATCGGCAGTTCGCGGCTGGCCTATGCCGCCGTCTACCCGCTGATGACGGCCTTCAACGCGTTGCCCAAGGCCGCCTTCGTCCCGATCCTGGTCGTCTGGTTCGGCATCGGCGCCGGCCCGGCGATCCTGACGGCCTTCCTGATCTCCTTCTTCCCGATCATGGTGAACATCGCCACCGGCCTGGCGACGCTGGAGCCGGAGCTGGAAGACGTGCTGCGGGTGCTGGGCGCCAGGCGCTGGGACGTGCTGGTGAAGGTCGGCCTGCCGCGCTCCATGCCCTACTTCTACGGCTCGCTCAAGGTGGCGATCACGCTGGCTTTCGTCGGCACGACCGTGTCGGAGATGACGGCGTCCAACGAAGGCATCGGTTACCTGCTGATCTCCGCCGGCTCCGCCATGCAGATGGGCCTGGCCTTCGCCGGGCTGGTGGTGGTGGGCGCGATGGCCATGCTGATGTACGAGCTGTTCAGCTACATCGAGAAGCACACCACGGCCTGGGCGCATCGGGGCTTGCAGGGGCAGTGAACTGTCGTCCCGGCCTTGAGCCGGGACCCATGTCTTCTGCTTTTGTTCCCTGTTCTCTGGCGCTCGCGTGCCAGTTTGGCTGGCACGGCCGCCGGCCGGGACGGGGTGTTCTCCGGTCACGCTCGCGGGCGTCTTCCCATGGACGCAGAAACTACTGCGTCAAGTCAGATCAATGAGGCCCATGAGGTGTAGCTACCGCGAATGGCCCTGCGCCCACCCCATCCCGACCACCGGCCTTGAAGTGGCGTTTAAGCGCGGAAGCGGGAATCGCGCGGCGTGTCCGGTGCGCGCCGTGGCTCTTGCCAATTGCTGGCCCGCCCAATCGCTTCGGGCACGCACGAATGACGCCCGCGAACGTGACTGCCCGAAGCAAACGTGTACGGATGCGACCGATCGATAGAGCCGACCTTGCTGGCGTCGAATTGGGTGAAGGCAGTCGTGCGGCAGGTCGGCCGGTGTCTGACAGCGTCGACCGGGTAGGCTCTGGAGGTAAACATCTGCCGCTCCGGGAGGGGCGTTTTCATGATCCTGTATCGCCTCTTCCTCGCGTCTTTGCTTGCATCCACCGCGCTCGGCAGCAACCCATGCGCCGCGGATAGTGCAACGCCGCGCATCGCCGATCCGGTCTATGCGCGGGCCCAACGCCTCGTTGAGATCGAGCCGGGTCGCAGAATGAATATCTATTGCACCGGCAGCGGATCCCCCACCGTGGTCTTCGACTCCGGCCTGACTGACGCCACTAGCGTCTGGGCCCTGGTCCAGCCCGCTATCTCCGCCCGGACGCGAGCGTGCACCTTTGACCGTGCCGGGGTTGGTTTCAGCGACCCCAGCAAGCTACCCGGGTCGAGTGGCAACATCGTCGAGGACCTTCGCCGTCTGCTTGCTCAGGCCGGAGTCTCGCCACCATACGTGCTGGTCGGGCACTCATACGGGGGCATGAACGTCCGGCTGTTTGCGCACCGTCATCCGGAAGACGTCCAGGGGCTGGTGTTGGTTGACCCGTCTCACGAAGAGCAGTCGGAAGGCTTTCGAAAGCTCGACCCGCGCGGCCCGTCGCCCGACGAATGGCGTCAGGCTCGTTCGCAGCGCCTACAGCAGCTGCGAGAGTGCGCCGCCGCGACGAAGGTAGGATTCATTCCCGGGTCACAGTTGGCTGAGAAGTGCAGCTTTCCACGCGATCCGCAACTGAGCGAAGCCATCAACGACGTGTACCAGGTGCTCTTCATGCGGCCCGCCTTCCAGGCAGCACAGCTCGGGGAGGAAGAGAGCATCTTCGCGACGAGCGCCGACGAGCTGCGCACAGCGCGGGCACCGCTGGGTGACCGCCCGCTGATCGTGCTGACCCGCGCCCCGTTCCAGCCCGGCCCCGGCGAAACCAAGGATCTGCGAGACGCAAGAAACCAGCTCTGGGTGAGCCTTCACCACGATCTCGTCGCGTTGTCCAGAAATGGCAGCCACCGCATCGTTGCAGAAGCCGGCCACTACATCCAAATTGATCAACCGGCAGCAGTCACTCGAGCGATCTTTGACGTGCTTGACCTACTGCAAGGCACGCGGGTCCGCGCGCAGTGACGTAGGGCGAGAGCGCCGCTTCTGGCCCACCCTGACCGGCGGCCGCGCCAACCGGCATCCGCGCGAAAAGCGAAGACCAAAGACAAAAACCAACGCCACTTAAACTCGACCCATGCCCTGGCACGCCCGACTGCAACTGGACTACCGGATGGAAGCCGGCCGCTGCGTCGGCCGCTTCGAGCATGACGGCCCGCTGCGGATCCTGCAGAGCTTGTACCCGGAGGGCGGCGGCATCTGCCACAACGTCGTGGTCCACCCGCCCGGCGGCCTGGTGGGCGGCGACACGCTGGAGATCGTGGTGCGGGCCCGCGAAGGCGCGCATGGCCTGATCACGACGCCGGGTGCAACTCGCTTCTACCGCTCCGATGGCGAGCTGGCGCTGCAGACCACCCGCCTGACCCTGGACGCCGGCGCCCGCATGGAATGGCTGCCGCTGGAAGCGATCTGCTACAGCGGCTGCCTGGCCGAAAACCGCCTGCGGATGGAGCTGGCGCCCGGCAGCGAGCTGATCGGCTGGGACGTCACCGCGCTCGGCCTGCCGGAAGCGGGCCAGCCGTTCGCGCGGGGCCGCTTGCTGCAGCACATCGAACTGCCGGGCCACTGGCTGGAGCGCGGCCGCATCGACTCGGCCGACGCCCGCCTGCTGGACGGCCCGCTCGGCCTGGCGGGCCGGCGCTGCCTGGCGACGCTGTTCCTGGTGACGGGGGCCGACATCCCCCGGCCCCGGCGCGACCAGGCCCTGGCCCTGGCGCGCGAGCTGATCGAGGCCGATCCGCTGGCCGCCAGCGCCGGCGCCACCGCGCCGGGACAGCGCGTGATCGCGGTGCGAGTGGTCGCTCCCCTGGTGGAGCCCGCCCTGGCGCTGCTCAAGGCGGTGCGGGCGTGCTGGCGCCAGTCGCTGTGGGACCTCCCGGCCACCGTGCCGCGCGGCTGGGCCCTGTAGCTTCACCGTCCCCTGCCGGTCCCGTCCTACAACGCGACGGGCCCAAGGCCCCCCACCGCGCGGTGTGGTCTCCGGCATCGCCGGGCTCGATTGCTTTCTAGGATTCACGCATCCAATCGAATTCAGGAGTCCCGCCATGACCGCCAACACATCCACATCCGCCCATTCCCGCAAGAGCCTGCTCTCCTTCGGCGTGGCCGCCTTGCTGGCGATGACGGCGGCGACCGCCCAGGTTGCCACCGGAACCACCGGCATCGACACGTCCGGCAGCTACCAGCAGGAAGTCAACGCCTGCATGACCGGCAAGACCCAGCAGGACCAGGCCACCTGCCTGCTCGAAGCGCGCAATGCCCAGGCCGACAAGAAGCGCGGCGTGCTGGACAACGCCGGCGCCCAGTTCCAGTCCAACGCCACGGCCCGCTGCGACGCGCTGCAAGGCGAAGACGCCGCTGCCTGCCAGGCCCGCGTGATGGGTTATGGCAACACCACCGGCAGCGTTGCCGCCGGCGGCGTGCTGCGCGAAGTCGAAACCGTGGTGCTGCCGGCCGGCCAGAGTTCGGTCACCATCGAACCGAAAACCGCCGACCCGGTGCTGCTGGTTCCCACGCGCTAAGCAGCGAATCCCAATCCCAAAGCGGGCTGCGGCCCGCTTTTGTCATGCAGCCACTGCAGGGATCTGTCCACCGAGCCGGCAAGCCCTGAGGCGGACGAAAAAAAACCGGCCATCGGGCCGGTTGGGGGATGGCGAATGTTCTCTCAAAACACGCCGAAGAACATCAGCGCCAGCACGACGATGAGCGGGACGCCGAGCAGCCAGGCAATGACGGGCATTTGAATCTCCTTGGGTTGCGGTTGTTGAACGCCACCAAGATAAGCCTCAGCCGCCGCGCGCCGTGCCGGGCGTCATCGCCAATCGCGGTAGTCAGCTGCCTACAGCCGTTCAGATGGCAACCAGCTGGCGCACGTTCTGCGCCTCCATGTCCTTGCCGTGGCCGCGGGCGATGAAGTCGCCGCGCTCCATCACCAGGTAGTCGTCGGCCAGCTCCCGCGCGAAGTCGTAGTACTGCTCCACCAGCAGGATCGCCATCCGCTGGCCGTTCAGGCCGGTGTCGGCCAGCATCCGGATCACACGGCCGATGTCCTTGATGATGCTGGGCTGGATGCCTTCGGTCGGTTCGTCCAGGATCAGCAATCGGGGCTGCGCCGCCAGCGCGCGGGCAATCGCCAGCTGCTGCTGCTGGCCGCCCGACAGGTCGCCGCCGCGCCGTCCCAGCATCTGTTTGAGCACCGGGAACAGCTCGAACAGCTGCGGCGGGATCGGCGTGCCGGCGCTCTTGTAGGCCAGGCCCATGCGCAGGTTTTCTTCCACAGTCAGCCGGGCGAAGATCTCGCGGCCCTGGGGCACGAAGCCGATGCCGCAGCGCGCGCGCTCGTAGGGCGTGGCCTTCTCGATGTGCTTGCCGTCGAAAGCGATGCTGCCGGTGCGGATCGGCACCAGGCCCATCAGCGACTTCAGCAGCGTGGTCTTGCCCACGCCGTTGCGCCCGAGCAGGACGGTGACCTTGCCGTCCTGCGCCTCGAAGCTGACGTCCCGCAGGATGTGCGAGCCGCCGTAGTACTGGTTGATGTTCTTGACGGTCAGCATGGCAACCCCTCGTCGTCCCCGCGACGGCGGGGACCCAGGGCGTCCGCCCCGGTTTCAATGCCCTGGATTCCCGCCTGCGCGGGAATGACGAAATTACCGTCCAAGATAAACCTCGATCACCCGCTCGTCGTTCTGCACCTGGTCGAGCGTGCCCTGGGCGAGGACCGAGCCCTCCGACAGCACGGTGACGATCTCCGAGATCGCGCGGATGAAGCTCATGTCGTGCTCCACCACCATCAGCGAATGCTTGCCTTTGAGCGTGAGGAACAGTTCCGCGGTTCTGGCGGTCTCCTCGTCGGTCATGCCGGCCACCGGCTCGTCCAGCAGCAGCAGCTTGGGGTCCTGCATCAGCAGCATGCCGATCTCCAGCCACTGCTTCTGGCCGTGGCTGAGATTGCCGGCCAGCCGCGTCATGCCGTCGGCCAGCTGGATGGTCTCCAGCACTTCGGCCAGCCGGTCGCTGTGGCCGGAATCGAGGCGGAAGAACATCGACGACTGGACGCCCTTGTCGGTCTTCAGGGCCAGCTCCAGGTTCTCGAAGACAGTCAGCTGCTCGAACACCGTCGGCTTCTGGAACTTGCGGCCGATGCCCATCTGGGCGATCTGCGGCTCGGTGTAGCGCAGCAGGTCGATGGTGCTGCCGAAGAACACCGTCCCTTGATCCGGCCGGGTCTTGCCGGTGATGATGTCCATCATCGTGGTCTTGCCGGCGCCGTTGGGACCGATGATGCAGCGCAGTTCGCCGGGCGCGATGTCCAGCGACAGCTTGTCGATCGCCTTGAAGCCGTCGAAGCTCACGCTCACCTCTTCCAGGTAGAGGATGCGGCCATGGGTGACGTCCACTTCGCCGGCCGTCGCCAGCCGGCCGAAGGCTGCCTCACGCCCGCCCGACTCGGTGCGGCCGATGTGGCGCTTCTGCGCGAAGGCGGAGGCGCGGCGCGCGCCTTCGTCCAGCAGGTCCGGTGTCATCGCAGCCGCTCCTTGATTTTCTTGACCAGTCCGACGACCCCGTTCGGCAGGAACAACGTCACCGCGATGAACAGCGCGCCGAGGAAATACAGCCAGAATTCGGGCGCGGCGACGGTCAGCCAGCTCTTGGCGCCATTGACAATGAAGGCGCCAAGGATCGGGCCGATCAGCGTGGCGCGGCCGCCGACAGCGGCCCAGATCGCGATCTCGATCGAGTTGGCCGGGCTCATTTCGCTCGGGTTGATGATGCCCACCTGCGGCACGTAGAGCGCCCCGGCGACGCCGCACATCATGGCGGAGATGGTCCAGATGGTGAGCTTGTAGCCGACCGGCGAGTAGCCGGAGAACATGACGCGGGTTTCGGCGTCGCGGATCGCCTGCAGCACCCGGCCGAACTTGCTGGCCACCAGCCAGCGCGCGAACAGGAAGAAGGCGAGCAAGGTGACGCCGGTCAGCACGAACAGGCCCATGCGCATCGACGGCGTGGCGATCGGCGTCCCCAGGATGCGCTTGAAGTCGGTGAAGCCGTTGTTGCCGCCGAAGCCGGTCTCGTTGCGAAAGAACAGCAGCATGGCGGCGAAGGTCATGGCCTGGGTGATGATGGAGAAATACACGCCCTTGATCCGCGAGCGGAAGGCGAAGAAGCCGAACACGAAGGCCACGATGCCGGGCACGGCGACGACCAGGAACAGCGTGGCGCCGAAGCTGCCGGAGAAGCTCCAGTGCCAGGGCAGCGTCTTCCAGTCCAGGAACACCATGAAGTCCGGCAGCTCGCTCTTGTAGTTGCCGTCACGGCCGATCTGGCGCATCAGGTACATGCCCATCGCGTAACCGCCAAGCGCGAAGAACAGGCCGTGGCCCAGCGACAGGATGCCGGTGTAGCCCCAGATCAGGTCCATCGCCAGCGCGCAGATGGCGTAGCACATGATCTTGCCGACCAGGCCGACGGCGTAGTCGCTCATGTGGAAGATGCTGCCAGCCGGCACCACCAGGTTCAGCAAAGGCGCGACCGCGCAGACGACGATCAGGGTCGCGATGAAACTGGTCCAGCCCCAGCCGCTGAGGACGGCAGGACGCGCGGGAAGCACCAGCGGCCTTGCCTCGGTGGCGGGCAGGTCTCTTTGCATCATCAGGCCTCCGCGCTGCGGCCCTTCATCGCGAAGATGCCCTGCGGCCGCTTCTGGATGAAGATGATGATGAACACCAGCACCGCGATCTTGGCCAGCACGGCGCCGGCCCAGCCTTCGAGGAATTTGTTCAGCACGCCCAGGCCGAGCGCCGCATAGACGGTGCCGGCCAGCTGGCCGACGCCGCCCAGCACCACCACCATGAAGGCGTCGACGATGTAGCCCTGGCCCAGGTCGGGGCCGACGTTGCCGATCTGGCTGAGCGCGCAGCCGGCCAGACCGGCGATGCCGGAGCCCAGGGCGAAGGCGTAGGTGTCGATGCGGGCCGTGTTCACGCCCATGCAGGAGGCGATCGGGCGGTTCTGCGTCACGCCCCTGACAAACAGGCCGAGCCGGGTGCGGCCGATCAGGAAGGACATTCCCGCCAGCACCGCGAAGGCGAAGCCGATGATGATGATGCGGTTCCACGGCAGCTGCAGGTTGCCCAGGATCTGCACGCCGCCGCTCATCCAGCTGGGGTTCTCGACGCCGACGTTCTGCGCGCCGAAGATCGAGCGCACCAGCTGCTGCAGCATCAGGCTGATGCCCCAGGTGGCCAGCAGCGTCTCCAGCGGCCGGCCGTAGAGGAAGCGGATCACCGAGCGCTCCAGCACCGCGCCCATCAGCGCCGAGGCCGCGAAGGCCACCGGCAGCGCCGCCAGCAGGTACCAGTCGAAGGCGCCCGGCAGGTATTTCTGGAACAGCCCCTGCACCACGTAGGTCGCGTAGGCGCCGATCATCATCAGCTCGCCGTGCGCCATGTTGATGACGCCCATCAGGCCGTAGGTGATGGCCAGGCCGAGCGCCACCAGCAGCAGGATCGAGCCGAGGCTGATGCCGCTGAAGACGGCGCCGATCTTGTCGCCCCAGGCCAGCGAGGCCTCGACGGCGCGCAGCGAGCTTTCGATGGCGGCCTTGACGTCCGGCTCGGCCTCGGTCTTCAGGCGTTCCAGCAGCACGGTCTTGGTGTTGGTGTTGTTGCTGCCGGCCAGCAGCTTCGCGGCCTCCAGCCGCTTGCCCTTGTCCGGGCTGTTCAACAGGATCGCCGCCCGCACCACCGCGAGCTGGCCCTTGATCTCGGGATTGGCTTCGGCGGCGAAGGCCTTCTCGACCAGCGGCAGCTTGGCTTCGTCGGTCTCGCCGGTCATCGACTTGATGGCGGCGCGGCGGACCTTCTCGTCCGGCGAGAACAGCTTGAGCGCAGCGGCGGCCGAATCGAGCTCGCCGCGCATGCGGTTGTTGATGACGACGTCTTCGGCCGCGTCGCTCGCCGTCGCGGGCGCGCCCGTGACCGGGTCGGTCGCCTTGCCGTCACGGACGATGAAGACCTTGTCGCCCTCGACCTTCACCGCCTCGTCCGACAGCGCCTGGATGAACGCGGCGGTCTTGTCGTCGGCGGCGGCGACGGCCTTGTTCAGGGCTTCGATGCGCGCATCCGTCTCGCCGGCGGCGATGGCCCTGGCTTCAGCCGCCGTGAGCGCGTGCGCGCTGCCAGACGCAATCAGCACGAGGGAGAGGAAGATATGTTTGACCATGAAGAACCTGGAGGGTGGGCGCACGCACGCATGCCCACGCTTCAAGCCCCGAAACCCCGTCATTCCCGCGGAGGCGGGAATCCAGGGCATTCAAAACGAGGGAGCCCTGGGTCCCCGCCTCCGCGGGGATGACGCAGTGCGCCACCTTCGCGGGGGCAGGCTCCGCGGGGATGACGTTCCTTACTTCTTCGCCGGCTCGTCGGGTTTCTTGTCGTTGCCTTCGATGTACGGCGACCACGGCTTGGCCTTGACCGGGCCGGGCGTCTTCCACACCACGTTGAACTGGCCGTCCGCCTTGATTTCGCCGATGAACACCGACTTGTGCAGGTGATGGTTCTTCATGTCCATCTCGGACATGATGCCGCTGGGCGCCTTGAACTTCTGGCCGGCCATGGCGGCGATCACCTTGTCGGTGTCGGTGGACTTGGCCTTCTCGACGGCCTGCTTCCACATGTTGATGCCGATGTAGGTGGCTTCCATCGGGTCGTTGGTCAGGGGCTTGTCGGCGCCCGGCAGCTTCTTGGCCTTGGCGTAGGCGGCCCATTTTTTCTTGAACTCGTCGTTGGTCGGGTTCTTGATCGACTGGAAGTAGTTCCAGGCGGCCAGGTGGCCCACCAGCGGCTTGGTGTCCACGCCGCGCAGTTCCTCCTCGCCCACCGAGAAGGCGACGACCGGCACGTCCTTGGCCTTCAGGCCGGCGTTGCCCAGTTCCTTGTAGAAAGGAACGTTGGAGTCGCCGTTGATGGTCGAGACCACGGCGGTCTTGCCGCCGGCGGAGAATTTCTTGATGTCGGCGACGATGGTCTGGTAATCCGAGTGGCCGAACGGCGTGTACTTCTCGTCGATGTCGGTGTCCTTCACGCCCTTGCTGTGCAGGTAGGAGCGCAGGATCTTGTTGGTGGTGCGGGGATAGACGTAGTCGGTGCCCAGCAGCACCCAGCGCTTGGCGCCGCCGCCCTCTTTGGACATCAGGTAGTCGACGGCGGGGATGGCTTGCTGGTTGGGCGCGGCACCGGTGTAGAACACGTTCTTGGAAAGCTCTTCGCCTTCGTACTGCACCGGGTAGAACAGCAGGCCGTTCATTTCTTCCACCACCGGCAGCACCGACTTGCGCGACACCGAGGTCCAGCAGCCGAAGATCACGGCGACCTTGTCCTGCCCCAGCAGCTGCTTGGTCTTCTCGGCGAACAGCGGCCAGTTGGAGGCCGGGTCGACCACCACCGGCTCGAGCTTCTTGCCCAGCACGCCGCCCTTGGCGTTGATCTCGTCGATCGCCATCAGCACGGTGTCCTTCAGGACGGTCTCGGAAATCGCCATCGTCCCCGACAGGCTGTGCAGGATGCCGACCTTGATGGTGTCGCCCGCCTGGGCGAAGGCGTTGCCGCCAAGGCCCAGACCCAGCGCGATCGATGCGGTCAATAGTTTGAGGTTTCCTCGACGATTCATGGCTTTCTCCGAAATGAGAGGGACGACCCCACATTGGGTCGCAAGCTGTTACGCAAGGGATATGCCAAGCTCGGGCGGCGCCGCAATCGCACCAAAAGGAGCACGGCACCCGATTTGGGGCGTCGCGCTTGTCCAGATTGGGTCTGGCGCACCAAAATACGTTTGTCCTGGCGCCGCTGAACCGGTTTGCTGCGCGCACCCGAATGGCACGTGACTTGCGACAGGCCCCCCAATCCCAAGAGAGCCCGATGGAACTGACTCCCCGCGAAAAAGACAAGCTGCTGATCTTCACCGCCGGCCTGCTGGCCGAACGGCGCAAGGCCCGCGGCCTGAAGCTCAATTACCCGGAGGCGGTGGCGCTGATCTCCGCCGCGGTGATGGAAGGCGCGCGCGACGGCCGCACCGTTGCCCAGCTCATGAGCGAAGGACGCGCCATCCTGACCCGGGGTGACGTGATGGACGGCGTGGCGGAGATGATTCCGGACATCCAGGTCGAGGCCACCTTTCCCGACGGCACCAAGCTGGTCACGGTGCACCAGCCGATTGCCTGAAAGGCATGCAATGATTCCAGGCGAACTCCTTGAAGCCCTCGGCGACCACGTGCTCAATCCGGGCCGCCGCACCATCACGGTGGTGGTGCGCAACACGGCGGACCGGCCGATCCAGGTCGGCTCCCACTATCACTTCGCCGAAACCAACGGCGCGCTCGGCTTCGACCGCGAGGCGGCGCGCGGCATGCGGCTGAACATCGCTTCCGGCACCGCGGTGCGCTTCGAGCCGGGCCAGCAGCGCACGGTGGAACTGGTGGACCTGGCCGGCGACCGCGTGGTCCACGGATTCCGCGGCCTGGTGCAAGGAAAACTCTAGATGGCAACCATTGGACGGCGCGCGTACGCCGAGATGTTCGGCCCGACCACGGGCGACCGGGTTCGGCTGGCCGACACCGAGCTGGTGATCGAGGTCGAGGACGACTACACCTTGCGCGCCGGCGGCTATGGCGAGGAAGTGAAGTTCGGCGGCGGCAAGACCATCCGCGACGGCATGGCGCAGTCGCAGCGCACGAATGCCCAGGGGGCGATGGATTGTGTGCTGACCAACGCGCTGATCGTCGACCACTGGGGCATCGTCAAGGCCGACATCGGCATCAAGGGCGGACGGATCGCCGCCATCGGCAAGGCCGGCAACCCGGACACCCAGCCGGGCGTCGACATCGTCATCGGCCCGGGCACCGAAATCATCAGCTGCGAGGGCAACATCGTCACCGCCGGCGGCATCGACAGCCACATCCACTTCATCTGCCCGCAGCAGATCGAGGAGGCGCTGGCCAGCGGCGTCACGACCATGCTGGGCGGCGGCACCGGGCCGGCCACCGGCACCTTCGCCACCACCTGCACGCCGGGGCCCTGGAACATCGAGCGCATGCTGCAGGCGGCCGATGGTTTCGCGATGAACCTGGGCTTCCTGGGCAAAGGCAACGCCAGCCTGCCGGCCCCCCTGCACGAACAGGTCGACGCCGGCGTGATCGGCCTGAAGCTGCACGAGGACTGGGGCACGACGCCCTCGGCCATCAGCAACTGCCTGGACGTGGCGGAGCTGACCGACGTGCAAGTGGCGATCCACAGCGACACGCTCAACGAATCGGGCTTCGTCGAAAACACCATCGCCGCCACCAAGGGCCGGGGCCTTTGCGCGTTCCATACCGAGGGCGCCGGCGGCGGCCATGCGCCGGACATCCTGCGGGTGGTCGGCGAGGGAAATTTCCTGCCCTCCTCGACCAACCCCACGATGCCCTACACCGTCAACACGCTGGACGAGCATGTCGACATGCTGATGGTCTGCCATCACCTGGACCCGGCGATCGCCGAGGACCTGGCCTTCGCCGAGAGCCGGATCCGCAAGGAAACGATCGCCGCCGAGGACGTGCTGCACGACCTGGGCGCGATCAGCATGATGTCCAGCGACAGCCAGGCCATGGGCCGGGTCGGCGAGGTGATCCTGCGGACCTGGCAGACGGCCCACAAGATGAAGCTGCAGCGCGGCAAGCTGCCCGAGGACGGCGCCGCCAACGACAACTTCCGCGCCAAACGCTACATCGCCAAGTACACGATCAACCCCGCCATCTCGCACGGCATCAGCCACGAGGTGGGCAGCATCGAGCCGGGCAAGTGGGCCGACCTGGTGGTCTGGAAGCCGGCCTTCTTCGGCGTCAAGCCGGCGCTGATCCTCAAGGGCGGCTTCATCGCCATGGCGGCGATGGGCGACCCCAACGCGTCGATCCCGACGCCGCAGCCGGTGCACTACCGGCCGATGTTCGGCAGCTTCGGCGGCGCCATCGCCAAGGGCTCGCTGACCTTCGTCTCGCAGGCCGGCCTCGCGGCCGGCATCGGGGAGCGTTTCGGCCTGCGCAAGACGCTGAGCGCGGTGCGCAACATCCGTGGCATCCGCAAGCAGAACATGGTGCACAACGCCTACCTGCCGACCATGGAGATCGATCCGCAGACCTACGCCGTGCGCGCCGACGGCGTCCTGCTGACATGCGAAGCTGCTACCGTGTTGCCGATGGCGCAACGCTACTTCCTGTTCTGAACCCGATGCTGCAAGTCTCCAAACTGCTGGCCGGCGGCCACGGGCTGGCGCCCGTTCTTCTCAAGCGCGCGAGCACCGTGGAACTGGATTGGGACGTGCGGCAGAAGAGCCGCTTCGACGCCACCGATTCGCAGGGCCGGCACCTCGGCGTGTTCCTGCCGCGCGGCACGCTGGTGCGCGGCGGCGACGTGCTGGTTGCCGAAGACGGCTCGCTGATCCGGGTGATCGCGGCGCCGCAGCCGGTGCTGGTGGTCACGCATTGCAGCGAGCACGGCACTCCGTTCGACCTGCTGCGCGCCGCCTACCACCTGGGCAACCGCCACGTGCCGATCGAACTGAAGCCCGACCACCTGAAGATCGAGCCGGACCACGTGCTGGCGGCGATGCTGAGCTCCATGCACCTGATCGTCACCGAGCAGGCCACCGCCTTCGAGCCCGAGGGCGGCGCCTACGGCGCGCAAGCGCAGCACGCGCACCATGGCCACGGCCATCACCATGACCATGAGCACTGACGTCCCGCTGCTGCAGCTGATCTGGCTGGCCTCGCCGGCGCTGCCGATCGGCGGCTTCTCGTACTCGGAGGGCATGGAATCGGCCGTGGATTGCGGGCTGGCCAGCAACGAGGAGTCGGTGGCCACATGGCTGGTCGACCAGTTGCACGTGAGCCTGGCGCGCGCCGACCTGGCGGTGGTGGCGCAAGCCATCCCGGCCTGGCAGGACCACGACCTGGCCCGCATCGCCGAACTCGACGCCTGGGTGCTGCAGACGCGCGAGACCAGCGAGCTGCGCCAGCAGACCGAGCAGATGGGCCGCTCGCTGGTGGAGTGGCTGCGCTCCGTCCGGCCCGAGCTGGTCCATTCGGTTCGGGCTGAGCTTGTCGAAGCCCTCGCGAGCCCTTCGACAAGCGCGGGGCGAACGGAAGTGTTCTTCACCTACCCGGTCGCCTTCGCCCTGGCCGCCAGCGCCACCGGCGCCGCCACCCGCGACGCCCTGCTGGCCTTCGCCTTCGGCTGGGCCGAGAACATGGTGCAGGCCGCGCTCAAGTCGGTGCCGCTGGGCCAGAGCTCGGGCCAGCGTGTGCTGGGCCGGCTGGCGCGCGAGATCCCGGCCGCGGTGGACCTGGCGCTGGCCCTGCACGATGAGGACCGGCAGGCCTTCAGCCCGATGCTGGCGATCCTGTCGGCCCGCCACGAAACCCAATACTCCCGGCTGTTCAGATCATGAACGCAGCGCAGAACCGCTTCAAGCAAGTTCGCGCCCCCCTGGGGGGCAGTGCAGCCGCCTTGGCGGCAAACATGGGGGCCACATGAGCTTGCATCACATCGCCAATCGCACCAAGAAACTGCCGCCGCTGCGGGTCGGCATCGGCGGGCCGGTCGGCTCGGGCAAGACCACCCTGCTGGAGATGCTGTGCAAGGCCATGCGCGAGCGCTATGACCTGGTGGCGATCACCAACGACATCTACACCAAGGAAGACCAGCGCATCCTGACGGTGAGCGGCGCGTTGCCGGCGGAGCGGATCATGGGCGTGGAGACCGGCGGCTGCCCGCACACCGCGATCCGCGAGGACGCCTCGATCAACCTGGAGGCGATCGACCGCATGCTGGTCGACTTCCCGCAGGCGGACATCGTGTTCATCGAGAGCGGCGGCGACAACCTGGCGGCCACCTTCAGCCCGGAGCTGTCGGACCTGACGATCTACGTGATCGACGTGGCCGCCGGCGAGAAGATCCCGCGCAAGGGCGGCCCGGGTATCACCAAGAGCGACCTGTTCGTCATCAACAAGACCGACCTGGCCCCCTACGTGGGGGCAGACCTGGACGTGATGGAGGCGGACACGCGGCGGATGCGCCGCGACCGGCCTTACGTGATGACCAACCTCAAGACCCTGGCCGGGCTGGACCAGGTGGTGGAGTTCATCGAGCGCAAGGGGATGCTGCGCTCACATCCTTGATTCGTAGCGCGGGTCGATCCGGCTGGCCGGGTAGGCGCGCTGGCCTTCGCGCTGCTCGGACTTCAACGTCAGCCAGGTCCAGAGAGCACCGAGCGCCTCGATCACGCCGAACACCAGCAGCACCGGGCTGACCAGACCCAGCGCCACGAAGGCGCCGAACCACAGCAGGGCCAGCGGCCGCACGTAGACGCTGGCGCGGTACAGCGCCACCGCCTCGGTGCGGGCGGCCACCCAGAAGAAGACGCCGATGTTGATGATCACGACGCCGAGCACGCGGATCCACACTTCACTGGTCGGCGGCATCCGCAGCAGCGACAACACCATGTTGGGAACCAGCACCAGCCCCAGCCCGAGGGCCAGGATGTAGCAGCAGGATGCCTTGATGGTGAACGCGGTCTTGGACATGCGGCCCTCCGTGGTTTGGCTGCGGCATTCTGGCACGGCCCGTTGCGCCGACCAAGCTGCGTCTAAAATCCGGTCACTGGAGAGTTGGCAGAGCGGTTGAATGCACCGGTCTTGAAAACCGGCGATGTCGAAAGACATCCGTGAGTTCGAATCTCACACTCTCCGCCGGGCGTCCTAAGCCCTTGATTTCGCTGGTAAGTCGTTGATCCGATGCAGGTTTTTCGTGTTTGCTACATGAGAGTGCTACACGGCACTGTGAACCGCACCGGTTTTTGAGGAGGCTCTTTTCTCTGAGAGGATTGAGCCATGAAGAAGTCGAACAAGTTTTCACCTGAGGTCCGTGAGCGGGCTGTGCGTCTGGTGCAGGAACACCGCGGGGAGTACCCGTCGTTGT
>JBBRSZ010000043.1:0-32034 GCA_038244915.1 Burkholderiales bacterium | reverse complement strand
CGTGTAGATTCGCCGCCATGGCCCACACCTTCCTCTGGCACGACTACGAAACCTTCGGCGCCAACGTCCGCCGCGACCGGCCGGCCCAGTTCGCCGGCATCCGCACCGACGCCGAGCTCAACGAAGTCGGTGAGCCGCTGATGTTCTACTGCCGGCCGGCCAACGACTTCCTGCCCGAGCCGCAGGCCTGCCTGATCACCGGCATCACGCCGCAGCTGTGCCTGGAGCGCGGCATCCCCGAGCACCAGTTCGCCGCGCGCATCGAGCAGGCGCTGGGCGAACCCGGCACCATTGGCGTGGGCTACAACACGATCCGCTTCGACGACGAGATCACGCGCTTCATGTTCTGGCGCAACCTGATCGATCCCTATGGGCGCGAGTGGCAAAACCAGTGCGGCCGCTGGGACCTGCTGGACGTCGTGCGCCTGACCTACGCGCTGCGGCCCGACGGCATCGAGTGGCCCAGGCACGAAGACGGCAGGCCCAGCTTCAGGCTGGAAGACCTGGCGCGCGCCAACGGCCTCGTGCACGAGGCCGCGCATGACGCGCTGTCGGACGTGCGCGCCACCATTGCGCTGGCGCGCCTGATCCGCAGCCGCCAGCCGCGGCTGTTCGACTTTGCGCTGCGCCTGCACAAGAAGGACCAGGTGGCCGCCGAGCTCGGCCTGCCGACCACCTGCGCCACGGCCAAGCCTTTCCTGCACGTCTCTGGCATGTTCCCGGTCGAGCGCGGCTGCCTGGCAGTGATGTGGCCGCTGGCCACGCACCCCACCAACCGCAACGAGCTGCTGGCATGGGACCTGTCGCACGACCCGGCCGAACTGCCGCTGCTGGATGTGGCCACGCTGCGCCAGCGCCTGTTCACGCGCACGGCCGACCTGCCCGAGGGCGTGACGCGCCTGCCCCTGAAGTCCATCCACCTGAACAAGTCGCCCATGGTCGTGGGCAACCTGCGCACGCTGGTCCCCGCCATGGCGCAGCGCTGGCAACTGGACCTGGAGACTGTCGGGCGCCACGCCGCGCTGGCAGCGGCGCTGCCCGACATGAGCGCGATCTGGCCCGAGGTGTTCAAGCGGCCAGCCGGCGAGGACGCGCCGGACGTGGACCAGGACCTGTACGGCGGCTTCGTCGGCAACGCCGACCGGCGCCGGCTCGACCAGCTGCGCGCGCTGTCGGGCGCCGAGCTGGCCCATGCGCGCACCGGCTTCGACGATGGCCGGCTGGAGGAGCTGGTGTTCCGCTACCGGGCACGCAACTTCGCCGACACGCTTGCGCCCGAGGAGCAGGAACGCTGGGAGGCGCACCGCCGCGCGCGCCTGCTCGAAGGCCAGGGGGGAGCGCTCAACCTGGACCGCTTCTTCGCCGAGATCGACACGCTGTCCGCCACCGCCGATGCGCGGGCCGAAGCGGTGCTGGGGGCGCTGTACGAGTACGCCGAGGCGATCGCGCCCGAGGCTTAGGACGCCGGCGGCTGCACGCCGGCTGCTAGCCCAGGCGCTTCACGATCGCCCGCCAGTGCTTCGGTTCCACCGGCGTGATCGACAGCCGGTTGCCCTTCTTCAACACCACCAGCTCCTGCAGTTCCTGGCTGGCGCGCAGCTCCGGCAGGGCGAGGTTGCGGGTCTTGCGCAGCACCTGCACGTCCACCAGCTGCCAGCGCGGCTCCTCTTGCCGTGACGCCGGGTCGTAGTAGGGCGACTTGGGGTCGAACTGGGTCGGATCCGGGTAGGGCGTGGAGGCCACCCGGGCAATGCCCACGATGCCCGGCTCGGCGCAGCTCGAGTGATAGAACAGCACGCCGTCGTCCACCCGCATCGCGTCGCGCATGAAATTGCGTGCCTGGTAGTTGCGCACGCCCACCCAGGGCACGGTGTGCGCCGGCGCGGCCAGTGCGTCGTCCACCGAGCAGTCGGCAGGCTCCGATTTCATCAGCCAGTAGTTCATTGCCGCATTTTGGGCTAGCCGAACGCAAACTCCAGCGCGTCGTCATCGTGCCTGAACATGACCAGCCGCCGCGTGGTCTTGCAGACCCAGGTCTGCTGCAGGTGCAGCGCCGGCAGGCTGAGCGAGCGGGCCACCAGCACCGCCTGGCACAGCCCACCCTCGCGCCGCGCCGATTCGTAGTGCAGCGCCGCGATCGCGGGGCTGGAGCGCTCGCGCACCTGCCGCGCCAGCGCATGGCAGGTCGCGTAGTCATCGCCATCGCGCAGCAGGTCGCGCAGCTCGGCCCAGGGCGGCGCAGTCAGGTCCAGCTCGACGCCCTTGAACTGGGCCTGGAAGAACGTGTGTTCGGTGATCAGCTGCGCATCGCGCAGGCCGTCGGATTCGACCAGGAATTTCCAGCGCCAGTAGGCCAGCTCCGCGGCCACTGTCTCGGCCTCCTCGGCGCCATACCAGATGCCCGGTTCGTTGGCCGGCCGGAAACGCGAAGGGTAGGGCGAGGTGTAGCGAAACGGCGTGGCGATCAGGTAGTGCAGGCCCTGCGACTCGGGCGGCAGCGGCGGCTTGCTGGCTTCCAGCAGCTGCTCGAGCAGTTCCTGTTCCTCCGTGTTGTCGACCAGCCGCATGGTGGCCACCCGGTGCTGCGCCTCGACGCCGCGCCACAGCTTGCGGCGGGCCGGCCGGGCCTGCTCGAACCAGTGGTCCTTCCAGCGGCTGGCCGTCATGCCGGCGCGCGCGCCGCATCCAGGTAAGTCACCACCCGCACCAGGCCTTCGGCCGACTGGATGGCTTGCCTGGGCGTGGCATTGAGCGCGCGGTGATAGGAAGTCATCCAGAGCTGCCGGTGCTCTTCGCTGTTGCCCACCAGGGCGTCGAGGGAACGATAGACGCGGATCACCAGGGCGGCCAGTTCGGCCGGCTTGGAGCCCAGCTCGAACGCCTTGGCGCCGCTGGACATGCGCGAGATGCTGGCCTCGCTCAGGCCCACCGCCCGGGCCAGCACCGCATTGCTCAGGCCCAGCAGGCCGGCCGAGCGCAGGGCGGCCTTGGTCAGCACCGCGCTGGCGGCCGTACTGGTGTCGGCTGCCGGGGCGATGGAGGGATCTGCGGCTTTCATGGGGCTGGACCGGAGTGAAATGTGGATCTTTCTGCAGAAATATTAGCAGTAATATCTTTCAATGGCAATCGCACCCGAGCCCGCCCTGCGCTGCGGCCCGTCCTCAGCCGGCCAGCCCGACGAACACGTTCTGCACGTCATCGTGGGCGTCGATCGCTGCCAGGAATGCTTCGACCTCTTCGAGGTCGGCCGGCGCCAGGCTGGCCGGGTCGACCGGGTTCTTGGGGCGGTAGCCCAGCTTGGCCGACAGCACGGTGAAGCCCTGCGCCGGCAGCGCTCGGCTGACCAAGTCGAGATCGGTCGGGTCGGTGAGGAACAGCGTGACGCCCTCGTCCTCGGCGGGCTCGAAATCCTGGGCGCCGGCCTCGATCGCGGCCAGCTCCGGGTCGGCGCCGGCCTGCACGGGCTCCGCCTCGATCATGCCGACGTGGTTGAAGTCCCAGGCGACGGAGCCGGACGTGCCGAGCTGGCCCTTGCGGAACAGCACCCGCATCTCGGGTGCGGTGCGGTTCACGTTGTCGGTCAGGCACTCGACCATCACCGGCACGCGGTGCGGCGCGAAGCCTTCGTACATCACGTGCTCGAAGTGCACGGTCTCACCGGTCAGGCCCGCGCCCTTCTTGATCGCCCGGTCCAGCGTCTCCTTGGGCATCGAGACCTTGCGAGCCTGCTCGACCACCAGCCGCAGCCGCGAATTGCTGGCCGGATCGGCGCCGTTGCGGGCCGCCACCATGATGTCCTTGGCCAGCCGGCCGAACAGCTTGCCCCTGGCGTCTGCCGCCTGGGCCTTGCCCTTTGCTTTCCACTGCGCGCCCATGGCTTGTTCCTTGATGTTTGCGGCCGCTATCGTAAACGCTGGCAGGCGGGTGAGCGGCGACAATCGTCGGATGAACGAGCAGCAAGACAGCGAACAGGCGATCCACGAACCGCGGCTTTGGCGCGACAACGGCTGGACCGCGCGGGTGGTCAAGAACGAGGACGACGACGGCTGGGCCGTTGCCATGACCCCGGACGGCCAGGTGGAGCCGGCGCTGGTCGGCCCCTGGACCATGGGCCGCGACAAGAAGAATCCCAAGCCGCTGGACACCGCGGCGTTCAACACGCTGGTCAAGACCGCCGCCGAGTTCGTGCGGCGGCACGAGCAGCAACTGCACGCCACGCTGCACCAGCAGATCGAGATCACGCACGGCGGCGAACGCGTCACGGTGTCGCTCGACATCGAGCCGGACGAGGACAATCCGTCCGCCACCCTGCGCGCGTTGGCTGCCTCTGGCGACCTGCTGGCGCAAGTGCGGGTGCCGCCGTCGTACAAGTTGACGCGCGCCAGCGCCGGCGCCTGGGCCGAGGCCGGCTACAGCGCCGAGGCAGCGCGCAAGGGCCTCAGGTAGGCGTCGAGTCGCAGACGGCGCCCGGCGGGTGACGCTGGCTACTGCGCCGGAGCGGGGGCCGGCGATGCCAGCGGCTGGCCCTTCTCGACCACATAGACGCCGACCAGCTTGACCGGGGTGGCGGCGTCGTTCTTCGCGTTGTGCACCACGCCGGCGGGGATCACGAAGCCGCCGCCGGCCGCCACCTTGCGATCGGGCTGGCCGGCGATCATCAGCGTCGCTTCGCCTTCCATCACATAGCTGATCTCGTCGCCGGGATGGGTGTGCCAGCCGGCGATGCCGCCGGGTGCGACCTCGACCCGCGCGATCACCGCTTCACGGCCCGGCACGGACACGTCCGCCTTGGTGACCATCGTGCGCGTGAGCGCGGGCGCCTGCGCGAGACCGGCGGCCGCAATGGCGACAAGCATTCCACCGAAGACAAGGCTCTTCAGATGCACGGTCATGTCTCGCGCCTGTTGGACACGTTCGCGGAACGCGAACCGGCGAATTCTGGGCAGCGCCGGCAGCCGGGTCAAGCGAGGTTCCCCGTTTCAGCTGTCCGAGCGGATGCCGCGCATCATGATGATTCCGCCCAGGCTCTTGGTGTCGCTGCGCATGCGGGTGCGCAGGCCCTCGGCGGTGGAGGGCGCGGGTTGCCAGCCGATCGCGACCAGCCGCTGGCGCATCTCCTCGGTCTTGAGAATCTCGATCATGGCTGCAGTGAGCTTGTCGCGCACCGCCTGCGGCGCCGAGGCGGGGCCGGCCAGCGCCGTGAACAACTCCATGTCCGCGCCCAGGATGCCGACGTCGCGCAACGTCGGCAGTTCCGGCGCCAGCATGCTGCGCTGCTCGGACGTGACGCCGATCGCCTTCATCTTGCCCGCATGGACCTGCTGCATGGCCAGGCCCGGCGGCAGCAGGGCGGCCTGCAATTGCCCCCCGATCATGGCCGAGATCAGCTGCGGATTGCCCGGATAAGGCACGTGCATGGCCTGCACGCCGCTGCGGCTCTTGACCAGTTCCATGCCCAGGTGCGCCGGCGTTCCGGTGCCGGGCGAGCCGTAGTTGGCCTTGCCGCCCTGGTCGCGCAGCCACGTCAGTAACTCCACGCCGGTCTTGCCGGGGGCGGTGTTGCTGACCACCAGCACCAGCGGCGTGGTGCCGATCAGGGCGATCGGCGCCAGGTCCTTTGCCGGGTCGTAGGCGACGGCGGGATTGAGCAGCTTGGCGATGGTGAGCTGGCTGTTGTTCATCACCCCGAAGGTGTGCTGGTCGGTGGCCTTGGCGACCTGGTCGGCAGCGATCGTGCCGGACGCGCCGGCCTTGTTCTCCACGATCACCGGCTGGCCGAGCGCCTTGGCCAGCGGCTCGGCGAAGGAACGCGCCGACAGGTCCTGCACCGAGCCGGGCGGAAAGCCGATCAGCAATCGGATCGGCCTGGTCGGCCACGGGGCCACCGGCGCGGCAGCCGCCCGCGCAGCGGCGCCGCCAACCGGCGCTGCCTTGGTCGATTGGGCGAACGCGCCCGTGCATGCCGCCGCGAGAAAGGCCACTTGCAGCGTGGGTAGCAAGCGAAAGAAACCCGTCATGAAAACTCCCCGGAATGCGTTGCTGGAACTGCCAGGCACCTGGTCAGTGCCAATGCATTCTGTTGAGCGTCATCGACGAGCGTCAACCCCTGTCAGAGTTGACAGGGGTTGCGCCCATGCCTGGGGACGTGTTACGCGAGGTGCCGGCGTCCGTCAAAGCGGCAGGATGCCCGTCTCTTTCCACCGGATGATGCGCGTCATGTGGTACTGCAGGTAAAACACGCCGAGGAAGAAGGTGAGGGCGCCCGAGAGCTTGAGCCCGATCGGTTCCACCGTGTTGTAGTAGTTGATCATCGCGCGGCGCATCGAGAAGATGCCGACGATGGAAACGATGGAGCCGGCCAGCACGAGCAGGCTCCCCATTGCTGCTTCCGACGAATCCTTCTGGCTGGCGCCGGAGATCACGTTCCCGAGCAGCACGAGGGCAAGGTAGACCACAAGAAGCGTCATGGCGTTCGATCGCGGGTGGATTTTCTTGACCCATGCGGCCTGGATGAAGATCCACACGATGAAGAAGATGCCGAACGTCACGAGCGTGAACAGCAGGACCAGCGCCCAGTGCAGCTTGGGCGGCAGCGGGACCGAAGAAGCGGGGTTGTTGTACGCGGCACCGGTCTCGGGCGTCGGCGTCGAGGCGGCGGGCATGGGTGGCGTCAGCGGCGGCTCGATCGGCGCAGCAGCTTGCGGCGCCGGCCCGAACACCTCGCTGGCGGGAAGCCATGCCGGCATCCCCTCGCACCAGACCAGGTCGGTTGGCGCGACCCGGCCCTGAGCGTAATAGTCCCTCGCATCCGCCTGCGGATAGACGCCCAGCGTCTTGCGGTTGCGGCTCACGTGATATGCGGTCATCGACACCCTCCTGCTCTGGAGCATAACGAAGGCCGGGGCATGGCCGGCAGCAGGACACGCATAATCCCCGCGATGAACCATCGCGCCCGCCGCCCCAAGTGCTTCCACCTGCCATTGCTGGCTTCGTCGCTGCTGGCGTGCGGAGTCGCCGCCCATGCGGACGAAGCGCCCACGGTGACGCCGTACCGGCCCAGCGTCTCCGCGCCGGCGCAGCTCTCGGCGCCCGGCTGGCTGGAAGTGGAGATGGGCCTGCAGCGCAGCCGCGCCGACGATCCGCAGCGGCGCGACACCCTGCCTTACGCGCTCAAGCTCGCCTTCACGCCCGACTGGGGAATCCGCCTGCAGGGCGACGCCGTCGTGCGCGAGCGGGCCGCCGATGGCAGCAGCCTGCGCGGCGCGGGCGACACCTCCGTGGTGCTCAAGCGCCGCTTCGCCGTCGACGACGCTTCGGCCTTCGGTCTCGAATTGGGCGTCAAGTTTCCAACCGCACGCACCAGCCTGGGCAGCGGCCACACAGACGCCGGCCTGACCGGCATCTACAGCAGCGACTTCGCGCCCAAGTGGCATGTGGACGTCAACCTGTCGGCCACGCATCTTGGCGGGGTCGATGCCGGCGAAAGCGCCTGGCAGAAGGCCTGGGCCACGGCCGTGTCGCGCAACCTCACCGACAACTGGAGCGTGGTCGGCGAACTCTCCGGCACGCAGCGCGGCGGCGCCGGCCGCACCTCGCAGGCGCTGGCCGCCGCCAGCTATTCGGTCTCGCCGGGCCTGACCGTCGACGCCGGCGTGAGCAAGGGCCTGAGCGCCGCCTCGGGCGGATGGTCGGTGTTCACGGGGCTGACCTTCCTGGCGGCGCGCTTGTTCTAGCAGCAGTGGCAAGGGCGCGACGCGCCAGTGACGGTGACCGCCGCGATCGATCACGGCCAGCGCCGCGATCGTCGTTCCCGCGCAGGCGGGAACCCAGGGCGCCCCGGCTCTGAACGCTCTGGATTCCCGCCCCCCGCCTACGCGGGCGCAGGCTGCGCGGGAATGACAGCTACCGCCACGGGAATGCCGGCTACCGCCAGCAACCCTCAACGATCCGAACGGATGCCCATGTGCCGCCCCACGAAGCCCAGCACGTTCTCGTACCAGGCGACGATGTTGCGCGGCTTCATGATCCAGTGGTTCTCGTCGGGGAAGACCAGCAGCTCGCTGTCGACGCCGTGGTATTGCAGCGCCTCGAACAGGTTCAGCCCCTCGCTGATCGGACAGCGGTAATCGAGCTCGCCGTGCACGATCAGCGCCGGCGTCTTCCACTGGCTGATGTGGCGGATCGGCGCGAAGCGGTCGTAGCCGGCCGGGTCGGCGTACGGGTTCTCGCCGCCCATCTCCAGGTACCACCAGGCCGGATGGTCGGTGGTGCCGGTGAAACTGGCCATGGTAACGATGCTGGCGTGCGTGACCAGGCAGCGGAAGCGCTGCGTCTGGGTGCCGATCCAGTTGGTCATGTAGCCGCCGAAGCTGCCGCCCATCGCCATGATGCGGCCGGCGTCGACGTCGGGCCGCTGCTCCAGCGCGTCGGTGACGGCCATCAGGTCGCGATAGCACTGGTCGCCCCAGACGTTGCCCCAGACGCCCTGCACGAAAGCCTGGCCGAAGCCGGTCGAGCCGCGCGGATTCGGCTGCACCACGGTGTAGCCCTGCGCCACCGCCAGCAGCGCGTTCCAGCGCCAGTGCCAGCCGTCGCCACTCATGCCGATCGGGCCGCCGTGGATCCAGATCAGCACCGGGCGCTTGGTGCCGGCCGCGGACTTCGGCCGGGTGAGCCAGCTCTGGATCGGTGTGCCGTCGGTGGACGGCGTGACGATGCTCTCCGTTTCGGCCCAGTCGGTGGCGGGGGTGAAGTTGGACAGCCGCGCCAAGGGCCGCAACGCGCTCTCTGCATCGCCGTCCTGGACGTAGCATTCGGGCGCATCCAGCAGGCTGGAGCGGATGCATGCGAAGCCGCCTTGCGGCAAGGCAGCGATCTCGCCATGCGTGCCGCCGGCGCTGCGCGGTGTCAGCCGTAGCACCCCGCCGCTGGCCGCGTTCTGAACGCTCTGGATTCCCGCCGTCGCGGGAATGACGGCTGGCACCGCGATCGTCGTTCCTGCGCCGGGAATGACGGCTGGCGTCGTGATCGTCGTTCCTGCGCCGGGAATGACGGCTGGCGTCGTGACCGTCGTTCCCGCGCCGGGAATGACGGCTGGCGTCGTGACCGTCGTTCCCGCGCAGGCGGGAACCCAGGGCATGCTGGCGATGGCAAAGATCGACGCCAGGCCTTCGTCATCGGCCGTCACCAGCAGCTGCTTGCCGTCGGCCGACCAGCCGCCCAGGTGCGGCCAGCGGTCCCACTGGCGCGCCAGATCGCCCGCGCGGCCGTCGCGGTCGAACAGCGTGAGCGTCGGGCGCACCACGTGCTGGGCCGAGCGGGTGGCGCGGACGGCGGCGATGGTCTGGCCGTCGGGCGAAAAGCGCGCGTTCTCGGTGTCGGTGCCCGGCGGCTGGGCCAGCAGCGTGCGCTCCTGCGTGCCGAGGTCGAACACCACGACGTTGTTGTCGCCCACGCGGTCCTCGCCGACCGTGCGCCAGACCACCAGCGCGCGTGTGCCGTCGGCGCTGATGTCCAGGTGCGGCTCGATCGCCAGCTCGGTCGTCGCCTCTGGCGTCAGGTCGAGCCGCTCCGTGCCGTCCGCCTTGCAGGCCAGCAGGTGGGTGTTGGCGCGATGGGAGTTCTGGTGCAGCCAGCGGTCCCAGTGGCGCACCGGCTGGCGCCGGTAGTTGCGCGCGCTGGAGCCCTTCTTCGTCCGCTCGGCGGCGGTCTCGCGCTGCTTGTCGTGCGGCACATCGGCGAGCACCGGCGCGAACAGGATCATGCGATCGGCGCGCGCGGCGAAGCGAAAGGCCTCGACGCCGAGCGGCTCGTCGGTCAACTGCTGCGGCTCGCCGCCGGCGGCGGGCAGCAGCCACACCTGCATGCGCTTGTCGGCATTCTCGTCCGGCTTGATCTCGCTGGGCTGACGGTTGGACAGGAAGCCGAGCGCGCCGTCATGCCGGAAGCATGGAGCCATGTCGCGCGTTTCACCGCGCGTCAACTGCACGGCCACGCCGCCGTCGGTGGGCAGCTTCCACAGGTCGGAGAGGTACTTGGTGCCGTCGCGGTCCAGCCGCTGCACGGCCACGGCCAGCCAGCTGCCATCCGGCGACGGGGCGATGGCGCTCACGCGGCGCAACTGGATGTGGGACTCGACGGTGTAGGGGGTCGTGGGCATGGGGCGCGGCGAGAGAAGGGAAGGCAGCATTGTGTCCCGGCGCCGCCGCCGATTCGATCTCGCGAGGCATGGGCTGCTTCGGTTTCAAGGTAAATGCGAGATTTGCAAAAATGTCTTGAAGAACGCCATCTTCAAGGTCAAATGCCGTTTCTCTCTGCCGCTTGTTCCAGCTGACCGCAACAAAGGAGCTCTCCATGGACGACCTCAAGGCCAAGGCCATTCTCATCACCGGCGCATCGACCGGCATCGGCGCGGGCTGCGCGCGGGCCTTCGGCGCGCTGGGCGCGCGGGTGGCGGTGCACTACAACAGCTCGAAGGAAGCGGCGCTGCAGGTGGCGCGCGACGTCGAACAGGCCGGCGGCGAATCGTTCGTCGTGCAGGGCGACCTGCGCCGCACCGCCGAATGCGAGCGGGTGGTGAAGGCCGCCGGCGAGCGCTTCGGCCGGATCGACATCCTGGTCAACAACGCCGGCGCGCTGGTGCGACGCGTGCCCATCACCGAGATCGACGACGAGGTGTTCGACGACATCGTCAACCTGAACGTTCGCTCGATGATGATGTGCACCCGCTACGCCGTGCCGTTCATGCACGGCGGCGGCAGCATCATCAACCTGACCAGTGTCGCCGCCCGCCACGGCGGCGGCCCCGGCGCAGCGATGTATGCGGGCTCGAAAGGCTTCGTGAGCACGGCGACCAAGGGCCTGGCCAAGGAACTGGTGGGCCGGCGCATCCGCGTCAACGCCGTGTCGCCCGGCGTGGTGGTGACGCCGTTCCACGACAAGTTCTCGACGCCCGAGCAGCTGGAAACCATGCGCCAGACCATCCCGATGGGCCGGCTCGGCACGGTCGACGAATGCATCGGCGCCTTCCTGTACTTCGCTTCGGAGCGCCTGTCGGGCTATGTCACCGGACAGATCCTGGAAGTCAATGGCGGCCAGTTCATGCCTTGACCGGCCGGCTGCGTCTGGTGGAAACCCTGTTGACGGGGCAATCGGCGGCGCGGATTGTGAGGCTCCGCGCGGTCGTTGCGCATGCCCATCCTGTCCACCCACCGGAGCCGCCGCCATGAAGCGAATCGCATTTTTGGCCACCATCGCCGCCACGCTGATCGGGGCCAGCGTGCCCGCCATTGCGCAGACGATCACGCTGCACGGCGCGTCACAGTTCGGCGACGATCATCCCTTCACCCAGGGATTGCTCAAGTTCCAGGAGCTGGTCAAGCAGTACTACGGCAAGCCGATCAACTTCGTGCTGCACAAGAGCAGCGAGCTCGGCCTCGAAAAAGACTACTTCGCCTACATGAACCAGGGCATCTCGGTCGACTACGCGATCGTGTCGCCGGCCCACATGGCCACCTTCGCCAAGGCCGCGCCCTTCATCGATGCGCCGTTCGTGTTCCGCGACCACGAGCAGATGAACAAGGTGATCGCGCAGGACGTGCTCAAGCCGATCGCCGACGAGATCGCGCAGAAGGCCGACGTGCTGCTGATCGGCTATGGCGGCGGCGGCGTGCGCAACATCTTCGCCAACAAGCCGGTGCACAACATGGCGGAGCTCAAGGGGCTGAAGATCCGGGTCCAGGGCGCGCCGATCTGGACGCGCACCTTCAGCGCCGCCGGCATGGCGCCCACCGTCATCGCCTACAACGAAATCTACAACGGCATCCAGACCGGCGTGATCCAGAGCGGCGAGAACGAGGCGGCGGGCGTGGAGCAGATGAAGTTCTACGAGGTGGGCCCGAACCTGGTGCTGACCCAGCACGCGATCAGCATCCGGCCGATCTGCTTTTCCGGCAAGACACTGCGCCGGCTGCCGCCCGACCTGCAGGCGGCCATCCGCAAGGCCGGCACGGAGGCCGGCAACTGGGAGCGCCAGCTCGAGTCGAGCAGCGACACCACCATCCTGCAGGCGATGGAAAAGGCCGGCAAGCTCAAGCTGGTGAAGTTCGATGAGCGCGAGAAGCTGCGCGCCTCGATGGAGCCGGTGCTGCAGACCTATGCGAAGGAAATCGGCGCCGACGCCATCTATGCGCGCATCAGCGCGATCAAGTCAGCGCACGGGCCGGTGCGCAAACTCCTCGACTGGCTGTATCGCGGCCTGCAAGGCTTGCTGACGCTGCTGATCGCCTTGCTGATCGTGCCCGTCACGCTGCAGATCGTGGCCCGCTTCACCGACTGGATCCCCAACTACATCTGGACCGAGGAGATGGCCAGGTTCTGCCTGATCTGGATCATCATGATCGGGGCCAGCGTCGCGGTGCGGGACGGCACCCACTTCGATGTCGACGTGCTGCCGCAGCCCAGGACCCTGGCCGGCGAGGCGATCTCGCGCATGGTGGTGCACAGCGCCATCCTGGTGGTGGCGCTGATCTTCCTGGCTTTCGGCTGGCGCTTCACCCAGTTCGGCTACGACCAGAGCTCCGAACTGACCGGGCTGAACATGAGCGTGATCCACGTCGCGTGGCCGTTCGCCGGCTTTACCTGGCTGGTGTTCCTGGCCGAGAAGTTCTACGACGACATCCAGCTGCTGAAGGCGGGGCAAGGCAGGGTGCATGGGGCCGGGTGAAGTCGCGCTGATCCTGTTCGGCGTGTTCGCCGTGCTGGTGATCCTGCGGGTGCCGGTGGCTTTCGCGCTGGGCCTGGCCTGCGTGCCGGTGTTCTTCATCGACGACCGGCTGACGCCGTTCCTGCTGCTCAACGAGATGCTCAAGTCATACAACTCGTTCCTGCTGCTGGCGATCCCGTTCTTCATGCTGGCCGCCAACCTGATGAACGTGGCCGGCATCACCGACAAGCTGGTCAACCTGTCGCGGGCGCTGGTGGGCTGGCTGCCTGGCGGGCTGGGCCATGTCAGCGTGCTGGTGAGCATGCTGTTCGCGGGCATCTCCGGCTCCAGCACCGCGGAGGCGGCCGGCGTCGGCGGGGTGCTGATCCCGGCGATGAAGAAGCAGGGCTACGACACGGAGTTCGCGGTGTCGCTGGTGGCTTGCGCTGCCGTCATGGGCGTGATCATCCCGCCCAGCATCCTGATGGTGGTCTGGGGCGGCGTGATCTCGGTCTCGATCGGCGGGCTGTTCCTGGCCGGCGTGCTGCCCGGCGCGCTGATGGGCCTGTCGTTCATGGTGGTGGTCTACATCTACGCTCGGCGCCGCAACTATCCGGTGTATGCCCGGCCAACGCGGCGCGAGCTTGCCTCGGCGGCCGGCCAGGCGATTCTGCCGATCCTCACGCCCGGCATCATCGTCGGCGGCATCGTGTTCGGCTTCTTCACGCCGACCGAAGCCTCCGTGGTGGCGGTGCTGTACGCGATGCTGCTGGGGGTGTTCATCTACCGGCGGCTCGGCTTCAGGGAATTGCGCGAGACCATGTACGACTCGGGCCGCTTCGCCGCCATCTCGCTGTTCTGCATCGGCACCGCCTCGGCCTTCGGCTGGCTGCTGGCCTATTTCCACATCCCGCAGCTATTCGTGGACATGGTCAAAGGCTGGGGCGGCGGCATCATCAGCGTGGGCTTCATCACCGCCTTGTGCTTCCTGGTGATCGGCTGCTTCATCGACGCGATCCCCGCCATCATCATCGTCGGCACCATCCTGGCGCCGCTGGCCCAGAGCGTGGGCATGCACCCGATCCACTTCGCCATCATCGGCGTGATCTCGATCGCCTACGGATTGGTGACGCCGCCCTACGGGCTGTGCCTGATGATCGCCTGCACCGTCGGCGGCATCAAGATCCGGGCGGCGATCAAGGACACGCTGATCCTGTTCATCCCGATGCTGCTGGTGCTGGTGTTCGTGATCCTGGTGCCCGACGCGATGCTCTGGCTGCCGCGCCTGCTGATGCCGACGCTGGTGAAGTAGCGACTGCCGGCCTCAGCCCGCGCCGCCGTGCTTGCCGGCCGACCATCCCTTGTCGCCAGCGGCCTTCTCGGCCACCGCCAGCGGCACGGCTTCCAGCGGCGTGGCCATGGTGTCGTTCCAGCGGTTGAGGAAGCCGAACATCGCCACCACGCCCAGCAGTTCGACGATCTCGCCATCGCTCCAGTGCCGCCGCAGTTGCGCGAACTGCTCGTCGGTGACGGCGTTGGGCTGCGCCGCGGCGGCCAGCGCGAAGTCCAGCGCCACGCGCTCACGCTCGCTGTACAGCGGGCTGCTGGCGTAGGTCCAGATGTCGGCGAGCTTCTCGTCGCTGATGCCGAAGTTGTGTCCGCCCAGCAGGGTGTGGGCCTGGCAGTACAGGCAGCCGGCCGCCTTGCTGGCCATGTGGCCGACCAGCCGGCGAAAGCCCAGGTCGACCTCGCCGGCCGGGTCCATCACGGCGGCGTTGAGGTCGGCGAAGGCCCGCACCAGTCTGGGCTTGCGCTGCATCGTCAGCACGCTGTTGGGCGTGAAGCCGAGGGTGGACAGGAAGAAGTCGAAGTGCGACTTCAGTTCGGGCGTGGTCTCGGGGGGCAGGGGGGCGAGGCGGGACATGGCGGTTCCGGGAAATGGTTGAAGGCGAGGCGCACGGGAGTGCCGATTCTGCCTCGAGCCGCTCATGGTGCCGGTGACTGCGGCGGTGTGCTGCCCCCCCGGCCCAGACCAAATTCAAGCTGGCCGACGGCAAGGAGCGCACCCCTGCGTGACGACCGGTGGCTTCAAGCATGATCGCAGGCATGCACAAACACCTGCCAGTCGTCGCTCTTGCCCTCGCCTCGGCCCTCGCCCTCGCCGGCTGCGGCGGAGGGGGGCAAGGCGAAGGCGGAACCGGGGGCCTGACCACCGCGGAGCCGCCGCCTGCAGGCATCACGATTGCGCGGACCGCCGACGCGCAGGGAGCGGCGCACGTGCTGTCGCTGGAACTGCCGGCGCCGGCGCTGCAGGCCGCCATGGCGCAGAACTCGAACTTCGTCGTCATCACCAGGACCACCGCGCCGGGGAGCAATCCCGGCGCGCCGCTCTTTGTCGTGAATGGAGACGCGGCGATCGGGGATTGGCGCTTCGCGCTGGACCTGGCCGCCCAGGACGACGCGGCGACCATCCTGGTGTTCAAGGCGGCTTCGGGCAGCACGGTGCGGACGTTGGCGGGGCAACTCACCGCCTGGGCCGAGCCTGGAATGTTCAACGCGGATCCGCAGGCAACCCAGGCCAGGCTGGTGAAGATCGTCGAAACCGCCATCGCGAACGCAGCCGATCCCGCACTTGCACCCTGGTACGGCGACGTCGCGAAGGCGCTGACCGATCCCGCATGGAACGGCGTCCTGGTGCTGAATCCGTCGCTGACGGGATTGCCGGCCTTCGTGCAGGCGCGGGCGGCGCCGGGTCAGCGGCTGGCGGCGCAGCACTTGCGCATCGCGAATCCCCCGATTGCAGGCGTTGCGGCCGGGAGTTCCGTTGCCGGACTGATCGACTACCCGCGTGCGCCTGTCCTCGGGGTCGTGACCCCCGATGACGGCAACCCTTTGCTGCTCGATCTGCGGGCGTTGTTCATGGATTCGGCGCTTGCGCGGTATGAAGCGCAGGTGAGGTTCAGGAGCCCGGGCGGTTAGACGATCCACGACGGCTTGATCTTGTCCTTCTCGATCAGCGGATGGCAGAAACCCACAGCGGAGTGCGAGCACCGGGCTGCCTGAGCTACTGCACCGACACCTCCACCTCGAACAGGAACGCGCTCAACGCCTCTTGCACCTGCGAAACGGATGCGTGCTGCGCTTGCGGCAGCCGCACGCTCACGGTCATGCCGCGGCGGCCACCCTCGCGAACCTGGACCATCGCTTCTTTCAGCGCCAGCTGCTCGCAGACGATCTGGTTCACCAGCCGCGCAGCAGCATCGCATCGAAGCTGCGGCTTGTAGATCTTGCCGACCGACGTCAGCGGAATCGCCTCGACGAAGTGGATGTGCCGCGGCCAGGCCGGCCGCTCGGCGATCGTCTTTTCCGCATGCTCGCGCAACTCGTCTTCGGTGACGGTCGCACCCGCCCGCAGCATCACGTAGCACACAGGCAGTTCGCCCGCATAGCCGTCGGGCATGCCCACCGCCGCGGCCAGCGCCACCGCCGGGTGCCGCTGCATCGCGTTCTCGATCATCAGCGGGTCGATGTTGTGGCCGCTGCGGATGATCAGGTCCTTGGCGCGGCCCGCGATGTGGATGCGGCCGGTGGCGTCGTGGTAGCCCAGGTCGCCGCTGTTGAGGCCGCCATCCGCCATGAAGACACCCTGGTTGTGCCCGGGGTTGCGGTAGCCGGGCGAGACGTGCGGGCCGTGCACCGTGATGACGCCCACTTCGCCCTCGGCGCAGTCGTCGCCCAGGCTGCCGTCGGTGTCGAGCCGGCGCACGCGCACCTGCGTGTAGGGCAACCGGAAGCCGACCGAGCCGACGCCGCCCGGGCCGGCGGTGGGGTCGATGGCGATGAGGCCCGACGCCTCGGTCATGCCGTAGACCTCGTACAGGCTCTTGCCCGTGAGCTGCCGGAAGCGCTCCCCCACGGCCAGCGGCAGCGACGCCGCACCGCAGAAGCCCGCGCGGATCGAGCTGATGTCCGCATCGCCGATCGGCACCTCCAGCACTGCGCCCAGCGACGTGGGGACGGCGCCGGCCATCGTCACGCCGTAGCGCTGGACGATGTGCCAGAAGCGGTTGACCATGGCGGGGTTGCGCATGCCGCCCGGTGACATCACCACCAGCTCGATGCCCGCCAGAAAGCCGCTCAACGCGCAAAACACCGTCCCGCCCACGTGGAACAGGGGCAGGCTCGCGGTGAGCACGTCGCCTGGCCGCATGCCCGCCAGCGCCATGCCGCCCAGCGCGGCGCACAACTGGCTGCGGTGCGTGTGGGCCACCAGCTTGGGCGCGCCGGTGGTGCCGCCGGTATGGAAATACGCCACCACGTCGTCATCGCGGCCGGGCTCGCCGAACACCAGCCGGTCATCGGGCTGCGCGGCCAGCGCGCTGTGGAAGTCGATCACGCCATCTTCCAACGGTGCGCCTGGTGGCGCGACGCGCACCAGCGTCAGGCCGGGCACCTGCTCGCGTAATGCCAAGGCCTTCTGCCAGATGTCGAGAACGGGGTGCGGCCCCAGCGCCACCAGGATCTTGGCGCCCGAGGCCTTCAGCAGCCCGGCGATGTGATCGGACTGCAGCAGAAAGTTGATCGGCACCGCGTAGCCCGCCGTCTCGGCGCCCCACAGCGTGGCGTGCGTCTCCACCAGGCTGGGCAGCATGTAGGCGACGCCGGGGCGCTTGCCGCCCAGCGAGTGGAACAGGTTGGCGGCGCGGCGGATGAGGGCGAGGAGTTCGGCGTAGTTGACGCGGCGGGGCTGTTCGTCGTCCGCACCGGTCAGCACCATGGTCAGGGCGGTGGCCTGGGGTTGGCGCTGCGCGGCGGCGGTGAAGACGTCGAAGACGCTTCGGCCGGGCAGGCGCTGCCCGAGCGGCATTTCGGCTTCGTAGCGGGCGACGTCTTCGAGGGTGCGCAATGGGTCCGTGGGGAGGGTCTGCATGCTGGCCACCTCGTTCGATTTGAAGCTGGCCCGATTCTCGTTCATCTCAGCACCGGCAGGCCCGCGTGCGCATCCCCTGCCCCATCCCACAACTGACGGATTGTCGAACGCTGCTCTCGCAGGCACACTCGCTCAGCCTGCCGCAGTGACCTCACCGCGCCCAGAGCGACAGTTCGCCGTGGTTGGGACGAGGAGACAAACAAGGTGCGCAAAGAGTTATTGATCAAGGGCCGGAGCCTGACCGGGACCAGCGACCTCACGCTGCTCGCGCCCATCAAGCCGGGGCTGGTGTCGTCGCTGGATTCGATCACCTACAAGAGCCGGGTCCAGCGCCTGCTCAAGACCTTGCAGGGCGGCCGCACGTCCTTGCATGAGTACTCCTCATACCGGCCGCTGTCGGACGCGGTGGAGCGGGTGGCGGTGATCCAGTCGTTCCGGGTGGCGGTGCTGGAGCCGGAGGACAAGGTGCTGCTGGCCGTCACCTTCGACGGCACCTGGGAGTCGTACATCCGCATCCTGTGGCAGAAGGTCGGCACCCTGCTGGACATCATTTTCTGCAACACCGAAGGCTATGTCATCTCCACCGCCAGCTTCGAGGCCTGGGCCGACTGGGTGCGCCGGGTGCAGGTGGAGACCGGGTTCTTCTACACCACCCACGGCCTGACGGTCGACGACGTGGCCTACCTGCGCGAGGAGGAGCGGATCCACCGGCTGCCGCCCGACGGCAGTTCGCAGGACCTGGCCGCCGTGCGGCACCGGGTGCACTCGGCCGAGTCGATCGCGTTCGCCGCCGCCATCCCGCCGGGCCCGCCGTCGCCGCAGGGCATGCTCGCGACGGTCGAGACCCTGCGCCAGGGCCTGCAGTCGCTGGCGGTGCTGTTCCGCCTGACCGACACCTACCAGCCGGGCACGCCCGACGGCGACGTGCTGTGGCGGGCTTCGCGCGATCTGCTGCAGGAGTTCATTGTCGTGGCGTACAACCCTGCGTTGCCGGCGCCGGTGGTCATTAGGATGCGCCTGCGCTTTGCCCGGCAACTGGACTGGCTGGCCGCCGTGCCGCCGCCACGGGTGCTGCCGAAGCTGCCGGACGCGGTCGATCGCAAGGCCCTGGCCGACGTGCAGGCCGGCATCCTGTGGCCGTACGGCACCGTCACCCACGGCTGCCTGGTCATGATCGCGCTGGACGATCCGGTCGCCGCGGCAAGCCTGATGGACCAGCTGATCGCCATGACCACCACCGAGGGCAACCAGCCGCAGAACCCAGGGTTGCGGGTCAATGTCGCAGTCACCTACGAGGGCCTGCGCGCGTGCGGGCTGACCGAGACGCAGCTGGCCCTGTTTCCGCAGGAGTTCCGCGAGGGCATGGAGGCGCGGGCCAGCGTCCTGGGCGACTTCCGCACCAACCACCCGCGGCGCTGGCGGATGCCGCAGCAGAACTGGAATGCGCCGGCCGGCGCCGGCCGCATCGAGCTGTCGGCGGTGCACCTGCTGGTGCAGCTGCGCACGGCGTCGCCAGCCACGCAGATCGACCCGACCCAGCCCACCCATCCATTGCATGCGGTGATCGGGCAGATCGCCAACGGCCCGGATGGCAAGCCGCGGCCCGGCGTGCGCATCCTGCATGTGCAGGGCATGTACCGGCAGCTGCGCGAGAGCAAGATCGTGGAACACTTCGGCTTTGTCGACGGCGAGAGCGACCCGGTGTTCGACAAGGCGGACGAGGGCACGGCCTATCCCAACCGGGTGCCGGTGGGCGAGTTCATCCTGGGCCGCGACAACGAGGTGGATGCCGCGCCGGTGCCGGCCACGCCGCGGGAACAGGAGCGGCTCGACTGGCTGCTCGATGGCAGCTTCCTGGTGGTGCGAAAGCTGAGCCAGCATGTGGACCGGCTGCATAACGTGCTCGTCGCAGCGACCAGGCAGACCGGCCTGGCGCGCGACGAGATCCTCACCCGGATGATGGGCCGCTACCCGGATGGCCGCTCGGCAGTGGCGCCGACCGCGCCGAAGATCAACGACTTCCACTACCGCGGCGACCCCGACGGCTCACTGTGCCCGTTCCATGCCCACATCCGCCGCGCCAATCCGCGAATCGACCCGGCCCATCCGGTCGACCCGCCGGCGTTGCCACTCGGCGGGCGCCAGCCGCGCCTGATGCGCCGCGGCATGTCCTACGGCGCGCCGTACCAGCTGCCCACCGACCTCACCCAGCCGGCGCAGCCCGATGGCGTCGAGCGCGGCCTGGTGTTCATGGCCTACAACGCCAGCATCAGCGAGCAGTTCGAGGTGGTCCAGCGCTGGATCAGCGGCGGCAACAGCGCCGGCGGCCATTCGCGCCAGAGCGACCCGTTCCTGGGCGTCCCCGACTGGAACGAGGCTCGCGGCTACCGCTTCGAGACCCAGGGCCAGCCGCACCGGATCGCGCTGGATGCGGCGCCCGCCCTCTATGCCGAGCCGCAGCCGCTGGTGCGGCTGGAGTGGGGCATGTACGCCTTCACGCCGTCGCTGCGCACGCTGGCCCGGCTGCGCAACGTGGCGGCCAGCGCCGCCGCAGTGGCGCCGGTGTGGTCGGTGGAGCAGGGCGAGGCGGCGTTGCAGGCGCTGCTGCAGCGGGAGCAGCAACTGGGGCCAGCCCAGTCCATCGTGGCCTGGAAGGCGCTGCTGGAAGACCCGGAGGCGCAGGAGAAATACCGCGCCGCCGGCGTCTGGGCCGCGATCCGCGCGCGCCATGGCGGCGTGCTGCGCACCGCTTACGGGGTGCTGGTGGCGGACGCCGCGCTGGCCGACCAGGTGCTGCGCGATCCGCAGCATCACTTCAGCGTCGGCGGCTACCGGGAGCGGATGCTGCAGTCGATCGGCGAGATCTTCCTGGGACTGGACGCCGGGCCTGACGGTGAGTACGCGCGCCAGTCCAAGGTCGCCAACGAGGCGATCTCGAAGTTGACGTTGCGCGAGGCGTTCGATCTGACGTTGTCGCTGACCAGGCAGGCGCTGACCGACTTCATCAACGTCGAGAAGACTGGCGCGGCCCAGTTAGGCTTGAAGCGCTGGGAGCTGAACCTCGACGCCAAGGAGGTGGTGGACCAGGTGCTGGCGCGGCTGTGCCAGGAATGGTTCGGGCTGCCGCAGGCGGGCGGCACCCTGGTGCCCGGCAGCTGGCGCTGGGACTGGCGCGAGCCGCAGCCACCGATCTATCCGGCCCACTTCACCGCGCCGTCGCGCTACATCTTCCAGCCGCACCCGGGCGCCGACGTCGAGGATTACGGCCAGCGCATCGGCCGGGCCCTGACGTCAGCCCTGACCCGTTTCATCGTGCCGCACCGGATGGCCGGGACGGTGCCGCAGACGCCGGGCGGGGTCGGCCTGCCGGCCAGGGATGCGCCGCTGGCCAAGGCCATCCTGGCCGCTTTCCCGGGCCGGCAAAACGACGCGCTGGTGGGCCGGATCATGTGCGGCGTGCTGATGGGATTCCTGCCGACGGTGGACGGCAATTTTCGGCTCTCGCTCAACGAGCTGCTGCGCGACGGCAGCTTCTGGTCGCTGCGGGCCGGCTGGGCCGTGCATCCCAAGGCCGACCTGTTCGACCGCGCGCTGGACCTGCTGCGCGGGCCGCTGGTGCGGGCGATGCAGCTGCGGCCGTCGCCTGAGCTGGTGTGGCGGCGCGCCACCGGCGACGGGTTGCGCATCGGCGGGGTCGAGCTGCGGGCCGGCGAGACGGTGGTGCTCGCACTGGTGTCGGCGGCGCAGCAGCAGCTGGCGGCCGGTTCGCCGGACGTGTCGATGGTGTTCGGAGGCGAGCGCAGCGGCGGTTCCGGGCCGCACCCTACCCACGCCTGTCCCGGCTACCAGGCCGGCATGGGCATCCTGCTGGGCCTCATGACCGGCTTCATCGCCGTCGCCGAGCAGATGCGGCCGAGCCCGGTGCCGCTGGCTTTCACCTTCGAGGGTTGACGCCGTCGGGGCGTCGGGAGCATTCATGGACCCAGGAGACCTCGCGACTGTCGAACGCGGTCGGCATTGGGCGCGCTACCTGGACCGCGCGACCGAGCCGCCCGGATTGCCCCGCGCAGCCGCCAGCAACGGCTTGCGGCTGCTGGCGATGGGCGACTGCTGGTTCAGCCATTTTCCGGCGTACGACGTGCTGGTGGCGCTGCGGCGCAACCACGGCTACGCGATCGACTCGGTGGCCGTCGCCGGCGCCCAGCTGACCGAGATGACGGCGCCCGCGAGCTGGGATCCGGCCCGGCCGCCGGACTGGACGCCCGCCGGCCGCGGTCGCCAGGTGGCCGACCTGCTCAAGCGGATGAAGAGCCTCAGCCCGGCCCAGCGCCAGAGCGTGCGGGCCGTGCTGATCTCCGGCGGCGCCAACGATGTGGTGGCGGATCGCGCCACCTTGGCATCGCTGCTCAACCCGGCGGGGCCGGGCGTTGCGCCGCTGGACGAGTCGGCGCTGCAGCGCAAGGTCGATGTCGAATTGCGGCAGGTGCTGGGCCAGCTGCTGTCAGCCGTCACCGAGTTGTGCCGGCTGCACCTGGGGCGGGTGGTGCCGATCCTGATCCACGGCTATGCGCACCCGGTGCCGGACGGCCGCGGCGGCGCTCTGGGCGCCTGGCTGCAGCCGGTGCTGCGCGAGCGCGGCTACACCGACCTCAAGGCCGGCACCGAGATCATGGGCAAGCTGATCGACCGGTTCAACGTGATGCAGATGCAGCTGCTCGCAGCCAACGCGGTGGCGCTAGCGCATGTGACCCATGTGGACCTGCGCCCGACCCTGAGCAACGCTCTGGCGGAAGACGCCTACCGGGCGTCGTGGCAAAACGAGCTGACCCCCACCATCGCGGCCGGCTTCACGGCCGTGGCGGATCGGCTGGAACAGGCGCTGCAGGTGCTGCAGCCGCGGTAGCGGCCGGCGCGCCCTTCGCATCGCTCGCGTGGCTGGGGCCGGTCAGTCGCTGGAGCTGCCGCAGGTGCCAGTGCATCCGCATCGCCTCGAATGCGGTGCCGGCAGCGTCGACCAGCGCCAGCGTCGCCGCACTCTGGCCGCGCAGCTGCGCCAGCTCGATCTCGCACAGCAGGTTGGCGGCGTGCTCGTGGGCCGAGCCGCGGATCTGCGCCGAACGCTGCGCCCGCCGCAGCCAGCGCTCGGCCCCGTCGAAGTCGGCGGCGGCGGCGGCGGCCTGGGCCAGCGCCCGGCTGCCCAGGGCCTCGCCGATGCGGTCGTCCTGGCGGGCGCGCAGCAGCAGCAGCGCCGCATGCCGGCGCGCCTCGGCGCCGTGGCCCTGCAGCAGCGCGCCTTCGACCAGCCAGCCGTGATTGAGCGAGGTGGCCAGGCCGCCGCGGCGCGACTCGATCCAGGCGGTGGCATCGCGCACCGCCTGCAGGCCCTGGTCGTCGCCGGCCAGCCGCCAGCGGGCATGGCCGGCCAGGGCCCGGCCCATCGCCAGCTGCTGGTGGCTCTTGACGGCCATGGCGATGGCGGCCGCCTCGTCGGCCGCCTGCAGCGCCTCGTCCCAGCGCCCCTGCCATTGCCAGACCACGCTCATCCAGTGCCGTACCGACGCGGCGACCTGGTGCCGCACATCGCCCAGCAGGTGCAGCGCCTCGGCAAAACATTCGTCGGCGCCGGCGAAGTGGCCGCGGTCGCCCAGCAGGTAGCCCTTGCAGGCCAGGCTGTAGGCCGGGCCGACCGCCACCCGGTTGCGGCCATCGGTCGGTCGCCGCTGGCTTTGCAGCGCCGCATCCAGTTGCACCAGCGCGTCGTCGTACTGGCAGGCGGACAACATCACCTGGCCCAGGGTGGCGCGCACCTGCGCGGCCAGCCGGGCGTCGCCGATCTGCCCGGCCAGTTCCAGCGCCCGCCGGCAGTTCGCGGCGGCCGGTCGAGCCAGCCCTTTGGCATAGCAGACGTAGCCCAGCCAGTAATGCGAACGGGCCTGGGTCTCCAGGTCGCCGCTGGCCAGCGCCAGCGCGACGCCGCGCTCGAACGTGGCCAGGCCGTCGGTCAGCGCCAGCGGGTCGAACACGCAGGCCAGTCCCAGCTTGTGGGTGATGGCGCACCAGTGCAGTTGCGCCTCGGGATCGAGCGGGCCGGTCTGGTCCAGCGCGTGCAGCGCCGCGGCGTACTGGATCCGGGCCCGGTCCAGCGCCGAGGCGGCCAGCGCCCGCTCGCCGGCGCGCTCGGCGTGGCGTGCCGCCGCCGGCCACAGTTCGCCCAGCGCGCAGTGGTAGGCAAGCGCCTCGAAGTGGCCGTCGTGGCCGTCGGCGTCGCCGTGGGCCTCCAGCGTCCGGGCTACGTCGCGGTGCAAGCGCCGGCGCTCGTGCAGGCCCACCGTCTCGTAGATCGCGTCGCGGGTGATGCCGTGCTTGAAGCGCAGCGTGTCGGCCCGCTCGCCGGGAAAGACGAAGTCGTTGTCGGCCAGCGCCAGCAGCGCCGGCGAGTCGGCGCCGTGGCCGCTGACGCGCTCCAGCAGCCAGGCTGGGAACACGTTGCCGAGGACGGCGGCGGTGCGTACCAGCGCGGCCTGGTCGCCCGGCAGCCGCTCGACCCGCGATTCGACCAGCACGTTGAGCCAGGCCCGGCCGCCACCGCGCAGGTTGGACAGCGCCGGCCTGCCATGCACTGCAACCGAATGGCACAACTCGTCGATGAACAGCGGGATGCCGCCGGCGTAGCGCTGGATCTCGGAGATCAGGAACGGATCGGCCTGCGGCAGCAGGTGCAGCACGGCGGCGGCCGCTTCCTCGTCGCCCAGCGGCGGCAGTTCGATCATGGTCGGCGGCGTCGCCAGCTGCTCCGGCGCGACCCGGCTGACCAGCAACACGGCGATCGGGCGCGGCAGCCGCAGGATCGCGTCGAGCGCCCGCTGGCTTGCCTCGTCGGCCCATTGCCAGTCGTCGATCACCACCAGCAGCGGCCCCTGCCGGGCCAGCAGGTCGAACAACCGGCCGACCGCTTCCGGCCCGCCCGTCAGCGCCAGCCGGCACAGTTCGGCCAGGGCCGCGTCGGCTTCAGCCAAGGGCTGCAACGCACGCACGATCTGCACGAATGGCTGCAGCGGCACGGCGCTCAGGTAGCTTTCGCAGTAGCCGCGCAGCAGCCGGTAGCGCTGCAGCTGCGGCCGTTGCAGCAGCTCTTCGACCATCCGGGTCTTGCCCAGGCCCGGTCCGCCGCAGAGCGCGACGCAAATGGTCTGATCGCGCGGCGGCTGGTCCAGCAGGCCCGACAACTGGTCGACCGGCCCCTGGCGGCCGACGAAGGGCCCGAGCCGGCGCTGGCCGGATGTCGTCGCCGCCGGCGCCAGCGCGGCGGCCCGGCCCAGCACCTTGAGCACCGCCAGCGGCGTCGCCCGGCCGCGCACCGCGACCGATTCGATGTCCCCGGTGATGAAGAAACGGGCCTGCGGACCCAGGGTCTCCTCGCTCACCAGCACTTCGTCGGCGCTCGCCTGAGACGACAGCCGTGCCGCCACGTTGGGCGCGTTACCCAGCAGCTCGAAGCGGCCGCGCTCGACGTCGCCGTCAGAGATCAGCACCAGGCCGGAATGGATGCCGGAATGCAGGGTCAGCGGCTTGCCGTCGGGCCCGCGCGTGGGCAGTGCGCTGACGGCCGCATGCAGCTGCAGCGCCGCTTCGGTGGCGCGCCGGCCGTCGTCCTCGCGCGGTTCGGGATGGCCGAACAGGGCCAGCACCCCGTCGCCCTGCATCCGGGCGATCAGGCCGCCGTGGTGCGGCACGATCTCGCGGCACAGCCGGCGCAGGTTGGCCAGCATCTGGGCGTAGTCCTCGGCCTCCATTTGCTCGCCCAGGGTGGTCGAGCCCGACAGGTCGGCGAACAGCAGCGTGAGGTAACGCCGCTGGCCTGCCGCATCGGGCGAAACGGGATCCGAAGGAGGGCCTGACATGGGGGACTGCGTGACAAGGGCGATGGAGCCGGTGGCGTCAGCCGGCGGAAGCGACCGTGTGATGGTAACGGTTAGTCAGCTGGAAACGATGTTGGTTACATGTGGCGCGATCGCCTTGTCGATGCGCCCGCGGCTAGGCCGCCGTGGCGAACCCGGTCCGGGCCGGCCGCCCCGGCAGCGAGAGCTGCGCCGCCACCTCGGGGGTCTGCGCCAGCAGCCGGCCGTGCTTCCAGACCTGGAGCCGGTTGGCCCGCAGCCGGAGCGCCTCCACCGCGTCCCGTGCCTGCAACAGCACGAAGCTGGCGTCGCACCCGGCCTCGATGCCATAGCCTTGCAGGTGCATCACCTTCGCCGCGTTGACTGTCACGGCGTCAAAGCACTGGCGGATTCCCTGCTGGCTGGTCATCTGCGCCACGTGCAGGCCCATGTGTGCCACTTCCAGCATGTCGGCGCTGCCCATGCCGTACCAGGGGTCCATCACGCAATCGCCGCCGAAGGCGACGTTGACGCCGGCGGCCAGCAGCTCGGGCACGCGGGTCATGCCGCGCCGCTTGGGGTACGTGTCGTGCCGGCCCTGTAGCGTGATGTTGATCAGCGGGTTGGCGATCACGCTGACGCCGCTCTCGGCGATCAGCGGGATCAATTTGCTCACGTAGTAGTTGTCCATGCTGTGCATGGAGGTGCAATGGCTGCCGGTGACGCGGCCCTGCAGGCCCAGGCGCTGCGTCTCGAAGGCCAGGGTCTCGATGTGGCGGCTCATCGGGTCGTCGGTCTCGTCGCAGTGCATGTCCACCAGCTTGCCCCTGTCGGCCGCGATCTCGCACAGCAGCTTCACGCTGGCCGCGCCCTCGCTCATGGTCCGCTCGAAGTGCGGGATGCCGCCGACAATCTCCACGCCCATGTCAAGGGCGCGCTTGAGGTTGTCGATGCCGCCCTTGCTCCTGAGCGCGCCGTCCTGCGGGAAGGCGACCAGCTGCAGGTCGATGTAGCCCGCCACGCGGCGCTGCACCTCCAGCAGCGCCTCCACCGGCAGCATGCTGGGGTCGCTGGTGTCCACATGGCTGCGGATCGCCAGCAGGCCGCGCGCCACCGCCCAGTCGCAGTAGGCCAGGGCCCGCTCGATCACCGCTTCCTGCGTCAGCGTGGGCTTGAGTTCGCCCCACAGCGCGATGCCTTCCAGCAACGTTCCGCTTTGATTGACGCGCGGCAGGCCGTAGCTCAGGGTCGCGTCCATGTGGAAGTGCGGGTCGCAAAACGGCGGCGTCAGCAGCTGGCCGGCCGCGTCCACGGTTTCGGCGGCGGGGGCGGTGAGGCCGGGCGTGACTTCGGTGATCTTGCCGTTCTGCACCGCGACGGACATGCCGGTGCGGCCGTCGGGGAGGGTGGCGTTGGTGATGAGGAGGTCGAGCATGGCAGAGGTATTCCGTGTTCTGGTGGCGGCATCATGCCGCGCCGGCCGCAGCCCAGCGTGCGCGGGGCAGGCGATACAGGCAGTGCGGGCGCTGCGGGTTGCCCACCGGCACCGAGGGATGCTCGAATTGCTCGGCCGGGCTTTCCTGCATGCCCAGGCGCTCCATCACGGCGCGGGAGCGGGCATTGCGCAGGGTGGTGAAAGACACGATCTCGTCCAGTTGCAGCACGTCGAACCCGACGCGCAAGGCAAGCCCTGCCGCCTCGGTGGCCAGCCCCTGGCCCCAGAACGGGCGGGCCAGCCGCCAGCCGACTTCCACGCAGGGCTTGCAGGGCAGGTCGGCGGCCGGGCTGTTGATGCCGACGAAGCCCATGAAGAGCGGCGCCCCGCCACCGGCGGGCAACTGCTCCGCCGCCCAGAAGCCCCAGCCCTGCCGCGCGATCGCGCCGGCGAGGCGGTCCACCAGCGCATCGCTTTGCTCGCGTGTCAGCGGCGCGGGAAAGAACTCCATCACCACCGGGTCTGCCGTCAGCGCCGCGAACGGCGCGCGGTCGGCTGCTGTCCACTGGCGCAGGCGCACGCGCGGGCTTTCCAGGAAGGAGGGGTCGATGGCGGTGTGGGCGGGGGGGGGATTGCGCATGTGTGAGTTAACCCGGTTCACGAAAGCGAAACCTTGTCATGCGATTCAGGAAAGGGCCAGTGGCACTCGGCCGTGGCAGGGATTGCTCCCAAAAGAAGTAGAAGGAACCGCGTTCGCCTGTAATCGAGTCGAGCACCATGCGCCTACTGAGATTGTTGTCAGCCGTTCGCGGCGTCGCCATGCGGGCGCTGTAGAGAAAGTCACCTGTAACGGTGTACTTGGTGATGATGAGCTTCCCCGGTTCTTCACGCTCTGCGACATACCAGACGGAACTGTCGTCGCAATAGCGCAAGGTTCTGGGTCCTGCGAATGAGCCGCCGGATCGGATCGGTCCAGGTCCTGAGTAGGGGGGCCTCCTGCTGCCGGTCGAATCCTTGACGAATCGTTCTCCGGCCATCGAATTTGCCGCATCGGCGGGCGCAAACAGTGCAGTGCAATTGGCCCGTGTTGCCGACCCCTTGCGGTCCAACAGGGCCCTGACATACTCCTTGTCGTTGAGCACCGATGCATCGGCACTTTCGACCGCTTCCAGTTCGACATCGACGGGTTTGGGCAGGAGAACATCGGCCAAAGGCCGCGGCGGCGGCGGCGGCCGGCAGTCCCATATTTTTCTTCCATTCCGATAACTGTTCTTTTCGGAGTCGGCGTATTTCCACTGGTCGTAGGTTCGGGGGATTGCCTGCTGGAAGTAGTTCTGATTGTGCTTCTCAGACCGCCGAATTCCCTGTTGCACCTGGTCGCGCGTCAGATGCGTGGCTTCGCCAGGCTCAAGCAGTGAAAGATTGGCCAATTTCAGCACGGCAGGCGCCTTCTCTTGGGGAATCACGCTCCACCTTCCCCGATTGTTTGCATCGAATTGAAGGCAAACAAAAGGAAGCTCTGGACAACCATAGGCCTTCTCGGCGTCCTTTGTGGGGTATCCAAAAAGGACAAGGTATGCAACGCCGTCCACAACGTCCAGAAGCACCGGGCTGTAGTGCTTTTCTCCTTGCCATTTGACCGCTGTGCCCGTACTGGGATGCCTGAATTTGAGCGAATGGACGTCTGCTCCCCTCTCGGTACGCGGGGAGGACGGCAGTCCAAAGAAGGGGTCGGTACGACGAATATCCATCGTCTGTGCGACTTCCCTCTCCACGAGAATCGTCCTTCCGTCGTGGAGCAGAGCGTCTTCGCTCCAGCGCACGGTCTTGTCGGTGTAGGCCCACCCCTCGGAACAGAGAACCAGGGACAGCAATATTCCTGCAATGTGTCGAATGTTCATGAAGCTCCTCGAAGAGGATGTGTTCGTATGAGCAAAGTCATGGGGGCAGCCTAACAGTCACCCTCCCGATACGCGCCGCGAGAACGCGCTGCTTATGCGCCGATGGCAATGATCTGGTTCAAGGCCTCGCAACTCTCCGCGAACACCAGCGCAGGCACTTGCTTCCAGGGATGGGGGCGTGCACCGCGCCTTCGCCAGTCCAGGGACTTGGGCTGGTGCGCCAACACGTAGCTGTCGAGGCCCTTGGGGCCGGAAAACTTGATTGCGAACGGATTGGTTTCGTTGGTCGCCGACGTCGTCATCGGCAGTCCGATCACCAGGCTGGTCCGCTCGTTGAATGCCTTGGGCGACAACACGAGCATGGGATGCAGATCCTTCATCTCTCGCCCGACCTGCGGGCTGAAGTCGATCCAGATGATGTCCTGCCGGTCGGGGACCCAGCGCGCGGCGGTGGCCATCAGAAGATCTCGGCGCCGACCCGGCCCGAATCCGCAACCTCGCCGCCATGTGTTGCCGGGTCGAATGCCTTGAGTTTCTGAGCCAGTGTCAACTTCGGCCTCCCCGTCACCCGCAGCAGCACGCCTTCTTCGACCACTTCCACGACAACGGACGTTCCTTGCGCAAGGCGAGCGGCCCGGGCGATGGGGGCTGTGAGACGCACGGCCAGGCCGTTGCCCCATTCCTGGATGGTTTGCTGCGCCTTGATGGTTGCTGTGGTCATGCTCCGCTCCTGAACCGAGTTGTATCGACGAGTCTATACAGAGCAGGTTCACGTGTCAACGCGTCGATACGTCGGGTTCGCGCGGCACCCGAGCCGTCCTAACGCTCGCCCTTCCGGTACGGCTTCATCAACGCCTGCGGATAAGCCGCCTTCCTCGCCACCAGCACCAGCGCCAGGATCGACAGCCCATACGGCAGCATCAGGTACATCTGGTAGGGCAGCAGCGCCGATTCGGATTGCTGCAGCCGCAGCTGCAGCGCGTCGAAGAAGGCGAACAGCAGCGCGCCCAGCAGCGCCTTGCCGGGCCGCCAGGAGGCGAACACCACCAGCGCCACGCAGATCCAGCCGCGGCCGTTGACCATGTTGAAGAAGAAGGCGTTGAAGGCCGACAGCGTGAGGAAGGCGCCCGCCACGCCCATCAGCGCCGAGCCGGCGACGATGGCGCTGGTGCGCGTCGCCGCCACCGGAATGCCCTGGCCCTCGGCCGCCTGCGGGTTCTCGCCCACCATGCGCAGCGCCAGTCCGGCGGGCGTGCGGTATAGCAGCCAGCCGATGGCAGGCACCAGCAGCAGCGCCAGCAGCGTGAGCGGCGTCTGCGCCGACAGCACCGGGATGCCCAGCCACTCCATCGGCGCGAACGGCGTCACCGTCGGCGGCGTGTTCACCTTCGGGAAACTCACGCGGTAGCCGTAAGCGCTGAGCGCCGTCGCCAGCAGCGTGATGCCCAGCCCCGCCACGTGCTGCGAGAGGGCCAGTCCCACCGTCAGCAGCGAATGCAGCAGGCCGAAGGCCATGCCGGTCAGCGCCGCCACCGCCACGCCGCCCCACAGCGGCGCGCCATGGTAGACGGCCAGCCAGCCGGTGAAGGCGCCGGCCACCATGGTTCCCTCGATGCCTAGGTTCAGCACGCCGGCCCGCTCGCAAAGCAGGACGCCAAGGGTTCCGAGGATCAGCGGCGTCGCGATCCGCAGCACCGCGATCCAGAACGACGGGTTGGCCATGAGGTCGAGGAAGTCGGTCATGGCTGCTTGCCATCCCGGGCTTGACCCGGCTGCTGTCGGCAAAAGGTCTCGTCATCCCCGCGAAGGCGGAGCGCGGTGCCGGCGCGGATTGGCATCAATGCGGACGCCCTGGGTCCGCGCCTTCGCGGGGACGACGAGCAAAAGCAAGTCGGCCCTCGGGTTGTCGCCGCCTGCGGGTCGAGCCCGCAATGACAGCCTGGGGCGTGCGTCATGACCGCTTCACCTTGTATTGCGTGAGCATCGTCGCGACCAGCACCGAGATCAGCGATGCCGCGACGATCACATCGGCGATGTAGGTTGGCACGTTGATGGCGCGGCTCATGCTGTCGGCGCCGACCAGCACGCCGGCCACGAACACCGCGGCCGCCACCACGGCCAGCGGATGCAGGGCGGCCAGCATCGCGATCACGATGCCGGTGTAGCCATAGCCCGGCGACATGTCCAGCGTGACGTAGCCGGTGCGGCCCGCTACCTCCACCGCGCCCGCCAGGCCGGCCAGCGCGCCCGACAGCAGCGCCACCAGCACCACGGTGCGCGTCACCGGCACGCCGGCGAATTGCGCGGCCCGCGTATTGGCGCCGGTGGCGCGGATCTCGAAGCCCGGCAGCGTGTACTTGAAGAAGGCCCACAGCAGGGCGGCCAGCGCCATCGCGCCCAGCAGGCCGGTGTGGACGCGGCTGCCGCTCACCAGCTTGCCTAGCTCCAGCTCCGGCAGCAGCGCCACGCTTTGCGGCCAGCCCATCGCGGCCGGGTCCTTCATCGGGCCATCGAGCAGCGCCGAGACGCCCAGCAGCACGATGAAATTGAGCAGCAGCGTGGTGACCACTTCGTCCACGCCCAGCCTGGCCTTGAGCAGCGCCGGGCCGAGCAGCAGCAGGGCGCCGGCCAGCGCCGCCGCCAGCAGCATCAGCACGAACAGCAGGGCAGGGTGCACGTCGTAGCCCGTACCGCCATGCAGTCCGCCGACGGCGACAGCAGCCAATGCGCCGGCATAGAGCTGACCCTCGGCGCCGATGTTGAACAGCCGCGCCTTGAAGGCTACCGTCACCGCCAGCCCGGTGAGGATCAGCGGTGTCGCGCGGGTCAGCGTTTCGGTGAGGGCGAACACCGAGCCGAAGCCGCCCTTCAGCAGCGCCGCCCAGGTGGGGCCGACCGGCGCGCCGGCCCAGAGCACCAGCAGCGAGCTCACGAGCATGGTGAAGGCCACCGCCGCGATCGGGGCGAGGATCAGCGTCGCGGGGGAAATTTCAGTGCGCTTTTCGAACCTCATGCGCGCCCACCCACGTCATTCCCGCGCCCACCCTCGTCATTCCCGCGCAGGCGGGAATCCAGGGCGTCCGCCCCCTCTGGCCCCCCGCCTTCGCGGGGGTGACGATGTTCGTCATTCCCGCGCAGGCGGGAATCCAGGGCGTCCGCCCCTCCTGGCCCCCCGCCTTCGCGGGGGT
>JBBRSZ010000042.1:0-32635 GCA_038244915.1 Burkholderiales bacterium | reverse complement strand
GCCGACCGCGGTGTTCTACAACGCCGAGGACCGCAGCACGCATTTCGGACGCGACGCCATCGCGTTGTACCTGGCCGGCGTCGATGGCCGGCTGCTGCGCTCGCTCAAGAGCCTGCTGGGAAGCAGCCTGCTGGACGAGGAGACCGCCATCCCCGGCGGCATGCTCAGTTTCAAGGCCATCATCGCCCGCTTCCTGGGCGAACTGCGCGGACGCGCCGGCCGTCACCTCGATCACGAACCGCGCCGCGTCACCATCGGCCGGCCTGTGCATTTCGTCGACGACGACCTGCAGCGCGACCGGCGCGCGCAGGAGGCACTGGCCCAGGCCGCTGCATTGGCCGGCTTCGACGAAGTCGGCTTCGAGCTGGAACCGATCGCGGCGGCGCTGGACTACGAACGCCGCATCGCCCGAGAGTCGCTGGTGCTGATCGTGGACATCGGCGGCGGCACCTCGGACTTCACCGTGGTCCGGCTGGGCCCCGATCGCATCGCGCGGCCAGACCGCAGCGCCGACATCCTCGCCACGTCCGGCGTCCACATCGGCGGCACCGACTACGACCACAAGCTGAACCTGGAACAGGTGATGCCGCTGCTGGGCTTTCGCCATCTCGGGCCGCAGGGGCGCGAGGTGCCCAGCCCGATCTTCATCGACCTGTCGACCTGGCACCTGATCCACGGCCTGTCCACCCCCAAGATGCTGCGCCGGGCGCGCGACCTGCGCACCAGCTACAGCGATCCCGGCCTGCACGAGCGCCTGATGACGGCGCTGGAGCAGCGCCTGGGGCACCGGATCGCCGGCGAAGTGGAGCAGGCCAAGATCGACAGCTCGGTCCGCGACGCCAACTCGGTGATCGACCTCACGCGCATCGAGCCCGGCCTGCAGGCGCAGCTCGGCGCCGACCTGATGGCGCGGCACCTGGACAGCCTGCTGCTGCAGGTGGTCCAGTGCGCGGCGGAGTGCGTGCAGCTGGCCGGCCTGGGGCAGGAAAGGCTGGCTGCCATTTACCTGACGGGCGGCTCATCGTCGCTGCGGCCGTTTCAGCAGGCGCTGCGCCGCCGCTTTCCGGACACCGAAGTCATCGAAGGCGACCTGTTCGGCGGCGTCGCCTCGGGCCTGGCCTATGCGGGATTGCGCCGGTGACGCTGAAATACATCGCGGGCTACCCGCAGCCGGTGCAGGACCAGGTGCGGGACCTGCTGGCCCAGGACAAGCTGGGCGATCTTTTGCTGGGAAAGTACCCGGCCGTCCATGGCGTGCGCACCGACAGGGCGCTGTACGACTACGTGATGGCGCTCAAGGGCGAGTTCCTGCGCAGCTCCGAGCCCCTGAGCAAGGTGGCCTACGACAGCAAGCTGCACGTGATCCGCAACGCGCTGGGCACTCACACCACGGTGTCACGGGTGCAGGGCAGCAAGCTCAAGGCCAAGCGCGAGATCCGGGTGGCGACGCTGTTCCGGGAGGCGCCGCCGGAGTTCCTGCGGATGATCGCCGTGCACGAACTGGCGCACTTCAAGGAGAGGGAGCACGACAAGGCCTTCTACCAGCTGTGCACGCGGATGGAGCCGCACTACCACCAGTACGAGTTCGACCTGCGCCTGTACCTCACGCACATGGAAGCGCACGGCAAGCTGGCCTGGGGCTGAGTCCGGAGATGCCTCTCAGGGCAGCAAGTCGAGCGCGTGCCGGTAGGCCGGCTCCGTCATCAGTTCATCCCAATGCAGCGCCGGCGTGCCGGGCAGCAACGCCAGCCGCCGGTGCTCGCTGGCCTCGTTGGGCCGCCATTGCGCGTTGCGCCGGGCCAGCTCCAGACCTTGCAGCAGTTCGTCCACTGCGGCCCCGCCGTCGACCGACTGGTTGCACAGCAGCACCATGTCGCAGCCGGCATTGAGCGCGAAGACGGCGGCGTCGGTGTAAGTCACTTCCTTGCCATCGATCAGCCGGGCACCGGCCATGCTGAGATCGTCGCTGAAGATGGCGCCGGCAAAGCTCAATTGCCGGCGCAGGATGTCGTTGAGCCAGCGGCTGGAAAAGCCGGCCGGGCGCGCGTCCACCGCGGGATAGATGACATGGGCCGGCATCACGCTGGCCAGCACCGTGTTGAGCCATTCGTACGGCGCGGCATCGTCGGCCAGGATGGCCTTGAGGCTGCGCTCGTCCACCGGGATGTCGGTGTGCGAGTCGGCCCTGACCCAGCCGTGGCCGGGGAAGTGCTTGCCGCAATTGGCCATGCCGGCCTGCAGCAGGCCGTGCATCAGGCCCTTGGCCAGCAAGGCCACAATCCGCGGATCGCGGTGGAAGGCGCGATCGCCGATCACGCCCGATCCGCCCCAGTCCAGGTCCAGCACCGGCGTGAAACTGAAATCGACGCCGCAGGCGCGCAGCTCGGAAGCCAGCAGATAGCCGACCGCAGTTGCCGCATTGGTGGCCGCCATCGCCCCGCTTCCCGGGCCGACGCTGTCCTTCATCCACAGTTCGCCCAGCGCGCGCATCGGCGGCAGATGGGTGAAGCCGTCGGTGCGGAAACGCTGCACCCGGCCGCCCTCGTGGTCGACGCAGACCAGCAGGTCCGGCCGCACTTCCTTCATGTCGGCGCACAGGTCGGCGAGCTGTTCCCGGCTGCGCCAGTTGCGGCCGAACAGGATGATGCCGCCGGTCAGCGGGTGGGCCAGCCGGCGCCGGTCGGCGTCGCTGAGCTGCGTGCCGGCAAGATCGAGAATCAGCGGTGAATGTTCGTTCATGGTTCTGGTCTCGTTTCAACGACGACGAAGCTGGCAGCGTAGTCGGTCTCGTCTGTGACGCTGACGTGGGCCGTCAGCGCGCGCGCATCGAACCACTCCTTGAGCCCGCCGTACAGCACGATCACCGGCTGGCCGCTGGGCAGCTTGCCGACCTCGCACAGCCGCCACGTCATCGGCATCCGCATTCCCAGGCCCACCGCCTTGCTGAATGCTTCCTTGGCGGAAAAACGGGTCGCCAGGTAGCGCACGCCGCGCTCCGGCCAGCGGGCGCTGCGCGCCTTCCAGGTCGCCAGTTCGGCGTCGCTGAGGATTTTGCGGGCAAAGCGCTCGCCGTGGCGATCCAGTGAATCCCGAATCCGCCGGACGTCGCAGATGTCGGTCCCCAGGCCGTAGATCATTGTCCGGCGGCGGCGCCGAACGCGCGGTCGATGCATTTGAGATACGACTGCACGGTGGCGGCATAGCCAAGCTCCAGCGCATCCGAGATGAGCGCGTGGCCGATCGACACCTCCAGCACTTCGGGCACGTGCAGCAGGAATTCGGTGAGGTTCTCCCGATTCAGGTCGTGGCCGGCGTTCACGCCCAGGCCGGCGGCCTGCGCCGCCCGTGCGGCCTGCGCATAGCCCTGCAGCAGCGGCCGGGACGCAGCGCTGCCGAAGGCCCGGGCATAGCTCTCGGTGTAGAGCTCGACCCGGTCGGCGCCCACCGCCTTCGCCGCAGCCATCGCCTGCGGCACCGGATCCATGAACAGGCTGACCCGCACGCCGAGCGCTTTCGCTTCGGCGATCAGCGGCTGGAGCCGTTCGCCGTCGGCGGCCAGGTTCCAGCCGTGGTCGCTGGTGGACTGGCCTTCGGCGTCGGGCACGAAGGTGCACTGGTGCGGCCGCACCTGGCGCACGAACTCCATCAGGTTGTGGAACGGGTTGCCCTCGATGTTGTATTGCGCGCGCGGCCAGGCCTTGAGCAGCTGGTGCAGGTCGGTGACATCGCCGCTGCGGATGTGCCGCCCGTCCGGCCGCGGGTGGACCGTGATGCCCTGCGCGCCGGCCTGCAGGCACAGCGTGGCCGCCCGCACGACGCTGGGGATGCCGAGGGAGCGCGTGTTGCGCACCAAGGCCACCTTGTTCAGGTTGACCGACAGGGCACACGAAGTGACAAGCGTGGGGGTCATATTCATAGGGCCTGCAGGTCTTTCATCATCTGCCTTGTCCGCAGCGTGGTCACACCGCAATGGTAGTGCAGCAGCGTGCGCAACTGGGGCTTGAGTTGCGCCATCACCTGCGCTGCCTCCGGCAGTGTGGCGGCAAAGGGCGCCGGGTCGTCCAGCGCCAGTTGCAGCAACTGCCACTGCTCGCCTTCCAGGCTGGCGCGCTCGCTGTCGGCGCCGGCCTGCACCAGCCCGCCTTCTGGGACCAGGCTGTAGCGGCCGTGCGGCGCCAGCGGCGCCAGCGTGGGCGTCTGCAGGTTGAGCACCGGCAGCAGGCCGATCTCGCGCAGCAGCACCAGCTCGAACGCGCGCAGCGCCGGCTGCAAGGCTTCTCCGTGCTCGGAAGCCAGCACCTGCACCGCCGACGCGTAGGCGTCGAACAGGCCCGGGTGCGGGTCGTCCCGCGCCAGCAGCAGCAGCAGCAGTTCGTTGAGGTAATAACCCGACAGCAGGGCGTCACCGGTCGGCATCACCTGCCCCCCGACCCACTCCGCGCCCTTCAGGGCGCGGATCTCCGCATCGCCACCAAAGCTCAGCCGCAGCGGCTGCAACGGCAGCAGCACCGGGCGGAAATTGGAACTGGGCTTCTTGGCGCCCTTGGCCACCAGCGCGATGCGGCCATGGCGGCGGGTGAACACTTCCAGGATCAGGCTCGATTCGCTCCAGTCGTAGCGGTGCAGGACGAACGCGGGCTCGTCACTGATGCGCTTCACGGCCACAGGTCAACTCCCCGACGGGCCGCCCCTAGGGGATTGGGGCCCCCTCGGGGGGCAGAGCCGCGGCAAAGCCGCAAACGCGGGGGCTACCATGTCATTCGTAGCCAAAGCTGCGCACCCGCGCCTCGTCGTCGGCCCAGCCGCTGCGGACCTTGACCCACAGTTCGAGGAACACCTTGGCGCCCATCAGCTTTTCCAGATCTTGCCGGGCTTCCGTGCCAATGCGCTTGAGGCGCTCGCCCTTGTCGCCGATGACCATCGCCTTGTGGCCGTCGCGCTCCACCACGATGGTGGCGGCGATCTTGACCATCCGCCCGTGCTTGGGGCTGGGCTCTTCCTCGAACTTGTCGATCACGACCGTCGACGTGTAAGGCAGCTCGTCGCCGGTGAAGCGGAACAGTTTCTCGCGCACCGTCTCGCTGGCCAGGAATTTCTCGCTGCGGTCAGTCAGTTCGTCCTCGGCATACCACCAGGGCTGCTCGGGCAGGTACTTCTCGCAAATGCCGAACAGGCGCTCCACGTCCTTCGTGTTCTTGGCCGACATCGGCACGAACTCGGCAAAGGCGTGGCGCTTGTGCATCTCCTGCAGCCAGGGCGCAATGTCGCCGCGGCGGTGCACTTCGTCCAGCTTGTTGGCCAGCAGCAGGGCCGGAATGCCGGGCTTGAGCAGCTCCAGCACCTTGGCGTCGGCCGGCAGGAATTTCCCCGCTTCCACCACGAACAGCACCAGGTCGACGTCGCCGACCGCGCCCAGCACGGTCTTGTTGAGCGACTTGTTCAGCGCGGTGTTGTGGCGCGTCTGGAACCCCGGCGTGTCGACGAAGACAAACTGTGCCTTGCCCACGGTGCGGATGCCGGTGATGCGGTGGCGCGTGGTCTGCGCCTTGTTCGAGGTGATGCTGATCTTCTGCTTGACCAGGGCATTGAGCAGCGTCGACTTGCCGACGTTCGGCTTGCCGACGATGGCGATCAGGCCGCAACGCTGGCCGTTCGCAGCCTCGGCGGCAGTCAGCTGTTGTTCAGGCGGGACCTGCGGGGTGTCGGGGGCTTGGCTCATTTGGTCTTCGCTTTCAGGTTCAGCAGCATGGCCGCCGCCGCCGCCTGTTCGCCGGCGCGGCGCGAGGCGCCGATGCCGCGCTCGACGGCCCCGAATTCGGGAACCTCGCACTCGACGTCGAAGGTCTGCTTGTGGGCCGCGCCCAGCGTGGCCGCGACGCGATAGATCGGCAGCTTCATCTTGCGACCCTGCAGCCATTCCTGCAACTCGGTTTTCGGGTCTTTGGCGGCCGCCGGCATCTGGGGCGTGATCTCCACCGCCTCGAACAGCCGGTGGACCAAGGCCTCAGCGGCGCCGTAGCCGGCGTCGAGGTGGACCGCGCCGATCACCGCTTCCAGCGCATCAGCCAGGATCGAAGGCCGTTTGTTGCCGCCCGAGCGGGACTCGCCCTCGCCCAGCCGGATGACGTGCGGCAAGCCCAGGGTGAGGGCAATCTGGTGCAGGGTCTCCTGCTTGACCAGGTTGGCGCGCACGCGCGACAGGTCCCCCTCAGGCAGCTTGCTCAGCCGCCCGTACAGCAGGGCGGCGACGGCGAGGTTGAGGACCGAGTCGCCCAGGAATTCCAGCCGCTCGTTGTGGTCGGCCGAAAAGCTGCGATGGGTCAGCGCCCGCGCGATCAGCCGCGGGTCGGCAAAATGATGCTGCAGGCGATCCTGCAGGGCTGACAGATCGCCATCCACGCTGGCCGGGGCTCTTACTTGGACCGCCCTGCGTACTTGAGCAGCAGGAAGGCCGGGCCGAACACGTGGATTTCCTTGTTGTAGGCGAATGAAACCACCACCTTGTCACCTTCCTTGGTGACGACCAGGTCCTTGCCGGAGATCGAAGTGATGTCGTCGATCTGGGCCGCCTTGTCGAAGATGATCTTGACTTCGCCCACCGTGTTGCCGGCCGAAGCTTTCTGCACCGCCTTGAGCGCCGCCTGGTACTCGAGAACGGTCGGAAAAGCCTGGGCCCCGAGCACGCCGACGAACGCCAGCACGCCGACCACGAACAGAAAACCGAGCAACGAAAAGCCGCCCTGCCGTGACTTGAGCTGATCCTTCATGTACGAACCCTTCCGCCTGTTTGTTGACATCTTCTAATCAAAGGAGCCGATCCGCTTGAGACTGCTGAAGTTCATCCAGACCAGGAAGGCCTTACCGACGATGTTCTTGTCCGGCACGAAACCCCAGTACCGCGAGTCCAGCGAATTGTCCCGGTTGTCGCCCATCATGAAGTAGTGCCCTTGCGGAACCTTGCACGTGACGCCCTCGACACTGTAGCGGCAATTCTGCTTGAAGGGAAAGTCCTCCGCGCCGGGGATGAAGGCGGGCCGGTCGTCGTCATTGAGCAGGCGATGGCGCTTGCCGCCCAGGTCTTCCTCGAACTGCTTGAAGTAACGCATCGCGTCTTCGTCGAAGAACTCGGGCACCGGGTTCTTGCTCACCGGCTGGCCGTTGATCGTCAGCTTCTTGTTCAGGTATGCGACCTCGTCGCCCGGCACACCGACCACCCGCTTGATGTAATCCAGGCTGGGCTTGGGCGGATAGCGGAACACCATCACGTCGCCACGGGCCGGCGGGGTCCCGGTGGTGAGTTTGGTGTTGAGGACCGGCAGCCGCAGGCCGTAGGTGTACTTGTTCACCAGGATCAGGTCGCCCACCAGCAGGGTGGGGATCATCGAGCCGGAGGGGATCTTGAACGGTTCGAACAGGAACGAGCGCAGCACGAACACGGCGATGATCACGGGAAACAGGCCCGCGGTCCAGTCGAGCCACCAGGGCTGCATCAGCAGGCGCTGGCGGGCGGCGGCCAGGTCGGCTTCTACCGGGGCGATGCCGCGCGCGGCCAGTTCGCTCTTGCGCTGGGCGGCCTGGGCCTCCAGGCTGGCGGCGGCCTGGCGCCGGCGCGGCAGAAAATACAGCCGCTCGGCCAGCCAGTACAGGCCGGTCACGATCGTCGCCAGGAACAGCAGCAGCGCGAAATTGCCTTCGACCAGTCCCAGGTACCAGGCCCCGGCGTAGCCAGCGAAGGCGGCGAGCACCGCCGCGGTCAATACCGGCATCATTCCTCCACCTGCAAGATTGCGAGGAACGCTTCCTGCGGCACTTCGACCGACCCAATCTGCTTCATTCTTTTCTTGCCTGCTTTTTGTTTCTCGAGGAGCTTGCGCTTGCGGCTGATGTCGCCGCCGTAGCATTTTGCCAGCACGTTCTTGCGCAGCGCCTTGATGGTCTCGCGGGCGATGATGTTGGCGCCGATCGCCGCCTGGATCGCCACGTCGAACATCTGGCGGCTGATGATCTCGCGCATCTTGGCCACCACCGCGCGGCCGCGGTACATCGACTGGCTGCGGTGGACGATGATCGACAGGGCGTCGACCTTTTCGCCGTTGAGCAGGATGTCGACCTTGACCACGTCGGAGGCGCGGTACTCCTTGAACTCGTAGTCCATCGAGGCGTAGCCCCGGCTGACCGACTTGAGCTTGTCGAAGAAGTCCAGCACGATCTCGCCCAGCGGCATCTCGTAGGTCAGCATGACCTGCTTGCCATGGTAGGCCATGTTCAGCTGGACGCCGCGCTTGAGGTTGGCCAGTGTCATCACCGGGCCCACGTACTCCTGCGGCATATAGAGATGCACGGTGACGATCGGCTCACGAATCTCGTCGAGCTTGCCCTGGTCGGGAATTTTCGACGGATTTTCCACCATCATGATCTCGCCGCCGGGCTTGACCACCTGGTAGACCACGCTCGGCGCCGTGGTGATCAGGTCCTGGTCGAACTCGCGCTCGAGCCGCTCCTGGACGATCTCCATGTGCAGCAGTCCGAGGAAGCCGCAGCGGAAGCCGAAGCCCAGCGCCTGGGAGACTTCCGGCTCATAGTGCAGCGACGCGTCGTTGAGCTTGAGCTTTTCCAGCGCATCGCGCAGCGAGTCGTACTGGTTGGCCTCGGTCGGGTACAGGCCGGCGAACACCTGCGGCTGGATTTCCTTGAAGCCGGGCAGCGGCTCGGTCGCCGTGAAGGCGGCGCCGCCGGTTCCGGGCCGCACCAGCGTGATGGTGTCGCCCACCTTGGCCGCCTGCAATTCCTTGATGCCCGCGATGATGTAGCCCACCTCGCCCGCTTCCAGCGACTGGCGCGATTCGTTGGCCGGCGTGAAGACCCCAAGGTTGTCGGCGTTGTACTGGAGATCGTTGGCCATCAGCTTGATGCGTTCGCCCTTGGCCAGCCGGCCGTCGACCACGCGCACCAGCATCACGACGCCGACGTAGCTGTCGAACCAGCTGTCCACGATCATCGCGCGCAACGGACCGTCCGGATTACCCTGCGGCGGCGGAATCCTGGCCACGACGGCTTCCAGGATCTCGTCGATGCCCATGCCGGTCTTGGCGGAACAGGGAATCGCGTTGGTCGCGTCGATGCCGATCACGTCCTCGATTTCGAGTTTGGCGTTCTCCGGATCGGCCTGCGGCAGGTCCATCTTGTTCAACACCGGCACCACTTCCACTCCGAGTTCGAGCGCCGTGTAGCAGTTGGCGACGGTTTGTGCTTCCACGCCCTGGCTGGCATCGACCACCAGCAACGCGCCTTCGCACGCGGACAGCGAGCGCGAGACCTCGTACGAGAAGTCGACGTGGCCGGGCGTGTCGATCAGATTGAGGTTGTAGACCTGACCATCGCGCGCCTTGTACTTGAGCGCCGCGGTCTGCGCCTTGATGGTTATCCCACGCTCCTTTTCCAGATCCATCGAGTCGAGAACCTGCTCTTCCATCTCGCGATCCGAGAGACCTCCGCAACGCTGGATCAAGCGGTCTGCGAGCGTGGATTTGCCGTGATCGATGTGCGCGATGATCGAAAAGTTTCTGATGTGATTCATCAACGGGAACGCTTAAGTGATTGAATTCAAACGGCAGCCGGAAAGAAAAAAGGGCGCGTCGAGTGGTGACGCGCCCTGAACCAACAATCTATGGCAACTGCGATAGTTGGAGCTTCATTGTAGGCAAAAAGCCCCGGGCGTACAGAGCGCGGGGACGTCGAGAAGTGTCGTTGCAGGGCTGCAACAGGATTCTTATACACAGGTTATTCACAAAAAGTGGGGACAGGTGCAGGGACAAGTTGTGGGCGATCTGTGGACTGCCGGTGGAGCAACTGGAATCATCCCGCATGGTGGGCTAGGTCGCCACGCATATGCCGCTAATCCAAACTCCTGGGCGTCTATTCTATCGAAAAACGTGCATAGCCTGGGTTAATGTTAGCAAGCGCACACTTTATAGCGTGCAAAAGTGCACGAAATATATTTGTCGGCCACTCGAAAAAAAGCCCCAAACCCGACTCGGGGCTGGGGCCTTCGGGCCCTTGTCGCCAGACTGCGCTAGCCGCGCGCCGGCCGGATCAGCAGGTAGCTGGCAAGCTCGCCGCGCCGCAGCAGCACGGGCACAGCCTTGCTCTTGTCCACCTTGGCAATGACGGCGTCAAATTCGCGCACCGAGTGCACTTCGGTGTTGCCGATGGCCACGATGATGTCGCCCTCGCGGATCCCGGCGCGGGCAGCAGCATCGACCACCGTCTCGACCTTGACGCCGCCCTTGATCTTCAGTTCCTTCTTCTGCGCGTCCGTCAGGTCGCTGACGACCAGGCCAACCGACTGCGCCGCGGCCGAGCCCTTGGGCTTTTCCGCTTCCTTCTCGGACACCCGCTTGACCGGCTTGTCGGCCTCGAACTCTGCGATCGCCACGCTCAGGTCCCTGGAGCCGCCGCGGCGGAACACCGTCACCGTGGCCTTGCTGCCCGGCTTGGTGTTGCCCACCATCCGGGGCAGGTCGGTGGCCCGCTCGATGACCTTTCCATCCAGGCGGGTGATGATGTCCCCGGCCTCGATGCCAGCCTTGTCGGCAGGCGAACCGCTCTCGACGAATCTGACCAGTGCGCCTTGGGCCTTGCCCAGCCCGATCGATTCGGCCACGTCCTTCGTGACCTGGTCAATCTGGACGCCGATCCGGCCGCGCGACACCCGGCCGACCGGCGAACGCAGCTGCTCGCTGACACGGATCGCCTCGTCGATCGGGATCGCGAACGAAATGCCCATGAAGCCGCCCGAGCGCGAGTAAATCTGGCTGTTGACGCCGACCACCTCGCCACGCATGTTGATCAGCGGCCCGCCCGAATTACCGGGGTTGATCGCCACGTCGGTCTGGATGAACGGCAGGTAGTCGCCGGTGTCGCGCTGCTTGGCGCTGACGATGCCGGCAGTCACTGTGTTTTCCAGGCCGAACGGCGAACCGATCGCCATCACCCATTCGCCGACCTTCAGGCGGGTCACGTCGCCGATCTTGACCGCAGGCAGGCCAGTGGCCTCGATCTTGATCACGGCCACGTCGGTTCGCTTGTCGGGTGTCCCGACCACCTTGGCCTTGAACTCGCGCTTGTCCGGCAGCGTGACCAGCACTTCCTCGGCGCCATCCACCACGTGGGCATTGGTCATGACATAGCCATCGGCGCTGATGATGAACCCGGAGCCGACGCCGCGCGGCTGCGCTTCCTCCTCCTGCGGCTGGGGCCGGTTGGGGCGTGGGCCCTGGCGCGGCGTGCCGGGCGCCGGCTGGCCAAAGAAGCGGCGGAAGAATTCCTGCATGTCCTCGTCCATCTGGCCGCTGGCCGCGGCCGACGGGCGGGCCTTCTCCAGCGTGCGGATGTTGACGACCGAGGGGCCGACCAGTTCCACCAGTTCGGTGAAGTCAGGCAGGCCGCGCATCTGCGGCGCCGGTTGCGCCACGAGGGGTTGGGCCGGGATCAGTGCCACTGTGCCGAAGACGGCCAGCGCGCCGACCAGGACATGGGCGCGGAATTTCTTCCAATCGAGCTGGAACATATCGACCTCTTGATAAAGATACAGATGAGAATGCGGCGCGGCCAAATGGTTTCACATTTCGCCGCATGGGGTGCAGCTTGGGGTCTTATCTGCGCCGCTCGAGGCCCTGCGCGAACGCCCTGAGGGTTTGGGGCGGCACTTCTCCGACCGCAGTCACCCACCAATCCTGGACCCTGTGTGTCAGCGTCTGGGTCGCGCCGACCGCTGCGAACAACCCTTCCTGGGTATGCCGCTGGCGGTCGTAAGGCTCCACGAACAGGGACACGGAGGCCAGCCCGTCCGAGAAGATCCACTGCATGGTGCTGTCGGCGGCCGGCCGCTTGTAGCAACTCATCGGCTTGAAGCCCGCCACCGCCGCTTTCAGGGTCCAACCTTCGGCGACCGCAGTGGTCTTCACGGCGTCGGCCTTCTCGATCCGGTAGCCGTCGGTGCTCGCCATCATCTGGGCCAGCCGGTCCATCCGCACCGGGGCATCGAGCTGCAGCTCGGAGAACGCCGCCTGTTCGAGCACGTTGCCTTCGGTGTCCAGCGTCTGCAGCTTCACCACCAGGCCCGACTTGCGCTCGCTCCAGATCCGGTAGCCGTAACGCAGGTTGTCCTTGGGAGCAAGTTGCACCACCTCGGCGTCATGCCCGGCCACCCGGTCGTGGCCAAGGCTGCGGGCCGCGTAATACTCGGGAATCGAGTTCTCGCCGCCGGTGAGCAGGTTGGGAAACGCGCCCAGCGATTCCCGCTTCTCGCTTCTCGCAACCCGGCTTTCCGGCAGGAAGGTCATCACTTCGTCGTTGCGCCGGAAAATCGCCCGCGGCGCGCCGGTCAGGCTTTCCACCCGCTCCATCTGGACGTCGCCCTCACATGCGTGCCAGATGCGCGCGCTCGACAGGGTGCCGGCATAGGACGACACCACAAAGGTGCCGATGTAACTGCGGCGGCGCGATGCTTCGTGCATCCGAAGCAACCATTCGCCGACACTGCGGTCCGGCGCCCTGCCGCCCACGCCGCCGCCATGGCCGTTGGCCGGCGGCTGCGCTCCGGCCAGCCCGAAGGCGCCCAGGGCGCAGAGGGTGACGAGGAGGCGCCCGAACAGGCGAAGGGAAGGCGCGGACGAGACTTGAGGCATGCGTGAACGGCGCTCTCAGCGGGCCGGGCCCTCGAAGGTCGCGTTGCGCAGGAATCCTGCCGGCGACTGCAGCGCCGAGGCGCCGCCGCCCAGCTGGCGGTGGGCTGCGAGCATCTCGTCGAGCCGCGGGTCGCGGATCATGATCGCCGGCCGCTCGGAGGAAGCCGTGACGCCTTGCGGCGCTGCGCTCGCCATCTGCGGCGGCTGCCCGCGCATGATGTCTCCGGCGGCGGTCCAGCCGATCGCCGCGACGGCCGCAAGGGAAGCGAAGCCCGCCACCAGCTTCCAGCGGAAGCTGGTGTCGTTCGCGGCTTCGCTGGACGAGCGGACCAGCTGCACGGCCTCCACCAACTGCGCGCGCGGCACGCTCGCAACTTCCTCGATCCGCTCGCGCGCCTGTTCCCGCTCGAGCCGGACCTGGAAGCCCGCCAGGAAGGTCGCCGGCGCGGTGCCGGTGGGCAGATTGCCCGAGCGCAACACATCGCCGATCAGGTGATAGGTGTGCCAGGCATTGCGCGCCTGGGCATCCGTCGCCACGGTCTGGATGACGCGTTCGAGCGCCTCTCCCCGCAACTGGCCGTCGGCCAGCGCCGAGATCATTTCCTGCATTTGCATCTTGTCCATCGCATCACCTTGCCAATCCGCCGCACTACCAGCGCTTGCCCGACTGATTCTCCAGCATGGGCCTGACTTTCGCCGAAATCGCCTCGCGCGCCCGGAAGATCCTGGAGCGCACGGTGCCGATCGGACAATTCATCACTTCCGCGATTTCTTCGTAGCTCAGGCCCTCGATCTCGCGCAAGGTCACGGCCTGCCGCAATTCCTGCGGCAGCGCTTCCATGGCCGAGTTGACCGCGGCCGCGATTTCCTTGGCTGCCAGCACCGTTTCGGGCGTTTCCGAAGAGGTTAGTTCGTTCTCCACGGCGGAAGTTTCATCATCGTCGTCGCCACCGCCGCGCAATGCGCTTTCCGAAACCAGCGGATCGCGCTTGAGATCCATCAGGGCCTTCTTGGCCGTGTTCACGGCAATCCGGTACAGCCAGGTGTAGAACTGGGCGTCACCGCGGAACTGCGCCAGCGCCCGATAGGCCCGGATGAAGGTTTCCTGGGCGATGTCTTCCACCAGGTCGACATCGCGCACCATGCGGCCGATCAGGCGCTCGATCCGGCGCTGGTACTTGATCACCAGCAGTTCAAACGCCTTCTGGTCGCCCGCGACCGTGCGCTCGACCAGCATCAGGTCGGTGTCGGAAGGCGTGGGAGGTGCGGGCGTCGCGTTGGTCATGGTGTCGCCCCGGGGGGGCGGGCTGCGGACAGCGCTTGCGGTCTGGCGCGCGAATATACCGCACGCCGCAGGTCCAGCCAGCGTTGCGGACAGCGGCTGCGTTCCAGCCATAGCCAACGCGGGGACGCCGGCGCCTGCCAGCGCACGAGCAACATCTGCTGCAGGTCCAGCGCCACGACCAGCGCCCCGCCAGCCGCTCCGGCTGGCCCTGTCCATCCGGCACCGTCCCATCGCAGTTCCCCCGAAGGCGAACGCAGCCAGGAACGCAGCGCCCATGCGCCGATGACAGCGAGCGCGGTGGCGGCGACGCCCTGGCGCCAGCCCGGCGCGTCGACTTGCTGCAGCCACAGCGCGGTCACGCTGGCGCCGACCAGCCAGAGGCCCGCCGCCAGCAATCCGGCAAGTCGCGGCCGCCCCACCGGATAGCTCACCGATGGCGCGTTGTGCATGGGGTGGGTCTCAGACCTGCGCCGCGAGGCGCCGGTCACGCAGCTCAGATGCGCTTGAAGACGAGGGTGCCATTGGTGCCGCCGAAGCCGAAGTTGTTCTTCATGGCCACGTCGATCTTCATGTCGCGCGCTTCGTTGGCGCAGTAATCCAGGTCGCACTCGGGATCCTGGTTGAAGATGTTGATGGTGGGCGGGCTCTTCTGGTAGTGGATCGCCAGCACGCTGAAGACCGACTCGATGCCACCGGCGCCGCCCAGCAAGTGGCCGGTCATGGACTTGGTCGAGTTGACGACCAGCTTTTTCGCCTCATCGCCGAACGCGGCCTTGATCGCGTTGGTTTCGTTCAGGTCGCCCAGCGGCGTCGAAGTGCCGTGGGCATTGAGGTATTGCACCTGGTCGGTGTTCAGTCCGGCATTGCGCAGCGCATTCAACATCGCCCGCCGCGGCCCGTCGACGTCGGGCGCGGTGACATGGTAGGCGTCCCCGCTCATGCCGAAGCCGGCCAGTTCGGCGTAGATCTTCGCACCGCGCGCCTTCGCATATTCATATTCTTCCAGCACCAGGACGCCGCCGCCCTCTCCCAGCACGAAGCCATCCCGGTCCTTGTCCCAGGGACGGGAGGCTGTCTTGGGATCGTCATTGCGCAGGGACAATGCCCGGGCCGCGGCAAAGCCGCCGACACCCAGTGGCGACACGCAGGATTCGGCGCCGCCCGCGATCATCACGTCGGCATCGCCGCATTCGATCAACCGGGCCGACAAGCCGATCGCGTGCAGGCCGGTCGTGCACGCAGTGACAACGGCGATGTTGGGCCCCTTGAAGCCGAACTTGATCGACACATGGCCGGAGATCATGTTGATGATCGACGCCGGCACGAAAAACGGAGAAATCCGGCGCGGGCCGCGATTGACCATTTCTCCATGCATCTCCTCGATCATCGGCAGGCCGCCGATGCCCGAACCGATGTTGCAGCCGATGCGTTCCGCCGCCTCGGCGCCGAGCGCATCCCCGGTGGGCAGGCCGCTGTCCCGCACCGCCTGGATCGCCGCCACCAGTCCCAGGTGGATGAAGCGGTCCATGTGGCGCGCTTCCTTCTCGGCAATCCAGTCGCCGATCTTCAGGTCCTTGACCTCGCCGGCGAACCTGCAGGCGAGATTGGACGGATCGAAACTCTTGATGGAGTCGATGCCTCCCTTGCCCGCGAGCAGGTTGGACCACGACTCTTCCACCGAATTTCCCACCGGGCTGATACAGCCCAGGCCCGTCACGACAACGCGCCGGCGGCTCATGCTGCCTCCAGGAAACGGTTGTGGACTCCGCTCATGCGCAATCAGGCCTTCTGGTGCGTGTTGGCGTAGTCGATGGCGTTTTGCACCGTCGTGATCTTCTCGGCGTCCTCATCGGGGATCTCGATGCCGAACTCGTCTTCGAGCGCCATCACCAGCTCCACCGTGTCCAGAGAGTCAGCGCCGAGGTCGGCCACGAAGGCTTTTTCATTGGTGACCTGGGACTCTTCCACGCCGAGTTGTTCGGCGATGATTTTTTTGACACGTGCTTCGATATCGCTCATGGTTCCCTCAAAGGGTTGTGAATGAATCCGCAATTTTACCCGGGACAGGGGTCTTTCCCCGTCCCGGACTGCCGGGCGAATGAACCGGCGCTGACTTTTTTTAGGACATGTACATGCCGCCGTTGACGTGGATTTCCTGTCCCGTCACATAGCCGGCCTGCGGCGAGGCGAGATATGCGACGGCATGGGCGATGTCAGCCGGCTTGCCCAGGTGGCCCAGCGGGATCTGGCCCAGCAGCGCTTTCTGCTGCTCAGGCGGCAGCGCCGCCGTCATGTCGGTTTCGATGAATCCAGGCGCCACGCAGTTGACGGTGATGCCGCGGCTGCCCAGCTCACGCGCCAGCGCGCGCGTCATGCCGGCGACGCCGGCCTTGGCGGCGGCGTAGTTGGCCTGGCCGGGGTTGCCGGACGCGCCCACCACCGACGTGATGCTGATGATGCGGCCGTAGCGCTGCTTCATCATTGTCCGCATCACCGCGCGGCTCATGCGGAAGACGGCCTTGAGGTTGGTGTCCAGCACCGCGTCCCAGTCTTCGTCCTTCATGCGCATCGCCAGCATGTCGCGGGTGATGCCGGCGTTGTTCACCAGGATCTGCAGCCCACCGTCCTGCTGGACGATGGAGTCGATCAGGGCTTCGGCGGCCGCAACGTCGTTGACGTTGAGCGCAGCGCCGCGGCAACCGGCCTTCGAGCGCAGCGCAGCACCGATCTTTTCAGCGCCCTGCTCGGTCGTGGCCGTGCCGATGACCTTGACGCCACGGGCCGCGAGTTCGAGCGCGATGGCGGCGCCGATGCCGCGCGAAGCGCCGGTGACCAGGGCCACCTGGCCAGCAAAGACTGGTTCGCTCATGCCAATTGCCCCTTCACTTGCGCCAGCGTGGCGGGATCGTACAGCGGCAGGCCGGAGAGTTCGGGGTCGATGCGCTTGCACAGGCCGGCCAGCACCTTGCCCGGCCCACACTCCACGATGGTCGTCATGCCGCGCGCCTTGATTGCCTGCACACACTCGACCCAACGCACCGGCCCGAACGCCTGCTGGTACAGCGCGGCGCGAATCTGGTCCGGATCGGTTTCGATCCGGACCTCGATGTTGTTGATGACCGGGATGCGGGGAACAGCAAAAGCCGTTTCGGCCAGCCTGGCCTGGAGTTTTTCGGCCGCCGGCTTCATCAGGCTCGAGTGGAAAGGCGCCGACACCGGCAGCGGCAAGGCGCGCTTGGCGCCATTGGCCTTGAGCACTTCGCAGGCCTTGTCGACCGCAGCCTTGCTGCCTGCGATCACGGTCTGGCCGGGGTCGTTGAAATTCACCGCCTCCACCACTTCGCTGGTGCCGACGCCGAAACGGCGCACGGCTTCGGCACAGCCCTCGATGACGTGCTGCGCGTCCATGCCGAGGATTGCAGCCATCGCGCCCGTTCCCGCGGGCACTGCATCCTGCATGGCCTGGGCGCGGAACCGCACCAGCGGCGCGGCCTGCGCCAGCGTCAGCACGCCAGCTGCGACCAGCGCGGAATACTCGCCCAGCGAGTGGCCCGCGACAACTGCCGGAGCCGCGCCACCCTCGGCCAGCCATGCGCGATAGGCAGCCACGCCAGCGACCAGCATCACCGGCTGGGTGTTGGTGGTCATGGCCAGCAGTTCTTTCGGACCGTCCTTGATGAGGCGGCCCAGGTCTTCGCCCAGCGCATCGGATGCCTCGCCGATGGTCGCGGCAACGGCCGGATGGTCGCCCCAGGCGTCGAGCATGCCGACCGCCTGCGAGCCCTGGCCGGGAAAGACAAAAGCGAAGGGTTTCATGCGTCTTGCTCTGAAAGAAGGGGATGGGTCCTGGCGCGGCCGCGGCCGCTCAGAAATCCAGCAGCACGGCGCCCCAGGTGAAGCCACCGCCCACGCCTTCGAGCATGAGCGTATCGCCGCGCTTGATCTTGCCGCTGCGCACTGCGCAATCGAGCGCGAGCGGGATCGAGGCGGCGGACGTGTTGCCGTGCTCGTCGACGGTGACGACCACCTTGTCCATCGACAGCTTCAGCCTCTTGGCCGTGCCCTGCATGATCCGGAGGTTGGCCTGGTGCGGGATCAGCCAGTCGATATCGGCTGCCGTGCGCCCGGCCTTCTCCAGCGTGGCGCGCGCGGCGTCTTCAAGCACGCCGACCGCCAGCTTGAACACGGCCTGGCCGTCCATCTTGAGCAGCGGGTCGCCCAGCACCTTGCCGCCGCTCACCGTGCCCGGCACGCAGAGGATGCCAACGTGCTTGCCGTCGGCATGCAGGTCGCTGGCCAGAATGCCGGGCGTCTCCGACGCCTCCAGCACCACGGCGCCGGCGCCGTCGCCGAACAGCACGCAGGTCGTGCGGTCGGTGAAATCGAGAATGCGGGAAAACACTTCGGCACCGATCACCAGCGCCTTGCTGGCGGCGCCGGTCTTGATCATCGAGTCGGCAATCGTCAGCGCGTAGACAAAGCCGCTGCACACGGCCTGCACGTCGAAGGCGGCGCAGCCGGCCACGCCCAGCTTGTTCTGCAGGATGCAGGCCGCCGAGGGAAACACCATGTCCGGCGTGGAGGTGGCGACGATGATCAGGTCGATGTCGGCCGCGGCCACGCCGGCCGCTTCCAGCGCCCGTTTGGCGGCTTCGACGCCCAGGTCGCTGGAGGTGACACCATCGTCAGCGAAGTGGCGCGCCCGGATGCCGGTGCGCTCGACGATCCAGCTGTCGGAGGTCTCGACTCCCTTGCTCGCCAGTTCACTGGCCAGGTCGGCGTTGGTGACGCGGCGCGGGGGCAGGTAACTGCCCGTGCCCGTGATGCGGGAAAAGCGTCTCATGTTCTATTCGTTGATGGCAGTTTCGACCGACCGGGGCTCGGCATCGGAACCAACCAGGAGCGGACGGGCGTGGGCGATGCGCGCCTGGACCCGATCGAGCAACTGGTTGCGGGCCGCATCATACGCGCGGCCCAGGGCCTGACCGAAGGCGAACTCGTCGGCCGAGCCGTGGCTCTTGAACACCAGCCCGCGCAGCCCCAGCAGGGCCGCGCCGTTGTACCGCCGGTAGTCGACGCGATTTTTAAATGCGGATAGGACCGGATAGGCGACGATGGCAGCAAGCTTCGTCAAAGGATTGCGTGAAAACTCCTCCTTGAGGAAGCCGCCAATCATCGACGCCAGGCCCTCGCTGGTCTTGAGCATGACGTTGCCGACAAAACCATCGCAGACGACAATGTCAGTCGTCCCCTTGTAGATGTCATTGCCCTCGACGTTGCCATAAAAATTGAGATCGCCGAGGTTGGCCGCCGATCTCAGCAGTTCCCCGGCTTTTTTGATGACTTCGCTGCCTTTGATCACTTCTTCGCCGATGTTGAGCAGGCCGACGGAAGGCTGCTGCTCATTGGTCAGTGCGGAGACCAGGGCCGATCCCATGACGGCGAACTGCAGCAGGTGATGTTCAGTGCAATCCACATTGGCACCCAGGTCGAGGACCGTCGTGGCGCCGCCCTTGGCGTTGGGCATCGGAGAGGCAATCGCCGGGCGGTCGATGCCCTCGATGGTCTTGAGCAGGTACCGGGCCAAGGCCATCAGCGCGCCAGTGTTACCGGCGGAGACGGCGGCCTGCGCCTTGCCATCCTTGACCAGCTGGATCGCCACTCGCATCGACGAATCCTTCTTCTTGCGCAAGGCCACTTCCACCGCGTCGTCCATCGCCACGACTTCGGTGGCGGGGACGATCGTGGCGCGCTCGTGCATGAAACCGCCCAGCGCGGCAGGAGCTCCGACCAATAACAGCCGGGCTTCGGGATGACGTTCGAGGAATTGCCGGCAAGCGGCGAGTGTGACGCGGGGGCCGTGGTCTCCCCCCATGCAATCGACGGCCAGAGTAGTCATGGGCTCAAATGTAGGGCGAACCGCATGGCAATCACCAGCTTCGGGCGATCGGCGTCAAAACGAGGGCCCGCGACTGCGTTGCGCAGCGGCCGGGCCCGAATGCGAGGCCAATCAGGCGTCGTTCTTGGTCTTGAGCACCTTGCGGCCACGGTAGAAGCCGGTCGGGCTGATGTGGTGGCGCAGGTGGGTTTCGCCGGTCGTGGGCTCCACGGCAATGCCCGGAACCACCAGAGCGTTGTGCGAACGGTGCATGCCGCGCTTGGACGGCGATTTCTTGTTTTGCTGGACAGCCATGACGGGCTCCTGGAACTTAGGTGGCGCCGCCCGCAGGGGCGGCTCGTTGGACAGCCGCTGGGACAGCCGCCGGTGGAAGGATTGGAGGGAACGCGTTCAGGCCCGAAAGGCATTTGCGCGAAGCCCACGATTATAGCCCAACTTGTTGTTTTTACTCGGCTTTGCGGGTCCTGAGCCGCTCCAGCATGGCAAAGGGATTCTCCTTCTCCTGCTCGGCCGCCTCGAAATCCGCATCCGCCACCGCCAAGGTCACCGGCGCCGGGCAAACATCGTGGCGGGGGGCGACCGGCAGGTCCATCAGCAGTTCATCCTCCACCAGCTCGATCAGATCGAAGCTGCGGCTCAGGGCCAGCAGGTCCTCCTCGGAGTGATCGTCCTGCGCCATGGCGACCGCCTCGTCCTGCACGAACCGAAAGGGACGCTCCACCTCCACCGCCATTTCGACCGGGCCGAGGCAGCGCTGGCAGGTCAGGGGCAGCACCGTACGCGCCCGAAGGTGCAGCCAGATCTCGGGATTGACGTGCCCGGGGTTGCGCAACTCCCCGCTGGCCGACCAGGCAAGGGGCGCATCCGCGCCGCGTCCGCCGGTCTCCGCCATCAGGCGCGGGTGCTGGCCCAGAACGTCTTCGCCCGTCAGTTCACCGGCGTCTTCAGCAAAAGCCTTGACGTCGAGGCGCCGTGGGTCGAAGTCCTTCTTGGTGGGTAGGGACCGAACCTCCCGGCTCGATCCCCCCCCAAGAACCGGATGTGCACGTTTCCGCGCATCCGGCTCACGCACGACCACTGGGGAAGTAGGCTGTTTCGGCTGCATGCGCCACAGTCTACCCGCCAGATTTAAGTCCCTAGGCGGGGACCGGCTTGGTGACCTCCAAACCCAGGGCATGTACCTGCCGGTGGCACACCGGATGCAGGAGCACCCGGTTGGCGAAAGCATCACTCCCGCCGTGCCTGCGGTAGACGATATGGTGATCGTCCATGGCATTCTCATCGTCCAGTGGTGCATCACAAAGGGCGCACCGGCCAGCTTGCTCCATCCAGAGTTTCAGTCGCTGGTGGTCCCAGATGTCTTGCGACATTCGGGCCACCCGCAGCCTCTCTCCGTACGGCTCCCACTGTGGATCGAACGGGTTGTACTCACCCTTTACCTTCACGTGACGGACAATTTTGGTGTCCGCCAGCTTGTTCAGGCAATGAGTGATTTCTTCCTCTTGTCGGTTGAGCATCCGACCGGAAAAGACGAGGCGCGTGCCCAATCTCTTCCAGTAATGCTCAAGAACCCACTTGCTGCTCTTGCGAGGGTGCCTGCGCAGTCCCCAGCGCATCAACCGCCAGTAGATCTGTTGGTCTAGCCTTGAGAAAACCGCCTTGGCCACCACTCCCTTGTGATATTCCGCCCAGCCCCGAAGGACCGGGTTAAGCCGCCGGATGAGGACGGACTTCGGAACGGACAATGAACTTTCCACAATGCCTTTGACCTTGCCGTAGAACGCCGAGGCGTTTTTCCGGCTTGGCTTGATGAGCATCTTGGCCTGGTACTTCCGGAAGTTCCACCCGAGAAAGTCGAACCCCTGATGGATGTGAACGATCCGGGTCTTCTCCTCGGACAGCGTCAGTCCCCGTTCGCACAGGAACCTGACCACCCAAGGTTGAACCACGGTTTCCAGCAACTCTCGCGAGTCACCGGTCACCACGAAATCGTCCGCGTATCGAACTACATTGACTTTCGCTTTCGCGGCTCTTGAGATGCCCAATTCAGTTCTGAGGAACTGTTTCAGGCCGCTTTCCAAACCGTTGAGCGTGATGTTCGCCAGTGTTGGCGAGATGATGCCGCCCTGCGGCGTTCCCATCTCGGTGCGCTTCAACTGTCCTTTCTCGACCACTCCTGATTTCAACCACTGCTGGAGAACGCGTCGGTTCATGTGAACCTTGCGAAGCAACCATTCGTGATTGATGTTGTCGAAGAACCCCGTGATGTCCGCGTCGAAAATCCATTGGGCCGAGGCCCGCTTGGACAATGACAGGAACAACTGGCTCCGTGCATCGTGCGTGGATCGTCCTTGCCGAAAGCCGTAGCTGTTCGGATCGGACGCACACTCCGCAACCGGTTCCAGCGCGAGCAGGTACAAGGCCTGCATCGCCCGGTCGAACATGGTCGGTATCCCCAGTGGGCGTTCCTTCCCGTTCGCCTTCGGGATGTAGACCCGCCGTAATGCACGGGCCCGGTATCCCGGAGGGTTCAATCGACACACCGCGCTCCACTTGGCATCGGGTGTTTTCCAGAGGACGCGATCGACGCCACTCGTTCGCTTCCCTTGGTTGTCGGTCACTCTCCTGACAGCCAATGCCTTGGCCTGCCACGAGCGGACGAGGCTTCTCTGGAGTCCCCTGACCCGCCGATAGTCCTTGTCCTGTTCTGCCTGCGCTATGCGCGTCTGCGCCTTTCCGACGAACTGCATGACCAGTTTCCATTCAATGGAATGCCAGTCAGTTGGTCCGCCTGAAGACGTAGCAACGCGGGCGCCATCGCCTGTCATTGTTTCCATACCTTCTCCAGTGAGGAACCCCACGGGTGGCGGCTAGCCCCAGCGGGACTAGTCACCCGCTGGGGCCGTATCGAAGTTCGCAGCGGCATCACGCCGTCGCACCTGAAGCAAGTCAGCGCACTTTGATGCTGGGGCAAATCTGGAACCCCTATTCGGCCGGTTAAAGGCCGACATTCGCTTTTTGCTTCTTCCTCTGCCCGCTACACCATGGCCGTCGCTTACGCTTCGGTTGCCCCGCCTGCAGGCCGTGGCGATGTGTCGGGTTTACCTCGTTTCCCAAGGTGCCCATCCGGCTGGCATGCCGGAAGATGGGGTTAGGGACGTCCTATCCGCCGCACGCTCGTAGGGAACGGACTGTATTGAATGACACACAGTCCCAGGCGTGTTGCCGTTTTGGCCGCAGCTAACCGGGGGTCTCCCGGAACACAAGCGTTAGCTGCTTACTCGTCACGGCGGTTCAGTCGAACGTTCACGTATGTTTCCCATACCCTTTACCTCGGCGTCCCTCTACCGTCTTGCTCGGTAGATTTGCACCACTCACGTGGTGTTTATGCGCAGTGCGCAGGTCGTTTTTCCGTGGCTTCGAACAGTCCAATTGCTCGGGCTGCACGCACGGTCGAGGTCACTTCGTTCCAGAAGTGGTTCCAGTAAGGAGAACAAGGCACCTTGAATGGTGTCGTGTCTGTGTGGTCGAGGAAGTTGCGACCACCATCGGTACAAAAGTAAATCCTGAAACCGATGGTTTCGTGCATAGCGTTTTCGGCCACGAGGGGCCAAAAACAGTCGATGGAAGCCCTTCCCGGGCTTCCAGAGCCCAATTTATGCGGAGCATAAATTGTCTCGATGCAGGTGCTTTCGGAGACCGAAAGCAAGGACGTTTTCAGAGGAGAAAACGACTTCCTAGGGAAGGCTGATTAGTTCAGCTACAGAAGCGACTCGAGTCGCACCATCCGGCGAGTGTAAGAGAATCGCTGCATGACCGAGGCCGTCCCTTCCCCCTCCAGCGCGCTGGACACGCGCGCGGTGGTGCTCGGCTCCACCTCGCGCTACCGCCGCCAGCTGCTCGAACGCCTGCACCTGCGGTTCGAAGTGGCGTCACCCGATGTCGATGAGAGCGCCCGGCCCGGCGAAATCCCGAGCCGCCTGGCCTTGCGGCTGGCGCTGGAGAAGGCGTGGGCCGTGGCCAGGCGCTTTCCCGCTGCGGTGGTGATCGGCTCGGACCAGGTGGCGGATCTGGACGGCATTGCGCTTGGCAAGCCCGGCTCGCATGAGCGCGCCGTCGAACAGTTGCGACGGATGCGGGGCCGCAGCGTCGTGTTCCAGACCGCGGTGGCCGTGGTCTGCCAGGACAGCGGCTTCGAGCAGGTGGAACTCGCACCGGTGCGCGTTCGCTTTCGCGAGTTGGGCGACGACGAGATCGAGGCCTATCTGCGGGCCGAACAGCCTTACGACTGTGCCGGCAGCGCCAAGAGCGAGGGCCTGGGCATCGCCCTGCTGGACGCGATCGACAACGACGATCCCACGGCGCTGGTCGGCCTGCCGCTGATTCGCACCTGCCGGATGTTGCGCGCCGCCGGCGTGAAATTGCTGTGACGACGCCGGGCAAGTTGTTGCTGGTACCGGCGCCGCTGGATTTCGGCTGCGCGGCGCAGGCGCCGCTGCGCGACGTGCTGCCGGAACGAACCCTGCTGTGCGCCTCGCAGCTGACGCACTGGATCTGCGAGAACGCCAAGTCGGCTCGCGCCTACCTCAAACGCATCCACGAGCTGTATCCGCTGGCCAGGCCGCTGCAGGAATTGCAGATCACCGAGCTGCCCCGCGAGGTGCACAAGAAGGGCGACCATGCCGGCACCTTCGATGCCAAGCCGCTGCTGGCGGCGGTGCTGGCGGGCAACGACATCGGCTTGCTCAGTGAGGCCGGCATGCCCGCGGTCGCCGATCCCGGTTCCTCCGTGGCCCGCGCGGCACACGACCTGGGCATCGAGGTGGTGCCGCTGGTCGGCCCGGTCTCGCTGCTGCTGGCGCTGGCGGCCAGCGGCCTGAATGGCCAGAGCTTCGCTTTTGTCGGCTACCTGCCGCAGGAACCGGCCGAGCGGGTCCGTCGCATCCGCGAGCTGGAATCGCTGGCGCTCAAAAGCGGCCAGAGCCAGTTGTTCATCGAAACGCCGTACCGCAATGCCGCGATGTGGCAGGCGCTGCTGCAGACCCTGCAGCAAAACACCCGGCTCGCGGTGAGCAGCGGCTTGACGCTGCCCACGGCGCTGAACCGCAGCCTGCCGGTGAAGTCCTGGAAGCAGCAGCCGGCGCCGCTGGACAACGACACGCCGGCGGTGTTCCTGATCGGGCGTTAGCCCTCAGCGCACGGCCGGGATTGCCTTGAGCGCGTGCACCGCGCCATCGCCGATGGCGGCGCCGAACTTCTTGGCCAGCCGCTCGGCGACGTTGTCGCGACGGGTGTAATCCACCACCTCTTCGGCCTTGACGATCTCCCGGGCGACGAAATCGACGTTGCCGAGCTGGTCGGCCAGTCCCATTTCCACCGCCTGCTGGCCGGTCCAGAACAGGCCGCTGAACAGCTCCGGAGATTCCTTCAAGCGCGCTCCCCGCCCTGCCTTGACCGCATCGATGAACTGGCGGTGGATCTGGTCCAGCATGGCCTGGGCGTAAGCGCGCTGCTTGTCGGTCTGCGGGCTGAAGGGGTCGAGGAACCCCTTGTTCTCGCCGGCGGTCAGCAGCCGGCGTTCGACGCCCAGCTTGTCCATCAGTCCGGTAAAGCCGAAGCCGTCCATCAGCACGCCGATGCTGCCGACGATGCTGGCCTTGTCCACAAAGATCTTGTCGCTGGCCGATGCGATGTAGTAGGCGGCCGAAGCGCAGGTTTCCTCCACCACCGCGTAGACCGGCTTCTTGTACTTGGCCTTCAGGCGGCGGATTTCGTCATAGACGATGCCGGCCTGCACCGGGCTGCCGCCCGGCGAGTTGACCAGCAGCACGACTGCCTTGGCGCCGTCGTCCTCGAATGCCGCCCGCATGGCGGCGACGATGAATTCGGCGCTGGCATCGGCGCCGGAGGCGATCTCGCCCTTGATCTCGATCACCGCGGTGTGCGGCGTCGACTTGTCGGAGCTGGGCGAGCCGCGGTGCAACGCCGCCCACAGCAGGAACAGGATCAGCGCCAGCCAGGACAGCCGGAAGAAGTTGCGCCAGCGCCGAGCGGCGCGCTGCTCCTCCAGCGTCGCGAACATCAGCCGCTCCATGGTCGCCTGCTCCCAGCCGGCGGCGTGGGGCCGGCCGTCGGGACCGGCCCCGATGGCGGTAGGCGGGCGGGGAACGCGGGATTCAGCCGGAGTCTCTTCCGGCGGCAGCCCGGGGGGCGATTCGGTCATGTCAGAACTCGAGAGGTTGGAGGTTGGGGGCAGTATGCCAGTGCACCACGCCATCGCGCTCCGTGAGGTTGATCCTGATCAGGCCGCCGCGACATGGGCCGCCGGCGCAGGCGCCGTTGTCCGGCCGGTAGGCGGCGCCGTGCGTGGAACACAGCAGCCAGCGGCCGCTGTCGTCGAAGAAGCGGTTCGGCTGCCAGTCCATCTCCATCGCCACGTGGGCACAGCGATTCAGGTAGGCGTGGACCTGGCCCTCGAAGCGGATCGCGAACGCCCGGCAGGTCTGGCCGCCATAGACCACGTCGAACGGCACCGCCTCGGCGCTGTCGGCCAGATCGGTTGAGTTGCACAGGGGAATCTGCGAACTCATGGCCGGCGACCTATGCGTTTTCGAGCAGCCACTGGTGCAACTGCGGCACCGAATGGGCCACGAACAGGGGCTGGAGCGAATCGAACGCGTCCGGCTCATGGGCGCCATAGCTGACGCCGACGCTGGTGCAGCCGGCGTTCAGGGCCATCTGCAGGTCGTGCGTGGTGTCGCCCACCATCAGCGTGCGCCGCGGCTCGGTGCCGAACTCGGCCATCAGCTCGCGCAGCATCCGCGGGTCCGGCTTGCCCGCGGTCTCGTCCGCCGTGCGCGAGCCGTCGAACACGCTGCGCAGTTCGACCGTACGCAGCACTTCGTCCAGCCCGCGGCGCGATTTGCCGGTGGCGACTGCCAGGCAATGGTGGCGCGCCTTCAGGTCTGCCAGCAAGGGGAGCACGCCGTCAAACAGCGCAAGGTCGTTCTGGTGCGAGCTGTAGTGGTCGCGATAGCGCCGGCCCAGTTCGGGGTATTTCGACTCGGGGACGTCCGGCGCTGCATGGGCCAGCGCCTGCATCAATCCCATACCGATCACATAGGCGGCCGCCTTGTCCGACGGCACGGTGCCGCCGACGTCCGCAACCGCGCGCTGGATGCAGCGCACGATGACCTGGGTCGAGTCGAACAGCGTGCCGTCCCAGTCAAAGGCAATCAGGTCAAACCGGCGCGGGCGCAATGGGGGCATGGTCGGCAAACTTCTTGAGGTCGGGCGGCAGCGCGGACATCAACTCGATGCGCTCGCCGCTGGCGGGATGGTTGAACTGTAAACGCCACGCATGCAGGAACATGCGCTTGAGGCCGTGCTTTTGCAGTGAGCGGTTGAGATCGAAGTCGCCGTACTTGTCGTCGCCGGCGATCGGGTGGCCCTGCGAAGCCAGGTGCACGCGGATCTGGTGGGTGCGGCCAGTCTTGATGGTCACTTCGAGCAGCGTGAAGACGCCCTCGCCGATCGTGACGCGGCGCGCCACTTTCACCAGCGTGATCGAGCGCATGCCGTCCGGATCGTCCTTGGCCACCACCTTGACCCGGCGTTCGCCGTCGGCCTGCAGGTACTTGTGCAGCGGCAGGTCGATCACTTTCTTGCTGGCTGGCCAGGCGCCGCTGGCCAGCGCCAGGTAGGTCTTGCCGGTCTCGCGCTCGCGGAACTGGTCCTGCAAGTGGGTCAGGGCCGAGCGCTTCTTTGCCACCAGCAGGATGCCGGAGGTTTCCCGGTCCAGCCGGTGCACGAGTTCCAGGAATCTGGCGGCGGGCCGCGCTTGGCGCAGCTGCTCGATTACGCCAAAGCTGACGCCGCTGCCGCCGTGCACGGCCACGCCGGCCGGCTTGTCGATGGCGATCAGCGATTCGTCTTCCAGCAGCACCGGGAATTCGCGCGCCGGCGCCGGGTGCTCCTGCTTGTCGGCGATCTTGTCGGACACCCGGACCGGAGGCAGCCTGACCTTGTCGCCGGCCGCGATGCGAGTATCGGCCGAGGCCCGGCCCTTGTTCACCCGCACTTCGCCGCTGCGGATGATGCGGTACACATGGGTCTTGGGCACGCCCTTGAGGTGGCGGATCAGGAAATTGTCCAGCCGCTGGCCGGCTGATTCCTCGTCCACTTCCAGCCATTTCACCTGCGCCGTTGCAGGCGGGCCATTGCCCCCTATAATGTGTTTCACTAGCGTAACGCTGTAAGTGGTTGATTTGTCTGGAGTTTAGTCCACACACTGCCGCCGGCTGCGCTGGAAGGTCGATGCCACCGTCAATGGATGCGCGCAGATTGCAGGCTGGATGCCCGCAGTGGCCCGCCCCGGCGCCGGAGTTGCCGACACTTTGAAACACTGATTCGGAATACCAAAGTCGCCAGCGTCCAACGCTGGTCGGCGGATCAAGCGAGAACCCCTGTGTTGATGGCGCTCCTCCTGACCCTCTGGCAGTGGCTTACAGCCCCGGCCGCAGGCATGGAACCGCCCGCTGCCCGCTCTCCGCGGGTGCGTCTTGCTGCAAGTTTTGTAGCACGCCAGCGCTGCCGTCCCGGCGGCCCGTTCTTCGCCCCCATCCACGAGCCCCTGCCACGCCTGCTGAGTTAGCTCTCGGCTTTTGCGCGTCGCACCCCGGCAATTCCATCCGTTTCGAAGCGTCTGCCAGGCATCGTTGACCCGCAAGGGTCGTCATGTGTCATTGCGGGACAGATCAGGATTGCACAGCAATCTGCTCTGTCCCCAACTGACTAGGTAGAAAAGAAAAGGTGACGCTATGAAGCGCATGCTGATCAACGCCACGCAGGCGGAAGAACGCCGGTTGGCAATCGTCGATGGACAAAAACTCCTCGACTACGAAATCGAAATCGAAGGGCGCGAACAGCGCAAGGGCAACATCTACAAGGCTGTTGTCACCCGGGTCGAGCCATCGCTCGAAGCCTGCTTCGTCGACTACGGCGAGGACCGCCACGGCTTCCTGCCGTTCAAGGAAATCTCCAAGACCTACTTCACGCCGGGTGTCTCGGTCTCGCAGGCCCGCATCAGCGACGTGATCAAGGAAGGCCAGGAACTGCTGGTCCAGGTCGAGAAGGAAGAGCGCGGCAACAAGGGCGCGGCCCTGACCACGTTCGTCTCGCTGGCCGGCCGCTATGTCGTGCTGATGCCGAACAACCCGCGCGGCGGTGGCGTCAGCCGCCGGATCGAGGGCGACGACCGGGCCGAGCTCAAGGAGAACATGGACCAGCTGGAATATCCCAACGGGATGTCCATCATCGCCCGCACCGCCGGCATCGGCCGCAGCGCGCCCGAACTGCAATGGGACCTGAACTACCTGCTGAAACTCTGGAACGCCATCGACGGCGCTTCCAAGGGCGGCAAGGGCGCGTTCCTGATCTACCAGGAGTCGTCGCTGGTGATCCGCGCGATCCGCGACTACTTCAACCACGACATCGGCGACATCCTGATCGACACCGACGACGTGTACGACCAGGCGCAGCAGTTCATGGCGCACGTCATGCCGGAGCATGCTGCCCGCGTGAAGCGCTACCGCGACGACGCTCCGCTGTTTTCGCGTTTCCAGATCGAGCACCAGATCGAATCGGCATATGCGCGTGAAGTGAAGCTGCCTTCCGGCGGCGTGGTCGTGATCGACCATACCGAGGCGCTGGTCTCGATCGACGTCAACTCGGCCCGCGCCATCAAAGGCGGCGACATCGAGGAAACCGCCACCCGCACCAACCTGGAAGCCGCCGACGAAGTGGCCCGCCAGATGCGGCTGCGCGACCTCGGCGGCCTGATTGTGATCGACTTCATCGACATGGAAGAGTCGAAGAACCGCCGCGAAGTGGAAAACCGCCTGCGCGACGCCCTGCGGCAAGACCGCGCCCGGGTCCAGTTCGGCACCATCAGCAAGTTCGGCCTGATGGAAATGAGCCGCCAGCGGCTGCGCCCGGCCCTGTCCGAAGGCGCTTCGATCCCCTGCCCGCGTTGCGGTGGCCACGGCCACATCCGCGACACGGAAAGCTCCGCGCTGCAGATCCTGCGGATCATCCAGGAAGAGTCGATGAAGGACAGCACGGCCTCGGTGCTGTGCCAGGTCCCGGTCGAAGTGGCGTCGTTCCTGCTGAACGAAAAGCGCGCCGAGATCGCCAAGATCGAGCTCAAGCAGCGCATCAACGTGCTGATGGTTCCCAACAAGACGCTGGAAACGCCGAACTACCGGCTCGAGCGCCTCAAGCACGACGATCCGCGCCTGGACAACATCCAGGCCAGCTACCACATGGCCGAGGAAATCGAGGACCCGACGCTGGTGACGCGCCGCTCGCAGGAACGCCAGAACAAGCAGGAGCCGATCATCAAGGGCGTGCTGCCCGACGCACCGGCGCCGATCGCCGTGCCGCGTCCCGAGCCGGTGGCCAGGCCGGTCGAACCGGTCGCCGCCAAGGCACCTGTGCGCGCACCGGTCGCCGTTCCCGTCCGGGCGCCGGTTGCGGCCGAGACCGGCTTCATGGGCTGGCTCAAGGGCCTGTTCGGCGCTGCACCCGCTGCCGCCCCGGCGGCCCCCGCGGCCGTCGAACCGAAGAAGGACGACAAGCGCGAAGGTCGTGGCGGCCGCGACGGTGAAGCGCGCCGTGACGGCGAACGCCGCGACGGACGCCGCGGTGAAGGCCGTGGCGATGGCCGCCGCGGTGGCCGCGGCGGCCGTGACGGCGAGCGCCGGGGCGAGCGGCCGGGCGAAGGTCGCGAGCAGGTGCGCGCCGCCGAAGGTGTCGAAGGCCAGCCGCGCGGCGGCGAGGGCCGTGGTCGCGACGAAGCGCGCCGCGAACCGCGCCCCGACCGTGGTGGCGAAGGCCGCGACAACCGCGAACCGCGTGAGCCGCGCGAGGCCCGGGAGCCGCGCGAAGGCCGGGAACCGCGCGAGCCGCGTGGTGAGCGTGGCGAAGGCCGCGGCCCGCGCCGTGACCAGGAAAACCGCCCGCCGGTGGAATCGGCCGAGATCGGCATCCCCGGCACGCCATCCCACGCAGCCACCGAAGGCGACCAGGCCCAGCGGCCGGATCGCGGCCCGCGCGGCGAGCGTGGCGACGGCCGGCGTGAACGCGGTGAACGCGGCGGCGAAGGCCGGCGCGAACGCGGCGACCGCGGTCCGCGCACTGACCGCGGCCCCCGTCCCGACGGCCAGGCCGAACCCATGGTGGAAGCGCAAGCCCTCGCCGGGGCCTCGGGCTCGGTCGGCGACCTCGCCGAGATCGGCGGCCAGCAAGCCGTTGCCGCCAATGCGGTGCTCGAATCGCATACCCATGGCGACGCCCAGCGTCCGCAGGCCGATGGCGAAGAGCAGCGCCGCGGTCGCTCGCGCGGTGGTCGTGACCGTCGCGGTGAGCGCGGCGATCGGCCGGCCCGCGAGGAAGGCTTCAGCGACACGCAGCCCATGAGCGAGTCCGCGATTCCGGCCGCGGCGCCGCAGGAACTGGTGGCGCAGCCGCCGGTCGGCCAGCGCTACGCCACCGGCTTCGCCAGCCAGGACGCGAACGGCCATGCCAATGCAGACGCTGCGCGCAGCGAGGCCGTCCAGCACGCCGCGGAACCGCGTGATGAGCAGGCTCCCCGCCAGGAACAGGCTCCCCGCCAGGAACAGGCACCCCGCCAGGAACAGGCACCGCGGCCGCAGCAAGCACCGCGCGAGCAGCAGGCGCCCCGCGCCGAGACTGTCCGCAGTGAACCGGCGCCGGCCCGTGGCCTGCCGCAGGTGCAGCGCTTCGAGCTGCCGGTGAGCGAACTGGCCCAGGTGGCCCAGGGCTCCGGCCTGCAGTGGGTCAACTCGGATGCCGAGAAAATCGCCGCCGTGCAGGCCGCGATCGACGCCGAACCCAAGCCGATCCACGTCCCGCGCGAACGCGCGCCGGCCGTGGTGGTGGACGAGGGTCCGCTGGTGCTGGTGGAAACCAAGCGCGACCTGCGCGACAGCAAGCTGCCGTTCGAGCAGTCCGCCACGCCGCCGCAGCAGTCGTAAGCGCAGCTGTCATCCCGGCCCTCGAGCCGGGATCCAGACGGAAGATCGCAGACCGTCTATCAGGAAGCAGGGGCCCAGCCTTTTTTCCTGGTAGGCGGTTTTTTAATTGGGGCCTCCCAATGCGGACGCCCTGGGTCCCCGCCTGCGCGGGGACGACGAGACTATTCGTCGGCGGCGCGCTGGTAGGCCAGCTGCGCGGCCTCGGCATCACCGCGCTCTTCGGCCAGCCGGGCCAGCGCGCGCCAGGCCTTGCGGTGCAGCTTGAGGTCCTGCAAGCCCATCGCGGCCTGCATCAGGAGCTGCTGGGCCTTGCCCCAGAGTTGCCGCTTCATGCAGGCCATGCCGGCAAGGTACTGCAGCGTGGCGTCGCGCGGATTGGCGCGCTGCGCCGATTCGATGCGGGCCAGCCAGGCGCCGTCCAGCGAGTCCAGCCCGTCCTCCAGTGCCCCGACCAGCTTGACCTGCAAGCCTGCCGCCAGCGTGTCCTGGCGCTCCCACACCGGCAGCAGCCAGTCACGCGCCAGATTGGCATCGCCGCCCAGCGTGGTGAGCCGCTGCGCGGCGTGCACGGCCAGTTCGGGCATGGCCCGTTCGGCCGGCTCCAGCGTGCCCCACACCCGCTGCAATTGGGCGGGATCGTGCGCGCTGTTCAGAAGATCGATCGCCAGGCCGCGGACGATGCTCTCGGCGGCCGACGGCGAGAAGG
>JBBRSZ010000041.1:0-34525 GCA_038244915.1 Burkholderiales bacterium | reverse complement strand
TTCACGCCGGACGAGCATTTCGATGCCATCCGCATCGGCATGGCCTCGCCCGAGAAGATCCGCTCGTGGTCTTTCGGCGAGGTCAAGAAGCCGGAAACCATCAACTACCGCACCTTCAAGCCCGAGCGCGACGGCCTGTTCTGCGCCAAGATCTTCGGCCCCATCAAGGACTACGAATGCCTGTGCGGCAAGTACAAGCGCCTGAAGCACCGCGGCGTCATCTGCGAGAAGTGCGGCGTTGAAGTCACCCAGACCAAGGTGCGCCGCGAGCGCATGGGCCACATCGACCTGGCCGCGCCCTGCGCCCACATCTGGTTCCTGAAGTCCCTGCCGTCGCGTCTGGGCCTGGTGCTGGACATGACGCTGCGCGACATCGAGCGCGTGCTGTACTTCGAAGCCTACGTGGTCACCGACCCCGGCATGACGCCGCTGAAGAAGTTCAGCATCATGTCCGAGGACGACTATGACGCCAAGCGCAAGGAATATGGCGACGAGTACGTCGCCAAGATGGGCGCCGAAGGCATCAAGGATCTGCTCGAAGGCCTCGACATCGACGTCGAGATCGAGAAGCTGCGCGGCGACCTGACCGGCTCCGAAGTCAAGGTCAAGAAGAACGCCAAGCGCCTGAAAGTGCTGGAAGCGTTCAAGAAGTCGGGCATCAAGCCGGGCTGGATGGTGATGGACGTGCTGCCCGTGCTGCCGCCGGACCTGCGTCCGCTGGTGCCACTGGATGGCGGCCGCTTCGCGACCTCCGACCTGAACGACCTGTACCGCCGCGTCATCAACCGCAACAGCCGCCTGCGCCGCCTGCTGGAGCTGAAAGCTCCGGAAATCATCGCCCGCAACGAAAAGCGGATGCTGCAGGAAGCCGTTGATTCACTGCTGGACAACGGCCGCCGTGGCAAGGCCATGACGGGCGCCAACAAGCGCGCGCTGAAGTCGCTGGCCGACATGATCAAGGGCAAGAGCGGCCGCTTCCGGCAGAACCTGCTGGGCAAGCGCGTCGACTACTCGGGCCGTTCGGTCATCGTGGTCGGCCCGACGCTCAAGCTGCACCAGTGCGGCCTGCCCAAGCTGATGGCCCTGGAGCTGTTCAAGCCGTTCATCTTCTCACGCCTGGAAGCCATGGGCATCGCCACCACGATCAAGGCGGCGAAGAAGGAAGTGGAATCGGGCACGCCGGTGGTCTGGGACATCCTGGAAGAGGTCATCAAGGAGCACCCGGTCATGCTGAACCGGGCTCCCACGCTGCACCGCCTGGGCATCCAGGCCTTCGAGCCGATCCTGATCGAAGGCAAGGCGATCCAGCTGCATCCGCTGGTCTGCGCCGCCTTCAACGCCGACTTCGACGGCGACCAGATGGCCGTCCACGTGCCGCTGTCGGTGGAAGCGCAGATGGAATGCCGCACCCTGATGCTGGCTTCCAACAACGTGCTGTTCCCCGCCAACGGCGAGCCGTCCATCGTTCCTTCGCAGGACGTGGTGCTGGGTCTGTACTACACGACCCGCGAGCGCATCAACGCCAAGGGCGAGGGCCTGATCTTCGCCGACACCGGTGAAGTGCAGCGCGCCCTCGACGCCGGCGAGGTCGATCTGACCGCCAAGGTGACGGTGCGCCTGACCGAGTGGGCCAAGGACAAGGAAACGGGCGAGTTCACGTCCTCCACGTCGCTGGTGGAAACCACCGCCGGCCGGGCCCTGCTGTCCGAGATCCTGCCCAGGGGGCTGCCGTTCTCCAACATCAACAAGGCGTTGAAGAAGAAGGAAATCTCCAAGCTGATCAACGTGTCGTTCCGCAAATGCGGATTGAAAGAGACCGTGGTGTTCGCCGACAAGCTGTTGCAGAACGGCTTCCGGCTGGCGACCAAGGCCGGCATCTCGATCTGCGTCGACGACATGCTGGTGCCGCCGCAGAAGGCGGACATCATCGGCCGAGCCGAAAAGGAAGTGAAGGAAATCGAGCAGCAGTACGTCTCGGGCCTGGTCACTTCCGGCGAGCGCTACAACAAGGTGGTGGACATCTGGGGCAAGGCTGGCGACGAAGTGTCGAAGGTCATGATGGCCCAGCTGGGCAAGGAAAAGACCACCGACCGCCACGGCAAGGAAGTGGAGCAGGAGTCGTTCAACTCCATCTACATGATGGCCGACTCCGGCGCCCGCGGCTCCGCCGCCCAGATCCGCCAGCTGGCGGGCATGCGGGGCCTGATGGCCAAACCGGACGGCTCGATCATCGAGACCCCGATCACGGCCAACTTCCGTGAAGGCCTGAACGTGCTGCAGTACTTCATCTCCACCCACGGCGCCCGCAAGGGCCTGGCGGACACGGCGTTGAAGACCGCGAACTCGGGATATTTGACGCGGCGACTGGTGGACGTGACGCAGGACCTGGTGGTCATCGAGCAGGACTGCGACACCCACGAAGGCTCGCTGATGCGCGCCATCGTCGAGGGTGGTGAAGTCATCGAATCGCTGCGTGACCGGATCCTGGGCCGGACCGCAGCCGAAGACGTGCTGCACCCCGAAAACCGCGCCGTGATGGTCAAGTCCGGCGAGATGCTGGACGAAGACCTGATCGAGACCCTGGAGGCCGCTGGCGTCGACGAGGTGAAGGTGCGCACGGCGCTGACCTGTGCCACGCGCTTTGGCATCTGCGCCAAGTGCTACGGCCGCGACCTCGGCCGCGGCGGCCTGATCAACATCGGCGAAGCGGTCGGCGTGATCGCAGCCCAGTCGATCGGCGAGCCGGGCACCCAGCTGACGATGCGGACCTTCCACATCGGTGGCGCCGCTTCGCGCGCCGCCATCGCCTCGAGCGTGGAAGCCAAGTCCAACGGCGTGATCGGCTTCAACGCCACGATGCGCTACGTGACCAACGGCAAGAAGGAGCTGGTGGTGATCGCCCGTTCCGGCGAGATCGTCATCCATGACGAGCACGGAAGAGAACGGGAACGGCACAAGGTGCCGTACGGCGCGATCCTGGCGGTCAAGGCCGACCAGCAGATCAAGGCCGGCGCAGTGCTGGCCAACTGGGATCCGCTGACTCGCCCGGTGATCACGGAATTCGCCGGCAAGGCGAGGTTCGAGAACGTCGAGGAAGGCCTGACGGTCGCCAAGCAGGTGGACGAAGTCACCGGCCTGTCGACCCTGGTCGTGATCGATCCGAAGCGCCGCGGCTCGGCCAAGGTGATCCGCCCGCAGGTCAAGCTGATCGATGCCCAGGGCAACGAAGTGAAGATCCCGGGCACCGACCACTCGGTGACGATCGGCTTCCAGGTCGGCTCGCTGGTGCAGGTGCGCGACGGCCAGGACGTGGGCCCTGGCGAAGTGCTGGCCCGCATCCCGATCGAAGGCCAGAAGACCCGCGACATCACCGGCGGCCTGCCGCGGGTGGCGGAGCTGTTCGAAGCCCGTTCGCCCAAGGACAAGGGCGTGCTGGCCGAGATGACCGGCACGGTGTCGTTCGGCAAGGAGACCAAGGGCAAGATCCGCTTGCAGATCACCGATCCGGAAGGCGGCGTGCACGAAGAGCTGGTGCCCAAGGAGAAGAACATCCTGGTGCACGAAGGCCAGGTCGTCAACAAGGGCGAGTCCGTGGTGGACGGTCCGGCCGATCCGCAGGACATCCTGCGCCTGCTGGGCATGGAAGAACTGGCCCGCTACATCGTCGACGAAGTGCAGGACGTCTATCGCCTGCAGGGCGTGAAGATCAACGACAAGCACATCGAGGTGATCGTTCGCCAGATGCTGCGCCGGGTCGTGGTCGAGAACGTCGGTGACTCGGGCTACATCTCGGGCGAACAGGTCGAGCGTTCTGAGATCCTGGACACCACCGACAGGCTGCGGGGCGAAGACAAGATCCCGCCGACCTGGAGCAACCTGCTGCTGGGCATCACCAAGGCCTCGCTGTCGACCGACTCGTTCATCTCCGCGGCGTCCTTCCAGGAAACCACGCGGGTGCTGACCGAAGCGGCGATCATGGGCAAGCGCGACGAGCTGCGCGGCCTGAAGGAAAACGTCATCGTCGGCCGCCTGATCCCCGCGGGCACCGGCATGGCGTACCACCAGGCACGCAAGGCCAAGGACATGATGGACGAGGCCGAGCGCCGCGCCATCGCCGATTCGGAGGCCGCGGAGCTGGCCAGCATCGGCGAAGCCACGGCGTCGCCGGAAACCAGCGAAGGCGCTTCGGCCGAGTAATCGCCACCCCCTGCTGCGCAAGCAAGCAAAGCCCCGGTCCGCAATGCGCGGGCCGGGGCTTTTTCTTTACCGTGGACAATACGCCGCATGCCGAACTCGCTTGTGCTCTGGGGTGTCGCCGCGGTGCTGCTGTTCTGGTCGGTGGGGGCCTACAACCGGCTGGTGCGGCTGCGCTCGGCTGCCAACGCCGCATTCGTCGCGCTCGCCCTCGAATTGACGCAGCAGGCCGAACTGGTTCATGCCAGCCTGCCCGCTTCCATGATCCACACCGGCCTGACCCAGCCCGGCGACCTGCTCGACGAAGTCACCGAGCTGTGGTCGGGGCTGCGGGCCGCCGCGACGCAGCTCACGACGTCGCTGGCGGCAATGCGGCCCCGACCGCTCGACCCGGAGGCCGCTGCCGCGCTGTCGGAAGCGCGCGACGTGCTGACCAGCGCCTGGATCCGGGTCTCGCAGGAAGCGAACGACCTGGCGGGCTCATCGATCCCGGAAGGCCTTGAGCAGCAGTGGCGGCAGCTGACCAGCCAGTCGCGTTCGGCCGCCGAGCGCTTCAACCTGGCCGTGTTGCGCTACAACGAAGCGATCCGCCAGTTCCCGGCGATGCTGCTGGCCGGGCTGTTCGGCTTCAAGCCGGCGCGTGGCATCCGGGCCGGCGGATGAGTCCTATAGTGCGAAGCAACAGGAAGGACACAGCATGAAGATCGGATGGACCGCGCCCACCTTGCTCCTGCTGGCTGCGTCGGCACATGCCCAAGGCCAGGACGCCCTCTATGTGCGAAGTCTCGCGGCCACCTGTGCGGCTTGCCACGGGACCGATGGGCGGGTGGTCGGGGACGCCGGCGTGCCCGCGCTGGCCGGTCAGTCGCGCGAAACCCTGGCCAGCAGGCTGCGGGCCTTCAGGGCCGGCAGCCGCGAGTCGACTGTGATGTCGCAGCTGAGCAAGGGGTTCAACGACACCCAGATCGACCAGCTGGCCGGCTATTTTTCCGCGCAGAAGCCTTGAGAAGAGCCGCCATGCAAAGACGTTCACTGCTCGCCTGCGCTTCCGCTCTCGGCCTGCTCGGACTGGGCGGGTGCGCAAGCGCGCAAATCCCGTCGCGGGCCCGGGTGGTCGTGATCGGCGGCGGCTATGGCGGCGCCACCGCGGCCCGGTATGTCCGCTTGCTGTCCGACCACCGCATCGACGTGGTGCTGGTCGAGCCGGGCGACGCTTTTGTCTCCTGCCCGCTGTCCAACCTCGTGCTGGGCGGCAGCAGGCAGCTGGCCGACATCACCGTGCCCTACAGCCGGCTCTCGCGCAACCACGGTGTCACCGTGGTCAAGGACACGGCAACCGCCATTGACTTCGCCCGCAAGACAGTGCGGCTCGCCGGTGGTGCCAGCATCGGTTACGACAAGCTGGTGGTGTCGCCGGGTGTCGACCTGGAACTGGACGGCGTGGATGGCCTGCTGGCCGCGCATGCCGCTGGACAAGTCCTTCACGGCTGGAAGGCCGGTCCGGAGACGGTGGGGCTGCGGCGGCAACTGCAGGAGCTGCCCGATGGCGGTGTGTTCGCGATCTCGATTCCCGAGGTGCCTTACCGCTGCCCGCCGGGGCCCTATGAGCGGGCCTGTCAGGTGGCGTGGTATTTCAAGCAGGCCAAGCCCCGCAGCAAGGTGCTGATCCTCGACGCCAATCCGGACGTGACCTCCAAGGGCGCGCTGTTCAAGAAGGTGTGGGCCGAGCAGTACCCGGGCATGGTCGAATACCGCAGTCAGCACAAGCTCACCGAGGTCGATGCGCGCAACGGCACGCTGAAGTTCGAAGTCCAGGAGGACGTCAAGGCTGGCGTCTTGAACGTGATTCCGCCGCAGCGCGCCGGCCTGGTCGCGGTGCAGTCCGGCCTGGCCAACCTGGTGTCCAACCGCTGGGTCGGCGTCGACTTCCAGACCTTCGAGGCGACCGCCGCGCCGGATGTCCACGTGATCGGCGACGCCATCCAGGTGGCGCCGGCGATGCCCAAGAGCGGCCATATGGCCAACAGTCACGCCAAGGTGGCCGCGGCGGCGATCGTGGCCCGCCTGTCGGGATGGGAGCCCAATCCGGCGCCCATGCTCACCAACACCTGCTACAGCTTCGTCGATGACCGCAGCGTGATCCACGTCGCCAGCGTGCACGAATACGTCGCCGCGGAAAAGACTTTCAAGGCCGTGGCCGGCGCGGGCGGTCTCAGCCCGGCGCCGAGCCAGAAAGAAGGCGGCTACGCCCTGAACTGGGCGCGCAACATCTGGACGGACACCCTCGGTTGAACAACATTCCCGTTCCCCTCTGGCGGCAGCTCCAGGCTGCTGCCAGCGTCGTGGCGGCCGTCCGCCGGGGCGAGTCGACCACGCCGGCGCTGGCGCGGCTGGACCCCGCCCTGCGGCCGGCGGCACAGGCGCTGGCCTTCCAGTCGCTGCGCAACCTGGGCCGGGCCGAGGCCCTGCGCCGGCTGCTGGCCAGCCGGGCGCCGCCGCCAGCCGCCGACGCGCTGCTGTGCACCGCGCTGGCGTTGGCCTGGAACCAGCAGGACACGCCCTACGAGGCGTTCACGCTGGTCGACCAGACGGTCGAGGCCGCCAAGCGCGACCCGGCCACCCGGGGCACGGCCAACTTCATCAATGCCTGCCTGCGCCGTTTCCTGCGTGAGCGCGGGGCGTTGTTGGCGGCAACCGACCGCGACCCGGTGGCGCTCTGGAACCATCCGCTCTGGTGGATCGAGCGGCTCAAGGTCGACCATCCCGACCACTGGGAAGAGATCCTGCGCGCCAACAACGCGCAGGCGCCGATGACGCTGCGGGTGTTCGACCGCAAGCTGCCGCGCGCCACCTATCTGCAGACGCTGGCGGGGGCCCAGATGCCGGCCTCGCCGGTCGGGCGCTACGGCGTGCTGCTGCAGCGCCCGCGCCCGGTGCACGAGATTCCGGGCTTCGACGAAGGCCTGGTCTCGGTGCAGGACGCCGCCGCGCAGCTGGCCGCGCCGCTGCTGCTGGACGGCCTGGTGGGCAAGGGCGGGCCGCTGCGTGTGCTGGACGCGTGCGCGGCGCCGGGGGGCAAGACCGCGCACCTGCTGGAGATCGCCGACGTCGCGGTGACGGCGCTGGACATCGACCCGGTGCGTTGCGAGCGGATCGGCGACACCCTGCGCCGGATCGGCCTGCAGGCCAAGGTGGTGGCGGCCGATGCGGCCCAGCCCTCGACCTGGTGGGACGGCATGCCGTTCGACGCGATCCTGCTGGACGCTCCGTGTACCGCATCGGGAATCGTCCGGCGCCACCCCGACGTGCGCTGGCTGCGACGGGAAAGCGACATCGCGCAACTGGCGGCGCAGCAGGCGCGGCTGCTCGACGCGCTGTGGCCGCTGCTGGCTGTCGGCGGGCGGATGCTGTTTTGCACGTGTTCGGTTTTCCGCGCCGAAGGGGAGGCACAGATGCAAACGTTTGTTGCGCACAACAAAGACGCCGCTTTGCGGCCGGCGCCAGGCCATTTCCTGCCCCAAAGCGGGGCAAAGGGCGATGGCGTCCCGGACAATCCAGAGAGTGACCACGACGGCTTTTTCTACGCCTTGCTCGAAAAATCATCCCTCCCTCTCGGGCAAGCTCCGCAACCGGCTTGAGCGGACGGTGCGGCTGCTGGCCGCCTGCCTGCTGCTGGCGCTGGCCGGGCCCGCGCTGGCAGAGGGACCGGCCACCGAGATCACTCAGTTCCAGCTCGAACGCACCGAAGAAGGCCTGCTGCTGTCGGCGGCGGTCCGGTTCGACCTGCCCCAGGTGATCGAAGAAGCCCTGCTCAAGGGCATTCCGATGTTCTTCGTATCGGAAGCGGTGCTGTACCGCGACCGCTGGTACTGGTACGACCGCGAGGTTTCGCACGTGCGGCGCCACATGCGGCTGTCCTACCAGCCGTTGACGCGGCGCTGGCGGCTGACCATCTCGCCGACCGTGATCGGCAATTCCGGTGTCGCCCTGGGCCAGAGTTTCGACACCCAGGAAGAGGCGATGGCGGCAGTCCAGCGCTTTTCGCGCTGGAAGATCGCCGAGGCGGGCGACGTCAGTCCCGATGAGCGCTACAACGTGGATTACCGCTTTCGCCTCGACGTCTCGCAGTTGCCGCGGCCGTTCCAGATCGGCGCGGTCGGCCAGGCCGACTGGAGCATTTCGGCGATTCGCAACCAGCGATTGACAATCGACACTACGCGCTAACGGCGCATCGCCATGCCGCCGGACCACCTGTCCCATCCTTCGCAGCAGACCTCCCGCGCCTTCCGCTGGGCGATCGCGACCGGGGCCACCGTCATGGTGGCGATCGGCATCGTGCTGCTGTTCCTGCTGACCCAGGCTACCAACAACCGCGAACTGTACGAGCGCAACTACGGCCGGCTGTTTGCAGTCAACGTGCTGGTCGCCGGCCTGCTGCTGGTGGTGATCGGATGGATCGTGGTGAGGCTGGCGTCGCGGCTGCGCCGCGGCCGCTTCGGCAGCCGGCTGCTGGTGAAGCTGGCGGCGATCTTCGCCCTGGTCGGCTTCCTGCCCGGCATGCTGATCTACGTTGTGTCCTATCAGTTCGTGTCGCGGTCGATCGAAAGCTGGTTCGACGTGAAGGTGGAAGGTGCGCTCGACGCCGGCCTGAGCCTGGGGCGATCGACCCTGGACGCGCTGGCCAATGACCTCGCCAACAAGACCCGGTCCGCCGCCACGCAGCTGGGCGACACGCCCGACGCCTCGGCCGGCCTCACGCTGGAGCGCATCCGCGACCAGCTGTCCGCCAACGACGTGATCCTGTGGAACAGCAGCGGCCAGCTGATCGCCAGCGCCGGGCAATCGCGCTTCCAGCTCAACCCGGAGCGGCCGACGCCACAGCAGCTGCGCAACACCCGCTCGCAGCGCTCCGTTGCGATCGTCGAGGGGCTCGACGAGCCGACCCTGGCGCAGGTTTCCAACGCGCGGATCAAGGCGATGGCAGTCGTCACGTCGTCGGGCGTGGGACTGCTGGCCGAGCCGCGCTTCCTGCAGGTGACCCAGACCTTGCCGCCGACCCTGGTGGCCAACGCGATCGCCGTGCAGGAGGCGAACCGGGAGTACCAGGAGCGGGCGCTGGGACGCCAGGGACTGCGGCGCATGTACATCGGCACGCTGACGCTCAGCCTGTTCCTGGCGATCTTCGGTGCCGTGCTGCTGGCGATCCTGCTGGGCAACCAGCTGGCCAAGCCATTGCTGCTGCTGGCCGCCGGCGTGCGCGAAGTGGCGGCTGGCGACCTCAGTCCCAAGCCGGTGTTGATGGGCAAGGACGAACTGGGCGGCCTGACGCGCTCGTTCGCCGAGATGACGCAGCAGCTGGCCGATGCCAGGGATGCCGTGGACAAGAGCATGGTGCAGGTGAGCGCCGCGCGCGCCAACCTGCAGACCATCCTGGACAACCTCACGGCTGGCGTCATCGTGCTGGATTCGCAGGGGCGGGTGCTGGCCTCCAACCCGGGAGCGACGCGGATCCTGCGGGTGCCGCTGGCCGCTTTCGAGGGGCAATCGCTGGCGGAAGTCCCGGGGCTGGAGGCGTTCGGCGCCGGCGTGCAGGCGCAGTTCGACGAGTTCCTGAGCGAACGCAAGCAGCACGGCCTGGACCACTGGCAGCAGTCGTACGAGCTCAACGCCGCGCAACCCGGCTCGCCCCAGCATGCGATCACCGTGGTCGCCCGCGGCGCCGAGATGCCGCCGACGTCTGGCGGCGAAGCTGCCCGGCTGCTGGTGTTCGACGACATCTCCGAGATCGTCTCGGCGCAGCGGGCGCAGGCGTGGGGTGAGGTGGCGCGCCGGCTGGCGCATGAGATCAAGAATCCGCTGACGCCGATCCAGCTGTCGGCCGAACGGCTGGAGATGAAGCTGGCCGGCAAGCTGGTCGACCCCGAGAAGGCACTGCTGACGAAGGCGGTCAAGACCATCGTCGACCAGGTCGACGCGATGAAGCGGCTGGTCAACGAGTTCCGCGATTACGCTCGGCTGCCGGCAGCCGAGCTCAAGCCGGTCGACCTCAATGCCCTGGTGTCCGATGTGCTGCAGCTGTACACGCGTGAAGGCAACGAGCGCATCGATGGCGCCAGCCAGGTGCCGATCCAGATGGAACTCGACCCCGCCAGCCCCCCGATCCTGGGCGATCCGCAGCAGCTGCGCCAGGTGATCCACAACCTGCTGCAGAACGCGCAGGACGCGACCGAGTCGACCGCGACGCGCGAGGTGACCATCCGCACGCAGTGGAACGAACCGGCCAAGCGGGTGCGCCTGATCGTGCAGGACAGCGGCGCCGGCTTCCCCGAGCACATCCTCAAGCGCGCGTTCGAACCGTACGTCACGACCAAGGCCAAGGGCACCGGATTGGGGCTGGCAGTGGTCAAGAAAATCGCCGACGAACACGGGGCCCGGATCGACCTGAAAAACCGCGTCGTGGACGATTCGGTGGTGGGCGCCCAAGTATCGCTATCATTCGCAGTTGCGGCCTAACAACAGTGCCCCCTTGGCCGGGGGGCGTGCAAACGAATCATGGCAAACATACTGGTGGTCGATGACGAGCTCGGAATCCGGGACCTGCTCTCGGAAATCCTCAACGACGAGGGCCACAACGTCGAGCTGGCCGAGAACGCCGCGCAGGCCCGTGCTGCCCGCGGGCGCATCCGCCCGGATCTGGTGCTGCTGGACATCTGGATGCCCGACACCGACGGCGTCACGCTGCTCAAGGAATGGTCGACGACCGGTTTGCTCAGCATGCCGGTGATCATGATGAGCGGCCACGCGACGATCGAGACCGCGGTGGAAGCGACCAAGATCGGCGCCCATTCCTTTCTCGAAAAACCGATCACGTTGCAGAAGCTGCTCAAGGCGGTGGAAGCGGGGCTGGCGCGCAACAACGCCGGCGCCGTTCGCAAGCCTGGCAGCGCGATGGCGGCGCCCGTGGTGGAGCTCACGGTGGAATCGGCGATGACCGGTGGCCAGAGTCTGCCCCCGGCGGTGGAACTCGGGCCGCAGCCGCGCCAGCTGTTCGAACTGGACAAGCCGCTGCGCGATGCGCGCGACGAATTCGAGAAGTCCTACTTCGAGTTCCACCTGGCCAAGGAAGGTGGGTCGATGACGCGCGTCGCCGAGAAAACCGGCCTGGAGCGAACGCACCTGTATCGCAAGCTCAAGCAGCTCGGCGTCGACCTGTCCCGCGGCAAACGCGGCGGCGGCTGATATATAATTGCAGGCTCGGCCCGGTAGCTCAGTTGGTAGAGCAGCGGATTGAAAATCCGCGTGTCGGTGGTTCGATTCCGCCCCAGGCCACCAAACCTTCAAGCCCTTGATCAGCGATGGTCAGGGGCTTTTTCGCATCTCGGGCTAGCGGCTTTTCTTGTTGACTTCGGAAAACGGATCGAGGTCCTGGTACCGGCTGGGCGTCTGCTTGTCGCGCTCGTAGATCCGGGCCGATGGCGTCAGGCCCTGCATCTGGCTGTCCAACACCGTCATCGAGTCTTCCCACAAGGCCCAGTCGGTGTGTTCGTTGCCCTCCACGACTTCGGGCAGCGAAGCTTCCTCCGGCAATGGCGTCAGCGCGGCAGCCTTCCCGGGACTGGAAGCCTGGCGGGCGGGCGGCTTGGCCGCCGGCTTTGCTGGCACAGGGGCAGATCTCTTGAAGAGGTTGAACATCGTGTACTGCTGCCAAGACCGTCGCGGCATCAACTCCGCCCGATGGCAGAGCCACTCGCTGCGACAGCGAAACTCCCTGATGCTGATTGACTGTGCCCCCGGTACTCTGCCGGGGCCTAATTGCCATTTTGTAATCAGTTCAGATTAAAGGCAACCACCTATTCGTGCGCCGCGATGGGCCCCCGGCAGGCGGAGCCGCTTGGTGCCAAGACCGGTAAACTGTGAGTGGCTGGCGGCTGTGGCCAAAATGACATCGAGGCACAGCCGCTCATACTGGTCCCAAGCCTGGGGTTACCAATGGACGATATACGGGCCGAATTCTGGGAGGCGATGCGGAACCTGTTTCCGGTCAATGCGGACGCCATTGCGCTCGAACACGGTGATCTGCTGGTGTCCTGGAAGACCAACGACGATCCGTTCCGGCCCAACAAACGTTCGGCTCCCATCTACCTGAGATTCGATCCCGCGCTGGTTCAGGCCATGCGGGACGCCAGCCCGCGGCAACGGGAAATCCTGGCGGCGCGGGAAGTCGAGACCGTCAAGGCCGGCCTGTGGGGCTATCAGCCGGACGACCCGCTGCACAACGCCCGCTTCATCGTGCTGGGCTGAACGACAACAGCCCGCGGGTCTTCACCGGCAGGCTGTTGCGCAGAGGCGGCCCACGCACGGGCCCGGCGCTCTTAGTTCCGGTCGTAACGGGCGAAGCGCACGGGAGCGGGGGCCGGTTGCGGAGCGGCGCCCATCGTTGCGGCGGGAGCGGTCTCGACCTGGGCAGCGACCACTGGAGCCGGAGGGCGCATCGGTGCGGCAATGACAGGAGCCGGAGCGACAGCCACTTCCTGCGTGCGCACGATGGTGGCGGTCTGAACCGTGTCGGTCAGGCCGGGAACGCCGGTTTCGCCCATCGAGGTCATGTGGGTGCTTTGCTGGCCGGCGCCCAGGGCGGGGTTGGCAATGTACGGGTTGGGCGGAACGCCCTGTGCGATAGCGACACCGATGGCGGCGACGGCGGACAGGCCGGCGATCAGGCCGACGACTTTGGTGGTTGCAGACATTTGAGACTCCTTGAAGATTGTTGAGAAAAACAGCGCGCCAGAATTCGTGGCAGCGATGAAAGTTAGTTGGCGCAACGAACGCGTCACGTCAGGCCTTGACCACAATGGCTGTGGGACACCGCCGGCCAAACCTTTTGACAAAGTTCGCATCACTTTGTGATATTTGATTGCGCAGCTCTGCAGCGGCTGCGGATCACGGCATGCACTGACACTTAGTCAGGTCGACGACCGGGAGCAGCATGGCTGCAGATGCGCAATGCTGTTGCCCAAGGAGGTGCCAACCCACCATGAAGCCAGACGACATTACGACGCTGAAACCGGTTCCGCCGCAGACGCCAGATGAACCTCAGCCGCCAGTCCCGCCAGCGCCGCCGCCGGCGCCACAGGACCGGCCAGCGCCGCCGCCAGTGAAATTGCCGGGGCAGCCGCACGCGCCCGAGCGGGTCGCGCCGCACTCGCTCGCTACTCGCGCGTGACCCGCACCAGCTCCTCGCGCGAGGTCAGCCCCTCGCGCACGAGGCGCTCGCCGTCCTCGCGCATCTGCGTCATGCCGGCGCCCAGCGCCGCGGCGCGGATGTCCGCTTCCGAAGCGCGGTTGTGGATCTGCCCGCGGATCGCATCGTTGGCCACCATCAGTTCGAAGATGCCAGTGCGGCCCTGGTAGCCGGTCTGGCTGCATTGCGCGCAACCCGCTCCCTTGCAGTGCACGCACAGCTTGCGCACCAGCCGCTGGGCCAATACGCCCAACAGCGACGAACTCAGGAGGAACGGCTCGACGCCCATGTCGATCAACCGGTTCACGGCGCTTGGCGCATCGTTGGTGTGGAGCGTCGCCAGCACCAGGTGGCCGGTCAGCGAAGCCTGGATGGCGATCTGCGCGGTCTCGTGATCGCGGATCTCTCCGATCATGATCACGTCGGGGTCCTGGCGCAGGATGGCCCGCAGCGCCATCGCGAAATCGAGGTCGATCTTGGCGTTGACCTGGGTCTGGCCGATGCCGGGCAGCTCGTATTCGATCGGGTTTTCGACCGTCATGATGTTGCTGCTGGTGGCGTCCAGCCGGCTGAGCGCCGCGTACAGCGTGGTGGTCTTGCCCGAGCCGGTGGGGCCGGTCACCAGGATGATTCCGTGCGGCTGGGTGATCAGCTCGAGGAACCGGTGCAGAGTGTCGCCGGTCATACCGACCGATTCCAGGCTCAGCTTGTTGCCGCTTTTGTCCAGCAATCGCAGCACCGCGCGTTCGCCGTGCGCGCTGGGCAGGGTCGACACCCGAACATCCACGGCGCGGGTGCCGATCCGCAGCGAGATACGGCCGTCTTGCGGCAGCCGCTTCTCCGCGATGTCGAGTTCGGCCATGATCTTGAGCCGGGAAATCAGGGCGGCGTGCAGCGCGCGATTGGGCTGCACGACTTCACGCAACGTGCCGTCGACGCGGAACCGGACCGACGAATGGCGCTCATAGGGCTCGATGTGGATGTCGCTGGCGCCGTCGCGGGCGGCCTGGGTGAGCAGCGCGTTGAGCATCCGGATGATCGGCGCATCGTCGCTGGTCTCCAGCAGGTCTTCCACCGCCGGCAGCTCTTGCATCATGCGCGACAGGTCGGCGTCGTTCTGGACCTCGCTGACCACGGTGGCGGCGCTTGATTCGCCTCGCGCGTAGGCCGCGCTGATGCGCTGGGCCAGCGCCGGCGGGTCGAGCTGCTGCACGGTCGCGACTGGATGCTTGCGCAGCACTTCGCTCCAGGCGCCGCGCGCCGGAGCGCCCGAATGCCAGAGCACAAGATGCTCGCCATCGTCTTCCAGCAGCAACTGGTTGCCGCGCGCGAATGCGTAGGGCAGGGGATAGCGCATCGTGTTACTGGCTCAATGGCGGGGTCGGCGGGGTCGGCGGTGTCGTCGGGCGCTGCGCGGGCCGCAATGCAGGCAGCAACGGCGCGGAATTGATCGGCACCAGCCTGCTGTCCGGCGGCTGCATGGCCTCCTGCTTCAGGCGCATGAGGTCGTAGCGGTCGATCGAGAGCTCGTCGGTCTGCTGGGCATCGCGCACCACCACCGGCCGCAGGAACACCATCAGGTTGGTCTTCTTGCGGCTGCGGGTCTCGCTCTTGAACAGGTTGCCGAACAGCGGCACGTCGCCGACGCCGGGCACCTTCTCCTGGTTGCGCGAGTACTCGTCCTGCAGCAGGCCGCCCAACACTACGATCCCGCCGTCGTCGACCAGCACGTTCGATTCGATCGAACGCTTGTTGGTGGTCGGTCCGTTGGCGGAATTGACCGTCGAGGGATCGACGCTGGAGACTTCCTGGAAGATCTGCAGCTTCACCGTGCCGTTCTCGCTGATCTGCGGCTTGACCCGCAGCGTCAGGCCGACGTCCTTGCGCTCGATGGTCTGGAACGGATTGACGGAGCCGCCGCTCGAGCCGGTGTTGGTGAACTGGCCGGTGACGAAGGGCACGTTCTGGCCGATCACGATCTTGGCCTCCTCGTTGTCGAGGGTCAGCAGATTGGGGGTGGAGAGCGTGTTGCCGTCGCCGTTGGCTTCCAGGAAACGCGCCAGGAAGCCGAGCACGTAGATCCCGCCGAAGCTGTGGGCGACGCCGAAATTCAGCCCGGTCGCGGGGGCAGAGGGCGTGCCGGACGCCGCATCGGCCGCGAGCTTGAAGATGTTGACCCCGCCGATGCTGAAGTTGGTTCCGAGCAGCCCGATGTTGCGGTCGCCCTTGTTGCCGATCGGTCCCTGCCACTGGATGCCGAACTGCGCCGCCTTGTCGGCGTTGACCTCGGTGATCAGGCTTTCGACGAACACCTGGGCGCGGCGGGCGTCGAGCTTGTCGATCACCGCGCGCAGCTGCCGGTACTGCGGCTCGGCGGCCGTGATGATGAGCGAATTGGTGGCCGGATCGGCCTGGATCTGGCCGCCGGTGGACGGCTGGCCGGAGGGCTGTATCGGCGCGGTGGCGCCGCCACTGCCGCCGGGGGTGGTGGACAGGCCGGTGGTCGATGGCGTCATCGGGATCGCAGCGCCGGACGACGCGATGGCGCCAGGCGCATTGGCGCTCAGCGCCGCCCGCAGGGTGACCGCCAGCTTGGTCGCTTCCGCGTTCTTCAGGTAGACGACGTAGATGTTGCCCGAGGCGCTCTGCGTCGAGGGCTGGTCCAGCTTCTCGACCAGCGAGCGCACCAGATTCATCCGCGCCGCGTTGGCGGCGCGGACGATCACGGTGTTGCTGCGCGACTCGGCCACGATGGTGGTGCGGAAGGACGTGTCGGTCTGGCCCTGGCCGGCCGCCGCGGGCGTCGAGCCCGATTCGATCAGCCTGGCCACCAGCGGCGCGACATCCGAGGCCAGCGCGTTGCGCAGCGGGATGATCTCGACGTCGGTGGCGTTCGAGACGTCGAGCGCCGCGATGATGCGGGCCAGCCGCTGCAGGTTGTCGGCGTAGTCGGTGATGATCAGCGAGTTGTTGCCAGGGTTGGTGTTGATGGTGTTGTTGGGGCTGATCAGCGGCCGCAGGATCGGCACCATGTTGGCCGCGGTTTCGTAGTTCAGCCGGAAGATCTGGGTCACGATCTGGCTGCCGCCGGCGGTCGGGGCGCCCACCGTGACCGCGCCGCCCTGCAGCTTGGCGTCGGCTTCGGGCACCACCTTGAGCAATCCGCCGACGTCGACCACCGTGAAGCCGGACAGCCGCAGCGTCGCGGTGAACTGGTTGAATGCGGCCGCCGGCGCCACCGGCCGGTCGGTCGACAGGTTGATGGTGCCCTTGACTCGCGGGTCGACCACGATGTTGCGGCCCGTGATGGCCGCCATGGTGCGCGCCACCGCCTCGATCTCGGCGTTGACGAAGTTCAGCGTCACCGGTTCGGTCGAGCGCTGCGCGAAGACCAGTGCGGGAGTACCGGCCAGCAGCGCGCTGATCGCGAGGGAAATGACAGCGAGACGGAATTTCATGTCAGCCTATGGTGATGATCGAGCGGGCGCCACTGCGCCGTCCGATGATGTTCAGCAGGTTCGACAGCGCCGCCTCCCGGTCGGGCGCGGCGCTGGCAGTGCCGGAAAAATGCAGCCTGGAGCCGACCCATTGGCCGCTTCCCGTGAGCTGCAGGGCGCCTTCCAGCGTGTCGAGTTGCAGTGTCGATGGAGAACCCCCGGTGAGGGTGATGCGGTAGCTGCCCATGGGCTTGAGGGTGGACAGGCGCGACGACAGGCGCGACGCGGTCAGTTCGGCGCGCCCCGCCACCGCCAGCCGCCCCTCGATCCATTCTACTGAAAGCCCTTGTGTGGCCAGCAGCAAGTCGCCGTCGACCTGCAGGGTGTTCCACGGCGTGCCCAGGCCGGCCAGCACCGCGGCCGGCCACTGGGTGCGCTGGTCGCCGATCTGCAATTGCGCGCCGCCCCAGCGCAGCCGTCCCTTCAGCAGCAGCGGCTGCGGCGTGCAGCAGCTGGCGCTCAACTGCGCGTTGACGCCGCCCCAGGCCGGGCGCAAACGCCAGTCGATCCGGCCGGGCAGGGCGGCGATGTCGTTGCTGCCGGAGCCGCCGGCCAGCAGCAGCCGGCCCGAGCCGTTCCAGACCGTGCCGCTGGTGTCGTCCAGCAGCACGCGGCCGGCGCTGGCGCGGTCCAGGCCGGCGGCGAGCCAGCGGGCCGGAGCGAACGCCAGCAGCGCCAGCAGCAAGCCGAGCACGAGCCCGGCCCAGGCCCAGGACCAGGGTGCGGCAGGCCAGGGATCGCGCTTGGGACGGGCCACGGGCAGGCTGCGCTCAGCGGGGCGGCAGCGCCAGCACCAGCGTTCCATCCCACTGCCCGGTGGCATTGCGGGTCAGCCGCGCCTCCACCGGCAGCACTCGGGCTTGGATACGGGCCTGGGTGAGCCACTGTCCCAGCGTCGCCGGCTCGGTCCCCAGCAGGGTGACGGTGACGCGCTCACCGGCGATCGACATCCGGGCGGTCGCCCCGAGTTGCTGGCGTACCGTCGCTTCCAGCAGGCGCGTGGCTTCGTCCGCGGTCTGGCGCGGCTGCGACTGCAGCGCCCGCGCCTGCGTCTGCAGGCCCAGCATCCGCTGCAGCTGGTCGTCGAGCACGCGATGCTGTGCCGCGGCGCCACGCATCACGGTCAGCGGCGGCGCCAGCAGCAGCCACCACAGCAGCGCCGCCGCAACCAGACCGGCGGCGGCTGCCACCATGCGTTGTTCGCGCGGGGCCAGCTGGACCCACTTCAGTTTCAATGCGCTTGCGGTCATGGCGCCTCCCGCGCGCTGAGCACCAGCGTGTCGCCGCGCAACTCCGCGGCATAACCGCGGCCGCGCAGGCTCTCGGCCAGCGCACTGGCTTCTGGAGGCGTCACGCCCAGTCCCCTGACCCGCAATTCGCTGCCGGTGTACTCGATGGCGGCGAGCGGCCGTTGCGGCGGCGCGACCATCGCCAGCTCACCGAGCATGGCTTCGAGATCGCGGCCCGAGGTGGCGCCGGCGGACTGACGCAACAGGGCAACTTCCTTTTCCATCTGCAGCGGCGCGTCGACCACCACCTTGACCTGGGGGAAGGTGGTGGTCAGGACGCGCTGCACGGACTCGCGCTTGGCCTGGAGGCTGGAGCGCTCCTTCCAGGCCCAGGCGTTCAGGCCCAGCAGGTTGGCCGCGACCAGCAGCACCGCGCCCCAGCGGGCCGGACGCCATTGCGGGGCGCGCAGCAGGTCCACCCAGAGCGCGGCCAGGCGCTTGACGGCGCGGGCCCGGTTGGAACTGGCGAACTCGGACTGCGCCAGGTCCCAGCCGGACTGGGCGGCATGCAGCCAGCGCTGGCTCGCCTGCTGCAGTTCGACGGGGTGCTGCAGCACCTGTTCGGCGAGCGCGGCCACGCCCGGTTCGGCAACACAGCGCACGCCCTCGGGCAACGGCGGCAGCATGGCCAGCGCAGGCGTCGCCAGCGGCAGTGCCAGCACGCCATCGGCGCTGGCCAGCACCAGCGTCGCATTGGCCGGCTCCCCGATCGCATGCAATGAGGCCGGCTCCTCTGGCGTGAACTCGGGAACGATGCGGGAGATCGGCCGCTCCACCGCTTCCAGCGCGTGCACCGCATCGCGCAGCCACTGGCGCTCGCACACTGCCACCCAGACCGGCTCGCCGGCCCGCGCGTGCGGCTGGACGGCGAAGTGCAGCGCCTCGGGCTCGTCGAGCAAGCGGTCCTCCAGCAGCCCTTCCAGCACCGCCCGCAGGCGCGGTGAAGCGGCAGACACGCCCTTGGGCAGTTCGACCTGGTGCCAGGACAGCGCCGACGCCGGAACGATCGCCACCACCTCGGCGCCCGCTCCGGCAGGTCGCGGCAGCAGGGCGGCCGGCGCGCTGCCGTGCTCGCCCACCGACCGCCCATCGGGTGTCACCAGATAGGCAAACTCGGTCGCGGCAGCGACGGGCGCATTGGGAAGCAGGAAGATCAGTGAGCTCATTGGCTGCGGCGATTGTAGGCAGGCCCGGCAGTGCCGCTTCAGCGGCCCGGCATGGTGGTCCCCGGCGCCGGGGCTTCGATCACGCCGCGCTCGCGCCGCAAGGCGATAACGTTGAGGCCGGTTCGCTGCAGGACGGAGCGTTCTTCCACCACCATCTGGCCCAGCCGCAGGCGGCCGCGGCTCTCGAAGAAACTGGAGGCGATCCCAACCTGGTCGCCCAGCGCCGACGCCTCGCGGCCGATCAGCTTGGCGGCGGCGTCCAGGCTGCGCAAGGGCGCGCGGTCGCGCTCCGCGACCAGGCGCTGGGCGTCGGCCATGCTGATGCCGTCGATGGCGGCGTAGATCACTTCGGCTCTCGCCGTGTTCAAGTTGACCGGCGTGTGGGTCGGCGCCGCCAGGACCGTCACGTACGGCTGGAGCACGGCCACGGTTTCGGCCGGCAGTCCCAGCCAGACCAGTTGCTCCACCCGTTGCGGCATCAGCGGCGCCATGGGGGACGACCGGTTGGCCGCGCTGGTATCGGCGGCGAAGCGCAGGTTCTCGGCCAGCGTGGCGAGTTGCGCCGGCGGCAACCCGAGCAGTTCGAACAATCGGGTGAAGCTGCGCATCCCCGCTTCGGAAGGCTTGCCCTTGTCGACCAGGTTGTTGACGTTCAGCAGCGATTGCAGGTCGATGATCTGCCCGGACAGGAAGGCGTCCATCGTGTCGTCGCCCGTCTCGGCGACGGCGACGCCCTGCTGTGCCGCCAGGAAGGTCGACAGCCTGGCCTCCTCCAGCGGCACCGCCCACGGCTCGGACAGGTAGTCCGGCCCGCCGCCCTTGGCGTCTTCCCGCAGGATCAGCCTGACCCAGTCCAGCGCACCGGTCAGGATCCATCCGGACTGCACGCGGGCACGTTCGGCCTGTTCCACCTCGATGCTTCTCCACTGCTGCCACATGGCCGCGGCCGCAAACGTGGCAACCAGCGTGACGGTGAGCATCGCCATCAGCAGCGCCGCGCCGCGTTGGGCGGGAACGGCCCTCACGACTTGCCGCCCCCGACGGTCGGACGAGCCCAGTCGCGGGTGATCTGCCCCGCGAGCGCCTGGCCGGCCGGCAGCACCAGCACCAGCCGGACCCCCTCGGGGATGACCGGCGTGGTCTGCGCTGCCAGGACGGCGGCCGCCGCTTCGGTCAACCCGGGTTGCGCCACCGGGCTGCTGCCGCTCGCGTCGCTGGATTGCGGATTGGTCCAGGCATCGCTGCGGTAATAGAAGATTCTCCATTCCTGCAGCGGCGTGACGGCGACCTCCAGCCGGCGCTCCTCGTCACCGGGATTCTGCGACCACTGGTCGGCCTTCAGCCAGGCCTGATCGAGCTGGCCGCGGGTGGTGAGCGGTGGCGATTGCCAGCGCAGCCACTGGCCGGCGCGCAGGGTCCAGGCCGCGACCAGCACGCCGCTGGCCGGGCTCGACGTGTCGCGCCGGGTGATGCGCAGCACGCGGCCATTCCAGTCCAGCGCAGGCGCGCCCGGCATCTGGACGACGGCATCCAGGTCGGCGCTCCACTGGGCCAGCGCCACCTGCAGGGTGAGGACTTCGTCGGCCCGGGCCGAGGTGATCGCCTGGGCCCGCGTCATGCCGTCGAGCCCGCGCCAGCTCATGACCGCGAGCAGGGCCATGGCGAACAGCGCCACCAGCAGTTCGACCAACGTGAAGCCGCAATTGCGGGGATGGGTTGCCATCAGAACCTGCCGACCACGGTGGACAGGCGCAGCACCGGCGAGGTCCCGTCCAGCACCTGGGCGTCGACCCGCCGGAAGCTCGGGTTCGGCGTCGGCAGCACCGAGACGGTGACGCTGAAGGGGCGGCCCGCCTGCTCGCAGGGCACTGTGCTGTCGCCCACCCCCGGCATCTGCTTGGCCAGCCTGACCTTGACCAGCTCGTTCTCGGCGCAGATGTGCGCGAGCAGCACGTCGGACTGGCGCAATGCGTTGTTGGTGAGGGCCGTGGTGGCCTGCAACCCGGCGACCAGCGCGATGGCGACGATGCCCAGCGCCACCAGCACCTCGATCAGGGTGAAGCCGCGCTGCCTCATGGCTGCTCCGCGCTGACCGCGAACGGCCGCAGTCCGTCGGTGCCGATGCGCAGGCTGCGGCCCGGCAGCGCGGTCGAGCCCAGCACGATCTGCTGGCGGCCGATGATCGGCTCCGGCCCCAGTTGCAGCGCGTCGGGGCCCTGCACCTGGGTGGTCGGCTCCAGCCAGCGGTCCGGGAGCGCCTGGGCCGGCAGGCCGTCGAAGCGGAAGCCGCCGGCGACCGCGTGCCACTGCACCGGCCGGCCGCTGGTGCGTGACTGGGCGCGGGCCGATTCGAGCAGCGCCGCCAGCCGTTGCGCCTCGCGTTCGAGCTGGGTGTCGGCGCTATCGCGCAGCGCAAGGCTGACCCCCGCGCTGGCGATCGCGATGATCGCCAAGACCACCAGCAATTCGATCAGCGTGAAGCCGTGATGCCGTGCCCGCGCAGCGGTCGAATCACTGCCAGGAACCGACGTCCGCATTCTTGCCCTCGCCGCCGGGCTGGCCGTCGGCGCCGAAAGACATCACGTCGATCTCGCCCTTGACGCCGGGATTGAGGTACTGATAGGGACGACCCCAGGGATCGTTGGGCAGCTTTTCCAGGTACGGTTTCCAGTTCGGCGGGTTCGGAGGCGCGGTGGGCTTGGCCACCAGTGCCGCCAGTCCCTGTTCGGCGCTTGGGTACCGCTGGTTGTCCAGGCGGTACAGCTTCAGCGCCTGCATCAGGTTGTTGACATCGGTGCGGGCCGCGGTGGTGCGCGCATCGTCGGCGCGGTCGAGGACGTTGGGAACGATCAAGGCGGCGAGCACGCCGATGATGACCAGGACCACCATCAATTCGATCAGGGTGAAGCCGGCCTGGGCGCGGCGTTTGAAGGTCGTGCAATGTGAATTCATGTCGCTTTCGGGTGGATCGCTTCCATGATAATCGCCGCATATGGCAACGAGTGTGCAAAGCAGGTGGGCGGTGCGCCTGACCACCCTGGTCCTGTGGCTGCTGGCCGCCGGCAGCTGCGTCTATTGGGGCTTGCGCATCGTTCCCCGGCCGGCCCCGGCGGCGGTGGCCCCCCCGGTGCGCCAGGCCTTTGCCGCCGACCCGGCCGCCATTGCCCGCCTGCTGGGCGCCAACCCGGTCGCGGTATCCCCGGCCGGGGCGCCGACGGCCAGCCTAGCCAGCCGGTTCAATCTGCTGGGCGTGGTGGCGGCGCGCTCGCACAGTGGCGCCGCGTTGATCGCCGTTGACGGCAAGCCGCCGCGGCCCTATCGGGTCGGCTCGGCGATCGAGGAGGGCTTGGTGCTGCAGTCGGTGCAGCGCCGGCGTGCCGTACTGGCGGCATCAGCCGGAGGTCCCGCAGTGCTCACGCTCGAGCTGCCGCCCGCCAAGAATTGAGGCGACTCAACTCTGCAGGAACAGGCGGTAGACCGGGTTGTCGGTCTCGTCGACCGAGGGATAACCGATGGTCGCGAGGAAGGACTTGAAGGCCTTGTGGTCGGCTGCCGGTACTTGCAAGCCCACCAGGATGCGGCCGTAGTCCGCGCCCTGGTTGCGGTAATGGAACAGCGTGATGTTCCATCCCGGGCGCATGTGCGACAGGAATTTGAGCAGCGCGCCCGGCCGCTCTGGAAACACGAAGCGAAGCAGCCGCTCGTCCTGCGCCAGCGCCGAACGGCCGCCGACCATGTGCCGGATGTGCTCTTTGGCCAGTTCGTCGTGGGTCAGGTCCAGCGCGTCGAAGCCGTGACGGCCGAAATTGGCGGCGATCCGGCTCGATTCTCCCTTGCCGTGCGTGGTGAGGCCTACGAACACGTGGGCCCTGGCCGAATCGCTGATGCGGTAGTTGAACTCGGTGACGTTGCGCGGGCCGCCGGGAAGGTCGCCGATCAGCTCGCAGAAACGCTTGAAGCTGCCGCGCTCCTCCGGGATCGTCACCGCGAACAGGGCCTCGCGCTCCTCGCCCACCTCGGCCCGTTCGGCGACGAAGCGGAGCCGGTCGAAGTTCATGTTGGCGCCGCACAGGATCGCCACATAGGTCTCGCCCCGGGTCTTGTGGGTGGCGACATACTGCTTGATCGCGGCCACGGCCAACGCGCCGGCCGGCTCGACAATGCTGCGCGTATCGACGAACACGTCCTTGATCGCCGCGCAGACGGCGTCGGTGTCCACAGTCACGAATTCATCGACCAGCTCGCGGGCGATGCGGAACGTTTCCTGGCCCACCAGCTTGACCGCCGTGCCGTCGGAAAACAGCCCGACGTCGGCCAACGTCACGCGCTTGTTGGCAGCGACCGATTGCGCCATCGCGTCCGAGTCGTTCATCTGCACGCCGATGACCCGGATCTCCGGACGTACGGCCTTGATGTAGTTAGCCACGCCCGAGATCAGGCCGCCGCCGCCGATCGCCACGAACACCGCATCGAGCGGTCCCTGGTGCTGGCGCAGGATTTCCATCGCGATGGTGCCCTGTCCGGCGATCACGTCGGGGTCGTCGAAAGGATGGACGAAGGTCAGCTGCTGCGACTGTTCGAGTTCGACCGCTTTCTCATGCGCGTCTGAATAACTGTCGCCGTGCAGCACCACCTCGCCGCCAAGCGCCTTGACGGCTTCGATCTTGACCTGCGGCGTGGTCACGGGCATCACGATCACCGCCCGCGACCCCAGCTTGTGCGCCGACAGTGCCACCCCCTGGGCGTGGTTGCCAGCCGACGCGCAGATCACGCCGCGCTTGAGTTGCTCAGCGCTGAGATGAGCCATTTTGTTGTACGCGCCGCGCAGCTTGAAGCTGAACACCGGCTGCTGGTCCTCGCGCTTGAGGAGCACCTTGTTGTGGAGCCGGCGGCTGAGGTTCTTGGCCGGTTCCAGGGCAGACTCCACCGCCACGTCATACACCTTGGCGGTCAGGATCTTTTTCAGGTAGTCGGCAGGTTTGAGGGGCTTCGTCATGTCCGGCTGATGATACGGGGCGGCAACTGCATGAAAAAAGCCCCCGGAACCTTGCGGCTCGGGGGCTGAATCCACCAAAGGGAGAGGTGGAGGAGACAATTGGCGCAGAAGCTGTCGGCCCTGCATGGAAATCAGTATATCGCCAGTTTTGTTGCGATGCAGCACCGTGTTCGGGATCGGGCAAGATCTGCGGTTTCGCACCAACAGAATTGGAGTCGCAGATGGAATGCATGGTGAGCTGGACGGGCGCCACGGGCGCGCGATCGGGGATGGGTTTCGTGGCGGAAACAGGCAGTGGCCACGTCCTTGTGATGGACGGCGCGGTCGATGAAGCTCAGCCGGCCAATGGTGGCCAGAATCTGGCGCCACGGCCGATGGAAACGGTGCTGGCCGGGACCGGCGGCTGCACCGCCTACGACGTTGTCCTGATTCTCAAGCGCGGCCGCCACGATGTGCGGGGCTGCACGGTCAAACTGACGTCGGAGCGGGCCGAGACGGATCCGAAGGTGTTCACCAGGATCCACCTGCACTTCACTGTCAGCGGTAAGGCGATTCCGGCCGCCGCGGTCGAACGCGCGGTGGCGATGAGCCACGACAAGTACTGTTCGGCGACCATCATGCTGGCCAAGACGGCCGAGATCACGACCAGCTTCGAGGTCCGCGAGGCCTGACTCACTGCGGCAGCGTCAGATGTACGACGCAGTGGTCGTCATGACTTTTGCGGCCACCTTCATGAGTCCGCGCACTGGCGCCGGCAATGTGACGCCTCCGGCCTGCACCGCAAGGGCCGCATGGGCCGCTTCGTCGTCTTTCATCTGGGCCACGATGGCCCGGGAAGCGTGATCACCCGCTGGCAGCAGTTCCAGATGGCTTTGCAGGTGCGCTTCCACCTGGCGCTCGGTTTCGACCAGGAAGCCGAGGCTGGTGCGGTCGCCCAGCCGTCCCGCGATCAGGCCAAGGCCGAAGGCGCCGGCGTACCAGAGCGGATTGAGCAGGGAAGGCCTGGCGCCCAGTTCATCGAGCCGGCCCTGGGTCCAGGCCAGGTGGTCGGTTTCCTCCCGGGCGGCCTGTTCGAACTGGGTCTTCAGTGCAGGATCGCGGGTGGTCAGCGACTGGGCGCTGTAAAGCGCCTGGGCGCACACCTCGCCGACGTGGTTGACCCGCATCAAGGCTGCGGCCTTGCGCTTCTCGGCAGCGCTCAGGGTCGTTTCGTCACCTGGGACGGTCGGGCAGGGCCGAAGTGCTCTGGGCGTGGCGAACAAGGTTCGAAGTGCGCCGTCGACGGCGCTCAGGAAAGCATCACTGGATCGTGTCATTTGCCCAGTTTAGCGTCGCGCCGGATGCAGGCGCGACGAAGCCAAACAGCCCGGTGCGCTGCTTTACAAATCGAAATGTAACCGCAGAGTGTTGCGTGGGGTCCACTGAACCGTTTCCGCATGTTGTCCTGCTGCAACGAAATGGTTCGCGGCAGTCTAAATACTTTGCGAAAGAAAGGGCGGTCTGGTGCAATAACCACAACTTCCCAAAAGGAGGTTGGCCCGGGGAACCGGCGGGAGCGCAAAAGTGCCTGCATCAAGTGACCCCTTCGCACCGGAGCCCTATGTTTAACCTTGGAGAAACTTGCAATGAAAAAGTCCCTGATTGCTCTGGCTGTGCTGGCGTCCGCCGGCGTGGCTTCTGCCCAATCTTCCGTCACGCTGTTCGGCATCGTTGACGCGACCCTGGCCTTTGGTAAAGGTTCGATCTCGAACAAGACCCAACTGACCAACTCCGGCTACAACAGCTCGCGCCTCGGCTTCCGTGGCACGGAAGACCTCGGCGGCGGCATGTCCGCTTCGTTCTGGCTTGAAGCCGGCATGAACAACGACAACGGCTCCGGCGCTCCGACCAACCTGAACAACCAAGCCTCCGGCACTTCCGCCGCAACGGCTGGTACCCAAGGCCTGACGTTCAACCGTCGTTCGACGGTGAGCCTGGGTGGCGGCTGGGGCGAACTGCGCCTGGGTCGTGACTACACCCCGCAATTCTGGAACCTGACCGTGTTCGATCCGTTCGGCACCAACGGCGCTGGCACCACCCAGACCCTGAATTCGTCGCTCGGCGGCCCGGTCACCGTCCGCGCTTCCAACAGCATCGGCTACTTCCTGCCGGGTAACCTGGGCGGCTTCTACGGCCAGCTGCAGCACTACCGTGGTGAGAACAACAACAACGTCGCCAACGACGGCACCGGCACCGCCATGCGCGTCGGCTACGCCAATGGCCCGGTCAACGCTGCCCTGGCTTACTCCACCACCAAGTACTCCACCGGCGACATCAAGTCGACCAACATCGGCGGCCAGTGGGACTTCGGCGTTGCCAAGCTGATGGGCCACTACAACCGTGACCGCGTCAGCGGCGGCGCTACCGGCAAGGGTTACTTGCTCGGCGCCTTGGTTCCAGTCGGCCCGGGCGAAATCCGCCTGGCTTACTCCCAGTACAAGAACGACCTGTCTGGCGACCCCAAGACCAAGAAGATTGCTCTGGGTTATGTTCACAACCTGTCTAAGCGCACGGCCGTGTACGCCACGTACGCTCGCCTGAGGAACTCCGGCGGCGCCGCTCAAGCCCTGAACGGCGCGGGCAACGCAGCGAACCAGAACTCCACTGGCTACGACTTCGGTATCCGTCACAGCTTCTAAATCGTGGGGCTGGCCTTGTGCCAGTCTTGTCGATCCAAGGAGAATTTGAAGCCGCCTTCGGGCGGCTTTTTTGTTTTCGGAAATGGATCGCGAGGCAATGAACGATGAGGCCGAAAGGCTTCGTGCCGCTGGCAAAACGAACCGCGGGCTGAAGAAAACCCTGAGGTCGGCACGACGCTTGCTCTGCTAGCATCGTCGTTTCCGCTTTTTCCGAAATGCTCGCCTTCGTCCTGCGCCGTCTGCTCCAGGCTGCGATCGTCATGACCGCAGTTGCGTTCATCGCCTTCATGCTGTTCCAGTACGTCGGCGACCCGGTCGTTTTCCTGCTCGGGCAAGACGCCAAGCCGGACCAGATCCGCCAATTGCGCATCGATCTGGGGCTGGACCAGCCCTTCTTCGTGCAGTTCTGGCACTTCTTGGTCAACGCCGCCCAGGGCGAGTTCGGCCTGAGCCTGCGCCAGGGCGCGAAGGTTTCGCGCCTGATCGGCGAGCGCTTCCCGGCGACGCTCGAACTGGCGCTGGTGGCGGGCGTGCTGGCCGTGGCGATCGGCATCCCGATGGGCGTCTATGCGGCGCTGCGACGGGGCACTTTCATGAGCCAGGTCTTCATGACGCTGTCCTTGCTCGGCGTGTCTCTCCCCACCTTCCTGATCGGCATCCTGCTGATCCTGTTGTTCACGGTGGTGCTCGGCTGGTTCCCCAGCTTCGGCCGCGGCGAGGTCGTGCAGGCCGGCTGGTGGACCAGTGGCCTGTTCACCCGCGACGGCTGGCACCACATCGTGCTGCCGGCCATCACGCTGGCGATCTTCCAGCTGACGCTGATCATGCGGCTGGTCCGCGCCGAGATGCTCGAGGTGCTGCGCAGCGACTACATCAAGTTCGGACGGGCCAGGGGACTGACCAATCGCGCCATCCATTTCGGCCATGCGTTGAAGAACACGCTGGTTCCCGTCATCACCATCATCGGGCTCCAGCTGGGCACGCTGATCGCGTTTTCCATCATCACCGAGACCGTCTTCCAGTGGCCCGGCATGGGGCTGCTGTTCATCCAGGCGGTGACCTTTGCCGACATCCCGGTCATGGCCGCCTACCTGTGCCTGATCGCGCTGATCTTCGTGGTGATCAACCTGGTGGTCGACCTGTTGTACTTTGCCGTCGATCCGAGGCTGCGCATGGGCGGCGCTGGAGGACATTGATGCTGGCTTCCCGACTCAAGGCCAACGGCCGCGCCTTCGCCCATATCGCTGCCTTCCATCCCGAACTGGTGGCGCTGCGCAGGGACCTGCACGCTCACCCGGAACTCGGGTTCGAGGAGGTGTACACCTCCGGCCGGGTCAAGGAGGCGCTGCGCCTGTGCGGCGTGGACGAAATCCACGAGGGCATCGGCAAGACCGGCGTCGTCGGCATCGTCAGGGGCAAAAAATCGGCCAGCGGCAGGATGATCGGGCTGCGTGCCGACATGGACGCGCTGACGATGACGGAGAACAACGACTTCCCATGGCGCTCCACCAGGGCCGGCATGATGCACGGCTGCGGCCATGACGGCCACACGGCGATGCTGGTGGGCGCGGCGCGTTACCTGGCCGAAACCCGCAATTTCGACGGCACGGCGGTGCTGATCTTCCAGCCGGGCGAAGAGGGCTTCGCCGGCGCCAAGGCGATGATCGACGACGGCCTGTTCGAGCGCTTCCCGGTGCAATCGGTGTTCGCCATGCACAACTGGCCGGCGATGAAACCCGGCACTGTCGGCATCAATTCGGGCCCGATGATGGCGGCGGCCGACCGCGTGACGATCGAGGTCACCGGCAAAGGCGGCCACGGGGCACACGCCTACCTGACGATCGACCCGGTGCTGGTGGCGGCGCACATCATCACGGCGGTGCAGAGCATCGTGTCCCGCAACGTCAAGCCGATCGACAACGCGGTGGTCAGCCTGTGCGCGGTGCAGGCGGGCGACCTGGGCGCGATGAGTGTCGTGCCCGGCAAGGCCACGATCGTGGGCACGGTGCGCACCTTCAGCCCCGACGTCCAGGAACTGGTGGAGCGACGGTTGCAGGAGCTGTGCAGCGCGATTGCCCTGGGCTTTGGCGCCTCGGCCACGGTCACGTTCGACCGCATCTATCCGGCGACGATCAACTCGCCCGACGAAGCGGTCTTCGCCGGCGACGTCGCCGAATCGATCGTCGGCGCCGCCAACCTGGTGCGCAACATGGAGCCCAGCATGGGCGCGGAGGACTTCTCCTTCATGCTGCAGGCCAAGCCGGGCGCCTATCTGCGCCTGGGTCAGGGCGGCGAAGGCAGCTGCTTCCTGCACAACAGCCGCTATGACTTCAACGACGACGTCCTGCCGCTCGGCTCGGCGTTGCACGCCAGCCTGGCCGAGCAGGCCATGCCGCTGGAAGGATCGCCAATTTCATGAAGACGTTTAACAAGAGGAGCCAGAGATGAACCTGAAGTCGACACCCGTTGCAGCCGCGGTATTCGTGGCATTGGCCTGCCTGGGCACCACCGCCGGCGCCGTCACGCTGAAAATCGGCAACCAGGGCGATGCCCTGTCGATGGATCCACACTCGCTCAACGAGTCGCTGCAGCTGACCGTGCTGGAGAACGTGTTCGAGACCCTGGTCTATCGCGGTCCGGACTACAAGCTCACGCCGGGCCTGGCCACTAGCTGGAAGCAGACCTCGCCGACGGTCTGGCACTTCGACCTGCGCAAGAACGTGCAGTTCCACGACGGCACGCCTTTCACCGCCGACGACGTGATCTTCAGCTACGAGCGTGCCAAGAGCGATGGTTCCGACATGAAGAGCTACGTCGGCCAGATCAAGGAGATCAAGAAGATCAACGACCACTCGATCGACGTCGTCACCAACGCACCGTTCCCGATCCTGCCCGAGCTGTTCTACCGCTGGTTCATCATGAGCAAGAAGTGGTGCGAGTCCAACCAGGCCACGCGCCCGGTGGACCGGCGCAAGGGCATCGAGAACGCCGCTTCCTTCCGCGCCAACGGCACCGGGCCGTACCGCGTGCGCGAGCGCCAGCCGAACGTGCGCACCACCTTCGTTCGCAACGGCAACTACTGGGGCAAGGTGCAGGGCAACGTCGACGAAGTCATCTTCAACGTGATCGGCAACGATGCCACCCGCGTGGCGGCGCTGTTGTCCGGTGAGGTCGACGTGATGGAGCCGGTTCCGGTGCAGGACGTGGACCGCATCAAGGCCGCGCCCAACCTCAAGGTGCTGCAGGGTCCCGAACTGCGCGTGATCTTCCTGGGCATGGACCAGAAGCGCGACGAGCTGCTGTTCTCGAACGTCAAGGGCAAGAACCCGTTCAAGGACAAGCGCGTGCGCCAGGCGTTCTACCAGGCGATCGACATCGAAGGCATCAAGCGCAGCGTGATGCGCGGCGCCGCCACGCCGATCGCGGAGATGTTCCCGGCGCAGGTCAAGGGTTTCGCCCCCGACCTCAACAAACGGCTGCCGTATGACCCGGAAGCGTCCAAGAAGCTGTTGGCCGAAGCGGGTTACCCGAGCGGCTTCGAAGTGGCCATGAACTGCCCCAATGACCGCTACGTCAATGACGGCGCGATCTGCCAGGCAGTGGCCGCCAACCTGGCGCGGGTCGGCGTCAAGATCAAGCTCGAGGTCGAGACCAAGGGCACCTACTTCCCCAAGATCCTGCGCCGCGACACCAGCTTCTACATGCTGGGCTGGACCGCCAGCACCGTCGACGCACATAACGTGCTGTATCCCATCATGGCGTCGCCGGGCGAAGGTGGCCGCGGTCAATTCAACCTCGGCGCCTACAGCAACGCCAGGGTCGACGAGCTGACCGAGAAGATCGCATCGGAAACCGACGACAAGAAGCGCAACGAGATGATCCACGAGGCGATCAAGATCCACCAGGACGACATCGGCCACATCCCGCTGCACCAACAGTCGCTGAACTGGGGCGCCAAGAAGAACATCGAGCTGGTGCAGTTGCCCGGCAACGAAATGGTGTGGAAGTACATCACGGTCAAGTGATGACGCTTGCACAGCAAGGCTGGTTCCATCGGGCCTGGCAAAGCGATATCGGCTACAGCTTCCGCACCTCGCCGGTGGCGGTGGCTGCGGCCGTGGTCGCCTTTGTCTGTGTGTTCTGCGCGGTGTTCGCGAACCTGGTCGCACCCTACAACCCGTTCGACTTGGCGACACTCGAACTGTCCGATGCCTTCCTCCCGCCCGCCTGGGTGAAGGACGGCAGCACCAAGTACCTGCTGGGAACCGACGACCAGGGCAGGGACATCCTGTCGGCCCTGATGTTCGGCGCCCGCATCTCTTTGCTGGTGGGCCTGGCGTCGGTGGTGCTATCGGTGATCGCGGGCGTGAGCCTGGGCTTGCTGGCCGGTTTCCTGGGCGGCACCGTGGACGCCGTCATCATGCGCATCTGCGATGTGATGCTGTCCTTTCCAGCGATCCTGATCGCGCTACTGATCGCCGGCGTCAGCCGGGCCCTGTTTCCCAACGGCAGCGAATACATTGCCTTCGGCGTCCTGATCATCGCGATCTCGATGACCGGCTGGGTCCAGTACGCGCGGACAGTGCGCGGATCCACGCTGGTCGAGCGCAGCAAGGAGTACGTGCTGGCGGCGCAGGTCACCGGCGTCACCCCGCTGCGCATCATGCGGCGCCATGTGCTGCCCAACATCCTGGGCCCGGTGATGGTGCTGGCCACCATCCAGGTGGCGACGGCCATCATCACCGAGGCGACCCTGTCGTTTCTGGGCGTCGGCGCCCCGGCCAACTCGCCCTCGCTGGGCACGTTGATCCAGGTGGGCAACAAATTCCTTTTCTCCGGCAACTGGTGGATCACCGTGTTTCCGGGCGTCATGCTGGTCGTGATCGCCCTGTCGGTGAACCTGCTGGGCGACTGGCTGCGCGACGCGCTGAACCCGAGGTTGCGCTGAAGCGAATCAAATGAGCCTGCTGCAAGTCCAGAACCTGGTGGTCGAATTCCCCGGCCGCCGCGGCACCTTGCGTGCCCTCGACGACATTTCCTTCGAGATCGCGCCCGGCGAGATCCTGGGCGTGGTCGGCGAATCCGGCGCCGGCAAGTCGCTCACCGGCGCGGCCATCATCGGCCTGCTGGAGCCGCCCGGGCGCATCGCGTCGGGCCAGATCATGCTCGAGGGCAGCCGCATCGACAACCTGCCGTACGAGAAGATGCGGCGGATCCGCGGCCGCAAGATCGGGGCCATCTTCCAGGACCCGCTGACCTCGCTCAACCCGCTGTACACGGTGGGACGGCAATTGGTCGAGACCATCCAGACCCACCTGCCGGTGGATGCGCAAGCGGCGCGCAAGCGCGCGATCGGCCTGCTGGAAGACACCGGTATTCCCGCCGCGGCCGAACGCATCGACCACTACCCGCACCAGTTTTCCGGCGGCATGCGGCAACGGGTGGTGATCGCGCTGGCGCTAGCGGCCGAGCCCAAGCTGATCGTGGCGGACGAGCCGACCACGGCGCTGGATGTCTCGATCCAGGCCCAGATCATCCAGTTGCTCAAGCGCGTGTGCCGGGAGCGTGGCGCTGCGGTGATGCTGATCACCCACGACATGGGCGTGATCGCCGAAACCTGCGACCGGGTGGCCGTGATGTACGCCGGCCGGATCGCCGAGAGCGGGCCGGTGCACGAGGTCATCAACCAGCCGGCCCACCCCTACAGCATGGGCCTGATGGCTGCGATCCCCGACATCACCCAGGACCGGGAGCGGCTGCACCAGATCGACGGCGCCATGCCGCGGCTCAACGCCATTCCGCCCGGCTGCGCCTACAACCCGCGCTGCCCGCGCGTGTTCACGCGCTGCCTGGTCGAGCGGCCGGACCTGCTGGATGCCGGGGCGACGAAGGCGGCCTGCTGGCTGCACGACGCCCATGCCGGGGCAGCGCAATGAGCGCGTTTGCAGGCTCCGCGCCGCTGGTCCAGGCGCACGACCTGGCCAAGAGCTTCGACGTCTCGCCGCCCTGGCTGAACCGTGTGATCGAAGGCAAGCCGCGGCTGCTGCTCAACGCGGTCGACGGCGTCAGCTTCGACATCGAGAAGGGCCGGACGCTGGCGCTGGTGGGCGAGTCCGGCTGCGGCAAGAGCACCATCGCCAAGCTGCTGGTGGGCCTGTACCGGCCGACCCGCGGCGGCCTGACCTTCGACGGCCAGGACGCGCACGCGGCGTTCAAGACTGCCGAAGGCCGCAAGCTGCGCCGCCGCATCCAGATGATCTTCCAGGATCCGTACGCCAGCCTGAACCCGCGCTGGATCGTGGAGGACATCGTTGGCGAACCGCTCAAGGAGCACGGCATCGTCACCGACGAGGCCGAACTCGAGGAGCGGGTCGGCAGCCTGCTCAAGTCGGTCGGCCTGTCGCCGCTGGACATGGTGAAGTACCCGCATCAATTCTCCGGCGGCCAGCGCCAGCGGATCTCGATCGCCCGCGCGCTGGCCACCCAGCCCGAATTCCTGGTGTGCGATGAGCCGACCTCGGCGCTGGACGTCAGCGTGCAGGCACAGGTGCTCAACATCATGAAGGACCTGCAGCGCCAGCACGGGCTGACCTACCTGTTCATCTCGCACAACCTGGCGGTGGTTCGGCACGTGAGCGACCAGGTCGGCGTGATGTACCTGGGCCGTCTGGTCGAGCTCGCGGACAAGCACGAGCTGTTCGATCACCCGCGCCATCCCTATACAAGGATGCTGCTGGACGCGATCCCGAAGATGCACGACACCGGGCGCGCGCGCACGCCGGTGTCCGGCGAGGTGCCCAATCCGCTCAACCCGCCCACGGGCTGCACGTTTCATCCGCGCTGCCCGCATGCGAACGCCCGCTGCAATGCGGAGCGGCCGGCGCTGCTGACCTTTCAGGGCGTGAAGGTGGCCTGCCACGCGGTGGAGGAAGGTCGGATCTAGGCGCGCCGCTCAGGCGTAACGCGTGACAGGCGCCCTGGACCCCCGCCTGCGCGGGGGTTGCGGACTACGCCTGCGGCCGGTCTTGCAGGTGGCGGCCAGCGCTTCGCAGGCCTTGTCGTCGGCATCCACGCTGCGGTGGATGAAGGGCACGCCCTCGCTGACGCTGCCGGCCAGCTTGAGCTTGTCGTACCCCGCGCTGCGGCAAAAGCGCACCACCGTCGGCTTGCTCACCTGAGCCCTCTCGGCCAGCTCGCTCACCGGCAGGTTGGCGAAGGAGCGCGGGTCGGACAGCACGAGTCGCCCCGCGCGCTGCTCGGCGGGAGCAAGCGAAGGGAGCGAAGCTTTGATGCGGTCCAGCATTGGGGGGCTGGTCAGTCGGCGACAGAGCTGAAGATCTGTCCCGCGAGTTAACACTCTTCGCTCCAGCAATAACCGTCGCGGGCGATCATGGCGCTCGACGCGCTCGGTCCCCAGGTGCCGGCGGCATACGGGCGCGGACCGTCGGTGTCGGCGGCCCAGTG
>JBBRSZ010000040.1:0-36375 GCA_038244915.1 Burkholderiales bacterium | reverse complement strand
TGGCGGTGCGTCCGGCTTCCCACCAGCAAGGCACCGACCTCCGGCGCCCAATCGCGCAGCTTGCTGCTCCAGCGCGTCACATGCAGCCGCCACGTCGGTGTTCCGGACGCCACGCCGAACTGGTTGGTCATCTGCACACGGGAAGGCAGCAACAGCTGGCGCAGCGCCAAGAGGCGACGCCCCGCGGTGCCAGGCGCCAGCAATCGAGCCATGTGACGGTACAGGCTCTCCTGCTCGCGCGCCGCGAAGATCTGTTCCACGGCGAGCTGTCGCACTCCCTGGTCTGCCGACGACTCGCGGTGCAGGGATTGCATCACACCCACGGGCACCGGCACGCCGAGATGCTCGTCGATCAGCGCGAACATCAGCCACGCCGCACGCCCCCAACCGAGCGCATGAGCACGTGCGGTCAGCTCGTCCCAGCGGATCGGGCGCGGGGGCTGGCGAACCACCATGGCGACGTCGTAAAGGCAGCGGGGGCCCACCGCCCAGAACTTGTGATGCATGGCCGCATGGAAGCACAAGTACAGCAGGTGATCCTCGAGGTTGAACGTACGACAAGGCTCGCCGCCGACGTCCACCACCTCGGACCGCTCCCAGAGCAGTCCCTCGTCCACGGGTGTTTCGGTGGCGGGATTGGTGAGAGACCAGTGCACGTCGACCAGCAATCCGCCGTCCGGGTGCCGCAACGCGAATTCATTCGTCGAGTGGGCGGCTGCAGACAGGCTGGCGCCATCCCCCGGTACGTCGTACCCCAACTCGCGCGCCACCTCCGTGAAACGCGCCATGTCACCGGGGTGGAACAGGAGGTCGATGTCGCCCGAATCGCGAGCGGCGGCGTTCCGGTAGACACAGTGCACAAGCCACAGCCCCTTCGTCAGCAGGACGGGAATGGCTTTCCGTTCGCAGGCCGCCAAAAGCTCCTTCAAACGCCTATGTTGCAGGGCATTTCGCACGGTGGTGTGGCGGATATGCATACGAAGCAAATTTATCCAGCCGAGCGACCCCTGCTCGGTGGCCTTAACGTCGCCAACCTGCAGCGCCTGAAACGACAGCGCCGTTTCTACAGCCAAATCCGCGACGCTTTCCCAATGGGCGGCGTGCAGTTCGGACGCCATCCGACGCCGCGGCCGGTCAAGGCACGTGCGCAACGTCAAGAGGAGAAGGTGTTCCGGGCAGGACATCAAGGTTGAAAAAGCGTTCTCATTTCACACAGCGGCACCGCAAAGCGTCTTCGTATCTAACTGTTACCTGATATGCTGAGTGTAAGCAATTCACCTAATTAAGCAATTCACCTAGGGTGCGGTACACGTATGGCAGTAACGGCGCCAGTACCTCCAACATGAGCGAAGAAGTCAGCACAGCCAGCTCGGCACTCACCGTGGTGCCGGCCGGTGGGGCGCTGGTCGTCGGAGACAAGACGTACCGGCTCATCCCACTGGCCCAGCCGCAGCCGGAACCCGCGCAGGACGACGGGATGGAGTTGTCCATCCAGGACATCCTGCGCATCCTGTACAAGCATAAGTGGTCGGTGCTGCTGGTGGTGTTTCTCGCCTGCATCGCGGGGTTCGTCTACACCCTCATGGGCACACCCACATACCGTTCGACCGTGGTGCTCCAGTTCGAGAAGGCCGCCCAGCGGGTTGCGCCCTTCGCCGACGTCTCCGGAGAAGAACAGGTCTACGTCGACGAGAGCATGTTCCTGCAGACGCAGTACGGCATGCTGCGAAGTCGCGCGCTTGCGCAACGCGTGGCCACGGAGCTGGGGCTGCTGTCGACGGATCGCGCGCCTGTCACGGCGCCTGCGGTGCGCAAGAGCGCGGCACCGCAAGACCAGGGTTTCCTGGATCGCCTGCTTTCCACGTACAAGACGGTCACCCAGCCACGCCTGCGCTCGCCGGAGCAGATGAACGAAACGAGCGCCGTCGACTCCGTGCTGGGAGCCATCAGCGTCGACCCCGGCAAGAACACGCGGCTGGTGACGCTGCAGGTGGTCCATACCGATCCCGACATGGCGGCACGCATCGCCAACGTCACCGCGGACACCTTCATCAACATGGCCGTCGAACGCCGCCTGGATGCGACCTCCTACGCCAAGGCCTACCTGCAGGAGCAGATCGGCCAAACGAAGGCGCGGCTGGAGGAATCCGAGCGGAAGTTGAACCTCTATGCACGGGACAACCGGATCCTCTCCCTCGACGAGAAGACCGATGTGGTCAACCAGAACTACACGGATTTCGCGTCCGCCCTCACCAAGGCGGAGCAGGACCGCATCAAGTTCGAGGCGATGTACCAGGAGGTCCGCAACGACCCGAACAAGATTCCGGCCACTTTGGACAGCAAGATGGTCCAGAGCTACAAGGAGCAGAAGGCCAAGCTGGAGATCGAGTACCAGCAGAACCTGACCGTGTACAAGCCCGAGTTCCCGAAGATGGTTCAGCTCCGCGCTCAGATGGCCGAGGTGGACAAGCAGCTGCGCGAAGAGATCACGGCCTACGGCACGGCGATCCGGGCGCAGTACGAAGCCGCCCTGAAGCACGAGGCCCTCCTGCGCGCCAGGGTGGCTGTCACGCGCGACAACGTTCTTTCCACGCAAGCCACCAGCATCGACCTCAACTTGCTCAAGCGCGAGGTCGATACGAACCGGCAGCTCTACGACTCGCTGCTGCAGCGGATCAAGCAACTTGGCGTGTCGTCGGGTGTCGCCCTCAACTACGTCGCGGTGCTCGATCGCGCCGAACCCAGCGTGCTTCCGTTCCAGCCCAGCATCCAGAAGAACGTCGGCATCGCGGCGATCATCGGGCTGATCCTGGCGGCTGCGTTCGTTGTCGTCCGGGAGCTGTGGGCCGACTCGATCAAGACGGCCAAGGACGTGGAGGCACTCGGCCTGCCCATGCTGGGGCTGATCCCCAAGGTGGCCAGGACCGGCGTGCGCGGGGGGGTGGGGATATCGTGCCATCACGAACCCACGTGTGCGGTGGCCGAGGCATACCGATCCACCCGCGCCGCGGTCGACTTCTCCACAGCCGATGGCGCGCCGCGCCGCATGATGGTCACGAGCACCCTGCGCAACGAGGGCAAGAGCACCACGGCGCTGGGCTTGGCGATCAACTTCGCGCAGCTGGGTCACAGGACACTGCTGATCGACGCCGACCTGCGCAACCCCAGCGTGCACAAGCTGATGGGCCTCGAGAATTCGTTCGGCCTGTGCAACCTGCTGGTGGGCGACCACTCGGAAGACGTGTTAAGCCGACGCACCGAAGTCCCGAACCTGGCTGTCATCACGGCGGGGACGCTGCCTCCGAACCCGGTGGAACTGCTGTCCAGCCCGAAGCTGCTGTTGCTGCTGGACACCCTGGCCAGCATGGGCTTCGATCGGATCGTCGTCGACGCCCCGCCGATGCTTGGCCTGGCCGACTCCATCGTGCTGGGCAAGCAGATCAAGAACATCCTGTTCGTGATCGAGTCGGAACGCACGCGGCGCAGCGGTGTGAGCGACGCGCTGCGCCGGCTGGCGGTCGCAGGATTGCGACCCCGCGGCGCAGTTGTCACCCAGGCGGCACCGCGCACGATGCCCTCGGGCTACGAAAGCTACTACGCCTACGGCGAGGTGGAGTCGCAGAAAAGCTTCGGTCTGCTCGGAACAGAGAAAGCCTGAGGCGAGCCAGCGTCGACGCAGGCACCGGGCCGCCAAAGATGCGGCCCATGAGAATTCTCCTCACCGGCGCGACCGGATTCATCGGCATGCACACATCCTTGCGGCCGCTCGCCCGCGGGGAGGAGGTCGTCGGCATGGCCCGCAGCAGCTGACCTTCTCGGCGGTGAGCGTCCCGCTTCCCTGGGGCCCTGCCCCCGACAGGATCGTGCGCGTCGAGGTGCCGTTGCATGGCCAGACCACAGCGCGAATTCCGGTGGTTCGCACCGGGGACTAGCCAAGAGAAAAGCGCCTCGCGGCGCTTTTCTCTTGGCTGAGCGAGCAGCTTACATGCGGCCGGCTTCGCCCGAAGAGATCTGGCCCAGGCGCACGGCCTGTGCGGCTTCCGCGCGAATGGCCTTGGCATCCGTGGTGGACTGCGTGCGGGCGGCAACGCGCGCGCCAGCCGGCTCGGTGCTGCGGGTGGCGGGCACGGTGGCCGCTTCGGCCATCACCTCGGCGCGGGTGCGTGCGCCATCGAACTTCAGCGCGTACTGCGAACCGTCGGCTTCGTCGGCGCGCGCGCCCATGGAAGCGACTGCGGCGAAAGCGGCGACGGCGAGGAGGGCTTTGGAATTCATCATGAAACCTTTCAGTGGCAAGTTGGAGTGAACCGTTTGTTCCGGTTGCCGACTGCTTGCGATACCGCAGCGCCAACCGTGAGTCCACTTTAGGTGCCGGCCCTTAGGCCACTGTGAGGGTTCCGTTAGCCAAGGATTAGGCCGACTCGATCCGCGCCACCAGGCCGCTGCGGTCCTCGCGGTTGCGCAGCGCGATGCGCAGGCCGCAGCGCTGCGCGGCGCTCTGCGCGATGGCCAGGCCCAGGCCGCTGCCGCGGGCGCCGGTGCCGGGCACGCGGAAGAAGCGGTCGAAGACGCGCGGCAGCATGTCCTCGGGAATGCCCGGCCCGTTGTCCACGACTTCGACCGCGAGCTTTCCACCTTCGTTGAGGACCCGCACATCGACGACGCCGCCTTCAGGGGTGTAGCGCAGCGCGTTCTCGATCAGGTTGTCCAGCACGCTGCGCAGGTCGCCGGCGGCGCAGCGCAGCGGCGTCGGCAAGATGCGTGCGTCTGCCACCAGCCCCAGATCGATATTGCGCTGGTCAGCCAGCCCGATCAGCGTGTTGATGCTCTCGCGCAGTTGCGCGTCCACGTCGACAGTCGCGGCCGGGTCCGACGGTGTGGCCTCGTGCCTCGACATCTTGAGCATCTGGTCGACCAGCCGCTGCGCGCGCTGCACACCACTCTCCAGTTGCGCAAAACTCTGCGCGCAGGCCCCGACCGGCATGTCCCGCCGCACGTTCTCCAACTGCAGGGCGACCGCCGTGATCGGCGTTCGCAGCTCGTGCGCGGCGTCCTGCACGAACCGCCGCTGGGCGGCGAAAGCGTCGCGGAAGCGGGCGAGCAGGCTGTTGAAAGACGTCACCAGCGGCTGGATCTCTCGCGGCACGCGGTCCAGCGTCAGCTCCGAAATGTTGTGCTCGTCCTGAAGCGCCGCCTGGCGGCCGATGTCCTGCACCGCCCGCGACACGGCAGCAACAACGCTCCACAGGACCAGTATCGACAGCGGCAGCAACAGCAGGATCGGGGCGATCGCGGCGCCGGCGCGCTCGGCTGCCAGCCGGCTGCGGAACTGGCTGCTTTGCAGCACCTGCACCCGGTGCCCGGTCGGCCCGGCTGCGGTCGCGTACACGCGCCAGCCGCTGCCATCCTGCTGGATGTCGTGGAAGCCCGGCTCGGGTTGCAGACGGGCGGCGAGTTGCGGCAGCGCCGACACCTGCGGCCGTCCGTCAGCGCCGAACACTTGCGTCACGTAGGTTCCCCATTTGTGCGCGCGCTCGTCCGTGAGGCCGGGTTGCGGCGCGTAGCCCTCGTTGGCCACGATCGACAGCGCCAGCTGTTCCATCTGGTCGTCCATGAAGGTGCCGACCATGCGACCGTAGCTCCAGTAGGAGACGGCAGCCGACAGCAGCCCCACCAGCAGGAACAGCGGCACCAGCCAAAGCAGCAGCGCCCGCCGCAGCGAGCACATCGGGCCGCTGGGGAACACGTGGACTTTCATGGCTGCGCCTGCGTCAATGGCGCCGGACTACCGGCAATCCGCCAGCCCAGCCCCCGCACGTTGCGGATGGTGTCGGCGCCCAGCTTGCGCCGCATCCCGTGAATGAGCACGTCGACCGCGTTGCTGCTGACCTCTTCGCCCCAGCCGTAGATGCGGTTCTCCAGCTGGTCGCGCGACAGGATCGCGCCGGGCCGCTCCAGCAGCGCGTGCAGCAAGGCGTATTCGCGCGCCGACAGTTGCGAGCGCTCGCCCTGCACCAGCACTTCGCGGGTAGTCAGGTCCAACTGCACCTCGGCGCTGCCGATGATCGAGTGGGCGCTGCCATCGCGGCGGCGGATCACCGCTCGCATCCGGGCCAGCAGTTCGCGGAATTCGTAGGGCTTGAGCAGGTAGTCGTCGGCGCCGATGTCCAGGCCGGTGATGCGATCGTCCAATCCGTCACGCGCCGTGAGCACCAGCACCGGAGTCTGGTTGCCCTGGCTTCGCGCCTTGCGCAGCACCTCGATGCCGTCGCGCTTGGGCAGGCCCAGGTCCAGCAGCACGCAGGCATAGTCGCCGTCTTCCAGCGCGCTCTGCGCCAGCAGGCCGTCCTTCACCCAATCGACCGACCAGCCGTTGGCGTCCAGGGCGTCGCGCAGGCTCTGGCCGATCATCTCGTCGTCTTCGACCAGCAATACACGCATGGCTTCTCCCGGATTCTTGAATCACCCACGGATCATCGACCGCATCAATTAGCTGGCGGTTAGCCGCTCAGCGCGGCAGCGCTTCCACCTCGCGCGTCCAGCGCTCGATCAGCCGCTTGCGCTCGGCGGCCTTGCCGTATTTTTCGAAGTCGTACTTGATCAGCTTCACGCCGGCCATCGAGGGGATGCGCGGATCGGGCTTGAAGGTCTTGTTGGCGGGCGACTGCAGGCTGCCGGCCTTGCCGCCGATGGCCTGGCCGGCCGGGCTCATCAGCCAGTCGTAATAGCGCTTCGCGTTGTCCTTGTTACGCGCATCCTTGATCAGGGCGATGCCGCCGACTTCGTAACCCGTGCCTTCGCAAGGCGCCGCGGTCTTGACCGGGAATTTGTCGTAGCGCCACTTTTCGAAGCCGAAGATGAAGCTCACGCCGATCCCGACCTCGCCCTTGGCGACGTTGGGCGCCTGGGCCTGTCCGCTGCGGGTGTAGGTGGTGGTGTTCTTGTGCAGCTTCTTGAGGTAGTCGAAGGCCGCCTCTTCTCCCATCAGCTGCACCAGCCCCGCGATGATGGTGTAGGCCGTGCCGCTGGTGGCCGGATGCGAGATCTCGATCTCGCCCCTGTATGCCGGCTTGACCAGGTCGGCCCAGCACTTCGGCTCGGGCAGGTGCTTCTTCTTCAAGACGTCGGTGTTGTAGCCGAAGCCGATCGCGCTGGTGTAGAAGCCGCCGACCATGTTGCCGGACATGGCGTACTGCCGCACCGCCCATTCATGCAGGTCGTTGATGTACGCCGGCCGATAGGGTTCCAGCAGGCCTTGCTCCGCCGCCTGCAGGAACGGGTCGCCGGTGCCGCCCCACCAGATGTCGGTCTTGGGGTTGGCGGCTTCGGCCCGCAATTGCGCGCCGATCTCGCCCGTGCCCTTGTGCGCCTGGTTGACCTTGATGCCGGTCTCGCGCGAGAACTCGGCCGCCGCGGCTTCGCACCACGAGGCGTCGGTGCTGCACAGCGCGTTGACGGTGCCGCCCTGGGCCCGGGCTTGCGTCGTGAGCAGGGACAGGACAGCGAACGCGAAAGCCAGGAAATTCATGTTGATGGCGCCGTCTAGAAGCGCTCCTGCGGACCGAGATAGCGCCATTGTCCGACAGGCAGGTTGCCCAGCACAACGCGGCCGATGCGGATGCGCTTGAGGCCCACCACCTTCAGCCCCACCTGCTCGCACATGCGGCGGATCTGCCGCTTCTTGCCCTCCTTGAGCACGAAGCGCAGTTGCTCCGCGTTCTGCCACTCCACCTGGGCGGGCTTCAAGGGCTGGCCGTCGAGGCTCAGCCCGTGGCGCAGGCGCGCCAGCAGAGCGGGCGGGAAGACCTTCTGGACCTCGGTGGCGACGTCGTCATACGTCACCCGCACCAGGTACTCCTTTTCCATGCCGGAGTCCTCGCCGATCAACTGGCGGGCGATGCGGCCATCCTGCGTCAGCACCAGCAGGCCGATCGAATCGATGTCGAGCCGGCCGGCCGGCGCCAGGCCTCGCAGTTGCGACGAAGCAAACCGCAGCCGCGAGGCATCGCCGTTCCAGTGGCTGGCGGCCTGCACCAGCGTCACCGCCGGCTGGTGGCCGTCCTCGGCCTGGCCGCTGACATAGCCCATCGGCTTGTTCATCAGGATCGTCACCTGCTGGTCTTGCTGGCCGCGTGCCTTTGGATCGACGTCGATCCGGGCATCCGGTGTCACCTGCAGCCCCATCGGCGCGACCTGGCCGTTGACGCGAACCCAGCCTCGGCCGATCCAGTCGTCCGCTTCGCGGCGCGAGCACATGCCCAGTTCGGCCATACGCTTGTTCAGGCGCGATGTCGTGGTGTTTTCAGTCATGCAAAAGGAAATGAAAGGGTCATGGGGCCACGCCGGTTGCGGTTGCGGTTGCGGTTGCGGCGCCGGCCTTGGCTTGCGGCATGCTCGAACGCAGGGCCTGCAGGTCCAGCACCCGCAGGCCGCCGTATTCGACGCGGATGCTGCCTTGCGCCTCCAGCGCGGCCAGCGATTCGTTGACGCGCTGGCGCGACAACCCGACCAGGTAGCCAAGTTCCTGCTGCGTGATGCGCAGGATCTCGCCGACCCCGGGATACAGGATGGGATTGAACAGCGCGGCCAGGCTGCGCGCCACCCGGACGTCGGGATTGCCCATGCGATCGATCTCGCGGGCGGCGATGAACTGGCCCAGGCGTTCGTTGAGCTGGTCCATCACGAAGCGGTTGAAGCCGATCGAGTGGTCCAGCAGCCAGTGGAAGGTGTCCACCGGCAGGCCGGCCACCACGCTCTTGCGCAGTGCCTGGATGTTGTAGCGGTAGCTCTCGCGCTTGAGCGCCGTGCCCTCGCCGAACCAGCCGCCCGGCGGCATGCCGGTGAAGGTCATGGTCTGGCCTTGCGCGTTGTCGCTGCTCATCTTCAGCAGCCCTTCGACCACACCGAACCAGTAGGTCACCGGGCGACCGATGCGGCAGACGTAGTCGCCCGGCAGCGCGTCGCCCACTGTCACTTCGGCCACCGCCCGGCTGCGCTCGCGCGGCTCCAGCGCGCGCAGCCAGGGGATGCCGGCGAGCTCTGCGGGCGTCGGGTCGCGGCGGCGTTGATAGAGGGGGGATTGGGTGGCCATCGGGCGGGGTGTGCGCGGCTTTGACGCAGATCAAGGTACGGGCAGGTCCCACTAGGACATTCCCTAGGATTGTCGTTGGAAAGACAGCGCGGCGTCAAACCGGCTCCTAGCATCAGCGCAGGTCAAAGCCCGACCGTCCGACCGAGGATTCAAGCGATGGAGACCACGTTCCCGCGACTGCTGCTACAGCATGCTGCATCGCGGCCTGCGGACGCCGCGATGCGCGAAAAGGAATACGGCATCTGGCAATCGCACAGCTGGCAGGCGATGGCGCAACTGGTCGAGCAGCTTGCCTGCGGCCTGCACCTGGCGGGGTTGACGCGTGGCGAGCACATCGTCGTGGTCGGCGCCAACCGGCCGCGGCTGTACGCCACCATGCTGGCCGCGCAGTCGCTGGGCGCCGTGCCGATCCCCCTCTATCAGGACGCGGTCGCTGCCGAATGCGTTTTCCCGATCAACAACGCGGACGTCCGGTTCGCGTTCGCCGAGGACCAGGAGCAGGTCGACAAGCTGCTGGAGATCCGCGCCGAGTGCCCGCAACTGGTCGCACTCTGGTACGACGACCCGCGCGGCCTGCGCAATTACACCGAACCGGGGCTGGCGTCGATCGATTCGCTGATCGACCAGGGCCGGCAATTCACCGCGCAGCAACCAACGTTCTTCCGCGACGAGGTCGAGAAGGGCCAGCCGGACGACGTGGCCGCGATGTTCTTCACCTCCGGCACCACGGGCAACGCCAAGGGCGTCGTCCACACCCATCGCACCCTGCTCGATCGCGCGCTGGCCGGCGCCCAGTTCGACAATCTCTCGGCAGGAGAAGAAGTGCTGGCCTACCTGCCGCCGGCGTGGATCGGGCAGAACATCTTCAGCTACGCCCAGTGGCTGGCCTGCGGTTACATCGTCAACTGCCCGGAGTCGGCGGCGACGGTGATGATCGACCTGAAGGAAATCGGCCCGACCTATTACTTCGCGCCGCCGCGGATCTTCGAAGGGCTGCTGACCACGGTGATGATCCGGATGGAAGACGCCAGCGCCATCAAGCGCAAGCTGTTCCAGTCCTTCATGGATCTGGCCCGGCGCGTCGGCCCGGCCTTGATGGACGGCAAGCCGGTCTCCGCCTGGGACCGTCTCAAGTACTCCATCGGCAATGTGGCGGTGTACGGCCCGCTGCGCAACAACCTCGGCTTCTCGCGCGTGCGGGTGGCCTACACGGCGGGCGAGGCGATCGGTCCAGACCTGTTCTCGTTCTACCGCTCGATCGGCATCAACCTCAAGCAGCTGTACGGCTCGACCGAGACCGCGGTGTTCGTCTGCCTGCAACCGGATGACCAAGCCCGCTCCGACACCGTGGGCATCCCGATCAGCGGCGTGGAGATCAAGGTCGCCGACAACGGCGAGATCCTGGTGCGCTCGCCCGGCCTGCTCAAGGAGTACTACAAGAATCCCAAGGCGACCGCCGAAGTGCTGACGGCGGACGGCTGGTACCACACCAGCGACGCCGGATTCATCGACGCCCACGGCCACCTCAAGATCATCGACCGCGTCAAGGACGTCGGCCGGATCGTCGGCGGCGCCAACGACGGCGCCATGTTCGCGCCCAAGTATGTCGAGAACAAGCTCAAGTTCTTCCCCTACATCAAGGAAGTGGTGGCGTACGGCGACCAGCGCGAGCAGGTCTGCGTGATGATCAACATCGACTTCGACGCCGTCGGCAACTGGGCCGAGCGCCGCAACCTGCCCTATTCCGGCTACACCGACCTGGCGCAAAAGCCCGAGGTCTACCAATTGATCGGCGAGTGCGTGGAGAAGGTCAATGCCGACCTGGCGACCGACGCCCTTCTGGCCGGCTCGCAGATCAGCCGCTTCCTGATCCTGCACAAGGAGCTCGATGCCGACGACGGCGAGCTGACCCGCACCAACAAGGTCCGGCGCGGCTTCATCGCCGACAAGTACCAGCTGCTGGTCGACGCGCTGTATGGCGGACGCAGCGAGCAGTTCATCGAAACCCAGGTCCGCTTCGAGGACGGCCGCACCGGCAGCGTCAGCGCGACGCTGAAGATCGCCGACACCAAGACCTTCGCGCCTGTCAAGGCGGCGGCATGAAGATCATGGGAGATCCCGCAAGCATGGATGCGGCGCCGCCGGGAGCCTCGGGCAGCGGACGCAAGGTGGGCGAAGTCATTCTGGACGTGCAGAACATCTCGCTGGCGTTCGGCGGCGTCAAGGCGTTGACCGACATTTCCTTCAACGTCCGCGAGCACGAGATCCGCGCCATCATCGGCCCCAACGGCGCCGGCAAGAGTTCGATGCTCAACTGCATCAACGGCGTCTACCAGCCGCAGCAGGGCAGCATCGCCTTCCGCGGCAAGACCTTCCACCACATGAACAGCCGCCAGGTGGCAGAGATGGGCGTGGCGCGCACCTTCCAGAACCTGGCCCTGTTCAAGGGCATGAGCGTGCTGGACAACATCATGACCGGCCGCAACCTCAAGATCAAAAGCAACCTGCTGCTGCAGGCGCTGCGGATCGGCCCCGCTCAGCGCGAGGAGATGCAGCACCGCGAATTCGTCGAGCACATCGTCGACTTCCTGGAGATCCAGGCATTTCGCAAGACGCCGGTTGGCCAGCTGCCCTACGGCCTGCAAAAGCGCGTGGACCTCGGGCGGGCCCTGGCGATGGAGCCGCAGGTGCTGCTGCTGGACGAGCCGATGGCTGGCATGAACGTGGAAGAAAAGCAGGACATGTGCCGCTTCATCCTGGACGTGAACGACGAGTTCGGCACCACCGTGGTCCTGATCGAGCACGACATGGGCGTGGTGATGGACATCAGCGACCGCGTCGTGGTGCTGGACTACGGCAAGAAGATCGGCGACGGCTCGCCCGGTGAAGTGCGCAACAACGAAGACGTGATCCGGGCCTACCTCGGCACCTCACACTAGGAAAGATATGGCCCCCACGCTTGTCACTTCGTGTACTGCGCTGCCCCGCGGGGGGGCCTCAGTCGTCCTGGGACGGCCCGGCGCCGACTGAACCATGGCCTTCTTCCTCGAAACCCTGCTCGGCGGCCTGATGGCCGGCATGCTGTATTCGCTGGTGGCGCTGGGCTTCGTGCTGATTTTCAAGGCCTCGGGCGTGTTCAACTTCGCCCAGGGCGCGATGGTGCTGTTCGCGGCGCTGGCGATGGCGCGGCTGTCGGAATGGATCCCGCAAGTTACCGGGCTGGAGAACAAGGTGCTCGCCGACCTGTTGGCGTTCGTGCTGGCCGGCGCGCTGATGTTCGTGGTCGCCTGGCTGGTGGAACTGCTGGTGCTGCGCCACCTCGTCAACCAGGAAGGCGCGACGCTGCTGATGGCCACGCTGGGCATCGCCTACTTCCTCGAAGGTCTGGGTCAGACCATGTTCGGCAGCAGCGTCTACAAGCTCGACATCGGCATGCCCAAGGACCCGATCTTCGTGCTGGACAAGCTGTTCCCGGGCGGCATCCTGATCAACAAGGAAGACCTGTACGCAGCCATGATCGCCGCCGTGCTGGTGGTGCTGCTCAGCCTGTTCTTCCAGAAGACCGGCACCGGCCGCGCGCTGCGCGCCGTCGCCGACGACCACCAGGCGGCGCAGTCGATCGGCATCCCGCTGGGCCGCATCTGGGTGATCGTCTGGTGCGTGGCCGGCGTCGTCGCGCTGGTGGCCGGAATGATCTGGGGCAGCAAGCTCGGCGTGCAGTTCTCGCTGGCCACAGTTGCCCTGCGCGCGCTGCCAGTCGTGATCCTGGGCGGCCTCACGTCCGTGCCCGGCGCCATCCTCGGCGGGCTGATCATCGGCGTCGGCGAAAAGCTGTCCGAGGTCTATATCGGCCCGATGGTCGGCGGCGGCATCGAAATCTGGTTCGCCTACGTGCTGGCGCTGGGCGTGCTGCTGATCCGGCCGCAAGGCCTGTTCGGCGAGAAGATTATCGATCGTGTGTGAAACCTTGCGGGTCAGATCGCGATTTGCGCGGCAAATGTGCTCTGACCCCAACTGAATAGAAACATGATTTACCGCGAAAACGGCCAGTTCAAGACCAGCTACCGGTCCGACCAGCAGATCTTCCCGATCGTGCAGGACCGCATCTTCATCGCGCTGTTGCTGGTCGTGGCCTTCGTCGTCGTCCCCGGCATGGCCAGTGACTACATGTTCCGCGCCATCCTGATCCCGTTCCTGATCATGGCGCTGGCGGCCCTGGGCGTGAACATCCTGGTCGGCTACTGCGGACAGATCTCGCTGGGCTCGGGCGCCTTCATGGCGGTCGGCGCGTACGGCGCCTTCAACTTCTTCGTCCGCGTGCCGGGCATGCCGTTGATCGCGGCGCTGGTCCTCGGCGGGCTCTGTGCCACGGCGTTCGGCATCCTGTTCGGCCTGCCAAGCCTGCGCGTCAAGGGCCTGTACCTGGCCGTCGCCACGCTGGCGGCGCAGTTCTTCAGCGACTGGATGTTCCTGCGGATCAAGTGGCTGACCAACGATTCTCCCTCGGGATCGGTCTCGGTGAACGCGCTGCAGGTGTTCGGCGTCTCCATTGACAGCGCGATCGGCAAGTACTGGTTCTGCCTGGTCGTGCTGGCCGTGATCGCCCTGCTGGCCAAGAACCTGGTGCGCAGCGCGATCGGCCGCGAATGGATGGCGATCCGCGACATGGACGTCGCCGCCGCGGTGATCGGCATCCGGCCGATGTACGCCAAGCTCAGCGCCTTCGCCGTCAGCTCGTTCATCATCGGCGTCGCCGGCGCGCTCTGGGCTTTCGTCTATCTCGGCTCCTGGGAGCCGGCGGCCTTCTCGGTCGAGCTCTCGTTCCGGCTGCTGTTCATGGTGATCATCGGCGGGCTCGGCTCGATCATGGGCGCCTTCTTCGGCGCCGCCTTCATCGTGGTGCTGCCGATCGCGCTGAACCAGTTCCTGCCGCTGCTGGCGGGACTGTTCGGCATCACGATCGGCACCGCCGGCATCGCCCACGCCGAACTGATGATCTTCGGCGGACTGATCGTCTGGTTCCTGATCGTCGAGCCGCACGGCCTGGCCAAGCTCTGGTCCACCGGCAAGCAGAAGCTGCGGCTGTGGCCGTTCCCGCATTGAGTTCCCGTCCCGCTTCACCTTATTCACAGGAGACACAAATGAAGCTTTCGAAGTACGTCGTGGCCACCTTGCTGGCCGCTGCGATGGCGCCGAGCGCCTTCGCCCAGGCCAAGGAGCAGTTCTTCCCGCTGCTGTCCTACCGCACCGGGCCCTACGCGCCCAACGGCACGCCCTGGGCCAACGGCAAGCAGGACTACCTGAAGATGATCAACGCCCGCGACGGCGGCATCAACGGCGTCAAGCTGACCTGGGAAGAGTGCGAGACCGGCTACGCCACCGACCGCGGCGTGGAATGCTACGAGCGCCTCAAGAGCAAGCCGGGCGTGACGCTGTTCGACCCGCAGGCCACCGGCATCACCTTCGCGCTGACCGAAAAGGTGCCCACCGACAAGATCCCACTGATCACGCTGGGCTACGGCCTGTCGGTGTCGCAGGACGGCCAGGCCTTCAAGTGGAACTTCCCGCTGATGGGCAGCTATTGGACCGGCGCCGACATCCTGGTGCAGTACATCGCCAAGAAGGAAGGCGGCTTCGACAAGCTCAAGGGCAAGAAAATAGCGCTGGTCTACCACGACTCGCCGTTCGGCAAGGAGCCGATCCCGCTGCTGCAGGAGCGCGCCAAGATGCACGGCTTCAACCTGGAGCTGATCCCCGTGACGGCACCCGGCGTCGAGCAGAAGGCCGCCTGGCTGCAGGTGCGCCAGATGCGGCCTGACTACGTGATGCTGTGGGGCTGGGGCGTGATGAACTCCACCGCCCTGAAGGAAGCGCAGGCCACCGGCTATCCGCGCGACAAGATGTACGGCGTCTGGTGGTCCGGCGCCGAGCCGGACGTGAAGGACGTGGGCGAAGGCGCCAAGGGTTATAACGCGCTGGCGCTGAACACCTCGGGCCAGCAACCCAAGGTGATCCAGGACATCCTGAAGTACGTCCACGACAAGGGCCAGGGCACCGGCCCCAAGGATGAAGTCGGCCAGGTGCTGTACACCCGCGGCCTGATCATCCAGATGCTGGGCATCGAGGCCGTGCGGCGCGCGCAGGAGCGTTACGGCAAGGGCAAGGTCATGACCAGCGAGCAGGTGCGCTGGGGCCTGGAGAACCTGGCGCTGGACCAGAAGCGGCTCGATGCGCTCGGCTTCGCCGGCGTGATGCGCCCGTTGGCCACCAGCTGCGCCGACCACATGGGCTCGACGTGGGCCCGGGTGCAGACCTGGGACGGCAGCAAGTGGGTGTTCAGCTCCGACTTCATGCAGGCCGACGAGCAGATCATCAAGCCGATGGTCAAGGCCGGCGCCGAGAAATACCTGGCGGACAAGAAGCTCGCCCGCAGGACGGCTGCCGATTGTCAGTCTTGAAAGACTGACAATCGCGCCGTCCGCCGTTCGCGGTTGTCTTGACGGCACCGGGCCCCTCCCCCCAAGCGGGAGGGGTAGCGGCTCTGGCGAGCCGCCAAACGAAAGGCCAGGGCCTTTCGTTTGGTGAAGGAAATATGAACGCACCCAACATCGTTCTCAACGTCAACGGCATCGAGGTCATCTACAACTCGGTGATCCTGGTGCTCAAGGGCGTCTCGCTGCAGGTTCCCGAAGGCAGTATCGTCGCCATCCTGGGCGGCAACGGCGCGGGCAAGACCACCACGCTGCGCGCGGTGTCGAACCTGCTCAAGGGGGAGCGTGGCGCCGTGACCAAGGGCTCGATCGAGTTGCGCGGCGAGCGCATCGAGAACCTCTCGCCGGCCGACCTGGTGCAGCGCGGCGTGGTGCAGGTGATGGAGGGACGGCATTGCTTCGCCCACCTCACCATCGAGGAGAACCTGCTGACGGGCGCGTACACGCGCCGCAACAAGGCGGAAGTGGCGGCCAACCTGGAAAAGGTCTACACCTACTTCCCGCGCCTGAAACTGCGCCGCGGCTCCCAGGCCGCGTACACCTCGGGCGGCGAGCAGCAGATGTGCGCGATCGGCCGCGCGCTGATGGCCAGCCCGACGATGGTGTTGCTGGACGAACCCTCGATGGGGCTGGCGCCGCAGATCGTCGAGGAGGTGTTCGAGATCGTCAAGGACCTCAACGCCAAGGAACGCGTCACCTTCCTGCTGGCCGAGCAGAACACCAGCATGGCGCTGCGCTATTCGACCTACGGCTACATCATGGAGAGCGGTCGGGTGGTGATGGACGGCCCGGCCGCCGAACTGGCGACCAACGAGGACGTCAAGGAGTTCTATCTCGGCGTCGGCGGCGGCGAGCGCAAGAGCTTCCGCGACGTCAAGAGCTACAAGCGGCGCAAGCGCTGGCTGGCGTGAAGGCTAAATGACATGACCAATTTCGACGCCGGGCCGCCCCAGGGCGAAATCGCCCCCTCGGGGGGCAGCGCGGTCCACGAAGGGACAAGCGTGGGGGCCAATTTCTACGACCCGCTCGAGACCCGGGACCCGGCGCAACGCGAGTCCGAGCTGCTGTCGACCCTGCCGCTGCAGGTCGCGCACGCGCAGCGCGCGAGCCCCGCGTTTGCGAAGATCCTCGCCGCAGTGGACGCGGCCGCCGTCACGACCCGGCAGGCGCTGGCGAAGCTGCCTGTCATCCGCAAGCACGAATTGCTCGAACTGCAGGCGCAAGGCCGGCCAGCCGACCCGTTCGGCGGCTTCAGCGCGGTCGGCTACGGGCCGCAGATGCCCCGCGTCTTCGCCAGCCCCGGCACGATCTATGAGCCGCAAGGCGCACGGCCCGATTACTGGCGGCTGGCGCGCGCCTTGTTCGCCGCGGGCTTCCGGCGCGGCGAACTGATTCACAACTGTTTCAGCTACCACTTCGTGCCCGCCGGTTCGATGATGGAAACCGGTGCCCATGCGCTGGGCTGCACGGTGTTTGCCGGCGGCACCGGCCAGACCGAACAGCAGGTCAACGCGATCAGCGAGTTGCGACCGGCGGGCTACGTCGGCACGCCCAGCTTCCTGAAGATCATTGTCGAAAAGGCCGCCGAGATGGGTGTGCCGCTCACCGGCATGCGCAAGGCCATGGTCGGCGGCGAGGCCTTCCCGCCCAGCCTGCGCGACTGGCTGGCGGAGCGCGGCATCGCCGGCTACCAGTGCTACGCCACGGCGGACCTGGGCTCGATCGCCTACGAAACCGAATCGCGCCAGGGCCTGGTGATCGACGAAGGCGTGATCGTCGAGATCGTGCGGCCCGGCACCGGCGACCCGGTGCCAGAGGGCGAAGTTGGCGAACTGGTGGTCACCACCTTGAACCCCGACTACCCGCTGGTGCGCTTCGGCACCGGCGACCTGTCGGCGGTGCTGGGCGGCCGGTGCCCCACAGGGCGGACCAACCAGCGCATCAAGGGCTGGATGGGCCGGGCCGACCAGACCACCAAGATCCGCGGCATGTTCGTGCATCCGGCCCAGGTGGCGGACGTGCTGCGCCGCTTTCCCGAGTTGCTCAAGGCCCGGCTGGTGGTCAGCGGCGAAATGGCCAACGACGTGATGACGCTGCAGGTGGAAGCGGCCGGCGCCCCGCAGGGCCTGGACCAGCGGGTCGGCCAGGCGATCCGCGACGTGACCAAGTTGCGGGCCGAGGTGCAGGTGCTGGCGCCGGGCAGCCTGCCCAATGACGGCAAGGTGATCGAGGATGCGCGCAGCTACAAATGAACACACGAAAGCTACGTAATTCCCGCGATGGAATGGGCCCTGGAGGCACTTACCATCTGGCGTCATCCACGGAGAGCCATTCATGAACAAGAATCCCCTTTCGCTCATCTCGCTGGCCGTTCTGGCCGGTGCCGCCTTCGGCGCCCACGCCGCCGACTATCCGGTCAAGGACAAAGTCATCACCATCGTCGTGCCGTTCGCCGCCGGCGGACCGACCGACCGGGTCGCGCGTGACCTGTCCGAGGCCATGCGCAAGCCCCTGGGCGGCGGCACGATCGTGGTGGACAACGCGGCCGGCGCCGGCGGCTCGATCGGCGCCAACAAGGTCGCCAAGGCCGCGCCGGACGGCTACACGCTGCTGCTGCACCACATCGGCATGGCCACGATGCCCACCCTGGTGCGCAACATTCCGTTCAAGGTCGAGAGCGATTTCGAATATCTCGGCATGGTCAACGACGTGCCCATGACCATCATCGGCAAGCCCAGCATGCCGGCCAACAATTACCGTGAAATGGCCAGCTGGGTCGCCCAGAACAAGGGCAAGATCAACCTCGGCAACGCCGGTGTCGGCTCGGCTTCGCACCTGTGCGGCCTGCTGTTCCAGACCGCGCTGAAGACCGACATGACGCCGGTTCCGTACAAGGGCACGGGCCCGGCCATGACCGACCTGATCGGCGGCCAGATCGACCTCATGTGCGACCAGACCACCAACACCACCAGCCAGATCGAGGCCAAGAAGGTGAAGGCGTTCGCGGTGACCACGCCCAAGCGCCTGACCACCGCGGCGCTGAAGGACCTGCCGACGCTGCAGGAGTCGGGCCTGAAGGACTTCCAGGTCACGATCTGGCATGGCCTGTACGCGCCCAAGGGCACGCCGGCCGACGTGCAGAAGAAGATCAACGACGCACTGAAGGTCGCGTTGAAGGACCCCGAGTTCATCAAGAAGCAGGAAGGCCTGGGCGCGGTGGTGGTGACCGACAAGCGAATGGAACCGGCCGAACACAAGAAGTTCGTCGCCTCCGAGATCGCCAAGTGGAGCCCGATCATCAAGGCCGCCGGCGTCTACGCCGACTGAGGCCCAGGAGACTGCATTGAGATTTGCCCGACCCACCCGCCGCGCCGCCATCGCGGTCGCGACCAGCCTTCTTTGCCTGGCAGCGCTGCCCGCGGCGGCGCAAGGCACTTGGCCCACCAAGCCAGTGCGGATCGTCGTGCCGTTCGCGGCCGGCGGCACCACCGACATCCTGGCGCGGGCCGTCGCCCCTGAGCTCTCGAAAGCCTTCGGCCAGCAGTTCATCGTCGACAACCGGGCCGGCGCCGGCGGCAACGTGGGCGCCGAGATCGTGGCCCATGCGCCGCCCGACGGCTACACGCTGCTGATGGGAACCGTCGGCACCCACGGTATCAACCGCGCGCTCTACGCCAAGCTGCCCTACGACCCGATCAAGGACTTCGCGCCGATCACGCTGGTGGCCGGCGTGCCCAACGTGATGGTGATGCAGACCGAAAAGGCCCGCGCCATGGGCATCAACACCGTGGCCGACTTCATCAGGTACGCCAAGGCCCATCCGGGCAAGCTGAACATGGCCTCGAGCGGCAACGGCACCTCGATCCACCTGGCCGGCGAGCTGTTCAAGAGCATGAGCGGCACCTACATGGTCCACTTCCCGTACCGCGGCTCCGGCCCGGCGCTGCTGGACATGGTGGGCGGGACGATGGACGTGATGTTCGACAACCTGCCTTCCTCCATGCCGCAGATCAAGGCCGGCAGGCTCAAGGCGCTGGCTGTGACCAGCGCCCAACGCTCGGCCGCGCTGCCGGACGTGCCGACCATCGAGCAGGCTGCAGGCCTGAAGGGCTTCGACGCCAGTTCGTGGTTCGGCCTGCTGGCGCCGGCGGGAACGCCGCCGGACATCGTGAACCGGATCCAGCACGAGGTCGCCAAGTCACTTGGCACGGCGGCGATCAAGGAAAAGATGCTGGCCCAGGGCGCAATCCCCAGCGGCAACACGCCGGCCGAATTCGCTCGCCTGATCGACAGCGAGCACAAGAAATGGGCGAAGGTCGTGAAGGAATCGGGCGCCAAGGTCGACTGACCGGCGCCGGCGGGCGGCCTCGCCTCGGGGCTAGACGCCCCAGACGATGTCCTGCCCGTCCTTCTCGGCCCGCCTCAGCATGTCGACGAAGGGCACGGCGCGCTGGCGCAGCGCGATGCCTTCAGCACGCGCTGCTTTCTCGCCCTTGGCCAGGGCTTGCGCATCCGCCTGCTTTTGCTCGGCTTCCTCGCGCGCGATCGCCGCCTCCAGCGCCAGGATGGCCGCGCCCATCTGGGCCGGTTCGATGATCCCCTTGGCTGAGGGCTCCTTGCCGATGATCTGCAACACCTGGCGGCCGTTGGGCTCCAGCATGATCAGGTCGCCGGCGGCCTTGGATTTGAACTTGTAGAGCATCAGCGGTACATGTAGTCGCGGTTATATGGATAAGCCGATTGTGCGCCCTTGAGCGAGCCCGATTGCATGTCGCCATCGGGCCGGCTGGCCAGGATCTGGTGCAGCGAGGTCCAGCCCTGCTCGAAGCCCATGGCGCAACCCGCGAGATACAGGCGATAGGCCCGCAGCACCCGGTCTGCGCCCTGGGAATCCAGCGTCGAGGCCAGGATCTGCCGCGCTTCATCCAGACGCGCCTCCAGCCCGTCCGACCAGGCCCAGAGGGTGCGCGCGTAATGCGGCCGCAGGTTCTCCGTGTCGACCATCTCCAGCCCGGCTTGGGTCAGGTCGCGCAGCACATGGCTGATGTGCAGCAGTTCGCCGCCGGGGAAGATGTACTTGCCGATGAAGTCGCCCATGCCGGCACCGACCTGGCTGTTGTCGACCCCGCCGGCGGTGATGCCGTGGTTCATGACCAGCCCGCCCGGCTTGAGCAGGCGCCGCACCTGGGCGAAGTAGGCGCCCATGTTGGCTGCGCCCACATGCTCGAACATGCCGACCGAGGCAATCTTGTCGAAGCCGTGGTCCTCACCCAGGTCGCGGTAATCGCGCAGCTGCATCCGCACCCGCCCCTGCAGGCCCTTGTCCGAAATCAGCCTCTGCACGTGGGCATGCTGGTTCTTCGACAACGTGATGCCGGTGGCATCCACGCCATAGTGCTCCGCCGCCCACAGCAGCAGGGCGCCCCAGCCGGCGCCGATATCCAGGAAGCGCTGCCCGGGCCTGAGCATCAGCTTGCGGCAGATGTGATCGAGCTTGGCTTGCTGCGCCTGCGCCAACGTCATGTCGGCATTGGCGTAATACGCGCACGAATACACCCGGCGCGGATCCAGCCACAAGGCATAGAAATCGTCGGAGACATCGTAGTGGAACTGGATCTGTTCGGCGTCCTTCTGCGGCGAATGGTGCGCCAGTGAGCGGGTCCGCCGCACCAGCTGCTTGAACCAGCTGGTGTCGCTTTCGACCGGGTTGCCCGGCACGAGCCGCGCAGCCACTGCCATCAGGTCGCGCATGCGGCCTTCCAGCTGCACCCGGCTCTCGACGAAATCCTCGGCGATGCGGCCGATCTGGCCCGCCGCCATGGTCGCCAGCCCCGCCCAGTCCTTGAACGACAGCGTGACCGCCGCTGCGGAGGGCCCGACCCGCTGGCCGGCGGGCAACCGGATGGCAACCGGCACCGGCAAGCCGGCCAGGCGGGATTCGATCTTTCGCACCAAGGTGTCCATGGGCAAATCTTGCGAATGTTTGCACGCCCCGTCAACACGTTCCTTGCAGGAATCTTGCGCAAAGGCAAGGTCCGGCCCTCCGGCAAGCCCCTGTTGACACGGATTTGTTGAGGCTTAAACTATTTAGATGACAAGTGCAAACGTGGTGATGGACCTGGAAGCACGGGCCCACAGCGAGCATCCGGAGGCGCTACGCCTGTGGTTGCGAATGTTGACCTGCACCCAGCTGGTGGAAAAGCAGGTCCGCAGCGAGCTGCGCAGCCAGTTCGGCACCACGCTGCCGCGCTTCGACCTCATGGCCCAGCTGGAACGCTCGCCGGACGGGCTGAAGATGAACGAGTTGTCCCGGCGGATGATGGTCACTGGCGGCAATATCACCGGCATCACAGACCAGCTCGCCGCCGAAGGGCTGGTGGACCGCGTCGACGTCGAGGGCGACCGCCGCGCCTACCGCGTGCTGCTCACGCCCAAGGGCCGCAAGCTGTTCCAGGAGATGGCTGCCAGCCACGCCGAGTGGGTGGTGGACGCCTTTGCCGGCCTGAGCGAGAAGGAGATCGCCACGCTGCACAAGCTGCTGGGCAAGGTCAAGGAGCACGCCAAGCTGCGGCAGGAGGCCGACACGTGAGCGCCCAGATCGACCGCTTCGTCCACGACCGGCTGCCACCGGCGCAGCAGCAGCCGCGGCTGCTGTCCCAGCGGCCGGAGCTGCAATTTCCGGCGCAGCTGAACCTGGTCGAAGAATTGCTGGACAAGGCTCCCGCCAAAGGCTTCGGCGACCGGGCGATGCTGCGCTCGAGCCGGCTCACGCTGACCTACGCGCAGGGGCGCGAGCGGGTCGACGCCATCGTGCGAATGCTCACTCAGGACCTGGCCCTGGTGCCCGGCAATCGCGTGCTGCTGCGCGGCGGCAACTCGATCGGGCTGGCGCTGGCCTGGCTGGCCGTGGTCAAGGCGGGCTTGGTGGCGGTGCCCACAATGCCGCTGCTGCGCGCCCGCGAACTGGGCGACATCATCGATAAGGCGCAACCGGTGGCGGCGCTGTGCGAAGCGAAACTGCTGGACGAACTCGACCTCGCCCGACTGGAGCGGCCCGCGCTGCGCACCGTGCTTGTGTTTAACCCCACCGGCGACGCGTCGGACCCGTCCGCGGCCGGCCCGATCGCCGCCTGCCCGACGGCCGCCGACGACATCGCGCTGCTCGCCTTCACCTCCGGCACCACCGGCAAGCCCAAGGCGGCCGTGCACACCCACCGCGACGTGCTGGCCGCCTGCGAAACCTGGCCGCGCCACGTGCTCCAGCCGACGCCGGCCGACATCGTGGTCGGCACGCCGCCGCTGGCCTTCACCTTCGGCCTCGGCGGCCTGCTGATCTTCCCGATGTGGGCCGGCGCCAGCGTCTACTTTCCCGACACGCCGTACACGCCCGAGAGCATGGTCCGCACGATCAGCGACATCGGCGCCACCATCTGCTACACCGCGCCGACGTTTTACCGGCAGATGGCGCCGTTCGCGCGGCAACTGGGCGTGGGAGCGCTGCGCATCTGCGTCAGCGCCGGCGAAGGCCTGCCCGATGCCACCCGCCAGCTGTGGAAGGACGCCAGCGGCATCGAGATGACCGACGGCATCGGGGCCACCGAGATGTTCCACATCTTCATCTCCTCGCCCGCCAGCCAGGTCAGGCGCGGCGCGATCGGCAAGGTCGTGCCAGGCTACGAGGCCAGGGTGGTCGACGACGACGGCAACGAGGTGCCGCGCGGCACGGTCGGCCGGCTGGCCGTGGCCGGCGCGACCGGCTGCAGGTACCTGGACGACGCGCGCCAGGCCAACTATGTACGGGACGGCTGGAACTACCCCGGCGACGCATTCACCCAGGACGAAGACGGCTACTTCTTCTTCCGGGCCCGGGCCGACGACATGATCATCACCTCGGGCTACAACGTCGGCGGCCCGGAGGTGGAGGACGCGCTGCTGCGGCACCCGGCCGTGGCGGAGTGCGGCGTGATCGGCAAGCCGGACGAGACGCGCGGGATGATCGTCAAGGCCTTCTGCGTGCTCAAGCCAGGACACAGCGGCGACGCGGCGATGGTCAAAGCCCTGCAGGACCACGTGAAGGCCAGCATCGCGCCCTTCAAGTACCCGCGCGAGATCGAATTCGTCGCCAGCCTGCCGCGCACGGAGACCGGCAAGCTGCAGCGCTTCCGCCTGCGCCAGGCCTGAGCCGGCGCGCCCGGCACAAGGAGGCGGGGCGAATCCGGATAATGGCTGCATGCCCGCGTATTCTTTCGAAGCCCTCGACGCCCAAGGTGACACCCTCAAGGGCGTGCTGGAAGCCGACTCCGCCAAGGCGGCGCGCAGCCAGCTGCGAGCCCAGTCGCTGGTGCCGCTGCAGGTGTCGCCGGTCGGTGCCGGCGCAGCGGCCAACGAACGCAACTTTGGCCTGGGCATGCGCCTGTTCGGCCGGCCGGTGTTCAACTCCACCGGCCTGGCGATCTGGACCCGGCAGATCGCCGGCCTGGTCAGCTCCGGCCTGCCACTGGAACGCGCCCTGACGGCGTTGACGGACGAAGCCGAGAAGGAAGAAGAGCGCAACCTGGTGGCGGCGCTGCGGGCGGAGGTGAACGCCGGCGCGTCGTTCGCCAAGGCGCTGTCGCAGCATCCGCGCGAGTTCTCCGAGATCTACATCGCGGTGGTCAACGCCGGCGAGCAGAGCGGCCACCTGGGCCTGGTGCTTGAGCGGCTGGCCGACGACCTGGAGGAACGCCAGACCCTCAAGGCGCGGCTGATCGGCGCCGCGCTCTATCCGGCGATCGTGACGGTGGTCGCGATCGCAATCGTGCTGTTCCTGGTGGCCTATGTCGTGCCGCAGGTGGCCAATGTCTTTGCCGGCAGCAAGCACGCGCTGCCGTTCCTCACTGTGGCCATGCTGTCGGTGAGCGCGATGGTGCGCCAGTACGGCTGGCTGGCGCTGATCGCGCTCGCGCTCAGCGCGTTCGCGCTGCGCGCCGCGCTGCGCAACGAAGGCTTCCGCGAACGTTTCGATGCGGCCTGGCTGCAGCTGCCGGTGCTGGGGCGGCTCGCGCGCGGCTACAACGCCTCGCGCTTCGCCAATACGCTGGCGATGCTGGCCGGCGCCGGCGTGCCGATCCTCAAGGCGCTGCAGGCTGCTTCGGAAACCCTGAGCAACCGCGCGATGCGGGCCGACGCGCTCGATGCCACGGTGCTGGTGCGCGAAGGCGCGCCCCTGGCCTCGGCCATCGCGCAGAAGAAGCGTTTCCCGGGCCTGCTGAGCATGTTCGCGCGCCTGGGCGAGCAGACCGGCCAGCTGCCGATGATGCTGCAGCGCGCGGCCACCCAGCTGAGTACCGAAGTGCAGCGCCGGGCGATGCAGCTGGCGACCATCCTGGAGCCGCTGCTGATCGTGACCATGGGCCTGGTCGTGATGCTGATCGTGCTGGCCGTGCTGCTGCCGATCATCCAGTTGAACCAGTGGGTGAAGTAAAAAAAGATGGCAGCCTCCCTGGACAACAAGCTGGTGGTGGCGATCTCGTCACGGGCCCTGTTCAACTTCGAGGAGGAGAACCGGATCTTCGAAAGCGGCGACCCGCAGGCCTACATGAACCTGCAGCTGGAGCGGCTGGACCAGCCGGCGCGGCCCGGGATTGCCTTCTCCCTGATCAAGAAGCTGCTGGCGTTCAACGACGTGACGGCGCAGCGGGTGGAAGTGGTGATCCTGTCGCGCAACGACCCGGTGTCGGGCATGCGGATCTTCCGTTCCGGCCATGCCAACCAGATCAAGCTGGAACGCGGCGTGTTCACCCAGGGCCGCTCGCCGTTTCGCTACCTGCGGCCGTTGCGGGCTCACCTGTTTCTCTCGGCCAACGCCGACGATGTGCGCGAGGCGCTGGCCGCCGGCTTTCCCGCCGCCCGGGTGCTGACCGAATCCGTGCTGGCGGGCAGCAACTATCCTGACGAAGTGCGCATCGCCTTCGACGGCGACGCCGTGCTGTTCTCCGACGAGGCCGAGCGGGTGTTCCAGGCCCAGGGGCTGGACGCGTTCCAGCTGCATGAATCGAGCAAGGCCGCCCAGCCGCTGCCCGAAGGCCCGTTCAAGCCGCTGCTGTCGGCGCTGCACCGGCTGCAGCAGGCCGGCACGCCGGCGATGAAGATCCGCACCGCGCTGGTGACGGCGCGCAGCGCCCCGGCCCACGAGCGGGCCATCCGCACCCTGATGGACTGGAACATCCACGTCGACGAGGCGATGTTCCTCGGCGGCCTGCCCAAGGGTGAATTCCTGCGCGAGTTCGAGCCCGATTTCTTCTTCGACGACCAGACCGGCCATGTCGACCACGCGGCCCGCCATGTGCCGTCGGGCCACGTCAACAGCGGCGTCTCCAACCCGGGCCGCTGACCCTGGACAGCGACCGAAAGGCTAGGATGGCTGCCTTCTGCCGAAGGGGCTGTCGCATGCAACTGGTCTCCAAGTTCGCTCTCGTCCGGAGCACAGCGCGCAAGGTCTGGGCGCTCACCCTTCCCTATTTCCGCTCCGAGGAGCGCTGGCAGGCGCGCGGCCTGCTGCTGGCGATCGTGCTGCTGAACCTGGGCGCGGTCTACATGCTGGTGCAGATCAACGAATGGAACCGGGTGTTCTACGACGCGCTGCAAAAGAGCGACCAGGCGGTGTTCTGGCAGCAGCTCGCACGCTTCAGCTATCTCGCGTTCGGCTACATCGTCATCGCCGTCTACAAGCTGTACCTGACCCAGCTGCTGGAGCTGCGCTGGCGCGCCTGGATGACGGCGCACTACCTGCAACGCTGGCTGTCGGGCAAGGCGTTCTACCGGCTCGAGCTGGCGCGCTTTTCCGGCGCGAACGACACACCCGACAATCCGGACCAGCGGATCCAGGAAGACCTGAGCCTGTTCACCGATTACACGGTGTCGCTCACGATGGGCCTGCTCAATGCGGTGGTGACGCTGGCCAGCTTCGTCGGCATCCTGTGGGGCCTGAGCGGCGGCTTCACCTTCCAAGCCTTCGGCGCCTATTACGAGATCCACGGCTTCATGGTCTGGGCCGCGGTCGCTTATTGCGTCGCCGGCAGCGTGCTCACCCATTACATCGGCCGGCCGCAGATCGCGCTGAATTTCCAGCAGCAGCGTTACGAAGCGGACTTTCGCCATCACATGGTGCGGGTGCGCGAATACAGCGAAGCGATCGCGCTTGACAAGGGCGAGCAGGTCGAGCGCAAGCACCTGGACCTGCGGTTTTCGATGGTGCTGGCAAACTACCTGCGCCTGATCAAGGCCCGCAAGAACCTCAACTGGTTCAGCATCCTCTTCGGCCAGGCGGCCATCGTGTTCCCCTTCATCGTCGCCGCGCCGCGCTACTTCAGCGGCGCCATCCAGCTCGGCCAGCTGATGCAGATCTCGTCGGCGTTCGGCAGCGTGCAGGACTCGCTGTCCTGGTTCGTCGACAACTACAGCTCGCTGGCCGCCTGGCGCGCCACCACCGACCGCTTGACCAGCTTCGAGGACAGCTTGAGTACCCAGTCGACCGCGCGCGGCCCCGTCATGTCCAGCGGCGCCGGCTCGCTGTCCACCCACGACCTGGAACTGGCGCTGCCCAATGGCACGCAGCTGATGTCGCATCTGTCGCTGCGGGTGGACGCCGGCGACTCGGTCCTGATCAAGGGCCCGTCGGGCAGCGGCAAGTCGACGCTGTTCCGCGCCTTCGGCGGCATCTGGCCGTTCGGCAAGGGTAAGGTCGAACTGCCCGATGACGTGATGTGCATTCCACAGAATCCGTACTTTCCGGACGGCCGGCTGCGCGACGCAGTCGCCTATCCGGAACCGGCCGACCACTACACCAGCGAAGCACTGCAGCAGGCCCTCACTGATGCCTTGTTGCCGCAACTGGCCGGTCGCCTCGACGACGAGGACGCCTGGGCCCAGAAGCTGTCCGGTGGCGAGAGGCAGCGGCTGGCGATCGCCCGGGTGCTGCTGAAGAACCCGCGCTGGCTGCTGGCCGACGAAGCCACCAGCGCGCTGGATGCAACCGCCGAAGAGCGCCTTTACACGACCCTGCTGGCCCGGCTGCGCAAGGCCAACGGCGCGATCGTCTCGATCGCGCACCGGCCGGCGCTGGAAGCCTTCCACAGCCGGCGCTGGGAGATCGAGCCCGGCCCCGGTGCCCAGGGCCCCGCATTCCAGCTCAGGGAAGTACGCACCTGACCGGCGCCGTGCTCAGCCCGCGGCCCGGCGCCAGCTTTCGCGGCGGGCGATCCAGAGCGTGGAGCCGCAGATCACGACGCCGCCGATCAGGGTGGAGCGGCTCGGCGGATCGGAGAACGCCAGCCAGCCGAGCGCGGCGGCCCACACCAGCTCCAGGAACTTGACAGACTGCGTCGCCGAAATATCGGCGACTGTGAAGGAACGGGTCAGGCAGTAGTGGCCGGCGCTGCCCAGGACGCCGCACAGCGCGAACATCGCCCACTGGAGGGCGGACGGCGTGTGCCATTGCAGCAGGCCCAGCGGCAGGCTGAACACGGTGACGCTGATCGCCTGCCAGACCACGATCACTTCGGCCTTGTCGAACCTGGTCAAGGTCTTGGTCATGAGGAAGGAGGTGGCGAACAGCGGCGACGCGGCCAGCATCACCAGCAGGAAGGCGCCGCCGTCCCCGCTCAGCTTGGGCGCCACCACGATCATCACGCCGGCAAAGCCGATCGCGGCGGCGATCCAGCGCTCCCACTGCAGCCGCTCGCGCAACACCAGCACCGCGCCGATCATGATGAAGATCGGTGTGGTGAACCCCAGCGCCGTGGTGTCCGCCAGCGTGATGTGCGGCACGGCGATGAACCACAGGGACAGGCCCAGGGTATGGACGCCGCCGCGCATGAACTGCCCGGCCATCCGGTGCGGCCGGTAGGCGGCGATGCCGCTGCGCAGGATGAAGGGAAGCATCACCAGCAGGCCGAAGGCGTAGCGCAGGAACTGGGTCTGGAACGGCGACAGCGCCAGCGACAGCCCGCGCATCACGGTATTGAGCAACACGAACAGCAGGCCCGAGGCCACGGCCCACAGCAGTCCGCGGATCGAGGGATGGAGCTGCTCGGCGCGATGCCGCAGCGCGCCAGCGTACCGCCTTGCCCGGCTCGTCCGTTCCATCGCCTCAACGACCATGGCTGTCTTTCATCGCCATGAACTATATCGGCAGCCCGAGACCGCTGACTGCGGTTCGAGCAGCGACGTGCGATCGCACAGGAGCCAAGTGCCTACAATCCCCGCTGCGGCGGTGCGAGTCTTTTACCTGGAGTCTGTGTGTGTTCTGGCTGAAGCAAATCGGCGTCCTTCTGGTCCTGTTCCTGGCCGTCGTCGCATCTAGCGGGTTGCGCAAGACTCCCGGGAAGCTGTGGTCGATATATGAGGACGGCTGGCCGCGCCGCGACGCGTTGCGGCAGGCCTGGCAGACTGCGCGCGCTGGCGAAGATGTTTTACCGGCCAGGGTGCAAGCCATCCTGGCGCTGCTGCGCGGCTCCGGCGTCGAGTCGTTCCGCTATTCAGGCGGAATCGCCAATGACCCGGATCTCTCGGTGGCGCTGCGCATCGCGGAAAGCGCGTATCCGATCCGGGTGAGGCCGCAGGCGCAGCACCTGCTGGCACTGTCAAATGAGCGGCTGGAACCCGGCTGCCAGGTCGTTGCAAGCAGGCAGGAGGTCGTGCTTGCGTACTGCTCCTGACGTCCTGTGGGTCTGGCTGGCGCTGCCGCTGCTCGCCGCGCTGGGGCTGGCGGTGGCCGTCCTGCTGGCGCCGGGGCGCCCGTTGCCTCGCCATGAGCGCGCGAGCCTGCTGGCACTGGCCTGCTGTTGCGGGCTGCTGGTGAACTTCGCACTTGGAATCCTGATGTCCGGGCTGCGCTGGGTGCTGGTGGTCGATTGCGCGCTGGCAGCAGCGGCTTTGACCTGGGCGCTCGACCGACATCGGGCGGCGCTGCAGGAGGTGCTGGCCATCGGCTGGGCGCGCTGGCTGCTGGCCGCGGCTCTGCTGCTGGTCCTTGCCGGTCCGATCCTGTTCCAGCCATTGCAGGACTGGGACGCCCGGGCGATCTGGTTCTTCAGCGCCAAGCGGATCTACTTCGGCGATGGCCTGGGTGCAGGCCCGACCGACTGGACCCTGCCCGCCTATGGCTTTTCGCACGCCGACTATCCGAAACTGATGCCGCTGCTGGCGGCGCAGTTCGCCGATGCCTGGGGCTTGTGGAACGAATACATTCCCAAAGCCAGCCTGCTGGTGCTGCTGGCACCGGTTGTCGTCGGCTTGCTGGGCCTGTCCGAACGGATCGGGCCCAGGCTGATGCTGCTGATCGGCGTCTTGCTACTGACGCCCGGTGCGCTGGTCTGGAACGGTTACGCCGATGCCTACCTGTGCCTATATGCCGTGCTCTCGATGCTGTATTTCGCACGCTGGCTTTCCACCAAGGCGCCGCTGAACCTGGCGCTTGGAGTCGCCTTCATGGGCGTCGCGGTCAACCTGAAGAACGAGGGCGCGTTGCTGGTCGCCTGCCTTGCCGTCTGCCTGGCAGCGTGGCTGGCCACCAGCCGCGACGCGCGCGCCGCGCTGGCTTGGCGCGGCTGGCCGGCGGGTGTCTGGATCGCGCTCGCGCTCCCATGGATCGGCTTCGCCGGCTGGGCCTTGATCAAGCAGCAGTGGCATCTGGTGAACGACATGCAACTCGGCGCCGGGTCCTTGCTGCGGCTGTGGCAGCGGTTGCTGGAGGGACAGCTGGGTCCGGTCGCCAAAGCGCTGCTGGTGCGCGGCGATGCCGGCAAGTCAGCCCTCCTGCTGCTGGTCACCGCGGTGCTGGTGCGGCTGCTCAAGGTCCCTGTGCCCGCCACCGCCTGGTTTCCGGCGGCGGTGGCTGCGCTCTATGCGGCCGGCATGTTCGCCGTCTATCTGTCGACGCCGCATGACGTGACATGGCATCTTGCGACCAGCGCCGAGCGCACGATGCTGCTGGCGGCATTCGGCTTCCTGGGCAGTACATTTCTGGTGCTGGAGGCGCTGCAGTCGCGCGACCCCGCGCCCGCCGGCAGCGTTGAACAGACAGGCTTGCAGACATGAAAAAGATTCTCGTCACCGGCGGCGCCGGATTCCTCGGCTCGCACCTGTGCGACCGGCTTGTCAACGCCGGCCACGACGTGCTGTGCGTGGACAATTTCTTCACCGGCTCGAAGGCCAACATCCAGCATCTGCTGGCACGGCCGAACTTCGAGCTGATGCGGCACGACGTCACCTTCCCGCTGTACGTCGAGGTCGACCAGATCTACAACCTGGCCTGCCCGGCGTCTCCGGTGCACTACCAGCACGATCCGGTGCAGACCACCAAGACCAGCGTGCACGGCGCCATCAACATGCTGGGACTTGCCAAACGGGTCAAGGCCCGGATCCTGCAGGCCTCCACTTCCGAGGTTTATGGCGACCCCGAGGTCCATCCGCAACCGGAGTCGTATTGGGGCAAGGTCAACCCGATCGGGATCCGCAGCTGCTACGACGAAGGCAAGCGCTGCGCCGAAACCCTGTTCTTCGACTATTGGCGCCAGCACCAGCTGCAGATCAAGGTGATGCGCATCTTCAACACCTACGGGCCCAACATGCACCCGCATGACGGACGGGTGGTCAGCAACTTCATCGTGCAGGCGCTGCAGGGCCAGCCGATCACCATCTATGGTGACGGCTCCCAGACCCGCAGCTTCTGCTATGTCGACGACCTGATCGAGGGCATGGTGCGGCTGATGGACAGCCCGGCCGGGTTCACCGGCCCGGTCAACATCGGCAACCCCAACGAATTCACGATGCTCGAGCTGGCGCAGCTGGTGCTGAAGCTGACCCAGTCGACCAGCACGCTCAAGTTCGAGCCGCTGCCGTCGGACGACCCGCGCCAGCGCAAGCCGGACATCGCGCTGGCCCGGCAGGCCCTGGGCTGGGAGCCCTCGGTGCAGCTGGAAAGCGGCCTAAAGCAGACCATCGCCTACTTCCGCCAGCGGATCGCGGCATGAGCAGCGTGCAGGGCAAGCTGCTGGTCATCGTCATGCCGGTGTACGAGGACGCGCAGGCCAGCAGCCGGCTGTTCAAGGAGCTTGGCAGCCAGTATGGTGACCGGATCCACGTGGTGGCGGTGGACGACGGCTCGGTGCACCAGCCGGTGTCGGTCTCCTGGCTGAAGGACGCCGGCGTGACCGGCACCGTCATCACGCTCAAGCGCAACGAGGGGCACCAGCGCGCCATCGCGGTCGGCCTGAGCTATGCCTCGGACCGCTTCGGCGACTCGGCCGAGTGCATCGTCACCATGGACTCCGATGGCGAGGACGTGCCGGCCAGCATCGGCGAGCTGATCGCGCCGTTGCAGGCCAGCGAGGTCGACGTGGTGGTGGCGCAGCGACGCAGCCGGGTGGAGACCCTGCGCTTCCGGCTGTTCTATCAAATCTACAAGCGCGTGTTCCACCTGCTCACCGGCCGCAGGATCAGCTTTGGCAATTTCATTGCCATGAAGCCGGCGGCGGCCCGCCGCCTGTGCGCGATGCACGAGATGTGGATCCACGTGGCCGGCTGCGTGCTGGGCTCGCGGCTGCGCATTGCCGGCTGCCCGCTGGATCGCGGCCCGCGCTACGCCGGCCGCAGCAAGCTCAATTTCGTCGGCCTGGCCCTGCACGGGTTCCGCGGCCTGATGGTGTTCGCCGAAGACGTGCTGGTGCGGGTGGGCATTGCCTGCGCCGGGATTGCGGCGCTGTCGCTGCTGGGCGGCCTCACCGCCGTCGTCCTAAAGCTCGGCGGCATGGCGACGCCGGGCTGGTTCTCGGTGGCCCTGGGCATCCTGCTGCTGGTGTTCCTGCAGACCGGCACGCTGACGCTGACCATGCTGATGCTCAGCGGCGTCGTGCGCGGTGGTGGTGTCAACACGCCGAACTACCTGTCCATGATCGGCTCCATGGCCCACACCGATGACGAGCAGCGGCGGCTCTAGGCGCGAGTTCGGCCAGGTCGCCCGCTACGTCGTCAACGGGCTGGCCGCCACGGCCGTCCACTATGGCGTGCTCACGTTCGGCCTGGAGGTGCTCCAGCTACCGTCGGCGGGCCTGGCCAACCTCATTGCCGCCAGCTTCGGCATCACCACCTCGTTCCTGGGCAGCCGGTATTTCGTGTTTCGCCGGCCCGACGAGCCGATCGGCCAGCAGGCGGCGCGTTTCGGCGCCCTCTATGCAGTGATCGCCGGCCTGCACGCACTGGTGCTGGCGCTGTGGACGGACTTCCTGGGGTTCGACTATCGCTGGGGATTCCTGCTGGCCACCGGCCTGCAGGTCGCCCTGAGTTACTGGGGCAACAAGCGGCTGGTGTTCAATCGCCCGGCCGCGAAAGCGCAATCATGAAATTTCTCGCCAGCCTGGGCACCTCGGTGCTGTACGCCGTTCTCGCATGCCTGGTGTACTACCTGCACATCCGCTTTTTCAAGGTCGACGTGGTGCTTTACAGCGCCATCCTCGACGCCCTGATCGCCGCGGCGCTGATGACGCTGCTGCTGTTCGCGCGCAAGGAGTTCCGCCTGTTCAGCAATTACGAGAAGGCGCAGCTGGGGGTGATCTGGCTGCTGGCGGGCAGCCTGGTGGCGCTGGGCCTGCCCACCGTCATCGACCGCTCGCTGTCGTTCTACATCCTGGAAAAGCTGCAGCAGCGCGGCGGCGGCATCCAGCAGTCGAAATTCGAAGAGGTCTTCACCCGCGAATACGTCAAGGAGCACCGGCTGGTCGACGTGCGACTGACCGAGCAGCAGGTGTCGGGCACGATCCGGATCGAGAACGGTTGCGTCAAGCTGACCGAACGCGGCGCGCGGCTGGCCGCGTTCAGCCGCTTCTTCCGGGCCAACCTGCTGCCCAAGCAGCGCCTGCTGGCCGGCACCTACACCGATGACCTGACCGATCCTTTCCGGCACAGCCAGGCCCAATCCGACTATCAGTGCCACTGAGCAGGTGGGGCGGCGTCCAGGCTCCAGTCGGCAGGCTTGCCCGATTCGTTGATGGGTAGGCGTCCGCCGACGCGGATCGCCTTGGGTCGTTCGGGCTCCGTGAGCTGGCTGTCGATCCACTGGCCCAGATCCGCGAGCAACGCTGTCGTGTCGGTCACATCCGCTGACGGCACCACATAGGCCTTGAGCCGGTGCCCCTCGTCGGGGCGCATCAGGCGCACGACGGCGTCGTTCACTTGCGGATGGCGGCGCAGCACGGCGGCGACGCGGGACGGGAACACGTTGATTCCGCCCACCTGCACCGCGTCGTCGCGACGGCCACCCACCCGGAATTGACTGGCGTCGATTCGCCCCAGGCTGTCCTGGCAGGCAACTTCCTGGCGCGACCCGTCGGGCAGCTCGCGCAGCAGTTGGTGGGGGCGATCGGGCGAGAGCGTCCAGTACGGGAACAGGCGGTACGGTTCCCGCCAGGAATCGCGCCAGCCGATGCCCGCCGTTTCCGACGAGCCGTAGATGTGAAAGAGCCTGGCGAGACCGGCCGCCTCCACTGCCTGGCTCACTGGGTCCGGACAGGGCGCCGTCGACGTCACGCCGATCACGTCAGCCGGCAGGCCTGCAACAGTGCTGGCGACGGCCCGCCAGAAGTCCGGATGGCCGACCACCAGGTCGCCCGGTTGCGCGCCGCGCGCCAGCCAGGCCGGGGTGCTACCCCGGACGTCCAGCACAGCATCCGCTTCCAGGCCGAGAGCACGCGGCAACAGCACGGTGAACAGGAAGCCGTAGATGTGGTGGCTGGGCACCGCCGACAGGATGCGACGCCGGCCAGCGAACAGGAGGGCGTGCTGGCTGGTCTCCTGCAACAGCGCGTCAAGCGAGTGGGGACAGCTCTTGGGTGCTCCGCTGCTGCCCGAGGTGCGGAAAGTCAGGCGCGCGGCAAACCGTTCCAGGCCCGCCCCCGCGATGTCCACCCAGTCGCCCAACGTGCGCTTGACCAGCAGGTAATCCTCGATCCCCGATTCGTGCAGCTGCAGACTCCCGGCCAGCGCCGTCGCCAGCGCCATCCGCTCCAGCGAATCGACGCCCAGGTCCTGCTCGAAGCTGAGGTCTTCGGGCCAGGGCCGTGGCCTGCCGATGCTGCAGCGGCGCTGCCGCACCAGTTCATCCTCGACCAGGTCGGCGACAAAACGCCGCAGCACCGGCCGCGGCAGCCACCAGCTCGCCGCGGGCATCACAGGCGCTTGACGAAGATCCAGAACGTGTCGCCGCTGATCGCCTTCTTCATGTGGATCTTCACCTTGGTCGGCGCCATCTTGTAGTCGAACACGTACTCGAACATGGAGTTGAGCTCACCGCTCTTCACCCCGGACTCGAACACCCCCTTGAAGTTCGGTGCGTCGGTGCAGGGAGCGACGTCGCGGAAGAAGTTCTTGCCGATCACGCTGGCGGCGCTGCGGCCGGTGATGCCGGCCTCCGCCGCGTTGTAGGTCAGGATCGTCCCTTGTGCGTTGAGCTGGACAGCGCCAAAGGCGAGTTTGTCGATTTCCACGTTCGACAGCTTGCCGAGCACGTTTTCGATGTCGTTCTTGCCGAAGGCAACGACGTTCAGGTTTTCAAGCACGGAAGTTCCAGATTCAATTGGTTACATAAACGACTCTGGATTCTATCCATGAACTCAAGAGTCCGTGGCCTGCAGTTGCCACATTTTCGGGCGCGGGAGTTGAAGTCGGCGCAAAAGTGCTTATCATTAGCACTCGCTGGAGTTGAGTGCTAACAAGCTTTCCTCCCGTGTGTGATTGAGCGCTAACTTCTTTGGCCGTTCAAATTCCATCCAGTTTCTGTTCTAGGAGATGCAATGAAACTTCGTCCTCTGCACGATCGCGTGATCGTCAAGCGTATTGACAGCGAAACCAAGACCGCTTCGGGCATCGTGATCCCCGACAACGCCGCCGAAAAGCCCGACCAGGGTGAAGTGCTGGCCGTCGGCCCCGGCAAGAAAAACGACAAGGGCGAAATCAGCGCCGTCGGCGTCAAGGTCGGCGACCGTGTCCTGTTCGGCAAGTACAGCGGCCAGACCGTCAAGGTCGATGGCGATGAGCTGCTTGTCATGAAGGAAGAAGACCTGTTCGCGGTCGTCGAACTTTCGAAGTGATCTTGCGGGCTGACCGACCGACGCGCGCAGCGCCCCGGTCGCTCTGTCCCCAACTGATCAATCCTTTACCGATTAACTGAATTTCTGGAGTAATCAACATGGCATCAAAAGACGTGATCTTCGGCGGCGAAGCCCGCGCACGCATGGTCGAGGGTGTGAACATCCTGGCCAACGCGGTCAAAGTGACCCTTGGCCCGAAGGGCCGCAACGTTGTGCTCGAGCGCTCTTTCGGCGCCCCGACCGTGACCAAGGACGGCGTGTCCGTGGCCAAGGAAATCGAACTCAAGGACAAGCTTCAGAACATGGGCGCGCAGATGGTCAAGGAAGTCGCTTCCAAGACCAGCGACATCGCCGGTGACGGCACGACCACCGCCACGGTGCTGGCGCAGGCCATCGTCCGCGAAGGCATGAAGTACGTGGCCGCCGGCATGAACCCGATGGACCTCAAGCGCGGCATCGACAAGGCCGTCACCGCCCTGGTCGAGCAGCTCAAGAAGGCCTCCAAGGCCACCACGACCTCCAAGGAAATCGCGCAAGTCGGCTCCATCTCGGCCAACAGCGACGAAGCCATCGGCAAGATCATCGCTGACGCGAGGGACAAGGTCGGCAAGGAAGGCGTTATCACCGTTGAAGATGGCAAGTCGCTCGAGTCCGAACTGGACGTCGTCGA
>JBBRSZ010000039.1:0-38625 GCA_038244915.1 Burkholderiales bacterium | reverse complement strand
GAACAGGGTGTCGCGGGCGCTGGCGATCTTCACCATCGAAAAGCCGTGCGCATCCAGGTGCCGGCGCAGCGCCGGCAGGATGTCGGTCGGATCGATGCCGACCACGAAGCGCAGCTGGCAGCGCGCCCAGGCCCGAGGCGGGATCGCATTGACCGGCGTCTCCGGATTGCCGGTCTTGTACGCCAGCACCTCGAAGCTGCACCAGCCGAACACCCGCTCGGCCGGCGACAGGCCGGGCTGGCCCCACCAGGGCTCGATCTGCGGTCCGTCTTCGCCGCCGTCGACTTCGCAGTCGGCCAGCGCCCGCCGCACCGCGGCCGGCAACTCCCTGGGCTTCCATTCGGGCAGCAGGATCTCGCCGGTCGGCGAGACCAGCGAAGCAATGGCGTGGGCCAGCTGGATGCCAGGATTGGAAATCAGGCCGCCCCAGTTGCCCGAGTGGTGGCCGCCGGCCCGCGCCTCGATCGACAGGTCGAAGTTGACGCTGCCGCGCGAGCCCAGGAACACCGTCGGCCGCCCGGGCGCGAGCCGCGGGCCGTCGGAGGCGATCAGCAGGTCCGCCCGCAGCAGGTGCGCGTGTTCGGTGCACAGTTCGCGCAGCCCGGCCGAGCCAGTCTCCTCGCCCATCTCGATCAGGTACTTGGCGTTGAAGCCCAGGTTGCCGCGCGCTTCGATCACGGTGCGCAGCGCTTCCATGTTGACGCTGTGCTGGCCCTTGTTGTCGGCGATGCCCCGGCCGTACCAGCGACCGTCCGCCTCGGTGAGCGACCAGGGCGACAGGCCCTCGTTCCACTCCTTGTCCAGGCCGCGGATCACGTCACCGTGGCCGTAGCCCAGCACCGTCGGCAGTTGCGCGCCTTCGATCCGCTCGGCGTACAGGAAGGGCGCCAGCGCCTTCGGATGCTCGAGGATGCGACAGGTAAAGCCCATGGCCTCGAACGCGGGCCGGATTTCCGCTTCCAGGTACTGGCGCAGCACCGGGGCCCGCTCGGGATTCTGGCTTTCGGTCGGGATCGCGATGCGGCGGGCCAGCGTCTGGCGGAACTGCCCGGAATCGAAGCATTGCTGGGCACTGTGGATGGCGTCGGCGCGGCTGGTCATGGCGGCAGCATACAGGCGTGCGCGACAATTTCAGCCCAGAACCACAACCCGGAGATCCTCGATGCCAGCCGATGCCATGCAACAGGCGGTGCAGTTCGCCGTCGACCACGAAACCACGTGGGACCGGGAGACCACGGGCACGTGGGGCGTGCACCAGCAGGACCCGCCGCCGTGGAACCGGCTGCTCGGGCCGGTGCATGACCGCGGCCCGGTGTCCGGCACCATCGTCGTCGACGGCAAGACGCTCGCATCGTGGGGCGAACCCAGGCGCGCCGACCTGACCTTCAGCGTCGCCAAGACCTATCTCGCGCTGCTGGCCGGCGTCGCGCACGACCGCGGTCTGCTGCCCGACGTCAACGAGCCGATCGGCGCGCGGGTGCAGGGCATCGGGTTCGATGCGGGCAACAACGCGAAGGTCACCTGGGCCCAGATGCTGCAGCAAACCAGCGAATGGACCGGCGAGCTGTTCGGGCTGCCGGACCAGGCCGACCATTACCGCGCCGTCACCTTCGGCACGCCGCCGGGCGGCAGGAAAGGCGATCCACGTCCGCTGCAGGCACCGGGCACGTACTGGGAATACAACGACGTGCGCATCAACCAGCTGTCGCTGGCCTTGTTGCACCTGTTCCAGCGCCCTCTTCCCGAGGTGTTCCGGGAAGCCATCATGCGGCCTATCGGCGCCAGCGACAGCTGGAACTGGGTCGGCTACGACAACGCCTGGGTGACGGTGGCCGGCCAGCGCGTGCAGTCCGTGCCGGGCGGCACGCACTGGGGCGGCGGCCTATCGATCAGCGCCGAGGACCAGGCCCTGGTCGGCCAGATGCTGCTGGGCGAAGGCGTCGCCCGCGACGGCAGGCGGGTGCTGTCGGCCCAGTGGATCCGCGCCATGCGCCAGCCCGGGCCGCTGGCGCCGTACTACGGCTATCTGGTGTGGCTCAATCACGACCGCAAGATGTTCCCGAGCGTGCCGGCCTCCAGCTATTTCGCCGTCGGCGCCGGCAGCTCTTTCACCTGGATCGAGCCGGAACGCAAGATGGTGGTGGTCGTGCGCTGGCTGGACTCGGCGCATGCCGACGAATTCTTCGGCAAGGTGCTGGCGGCGGTCGAGGCTCACGTCATTCCCGCGCAGGCGGGAATCCAGGGCATTCAACAAGCAAGCGCTGGGTCCCCGCCTGCGCGGGGATGACCTGTCGCGCCGCCGATGACGCGGTCGCGCCGCCGATGACGCGGTCGCGCCGCCTGCGCGGGAACGACGTGGGCCTTGCGCAAGCCCTGGTCAGGCGAACTGCGCGCCGCGGCGCCGCGGCTGGACCTGCCTGGCCAGCAGGACCATGGCGATGATGCCGATGCCGACGAAGACGATGAACGACCAGTTGGCGATCGAGCCGCCCAGGAAGGTCCAGTCGATCTTGGTGCAGTCGCCGCCGCCCTTGAAGATCAACGGGATCGCCCGCCTGAGCGGGAAGGTCTCGATCATCCCGTAGAAGTCGCGGCCGCAGGACACCACCTCGGGCGGATACCACTGCAGCCAGCTCTGGCGGGCGGCGACATAGGCGCCGAACCCGGAAAACAGCAGGATCAGCAAGGCGCCGCCAACGTGGGCGCCGCGTTGCCGCAGGGCGGCGGTGATGCCGGCCACCAGGGCCACCAGCACCAGCGCGTAACGCTGGACGATGCACATCGGGCACGGCTCCAGGCCCACCACCTGCTGCAGGTAGACGCCGAACGCCAGCATGGCCACGCAGGCCAGCGCCACGATCGCCAGCACGCGCCGCGGCGCCGTATCAAACCACTGGATCAAATTCTTCTCCCGATCGCGGCGCCCAGGCGGCGCCTTCCACGAACACACGGGCCCGACGCGGCGTCACCACCAGCGTCTCGCCCTCCCGCAACCCCATTTCCCTGTATTGTTGCGCAGGAATCTGCGCCTCGATGATGGAGTCTTTCCCCGGGTGTTGGGTGTCTTCGGCCGGAATTAGTTCCAGCCGGGCGATCGGCCCGACCACGATGGCCCGTTCCAGTTTGACCACGATGCCGCGCGGGCGCCCCAGGGCGTCCAGCCCTTGCCCCGCCACATGGCGGCGCACGTCCAGGTCGTGCGGCCGCACATAGGCGAAGGCCTTGGCATTGCGGGCATCCGCGTGTTCCGGCGCCAGCAGGTGCATCCCTTCCAGCGTGACCTCGCCTTCATGGGCGCGGCCGTGGAACAGGTTGACGTCGCCCAGGAATCCGTAGACGAAGGGGCTGGCGGGGTGGTCCCAGACCTCCTGCGGCGAGCCGACCTGTTCCACCTTGCCACTGTTCATCAGCACCACGCGGTCGGCCACTTCCAGCGCCTCTTCCTGGTCGTGGGTGACGAAGATGCTGGTGACGTGCAACTCGTCGTGCAGGCGCCGCAGCCAGCGCCGCAGCTCCTTTCTCACCTTGGCATCCAGCGCGCCGAACGGTTCGTCCAGCAGCAGCACCTTGGGCTCCACGGCCAGCGCCCGAGCCAGCGCGATCCGCTGGCGCTGGCCGCCCGAGAGCTGGGACGGGAACCGGTCGGCCAGCCAGTCGAGTTGCACCAGCCCCAGCAGATCGTGCACCTTCTTTTTGATCTGCTCCTCGCTGGGCCGCTGGCCGCGCGGCTTGACGCGCAGGCCGAAGGCGACGTTCTCGAACACCGTCATGTGGCGAAACAGCGCGTAGTGCTGGAACACGAAGCCGACCTGCCGGTCGCGCACATGGACGTCGGTGGTGTCTTCGCCGGAAAACAGGATGCTGCCGGCGTCGCCTGTTTCGAGGCCGGCGATGATGCGCAGCAGCGTGGTCTTGCCGCAGCCCGAGGGGCCGAGCAAGGCGATCAGCTCGCCCGAATGGATGTCCAGGGAAACGTCGGCCAGCGCCTGGAAGTCGCCGAACTTTTTGCTGACGTTGCGGATTTCGATGCTCATGGAATCTCCTTCGATGGTCGCTCGGGCGGCGCTTGCGCGGCCACCTTCATCTCGCGCTCGTGCCGCCACTGGACGACGCTCTTGATCGCCAGCGTGACCAGCGCCAGCAGCGCCAGCAGCGAAGCCACGGCGAAGGCCGCCACAGACTGGTATTCGTTGTAGAGGATTTCAACGTGCAGCGGCATGGTGTTGGTCTGGCCGCGGATGTGCCCCGACACCACCGAGACCGCGCCGAATTCGCCCATGGCCCGCGCGTTGCACAGGATCACGCCATAGATCAGCCCCCACTTGATGTTGGGCAGCGTCACGTGCCAGAAGGTCTGCCAGCCGCTGGCGCCCAGCACGATCGCCGCCATCTCCTCGTCGTTGCCCTGCGCCTGCATCAGCGGGATCAGCTCGCGGGCGATGAACGGGAAGGTGACGAAGATGGTCGCCAGCACGATGCCGGGCACAGCGAAGATGATCTTGATGTCGTGCGCCGCCAGCCAGGGGCCGAACCAGCCCTGGGCGCCGAACATCAGCACGTAGATCAGGCCGGCCACCACCGGCGAGACCGAGAACGGCAGGTCCACCAGCGTGGTGAGGAAGGCCTTGCCGCGGAACTCGTACTTGGCGATGCACCAGGCCGCCGCCACGCCGAACACCAGGTTCAGCGGCACCGCGATGGCGGCCGTGACCAGGGTCAGCCAGATCGCCGACCAGGCGTCCGGCTCCCTGAAGGCCTCGAGGTAGGCGCCCAGGCCCTTGCGCAGGGCCTCGGCGAACACCGCCGCCAGCGGCAGCAGCAGGAACAGGAACAGGAACGCCAGCGCGATCCCGGTGAGCGTCCAGCGCACCCACGGCGCCTCGGTGGTGACGACGCGCTTGCCCGACAGATTGCCTGCGCTCATCTCATGCCCCCGAGCGCTTGCGCTGCCAGGCCTGCAGCGCATTGATGACCAGCAGCAACACGAAGGACAGCATCAGCATGACCGTCGCGACCGCCGTGGCGCCGGCGTAGTCGTACTGCTCCAGCTTGCCGATGATCACCAGCGGCGTGATCTCCGAGACCATCGGCATGTTGCCGGCGATGAAGATCACCGAGCCGTACTCGCCGATGGCGCGGGCGAAGGCCATGGCGAAGCCGGTCAGCAAGGCTGGCGCGATGGCGGGAAAGATCACGCGGGTGAAGGTCTGCAAGCGGGTCGCGCCCAGGCACATCGCCGCTTCTTCCAGTTCCTTCTCGGTGTCTTCCAGCACCGGCTGCACGGTGCGCACCACGAACGGCAGGCCGATGAAGATCAGCGCGATCACCACGCCGTTCGGGTTGAATGCCAGCTTGATGCCCAGCGGCTCCAGATACTGGCCGATCCAGCCATTGCCGGCCAGCAGCGCCGTCAGCGAAATGCCGGCCACCGCGGTCGGCAGCGCGAAGGGCAGGTCCACCAGCGCGTCGACAATCTTCTTGCCGGGAAACTTGTAGCGCACCAGCACCCAGGCCACCAGCAACCCGAACACCACGTTCACCAGCGCCGCGATCAGCGAAGCGCCGAAAGTGAGCCGGTAGGAAGCGAGCACGCGGGGCGAACTCACCGCCGCCCAGAACTGCTCCCAGCTCAGGGTGAAGGTCTTGAACACCAGCGCCGAGAGCGGGATCAGGACGATCAGGCTCAGGTACAGCAGCGTGTAGCCGAGCGTGAGATTGAAACCGGGCAGCACCTTGCGGTTGCCGCCCGGGGCGCGCGCCGCCACCGCGGGCAGCGGCACGCCGATGCTGGCCGCGCTCATTTCACCGTGTAGATCTTGTCGAACTGGCCGCCGTCGTTGAAGTGCACTTTCTGCGCTTCGGACAGCGAGCCGAACAGCTCCTGGACGGTGAACAGCTTGATCGGCTTGAAGGTGGCGGCGTATTTCTTGAGCACGGTCGGCGAGCGGGGGCGGATCGAATGCTTCGCTGCGATCTCCTGGCCTTCTTCCGAATACAGGAAGTTCAGGTAGGCCTTGGCCAGGTCGGCCGTGCCCTTCTTGGCCACTGTCCGCTCGACCACCGCCACCGGGTTCTCGGCCACGATACTGATCGAGGGATAGACCGCGTCGACCTTGTCGGCGCCGAACTCCTTGTTGACGGATTCCACTTCCGATTCGAAGGTGATCAGCACGTCGCCGGTGTTGCGCTGCAGGAAGGCGGTGGTGGCGTCGCGGCCGCCGCGCGCCAGCACCGGCACGTTCTTGTACAGCTTGGCCATGAATTCCTGGGCCTGGGCGTCGGTGCCGCCCTTCTTCTTCACGTAGCCCCAGGCCGCGAGATACGCATAGCGGCCGTTGCCGCCGGTCTTGGGATTGACCACCACCACCTGCACGCCGGGCTTGACCAGGTCGTCCCAGTCCTTGATGCCCTTGGGATTGCCATTGCGCACCAGGAATAGCATGGTCGACGAGGTCGGCGAGGCATTGTCGGGGAAGCGCCTGGCCCAGTCCTTGGCCACCACGCCCTTCTCCGCCAGGAATTCGATGTCGGTGGTGGTATTCATGGTCACCACGTCGGCGTCCAGGCCGTCGGCCACGGCACGGGCCTGCGCGCTGGAGCCCCCATGGGCCTGGTCGATCTTCACGTCCTTGCCGGTGGCCTTCTTGTAGGCCGGCACGAAGGCGGCGTTGATGTCCTTGTAGAACTCGCGCGCCACGTCGTAGGAGGCGTTGAGCAGGGTCTGCTGGGCGGATGCGAGGCCGCTGGCGGCCAGGGCCAGGGCGGCCAGGAAAGTCTTGGTGTTGCGATGCATCGACCAATTGTGGGGACGGCCCCTTCAAACTCAAACGACGATGTCGTTGTTAATTTATCTCGTATCAGGCATATGAGACGTGCATGTTGGGCATCGCGGTAGTCCTCCAGGCGTTGCCGCTGTAGGCTCGAACCTACTCGATGGCACAACCGCTTCCTGCACAGCCTGGACCCGGGCGCGGCAAGAATAGGTCGCCCATTGATCCGCCATGACGCCCAGCCAAACCCTTCCGGGCGCCTCGACGCCATCCCTGCTGCCGCAGCCGCCTTGCCAGGGGGTTCCCAGCCACCACCACCGGCAGTTCGAGGTCATGGGGGCGCAACATTGCGCCGAGGGGACGACCTTCACCGTCTGGGCTCCCAACGCCCGCTCGGTGGCCGTGGTCGGCAGCTTCAACGGCTGGCAGCCGCAGCCGCTGCAGTTGCTGCAGGACGGCAGCGGCCGCTGGAGCGGCGGCGTGACCGGCCCCAAGCCCGGCGACCAGTACAAGTACCGGATCGAGGACGCCAGCGGCGGCTGGCAGGACAAGGCCGATCCCTACGCGCTGCGTTGCGAACACCCGCCGGGCACCGCCTCCGAAATCTGGGACCTGGCCTATGACTGGAGCGACCAGGGCTGGATGGCCGGTCGCGCCGCCACGCAATCGCACGCCAGCGCCATCTCGATCTACGAGGTGCACCTGGGCTCCTGGCAGCGCACGCAGGACGGCAAGTTCCTCAACTACCGCGAGCTGGCGCTGCGGCTGGCGGCGCATTGCGAGACGCTGGGCTTCACCCACGTCGAGCTGATGCCGGTGAGCGAGCACCCTTTCTACGGCTCCTGGGGCTACCAGACCACCGGCTACTACGCGCCCACCGCCCGCTACGGCACGCCGCAGGACCTGATGGCGATGATCGACACGCTGCACCAGCGCGGCATCGGCGTGATCCTGGACTGGGTGGCCTCGCACTTTCCGTCCGACGCCTTCGCGCTGGCCCGCTTCGACGGCACCGCGCTGTACGAACACCCCGACCCGCGGCTGGGCTTCCATCCGCAATGGAACAGCCTGATCTTCAACTACGGCCGTTACGAGGTGCGCGATTTCCTGATCAGCAACGCCGTGTTCTGGCTGGAGAAATACCACTTCGACGGCATCCGGGTCGATGCCGTCGCGTCGATGCTGTACCTGGACTTCGCCCGCGAACCCGGCCAGTGGCTGCCCAACCACGAGGGCGGCAACGAGAACCACGAGGCCGTGCAGTTCCTGCAGGACCTCAACGCCACGGTCTACGCGCAGTTCCCCGACGTGCACGTGATGGCCGAGGAATCCACCGCCTGGCCCGGCGTGACCCGGCCGGTGCACGACGGCGGCCTGGGCTTCGGCATGAAGTGGAACATGGGCTGGATGAACGACACGCTGCGCTACATCGCGCGGCCGCACATCTTCCGCAAATGGCACGGCGACGACATCCGCTTCTCCGCCGTCTATGCGTTCAACGAGAACTTCATCCTGCCGCTGTCGCACGACGAGGTGGTCTACGGCAAGGGCAGCCTGCTGGAGCGCCAGCCCGGCGACGAGTGGCAGCGCTTCGCCGGCCTGCGCGCGCTGTACGGCTACATGTGGGCCCATCCCGGCAAGAAGCTGCTGTTCATGGGCGGGGAATTCGGCCAGGCGCGCGAGTGGCACCACGAACGCACGCTGGACTGGCCGCTGTGGGAGTTGCCCGCCCACGCCGGCGTGGCGCGCTGGATCGCCGACCTCAACGCGGCCTACCGCCGGGTGCCGGCGCTGCACCGCCACGACTTCGACAGCCGCGGTTTCTCCTGGGCGCCGCTGGATGCGCACGACCCCACCGTGCTGGCGTTCTTTCGCCGCGACGACGACAGTGACGCCATCGTCCTGGTGCTGTGCAACATGACACCCGATATCCGCCACGGACTGCGGGTGGGCCTGCCGCATGCCGGCGCCTGGCACGAACTCCTCAACAGCGACGCGGCCGTCTATGGCGGCAGCGGCGTCGGCAACCTGGGTGTGGTGCAGGCAGTCGACCAGCCGCTGGGCGACCAGCCGGCCAGCGCGCTGCTGACGCTGCCGCCGCTGGCCACGCTGGTGCTGTGCGACCAGCCGCCGGCTTCATTTCCCCCCGTCCTTCCCGGAGCCCCGACCGATGCCCCAAAACCATAAAGTGCTGGCCTTCGTCATGGCCGGCGGCGAAGGCTCGCGCCTGCATCCGCTCACGGCCAGCCGCTGCAAGCCGGCCGTGCCCTTCGACGGCAAGCACCGCATCGTCGACTTCGTGCTGTCCAACCTGGTCAACTCCGAGATCTTCTCGATCTACCTGCTGGCGCAGTACAAGTCGCAGTCGCTGATCGAGCACGTGCGCCAGTCCTGGAGCATGACGCCGTTCCTGCGGGACCACTTCGTCACCGTGGTGCCGCCGCAGACGCACAACGGCCCGGAGTGGTTCCAGGGCACGGCCGACGCCGTGTTCCAGAACATCCACCTGATCGAGAGCTTCAAGCCCGACATCGTGGCCGTGTTCGGCGCCGACCACGTCTACCGGATGGACGTGCGGCAAATGCTCGACTTCCATGTGAAGACGGGGGCGCAGGCCAGCGTCGCCACCATCCCGGTCAAGCTGGAGCAGTGCTGCGACTACGGCATCGTCGGGATCGACGACGCGCACCGCATCACCGACTTCAGGGAAAAGCCGCAGCAGGCCCAGCCGATGCCGGGCAGCAGCACCCATGTGCTCGCCTCCATGGGCAACTACCTGTTCAACGCCGACGTGCTGCTGCAGGCGCTGCACCGGATGCACGAATCCGGCGACACCGATTTCGGCAGGCACATCCTGCCGTCGATGGTCGAGAGCCACAAGCTGGTGGCCTACGACTTCGACAGCAACAGCATTCCCGGCACCGAATCGTACGAGGAGCACGCCTACTGGCGCGACGTCGGCACCATCGACTCGTACTTCGAGGCGCATTTCGACACGCTGGGCGCGGCGCCGAAGTTCCACATCACCAACAGCCGCTGGCCGATCTACGCCAGCCCCGACCAGGCCGAGTCGGCCCAGATCGAGAACGGCGCGATCAACCGCTCGGTGGTCGGCTCCGGCTGCGTGGTCGACGGCGCGACGCTGGACCACGCGATGCTGCGGCGCTCGGTGCTGGTGGAGCGCGACGCCCGGCTGGAACACTGCATCGTGATGGAGCGCTCGCGCATCGGCGCCGGCGCCCTGGTGCGGCGGGCGATCGTCGACCAGGACAACGACGTGCCGCCGAACGAGCGGATCGGCTTCGACCTGGCGCAGGACCGCAAGCGCTTCACGGTGACCGACAGCGGGATCGTGGTGGTGCCGGCCGGCTTCTTCCCGCCGCGCGCCACCACCACGGCGTCCTTCCTGACACTGGAGGAACCGGCGCCGCCCGGCATCGACACCCCGCCGCGGATCGAGGTGGTCACATGACGTTCGCGTGCGAGCCCGGCCGGCCCTGGCCGCTGGGCGCCAGCCTGCGCGATGGCGGCGTCAACTTCGCGGTGTTTTCCGGCGTCGCCGACCAGGTGGAGATCTGCCTGTTCGACGCCGACGGCCAGCGCGAGCTGCAGCGGATCGCCCTGCCCGGCCGCAGCGACGCCGCCTGGCACGGCTTCGTGCCCGGGCTGGCGGCCGGCGCGCTGTACGGCCTGCGGGTGCACGGCCCGTACCAGCCGGACGCCGGCCAGCGCTGCAACCCGGCCAAGCTGCTGCTCGACCCGTACGCGCGCGCGCTCGACCGGCCGCTGCGCGGCGCGGCCTGGCAGTACGGCTACACCCTGGGCAGCGAGGAACAGGACCTGCTGCCCGACCCGCAGGACAACGGCGCCGAGGCCGCCAAGTGCGTGGTGGTGGACGACCGCTTCGACTGGGGTGACGACGCCCCGCCGGCGATCCCGATGGACCGCAGCGTGCTGTACGAGATGCACGTCAAGGGCTTCACCAGGCAGCTGGCGGACGTTCCGCAGGCGCTGCGCGGCACCTACGCCGGGCTGGCGAACGATGCCGCCATCGCCCACCTCAAGCGCCTGGGCGTGACGGCGGTGGAGTTGCTGCCGGTGCATGCCTTCAACGACGAACGCCGCCTGATCGAGCTGGGCCTGGGCAATTACTGGGGCTACAACAGCGTCGGCTTCTTCGCCCCCGACCCGCGCTACAGCTCGCAGGCGGGCCAGGCCGGCCTGGCCGAGTTCAAGGGCATGGTCAAGGCCCTGCACGCCGCCGGGCTGGAGGTGATCCTGGACGTGGTCTACAACCACACGGCCGAAGGCAACCATCTCGGCCCCACGGTGTGCTTCAAGGGCATCGACAACGCCGCCTACTACCGGCTGGCGCCGGACCCGCGCTATTGCGTCGACTTCACCGGCACCGGCAACACGGTGGATGCCAGCAATCCGGACACGCTGCGGCTGGTGATGGACAGCCTGAGATATTGGGTGCAGGAGATGCACGTCGATGGCTTTCGCTTCGACCTGGCACCGGCCATCAGCCGCAATGGCGCCGGCGAGTTCGACCACCGCGCGCCCTTCCTGGCGGCCGTGGCCCAGGACCCGGTGCTGTGCCGGGTCAAGTTGATCGCCGAGCCCTGGGACATCGGCGAGAACGGCTACCAGGTCGGCGGCTTCCCGGCCGGCTGGTCGGAGTGGAACGGCCGTTACCGCGACGCGGTGCGCGACTTCTGGCGCAGCTCGGAAGGCGCGATCCGCGAATTCGCGGCCCGCCTGTGCGGCTCGGCCGACATCTACGCCGGCTCGCGCCGCAACCCGGTGGCCAGCGTCAATTGCATCACCGTGCACGACGGCTTCACGCTGCACGACCTGGTCAGCTACAACGACAAGCACAACGAGGCCAACCAGGAAGACAACCGCGACGGCGAAAGCCACAACCGCAGCTGGAACTGCGGCGAGGAAGGCGAGACCGACGATGCGCAGGTGCTGGCGCTGCGCCAACGGCAGCAGCGCAACTTCCTGGCGACGCTGCTGGTGTCGCGCGGCGTCCCGCTGCTGCTGGGCGGCGACGAAATGAGCCGCACCCAGGGCGGCAACAACAATGCCTACTGCCAGGACAACGCGGTGAGCTGGTTCGACTGGCAGCGGGCCGGCCAACACCAGCGGCTGGTCGACTTCGTCCGGGCGCTGATCGCCCTGCGCACCGAACTGCCGGTGCTGCGGCAAAACGGATGGCTGTCCGGCGACGCCAACGAGCAGGGCGTGCGCGATATCGGCTGGTACAGCGTCTGGGGCCAGGAGATGACGCAGGAGGAATGGGACGACCCGGCGGTGCGCTGCGTCGCCGCTTTGCTCGATGGCCGCTGCGCCGGCGAGCCCGGTCCGACGGTGCTGCTGGCCTTCAACGCCTCGGGCGAAGCCGCCAGCTTCACCTTGCCGCCGCAAGCCGATGGCACGCCGGCCTGGCAGATGCGCATCGACACGGCCCGCGGCCACTTCAGCGCCGCCGATGCCGGATCGATCGACGCTGGCGGCCAGCTGGAGCTGCAAAGCCACGCGATGGCGGTGCTGGTCCAGCCCACCGGCGCATGAAGATGCGCCCCCACGTTCGCTTCGGGGTCTGACATGCGCTGCGTCCACGCGATGCCGTTCGGGGCGGCGCCGCGCGCCGGCGGCGGCGTGGACTTCCGGCTCTGGGCACCGGCCGCCAGCCATTGCGAGCTGGCGCTCGACACCGACGGCAAGCGCCTGCGACCGGCCCGACCCGATGGCGACGGCTGGTGGCATTGCTTCGAGCCGCAAGCCGCCGCCGGCAGCCGCTACCGCTGGCGGATCGACGGCGAGCTGCTGGTGCCGGATCCGACGTCGCGCAGCAATCCGGACGGCGTGCATGCCGCCAGCTGCGTGATCGACCCCGGCCAATTCGAATGGGACGACGGCTGGAACGGCCGGCCGTGGAGCGAGGTCGTGCTGTACGAGTTGCACGTCGGCGCCTTCACGCGCGAAGGCACTTTCGCGGCGGCAGCGCAGCAGCTGCAGCAACTGGTCGACCTGGGCATCACCGCCATCGAGCTGATGCCGCTGGCCGCGTTCGGCGGGCGCTTCGGCTGGGGCTACGACGGCGTGCTGCCGTTCGCGCCGCATGCCGCCTACGGCACGCCGCGGGACCTCAAGGACTTCGTCCAGCAAGCCCACCGGCTGGGCCTGATGGTGTTCCTGGACGTGGTCTACAACCACTTCGGGCCGGACGGCAACTTCCTGGGCGGCTACGCGCCGCAGTTCTTTTCGACGACGCACCACAGCCCCTGGGGTGCCGCCCTCAACTTCGACGGGCCCGGCTGCGGCCCGGTGCGCGACTTCTTCATCCACAACGCCCTGTACTGGGTGCAGGAATACCGCATCGACGGCCTGCGGCTGGACGCCGCGCACGCGATCGTCGACGGCAGCCGGCCCGACCTGCTCGACGAGCTCTCGCGCCGCGTGCGCGCGGCCGCCGGTTCGCGCCATGTGCACCTGGTCACCGAGAACGAGAACAACGCGCACCAGCGGCTCGCCACCGGCCCCGAGCCCGGACGCTACGACGGCCAGTGGAACGACGATTTCCACCACGCGCTTTATGTCTCTCTCACGGGCGACAGCAGCGGCTATTACCACGACTACGGTGTCCAGCCGGTGCAGCTGCTGGCCCGCTCGCTCACCCACGGCATGCTGTTCGAGGGCGCGCACCGGCGACCGGGCGGCGCACGCGAGCAATGCATCGCGGCCCCGCCGCAGCCCCTGGGCGCGATGGTCAACTGCGCCCACAACCACGACCAGGTCGGCAATCGCGCCTTCGGCGACCGCCTGACCCGGCTGGTACCGCCGGCTGCGGCCGAACTCGCCACCTTGCTGGCGCTGCTGACGCCGGCCACGCCGCTGCTGTTGTTCGGCGAGGAGGTCGGCGCCACCACGCCCTTCCTGTATTTCGCCGACTGGGACGGCGAGCTGCGCCAGGCGGTGCGCGAAGGCCGCCAGCGCGAATTCGGCCACGCGGCCGGCGCGAATGGCGGCATCGAACTGCCCGACCCGTGCAGCGCCGGCACCTTCGCCGCCAGCCGTCCGGACCCGGCCCAACGCGACACCGACAGCGGCCGCCGCTGGCTGCAACGCGTGCGCGACGCGCTGGCCGCGCGCCGCAGCGAGATCACGCCGCGCCAGCACCTGCTGCTCACCGGCCAGCACCGCTCGGAGCGGATCGGCGGCACCGGCATCCGGGTGCGCTGGCGCTATGGAGACGGCACGCTGCTGGCGCTCGACCTGAACATCGGGGCGGCCGCGATCGACATCGGGGTCGGCAGCCATGGCGCCCCGGCCGATGCCAGGGTGGTGTTCCAGCACCAGCGGTCCGACGCCGATCCGCGCGCCCGCCAGTGGCCGGCCTGGTCCGCCCTCTGGTGGGTGGGCAACAATGGCGCAGCCGCCCCATCCACCAACGCATGACCGATTCGACCCGCCCCTCGCCTGAGCTGCTGGAGCTGGCCGAGCGCAGCGGCGTTGCCACCCGCTACTACAGCTTCTACGGCGAGGACAAGGCAGTGCCGGAGCCGGTGCTGCGCAAGGCCCTGGCGGCGATGGGCTTCGACCCCGATGCGCCGCAAGCCATTTCTTCTGGCGCGAGTCCGTTGCTGCCGCCCGTCCTGGTCCAGCAGGAGGGAACTTGCGCAAGAATCCAGCTGGCGGCGACCGGCCCCCTGCGCTGGCAGCTGCACGCGGAAGCGCCGGACGCGGACGCGGCGCGCAGCGGCGAGACCTTCGAGCAGGACGGCCAGGCCGTGATCGACCTGGGCGACGAGCTCGCGCCCGGCTACTACCGGCTGCGGGTGGACGGGCAGGCCGCTGACTGCATGGTCGTCATAGCGCCTGCGCGCTGCTGGGTCCACCCGGCGCTGGCGGCCGGCCAGCGCTGGTGGGGCTGCACCATCCAGCTGTACGCGCTGCGCTCCTCGCGCAACTGGGGCATCGGCGATTTCGGCGACCTGCGGCAGCTGGCCGTCGCTGTCGCGCGGCAAGGCGCGTCCTTCATCGGCCTGAGCCCGGTGCACGCCCTGTTCCCGCACCGGCCCGACGTGGCGAGCCCGTACAGCCCGTCCAGCCGCAACGCGATGAACCCGATCTACATCGACGTGCAGTCGCTGCCCGAGTTGCCAGCCTGCCGCGCGGCCGCGGTGCTGGTGGACAGCGAAGCCTTCCAGCAGCGCCTGCGCGAGCTGCGCGCCGGCGAGATGGTCGACTACCCCGGCGTGCTGGCGGCCAAGGAGGAAGTGCTCGCGCAGCTGTGGCCGCACTTCCGGGCGCACGAGCTCGAAGCGGGCACGCCGCGCGGGCATCGCTTCAGCGCCTATTCGCGGGCGCGGCGCGAGACGCTGGGCCGCCATGCCCTGTTCGAGGCGCTGCAGGCGCACCTGTTCGCGGCCGACGCCGAGGTCTGGGGCTGGCCGGCCTGGCCCGAGGCCATGCGCGATCCGCAGGGCGAAGGCGTCGCGGCATTCGCGCGTGACCACGCCGACGCGGTGGAGTACCGGCTCTGGCTGCAGTGGCTGGCCGAAGAGCAACTGGAAGCGGCGCAGCAGCTGGCGCGCTCGCATGGCATGGGACTGGGCCTGTACTGCGACCTGGCCGTCGGCGTCAACGAGGGCGGCTCGGACACCTGGAGCGATCCGGCCATGTACGCGCTGGGCATGCACGTCGGCGCGCCGCCCGACCCGCTGGCCACCGCGGGCCAGGACTGGGGCCTGCCGCCGCTCAACCCGCTGCGGCTGGAGGCCGGCCGCTACCGGCCCTTCATCGACACCGTGCGCGCCAACATGCGCCATGCCGGCGCGCTGCGGCTGGACCACGTGATGGGCCTGATGCGGCTGTTCTGGACCGGCAGCGAGGGCGGCACCTACGTGCGCTATCCGCTGCAGGCGCTGCTGGGCATCCTGGCGCTGGAGAGCCACCGCCACCAGTGCATGGTGATCGGCGAGGACCTGGGCAACGTGGCGCCGGAGATGCGCCAGGCCATGCAGGAAAAGACGCTGTTGTCCTACCGGCCGCTGCTGTTCGAGCGCAGCGAGGACGGCAGCTTCCGCCCGCCCCGCCAATGGCACGCGCAGGCGCTGGCCGTGGTCAGCACGCACGACCTGCCGACGCTGCGCGGGTTCTGGCGCGGCGAGGACCTCGAACTGCAGCACCGGCTCGGGCTGTTCCCGGACCAGGGCAGCTTCGACCGGGCGGTGATCGACCGCGCGCAGGACCGGGCCCGGCTGCTGCTGGCACTCGACCACCAGGGCCTGCTGCCGGCCGGCGCCACCGTCCAGCCGACGTCGCTGCCCGACGCCACACCGGCGCTGGTGGAAGCGGTCTACGGCTATCTCGCCCGCACGCCTTGCTGGCTGGTGGGCGTGCAGCTGGAAGACGTCACCGGCCAGCTGCTGCAGGTCAACGTGCCCGGCACCAGCGAGCAGACGTACCCCAACTGGCGGCGCAAGGTCTCGGTGCCGGTCGACCGGCTGGGCGAGGACGCGCGCTTCCTGGGCGTGGCCGCCGTCCTGCGCGAGCAGCGCACCGGCCCGGCGCCGACCGACGCCGCGGACGTGGCGCCCCTGGAGAGCGCGCAGGTGCCCCTGTCCACCTACCGCATCCAGTTCCACGCCGGTTGCCGCTTCGACGACGTCACGGCCGCCGTGCCCTATCTCGCCGCGCTGGGCATCGATTGCCTCTACAGCTCGCCCTACCTGAAGGCGCGGCCGGGCAGCACCCACGGCTACGACATCGTCGACCACGGCCAGCTCAATCCGGAGGTCGGCACTGACGAGGCGCACGAGCGCATGTGCCAGGCGCTGCGGCGCCACGGCATGGGCCAGATGCTGGACGTGGTGCCCAACCACATGGGCGTGCTGGAGACCGACAACGCCTGGTGGCTGGACGTGCTGGAGCACGGACCGGCCTCGCCGCATGCCGAGACCTTCGACATCGAGTGGCACCCGGACCTGCCGGGCATGGCAGGCCGGCTGCTGCTGCCGGTGCTGGGCGACCACTACGGCAAGGTGCTGGACGCCGGCGAGCTGCGGCTGCAGTTCGACGCCGAGGCCGGCGAGTTCAGCCTGCGTTACTTCGGCCACCGATTTCCGGTCGATCCGCGCCACACGCCCGACATCTTCGGCGCGGCGCCGTGGCCCCATGCCGGAGACGATAGCGAGCGCGACGCGCATGCCGTCGTCGCCTCGCTGCTGGACGCCTTCTCGCAGCTGCCGGCGCGCGAGCAGACCGACCCGCAGTCGCGCCAGCGCCGCCTGCGCGACTGCGCGCTGCACAAACGCTCGCTGGCCCGGCTGGTCCACCGGCACGACTGGCTGGCGCAATGGATCGGCCGCTGCCTGCAGCACCTCAATGGCCATCCCGGCGACAGCGCCAGCCACGACCCGCTGCACCAGCTGATTTCGCGCCAGGCCTGGCGGCTGGCCGACTGGCGGGTGGCCAGCGACGACGTCAACTACCGGCGCTTCTTCGACGTCAACACGCTGGCCGGCCTGCGGATGGAGCGCGCCAGCGTGTTCGAGGCGACCCACCGGCGGGTGCTGCGCTGGCTGCAGGATGGCCAGCTGTCGGCGCTGCGGATCGACCATCCCGACGGCCTGAGCGACCCGCAGCAGTACTTCGAGCGGCTGCAGGCCCGCTTCGCCGCCATGGCCGCCGTCAGCGGCGGCGAACCGCGCGCCCTGTATCTCGTGGTGGAAAAGATCCTGGCCGACCACGAGATGCTGCCGGCCGGCTGGCCGGTGCATGGCGGCACCGGCTACCGCTTCGCCAGCCTGGTCAATGCGCTGTTCGTGGACAGCGAGCGCGCCGCGGAGTTCGACCGCGTCTACCGCGCCTTCAGCGGCGAAACCGACAGCTTCGAGACCATCGTCTACCGCTGCAAGAAGCTGATCATCGAAACGTCGCTCTTCAGCGAGCTGGACTGGCTGAGCGGCCAGCTGGCGCGCATCAGCCAGGCCGACCGCCGCACCTGCGATTTCACCCGCAACCGCTTGCGGGTCGCGCTGGCGGAAGTGGCGGCGGCGTTCCCGGTCTACCGCACCTACCTGCGGGCGGGCGAGCAGCCGACCGCCACCGACAGCCAGCACACGGAATGGGCGATCGCCGCCGCGCGGCGGCGCCTGGGCGGCGCCGAGGCCGCGGTGCTGGACCACCTGCGCGGCGTGCTGCTCGGCACCGTGGAGGTCGACGCGGCGCTGCGCCAGCGCTTGCTGGCGCGCTGGCAGCAGTTCACCGCGCCGGTGATGGCCAAGGCGGTGGAAGACACGGCCTGCTACCGCTACCTGCGGCTGGTGTCCCTGAACGACGTCGGCGGCGACCCGGGCCGCTTCGGCATTTCGGTGGCGGCCTTCCACGCCGCCAACCAGACCCGGGCCCGCTTCAGGCCGCACAGCATGCTGGCCACCTCCACCCACGACAGCAAGCGCTCGGAAGACCTGCGCGCGCGCATCGACGTGCTGTCCGAGCTGCCGGACGCCTGGCTGGCGCGGGCCGAGCGCTGGGCGGAGATGGCGCAGCGCTACCTGGCGCAAACCGACGCCGGCCCGGCGCCGTCGCGCAACGACCTGTGGTTGCTGTTCCAGACCCTGGCCGGCGTCTGGCCGGCGCAGGCGCCCTCGCCCGCCGCCATCGACGCGTTGCGCGAGCGGGTGCAGGCCTACATGCTCAAGGTGGTGCGCGAGGCCAAGTGCCGCACCAGCTGGACCAGCCCGGACGAGAGCTACGAGGCCGCGCTCAAGGCCTGCATCGACGGCCTGCTGCGCTCCAGCGGCCCCAACCCCTTCCTGACCGACCTGCAGGAGTTCGTGGCCGGCATCGCGCCGTTCGGCCTGCACAACAGCATGAGCCAGCTGGCGCTCAAGTTCACTGCGCCCGGCATGCCGGACCTGTACCAGGGCTGCGAGGAATGGAACTTCCGGCTGGTCGACCCGGACAACCGCACGCCGGTGGACTTCGCCCGGCTCGCTGTGCAGTTGCAGGGACTCGAGCCCCTGTACGCCGCCGGCCATCCCTCGCCTGCCCAGTGGCGGGAGCTGTTCGCCGACCCGGCCGACAGCCGCATCAAGCAGCTTCTCACCTGGCGGATGCTGCGGTTGCGGCAAACGCGGGCGTCACTCATGCAGCACGGTGCCTACCTGCCGGTGACGGCCGAAGGCAAGGCCGCGTCCCACGTCGCGGCGTTCGCGCGCAGCCGCGACAGCGACGCCGTGCTGGTGGTGGCGACGCGCCTGACTTGCACCCTGTGCGACGGCAACATGGCGCGCTGGGACCCGGACCGCTGGCGTGGAACGCAGCTGCGCATCGGCTCCGACCAGCCGGCGCTGAACAAAGTCGGCGCCTGGCGCGACTGGTTGACCGGCCGGACCGTGGTGGCAACTGCCCACGCGGATGGCGGCGGCGTGCTGGAACTGTCCGAGCTGTTCGGGGCCGACGGCCACCCGCCGCTGCCGTTCGCCGTGCTGCTGCCCGACGACGAGGTGCAAGCGCCATGAAGATCCTGTTCGCCACGCCGGAATGCGCGCCGTTCGTCAAGACCGGCGGGCTAGGCGACGTCAGCGCCGCCCTGCCGCCGGTGCTGGCGCGGCTGGGCCACGATGTGCGGCTGCTGATGCCAGCCTACAGCGGGCTGCAGCTGGCCGGCGACGTGCGCGCCAGCGTCGAGATCCCGGCCGAGGCGCAATGGCCGGCGGCGCAGCTGCTGGAGATCGAGACCGGCACCGGCGTGCCGCTGCTGCTGCTGGCCTGCCCCGGCCTGTACGAGCGCGCCGGCAGTCCCTATGTCGATCCCAGGGGCGTCGACCACGTGGACAACGCCTTTCGCTTCGGCTTTCTCGCCCACGTCGCCGCCCGGCTGGGCACTGCGCGCAGCCCCTTGCCGCACTGGAAAGCCGACATCGTCCATGCCAACGACTGGCCGCTGGGCCTGGCGCCGCTGTACCTGGCGCAGGCCCGCTGGAGCGAGCCGGCCGGCTGCGTCGCGGCCAGCGTGCTGACCATCCACAACCTGGCGTTCCAGGGGCTGTTCGGCATGGACAGCGCCGATGCGCTGGGCCTGCCCTGGCACTGGCGCGGCATCGAGGGTGTGGAGTTCTGGGGCAAGCTGTCGATGCTCAAGGGCGGCCTGCAGTTCGCCGATGCGATCACCACCGTCAGCCCCACCTATGCCCGCGAGATCCAGACCGGGGCGGCCGGCGTCGGCCTCGATGGTGTGCTGCGCTCGCGGGCCGACCGCCTGACCGGCATCCTGAACGGCATCGACACGGCGGTGTGGAACCCTGCTGTCGACCCGCTGCTGCCCCATCGCTACGGCGCCGGCTCGCTCGCGCTCAAGGCGCTGGTCAAGTCCGCGCTGCAGGCCCGCTGCGGCCTGCAGCCGCGCGTCGACGCGATGCTGTTCGCCGTCGTCAGCCGCCTCACCTCGCAAAAGGGCATCGACCTGGTGCTGCAGGGCCTGCCTGCCATCCTGGCCGCGGGCGGCCAGCTGGTGCTGCTGGGCCAAGGCGAGGCCGCTTTGCAGGACGCATTGCTGGCGGCCGCTGCGGACCACCCCGGCGCGGTGGCCGTGCACGTGGGCTTCGACGAAAGCCTGGCCCACCTGATCGAGGCCGGTGCCGACTGCTTCCTGATGCCGTCCCGCTTCGAGCCCTGCGGCCTGAACCAGATGTACAGCCAGGCCTACGGCACGCCGCCGCTGGTCAATCCGACCGGCGGGCTGGCCGACTCGGTGACCGACAGCGGCGAGAGCGGCGTCGGCACCGGCTTCGTGATGCGCTGCGCCGATGCCCAGGGCTTCAACGACGCACTGCGGCGGGCGCAGGCCGCGTACGCCGATCCGCCCCGCTGGCGGCGCATCCAGGTGCAGGGCATGGCGCGCGAATTCGGCTGGGACAAGAGCGCGGCGCAATATGTCGAGGTGTACCTGCAGGCGGCAACGCGCGCCGGACTGCCATTGCGGGCTTGACGCGCGTCACGCGCATGACAGCTACTTTTCCAGCGCGCCCTGCATGTGGTCGCCCAGGTAGTCGAGGAAGCGCCGCACCGCCGGCACCAGGCCGCGCCGCGACGGGAACACCGCATGCACCACGCCCGGCGGCGGCGCCCATCCAGGCAGCACCTGGACCAGCGTGCCCTGCCGCACTTCGTCGGCGCACATGTAGTCGGGCAGGATGCACATGCCCGTGCCCTTCAGCACGGCGAACTTGAGCGTCATCAGGTCGTTGGCCGTGTAGCAGGGCCGGTGCTGCAACTCGATGCTGCGCCCGCCCGGCCCCAGCAGCTTCCAGCTGGCGCGGCCGTCGGCCGCCGACATCGACACGGTGGGCAGCTTGTGCAGGTCGTCGGTGGCGGCGATGCCTCCCACCCGCGCCAGCAGCTTCGGGCAGGCGACCAGCATGGCGTAGGTGACGCCGAGGTTCTTCACCACCAGGCTGCCGCTGTCGTCCAGGGTGGGCCGCACCCGCAATGCGACATCGACGCTTTCCTGCACCAGGTCGACCACCCGGTTGTCCACCTGCATGTCGACCCGAACGTGCGGATGGCGCTCGAGAAAGCGCGGCAGCAGCCGTCCGATGGTGCTTTGCGCGAGCGTCACCGGGCAGGTGACGCGGATGGTGCCGCGCGGCTCGGTCAGCACCTGCGACACCGCTTCTTCGGCCGCTTCGGCGTCCTCGCGCATCGCGACGCAATGGCGGTGGTACAGCTCGCCGGCGTCGGTCAGCGACAGCTTGCGGGTGGTCCGCTGCAACAGGCGCACGCCCAGCCGCTCCTCCAGTTCGGCCACCCGGCGCGACAGCCGCGACTTGGGGATGCCGAGCGCCCGTCCGGCGGCCGCGAAGCCGCTCCGGTCCACCACCTCGGCGAAATAGAGCATGTCGTTCAGGTCTTGCATCGTCGCCTCCATCGTCCTACTGACAGAACAATGTAACGCGAATCCACCGGCTTATCAAAGCATTCGCCGCACCACACAATACTTTCACGGCACCAAACCGATCTTTCAGGAGAACCTCATGAAACTGCTTCACATCGATTCCAGCGCCCTGGGTGCCAATTCCGTCTCGCGCGAACTGACCAGGGGCATCGTCGCCCAGTGGCTGGCAACGCACCCCGGCACGGAAGTCGACTACCTCGACCTGGCGGTCGACACGCCCAACCACCTGAGCGTCGATTCGCTGGGCTTTCGCAGCGCCCCGGGCACGCCGGGTCTGAACGAAGTGCAGCAGCGCGAGAACGCCATCTCCGAGCGCCTGGTGAGCCAGTTCCTGGCCGCCGACGTGGTGGTCATCGGCGCGCCGATGTACAACTTCTCGGTGCCCAGCCAGCTCAAGTCGTGGATCGACCGCGTGGCCCAGGCCGGCCGCACGTTCACGTACACCGACAAGGGCCCGAAGGGCCTGGCCGGCGGCAAGACGGTGATCGTGGCCTCGACCCGGGGCGGCGTGTATTCGACCAACCCGGCGCTGGCCGGCCTGGACCACCAGGAGAGCTACCTGCGCACCGTGTTCGGCTTCTTCGGCGTGACCGACATCCGCTTCGTGCGCGCAGAAGGCGTGGCGATGGGACCGGACGCGAAGGCGCAGGCGATGAGCGCCGCCGACACGGTCATCAAGGTGCCGACCTTCACCGCCGCCAACGACCGGGCCGCCATCGCCGCCTGATCGTTCCCCACTCTCCTTCGAAAGGCCTGCATCCGCAGGCCTTTTTTTCGCCTGCGCGCCATCGCTAAGATCGGGCAAAGACCACAGGAGACACCATGCAGATCAGACTTTCGCGCCGGAGCGCCCTGGCGAGCGCCATCGTGCTCGCCGCCCTGGCGCCGCTCGCGGCAACGGCGCAGGACTTCCCAACGCACGCGGTGCGCCTGATCGTGCCCTTCCCGCCCGGCGGCGCCACCGATGCGCTGGCCCGCCAGATCGCCGAGAAGCTGTCGCAGCAATGGAAGCAGCCGGTGGTGGTGGACAACAAGCCGGGCGCCAACACCATGATCGGCACCGACGTGGTGGCCAAGGCGCCGGCCGACGGCCACACGCTGGGCATCGTCACCGGCTCGCACGTGATCAACCCGCTGCTCACCAGCAAGATGCCTTACGACACGCTCAAGGACCTCACCGGCGTGATACTGCTGACCGGCTTCCAGATGGCGCTCTACGCCCATCCCTCGTTCCCGGCCAACACCCCGGCCGAACTGGTGGCGCTGGCAAAGAAGGAGCCGGGCAAGGTGGCGTACGCCTCGGCCACCACCCAGACCTACCTGGCGATGGAACGGCTCAACGCCATGGCCGGCACGAAGATGCAGTACGTGCCGTACAAGGGCAGCGCGCAGGCGCTGACGGACCTGCTCGGCGGCCACACGCAGCTGATGGTCGACCCGGTGCTGCAAAGCACGGTGGACCATGCGAAAAGCGGCAAGCTCAAGCTGATTGCGGTGCTGGGCACGCAGCCCTCGCCGCTGACGCCCGGCGTGCCGCTGATGTCCACGGCCGTGCCGGGCTACGAGTTCTCCGGCGCGTTCGGGCTGGTGGCGCGGGCCGGCACACCGCCCGCCCTTATCAAGCGGATCCGCGACGATTTTGCCGGCGTGCTGCGGCAGCCGGACGTGGCCCAGCGCGTGCGCGACATCGGCCAGGAAACCATCGCCTCCACGCCGGAGGAATACAACGCCTACATCCTGGCCGAGATGAGGAAGTGGGAGCCGGTGGTCAAGGCCACCGGCGCCAAGCTGGACTGAGGAATCTCAAGCGTTGTGGCGCTTGACCCAGTCCACGTACTTGTCCATCCAGCCCTGCAGGAACTTGGCAGTGGCCTCGACGGTGATCTTGCCGTGCGCATCGACCAGGCCTTCCTTGAACTGCACGAAGGCCTCGGGCTGGTTCAGCGTCGGCATGTCCAGGTAGGCCAGGATGTTGCGCAGGTGCTGCTGCGCCAGCGCGGTACCGATGGCGCCGCCGGAGGCGCCGATCACGCCGGCCGGCTTGCCGGCCCAGGCGCTCTGGCCGTAGGGACGCGAGCCGAGATCCAGCGCGTTCTTCAGCACGCCGGGAATCGAGCGGTTGTATTCCGGCGTCACGAACAGCACGCCCTGCGACCCGCTGATGTGGGCCTTCAGGCGCTTGGTCTGCTCCGACGGATTGCCGTCGTGGTCCTGGTTGTACAGCGGCAGGTCGTCGATGACCACGTGCTCGAAGCCGAACTCCTTCGGGGCCAGCCCGGCCAGCGCCAGCGCCAGCTTGCGGTTGATGGAATCCTTGCGGATGCTGCCGACGACGACGGCGATCTTGATTGCGCTCATGGAAGCTCCAGTGGGTTGTCTGCCGCACGATTATGGGTCGCGCGGCAACAGCACGGAGCTGCGGCGCCGGGCCGATTCACTCAGTAACGCAAGCTCATCGTCATCTCGACGTTCTGGCCGTTGTAGTGGAAGCTGGCCGCGGAGAACGGCGGCGCGCCCAGCGCGCCCATCGCGTCGTTCGAAAAGCCGTAGCCCTCGCGCGGGATGCCCAGGAAGTTGGTGTCGAGCTTGCCGTCCATGTTCTCGTCGTGCACCACGGCCATTGCGTAGGTGCCTGGCGGGATGTCCTCGAAGTCGCAGCGCGCCTGGTCCTTGCGGATCTTGATCACCATCACGTTGGTCGCCATCCGCAGGTAGTCCTCGGGGAAGCCTTCCGGCGAGTCGAACAGCGCGCAGGCCACCGTGCCGGTGCTGTTGCGGATGTTCAGGATTTTCACGTGGATGCCGGGGCACTGGGCCTGGACACCCGTGAAGGCAGGGAGCAGCGCGAGCATCAGCGCGCCAGTGGACCTGCGAAGGATCGATGCTGCCATGGTATTCATCCTCGGTCTCGCATGGATTCCAGTGGACCCCCGGCGCGGTCCCCCGTCCCTGCTCTGGATCAAGCGCGGTGAAAACGCCACGCTTGCCGCACGCATTCTCAGGATTTGCCAATTCGCTGATGCGTTTTGAATCCAGCTCGGCTCACACCGCGTAACCAGGGGTAACCAACCTGAACAGGAGACCCCGTGATCAAGCCAATGTCGGTCGTCGCACTTGCGTGCGCAGCCCTTGCCAGCCCCCTGGCCCACGCCGATACCGGCAAACTGGTGCTGACCGGCGGCGTCAGCAGCGTCGACGGCGCTGCCGGTGGCGGCCTCACTCCCTGGGCCGTCGTCGGCAGCAATGCGACGGCCGGCGAGGTCGGCGTGAGCGCGAATGTCTCGCGGCTCAGCACGCAGGACTACGGCCTGACGACGTATGGCGCCGCGCTGGGCTACCGGGAGCGGGTCGAGGTGTCGCTGGCGCAACAGAGCTTCAACGCCGGGCCGGCGCTGGCCCTGAATGGAATCGCCCCTTTCGGCGTGAGCCCCGGCCAGCACATCAGGATGGACATCGCCGGGCTGAAGGTGCGGGTCGCCGGCGACGCCATCCTGGAAAGCGATTCGCTCATGCCCCAGATCGCAGTCGGCGTGCAGTACAAGCGCACGCACCCCGGCTCGCTCGGTTCGGTGCTGGATTTCCTCGGCACACGCACCAGCGGCACTGACCTGTACGTCAGCGCCACCAAGCTGTTCCTGGCCCAGGGTGTGCTGGTCAACGCCACCTTGCGCAACACCAATGCCAACCAGAACGGCCTGCTTGGCTTCGGCTCGGCCGCGCCGGGGCGCAACAGCCGCAGCTGGCAGCCCGAAGTGTCGGTCGCGCTGCTGCTGAGGAACAACCTCGCCGTCGGCGCCGAATACCGGCGCATGCCCAACAACCTGGAAGCGCTGGGGCGCGCGGCGGGCCTGGGCGATGCCCTGCGCGCGGACGACTGGAAAGACGTGTTCGTGGCGTGGGCGCCCAGCAAGAACCTGTCGCTGACGCTGGCCTACGTGCAGCTTGGCCGCATCGTTCCGGGCATCACGGACAACCGCAAGCAGTCCGGCGCCTACCTCTCGGCGCAAGTCGCGTTCTGATCCCCACTGGAGAATCACATGAAGAGAATCATCGTTTCAATCGCCTTCTCGCTGGCCGCCGCAGTGGGCGCGCAGACCGTTCCCGCCAACCCGGCGCTGTTTCACGTCTTCGGCGACAAGCCCGGCCTGGTGAAGTTGATGGACGACTTCATGCTGCGGCTGGAAGCAGACCCGCGCACCGGCCCGCATTTCAAGGAAGCCAACAAGCAGCGGGTCAAGGAGCAGCTGGTCGACCAGTTCTGCCAGGTCACCGGCGGCCCCTGCGTCTACCAGGGCGCGGACATGAAGTCGGCTCATGCCAACCTGGACATCGGCAAGGGCGACTTCAATGCGCTGGTCGCGGTGTTGCAGCAGGCGATGGACGCGCAGGGCATTCCCTTCCGCGCGCAGAACCAGCTGCTGGCGCAACTGGCGCACATGCACCGCGACATCATCACCGTGAATTGAACACCATGCGTTTCGCCCTCATTCCCCTGCTCGCCATGGCCTGCGCGGCCCACGCCGCCACCGTCTCCGTCTCCGTCGTCGACAAGGAAGGCAAACCGGTCGCCGACGCGGTGGTGGTGATCGTTCCGTCCGCGGGCGGCAAGTCCCGGCACCCATTGCCCACCGAAGCCACGATCGCCCAGGAAAGGATGCAGTTCGTGCCGACGCTCACGCTGGTGCCGGCTGGCGCCAGGCTGACCTTCGTGAACCAGGACAGCTGGGACCACCACGTGCGCGGCTCGGCGGCGGGCGCGGCGCAGTTCACGGCGGCGGCGGGCGACGGCTTCGAGTTGCGGCTCGATGGCAAAGCGGCGGGCAAGCCCGCCAAGTCACTGGACGTCACGGTCGACAAGGCCGGCAGCGTGCTACTGGGCTGCCATATCCATGGCTCGATGCGCGGCTATGTGTACGTGACCGATTCCAGCTGGTCGATGAAAACCACGCCGGAAGGCCAGGCGGTGTTCGACGACGTGCCGGATGGACCGGCCCAGGTCCGGGTCTGGCATGCCGACCAGCTGATCGACATGCCGGCGCGGCCGGTGACCGCCGGCGCCGCGCCGGCGCGGCTGAGCTTCCAGTTGCAGGTGGTGCCGCGCCGGCGCCGGATCTAGCCCCGCCTTGATCGGTTGGGGACAGAGCTGAAGGTCTGTCCCGCAAAGTTACTTACCTTTGCTGTAGATCTGGTCGAAGCTGCCGCCATCGGCGAAGTGCGCCTTGTCGGCCGGGCCCCAGCCGCCGAAGGCCTGGTCGATGGTGAACAGGTTCAGCCTGGCGAATTGCTTCGCGTACTTGGCCTGCGCCTTCTGCGAAACCGCCGGCCGGTAGAAGTTCTTGCCGGCGATGTCCTGGCCTTCTTCCGAGTACAGGTATTTCAGGTACTCCTCGGCGACGGAGCGCGTGCCCTTCTTGTCCACGTTCCGGTCCACCACGGCCACTGCAGGCTCGGCCAGGATGCTGATGGACGGCGCGACCACGTCGAACCTGGCGCCGAATTCCTTGTCCAGCAAATAGGCCTCGTTCTCCCAGGCGATCAGCACGTCGCCCTGGCCGCGCTGGGCGAAGCTGATGGTGGAGCCGCGGGCGCCGGTGTCGAGCACGGGCACGTTGGCGTACAGCTTCGCGACGAAGTCCCTGGCCCTGGCGTCACCGCCGTACTTGCGCTTGGCGAATTCCCAGGCCGCCAGGTAGTTCCAGCGCGCGCCACCGGAGGTCTTGGGGTTGGGCGTGATGACGCTGACCCCGGGCTTGACCAGGTCGTCCCAGTCCTTGATGCCCTTGGGGTTGCCCTTGCGCACCACCAGCACGATGGTGGAGGTGTAGGGCGAGGCGTTGTGCGGCAACTTCTTTTGCCAGTCCGGGGCCAGCCAGCCGCCGTTCCTGACCAGCGCTTCGGTGTCGCCGGCCAGCGCCAGCGTCGCCACGTCTGCGTCCAGGCCGTCGATGATGGAGCGGGCCTGCTTGCCCGAGCCGCCGTGCGACTGCTTGATCGTCACGTCCTGGCCGGTCTTGCCTTTCCAGTACCTGGCGAAGGCCTGGTTGAACTCGGCAAACAGTTCACGCGTCGGGTCGTAGGAGACGTTCATCAGCGTCACCTGCTGGGCGATCGCCGCCAGGCTCGGCAGGGACAAGGCGACGGCCAGAGCGGCAGCCAGCGGAATCTTGATAAAGTCGCGGCGCAGGCTCATTGGGTTCGTTCCTCGAAGATCGTTGATCGGATGGACGATTCTGGAAGCCACTTCATCAAACTGGAACGACCGAGTTCTCAGTTGCTAATCCGCATAAGCTAATCAGGAGGCCCCATGGCCCGTACCGTCCAATGCATCAAGCTCGGCAAGGAAGCCGAAGGGCTCGATTTCCCGCCCTATCCCGGCGAACTGGGCAAGCGCATCTGGGAAAGCGTCAGCAAGGAAGCCTGGGCCGCCTGGCTCAAGCAGCAGACCATGCTGGTCAACGAGAACCGGCTGAACCTGGCCGACCAGCGGGCCCGCCAGTACCTGGCGCGGCAGATGGAGAACCACTTCTTCGGCGGCGGCGCCGACGTCGCCCAGGGCTACGTCCCCCCTTCGCCCTGACGCGATGGCCGTCGCCGCGGCCTGGACCGGCCAGCCGCAGTGGCGCATCCTGGACACCGCCTTCGGTGACGGCCTGAACTTCCTGGGCGCCTGGCGCGCCTGGAAAGACGACCCGCAGCGGCCGCGCATCCTGCACTACGTGGCGATCAGCGAGAGTCCGGCCTCGGCGGCCGACCTGTCGCAGGCCGCGCCATCGCGCCCGGAACTGGCCGCGCTGGTCCAGGCGCTGGCGGGACAGTGGAACGGACTGCTGCCCGGCGTGCACCGGCTGGTGTTCGAGCATGGGCAGGTGCTGCTGACGCTGTGCGTCGGCGAATTGGAGAAGATGCTGCGCCAGCAGGACTTCCATGCCGACGCGGTGTTGCTGCATGCCAGTGACGGGCTCAACCTCAAGGCGCTGGCGCGCTGCTGCCGGCGCGGGACTGCCATCGAGGTGCTCGCGCCGGATCCACAGCTTGCCCCTGGCCTGAAGCGGCATGGCTTCCAGTTGCATGACCAGCACGGGGCATCCGGGCGCAGCGGCGAATTCGCTCCCGCCTGGGAGCCGCGCGGCCCGCGGCCGCCGCCGCCCGTGGTTGCCGGCAGTTGCATCGTGATCGGCGCCGGCCTGGCCGGGGCTGCTGCCGCCGCCAGCATGGCGCGGCGCGGCTGGACGGTGCAGGTGCTCGACGCGGGCCCCGGCCCCGCCTCGGGCGCCTCGGGCCTGCCGGCCGGCGTGCTGGTGCCGCACAGCTCGCCCGACGACAACCTGCTATCGCGGCTCTCGCGCGATGGCGTGCGGGCCACGCTGCAACAGGCGCAGGCGCTGCTCGAGCCGGGGCTGGATTTCGAGCTCAGTGGCGTGCTGGAGCACCATCTCGACGGCACTCCGGCGAGGCCGACGGCCTGCGAGGCCAGCGCCGTGTGGAACCGGCCAGCGAGCGCGCAGCAGAAATGGCTGGCGGGACTGGAAACCAGTGTCGCCGCCGACTGGCACGAGAAAGCGGCGTGGATCCGACCCGCGCGGCTGGTGGCAGCGTGGTTGGCGCAGCCGGGCGTGCAGGTGCAGTGCGGCGCGCAGGTTGCGAAGCTTCGGCGCGATGCGTCGGGCTGGCAGGCTCTGGCCGCCGACGGCAAGGTGCTGGCCTCGGGCGAACTCGTCATCGTCGCGGCGGCGGTCGCGTGCCAGACACTGGTGGAAGGCCTCGCATTGCAGGCGGTGCGCGGCCAGGTCACCTGGGCATTGCACGAAGGAACGCGGCAGTTGCCGCCGTTCCCGGTCAACGGCGACGGCAGCCTGATCCCTTCTGTGCCGACCCCGACAGGACTCGCGTGGCTGTGCGGTGCCAGCTTCGACCGGGGCGACACCGACCTCGCACCGCGCGAGGCCGACCAGCAAGCCAACCTGGAACGCCTGCGCCGGCTGTTGCCCAGGTTCGCGGAACAACTCGAAGCAGCAACGCCGCCCGAGCAGCTGCAGGCGTGGACCGGCATCCGCTGCGCCTCCACCGATCGCCGGCCGTTGGTCGGAGCGGTCGGCGGCGATGGCCTGGACGGCCTCTGGCTCAGCACCGCAATGGGGTCCCGCGGCCTCACCTTCGCGGCGCTGGCCGGCGAATTGATCGCGGCCCTGGTGCACGCTGAACCACTGCCGCTGGCCCGCAACCTGGCCCGGGCGCTTGATCCGGCCCGGCAGAACAACCGGGCTGCAGCCCGCGCCAGTGCTGGCGAATAAGCTTATCCGGATAAGAGGCGAACGAAAAAATCGTTTGTTTCCATAAGCCGGTCCCCTAAAGTCGCGCCCTTGCGTGGCTGCTGCAGCCATGCGCCTTCCAACCAAGACGCATGTACCAATACACAGATTTCGACAGGCAGTTCGTCCGCGCGCGGGCCTCCCAGTACCGCGACCAGCTCGAACGCAACCTCGCCGGCACGCTCGGCGACGAGGAGTTCAAGCCGCTGCGGCTGCAGAACGGCTGGTACATCCAGCGTTACGCACCGATGCTGCGCATCGCCGTGCCGTATGGCGAGATCTCCAGCCGCCAGCTGCGCGCGCTGGCCACCATCGCCCGCGACTACGACCAGCCCGAGGCCGCCCTGCTGCAGGAAGCGCAGCGTAAACAGGACGCGCTGGGCCCGGTGCCGATGCCCGCCAGCTTTCCCGGCGGCGGCTCGGTCCGTTCTCACCTGAAGGTCGGCTACGGCCATTTCAGCACCCGCCAGAACGTGCAGTTCAACTGGATCCCGCTGGGCAAGAGCGCCGACGTGATGGACCTGCTGGCCAGCGTCGACATGCACGGCATCCAGACCAGCGGCAACTGCATCCGCAACATCACCAGCGACGAGCGCGCCGGCATCGCCACCGACGAGATCGCCGAACCGCGTCCCTTCTGCGAAATCCTGCGCCAGTGGAGCACGCTGCACCCGGAATTCGCCTTCCTGCCGCGCAAGTTCAAGATCGCCGTCTCGGGGGCGCGGGAAGACCGCGCCGCCACCTTCTGGCACGACGTGGGGCTGCACCTGGTGAAGAACGAGGCCGGCGAACTGGGCTTCCGTTTCCTGGTCGGCGGCGGCATGGGCCGCACGCCGGTGATCGCCAGCGTGATCCGCGAATTCCTGCCCTGGGACCAGGTGCTGAACTACCTGGAAGCTGTGGTGCGGGTCTACAACCGCTGGGGCCGCCGCGACAACATGTACAAGGCCCGGATCAAGATCCTGGTGAAGGCCGAAGGCCAGCACTACATCGACGAGGTGGAAGAAGAGTACCGCGGCATCGTCGGGATCGACGGCGCGCCGCACACCATCACCCAGGGCGAGCTGGATCGCGTGTCCGCCTCGTTCCTGCCGCCGGCGCTGCACCGGCCGTTGCAGGGCGCGGCGGCCAAGGTGCACGAGTTCGTGCGCGCCGGCGCCGAGGCCGACCCGGAATACGACCGCTGGCTGCAGCAGAACGTGACGGCGCACAAGAATCCGGAGCTGCGCGCCGTGACGCTGTCGTTCAAGCGCCTGGGCCAGGCCCCCGGCGACGCGACCGGCGACCAGCTGGACACGGCCGCCAGCCTGGCGGACCGCTTCTCCGCTGGCGAGGCCCGCGTCACGCACGACCAGAACCTGCTGCTGCCCTGGGTCCACCAGGACGATCTGCCCGAGCTGTGGCATGCGGCCAAGGTGGCGGGCCTGGCCAAGGCCAACATCCGGCTGCTGACCGACATGATCGCTTGCCCCGGCGGCGACTTCTGCGCGCTGGCCAACGCCCGCTCGCTGCCGATCGCCGAGGCCATCACACAGCGTTACCAGGACCTGGACGAGTTGCACGACATCGGCGAGATCGACCTGCACATCAGCGGTTGCATCAACTCGTGCGGGCACCACCACAGCGGCCACATCGGCATCCTGGGCGTCGACAAGGACGGCAAGGAGTGGTACCAGGTGACGCTCGGCGGCTCCGACGGCTCGTTGCTGTCCGGCGCGCCGACACCGGGCAAGGTGGTCGGCCCCTCGTTCTCCGCCGCCGAAGTGCCGGAAGTGATCGAGGCGGTGCTGGACACCTACCGGCGTGAGCGCCGCAGCGAGGGCGACAAGTCCGAGACCTTCATCGCCACGCTGCGCCGCGTCGGCCTGGACCCGTTCAAGGCGGCCGCCAACGCCGCGCGCTTCACCGAACAGCAGGAGGCCTGACCCATGGAATTGAATCTTCGCCTGATCGAAGCCGACGCCACCGACATCGAGGCCTCGCTGCTGAATGTGCTGGAACTGCCCAACGACGCCGATCCTCGCCAGGTGGCGCTGGAAGGCGTCGAGCGCATCGACCTGCAGTTCCCGAAATTCAGCGACGGCCGCGCCTTCAGCCAGGCCTTCGTGCTGCGCCGCCGGCTCGGCTTTCGCGGCGACATCCGCGCCACCGGCGACGTGCTGATCGACCAGCTGGTGCAGATGCAGCGCACCGGGTTCAGCAGCGCGGTGCTGCGCGCCGACCAGGACATCGCCGATGCCCGCCGGCAATTCGAGCGCTTCCCCCGCTTCTACCAGGGCGATGCGGTGAGCATCCAGCCGCTGCTCGGGGAATTCGTCTGATGGGCGCGATCGACCTGCATGCCCGGCCCTCCAAGGAATTCGACGCCAGGCTGGCGCAAACCCAGGCGCTGCTGGTTCGTGCGGCCGCCGAGTTCTCGCCGCTGACCCAGGCCTCCAGCCTCGGCGCCGAGGACGTGGTGATCTCGCACCTGATCAACACGCTGGAGCTGGACATCCCGATCTTCGTGCTGGACACCGGCATGCTGCACCAGCAGACGCTGGACCTGCTGGAGCGCACCAGGGCCGGTTCGCGGGCGACGGTCAACGTCTACCGACCGGTCGAGGAAGCGGTCATCCAGTTCGTGGCGCGCGAAGGCAAGGAGCCGATGTTCAGGAGCATCGCGCTGCGCAAGGCCTGCTGCCACATCCGCAAGGTCGAACCGCTGGAGCGGGCGCTGGCCGGCCAGACGGCCTGGATCACCGGCCTGCGCCGCGAGCAGTCGAACGCCCGGGCCGAAGTGCCGCTGATCGACAGCAGCGCGGCGCTCACCAAGTTCAACCCGCTGGCCGACTGGAGCTGGGGCGACGTCTGGCACTACATCGACGCCAACGACGTCGACTACAACCCGCTGCACGACGAGTTCTTCCCCAGCATCGGCTGCGCGCCCTGCACCCGCGCCATCAGCCTGGGCGAGGACTTCCGCGCCGGCCGCTGGTGGTGGGAAGACGAAGCGAGCAAGGAATGCGGCCTGCACGTGAAAGAAGACTCCCGTGCCCTTCGACAAGCTCGGGGCGAACGGAGTCCTGCATGAACGCAAGAGCCGAACCCAGATTGCTGGGGCAACTGAGCAACCGCCACCTGGACGCCCTGGAAGAAGAGACCATCTTCATCCTGCGCGAAGTGGCCGCCGTCTCCGAACGGCCGGCCCTGCTGTTCTCCGGCGGCAAGGACTCGCTGGTGCTGCTCAAGTGCGCCGAGAAGGCCTTCGGAGGCAAGGATGCCACCTCCGGTGTCGGCCGCATCCCCTATCCGCTGCTGATGATCGATACCGGCCACAACTTCGCCGAGGTGACCGCGTTCCGCGATGTCCGGGCGAAGGAACTGGGCGCCGAGCTGATCGTGCGCAACGTCGAAGATTCGATGCAGCGCGGCACTGTGCGGCTGGCCCACCCGGGCGAATCGCGCAACGTGCACCAGTCGGTGACCCTGCTGGAAGCGATCGAGGAGTTCCGCTTCGACGCGCTGATCGGCGGCGCCCGGCGCGACGAGGAAAAGGCCCGCGCCAAGGAGCGGATCTTTTCCCACCGCGACAGCTTCGGCCAGTGGCAGCCCAAGGCCCAGCGGCCCGAGCTCTGGACGCTGTTCAACACCCGGCTGCAGCCCGGCGAGCACTTCCGCGTGTTCCCGATCTCCAACTGGACCGAGCTGGACGTGTGGCAGTACATCGAGCGCGAGGACATCGCCCTGCCCTCGATCTACTACGCGCACCGGCGCGAGGTGATCGAGCGCAAGGGCCTGCTGGTGCCGGTGACCGAACTGACGCCGCCCAGGGCCGGCGAAGAAGTGGTGACCCGCACCGTGCGCTTTCGCACCGTGGGCGACATCACCTGCACCTGCCCGGTGGCAAGCCCTGCCGCCAATGCCGCGGAGGTGGTGATCGAAACGCTGACGGTGGACGTGAGCGAACGCGGCGCCACCCGGATGGACGACAAGACCTCGGATGCTTCGATGGAGAAGCGCAAGAAGGACGGGTATTTCTGATGGCGACAAGCACCAAACCCGTCCCCGTCATTCCCGCCCCCTCCGTCGTTCCCGCCCCCTCCGTCGTTCCCGCCCCCTCCGTCATTCCCGCGAAGGCGGGAATCCAGAGCGCCCTGGAAGCTCTGGATCCCCGCCTGCGCGGGGATGACGAAGTTGCGCGCCTGGATCCCAGCCTGCGCGGGGATGACGAAGTTGCGCGCCTGGATCCCCGCCTGCGCGGGGATGACGAAGCGGCGCACATGGATCCCCGCCGCCGCGGTGATGATGAAGCCGCGCGCAGCGGTGCTGCGCTGCGCTTCATCACCTGCGGCTCGGTGGACGACGGCAAGAGCACGCTGATCGGCCGCCTGCTGGTGGACAGCAAGTCGGTGCTGCAGGACCAGCTGGCCGGCGTGCAGCGCTCCGGCGAAACCGACCTGGCGCTGCTGACCGACGGCCTGTCGGCCGAACGCGAGCAGGGCATCACCATCGACGTGGCCTACCGCTACTTCGCCACGCCTAGCCGCAAGTTCATCATCGGCGACGCGCCCGGCCACGAGCAGTACACCCGCAACATGGTGACGGCCGCCTCCAGCGCCGACGCCGCCGTGGTGCTGGTCGATGCGACCAAGCTGGACTGGGCCAATCCGAATCTCGAATTGCTCCCGCAAACCCGCCGGCACTCGTTGCTGGTGAACCTGCTGCGGGTGCCGGCGATCGTGTTCGCGGTCAACAAGCTCGACGCGGTGGAAGACCCGGTGCTGGCCTTCGCCAACATCGGCGCTGCACTTGCCGCCTTCAGCAGCGCAGCCGGCATCGCAGTGCGCGCCACGATCCCGGTGTCGGCGCTCAAAGGCCACAACGTGGTCGAGGCCCGGCCCGGCTGGTGCGGCTACCACGGCCCGTCGCTGCTGCAGCTGCTGGAACAGCTCGATTGCACGGCTGAAGAAACGCAGGAAGCGTTCTCCTTCCCGGTCCAATGGGTGGAAAAGGCTGCCCCCACGCTTGTCGCTACGCGTACTGCGCTGCCCCCCGAGGGGGCTGTTTCTCCTTGGGGCGGCCCGGCGGAGAAACGATTCTCCGGCTCCGCCGACACCAGGCAAGGCCGGCGCGTTTTCTGGGGCCGGGTGGCCACCGGCTCGGTACAGCCCGGCACCCAGGTGACGGTGCTGCCCAGCGGCCAGGCCGCGACCGTGGTCCAGGTGATCGACCATGCCCGCAAGCCGGGCGCCATCGACGCCGGCCATAGCGCCGGCATCGTGCTGGACCGGGAAGTGGACGTTTCCCGCGGCGACTGGTTGTTGACGCCGGGGGCGTTGCAGCCATCGCGCGAGCTGTCCGCCACCGTCGCCTGGATGGACGACGAGCCGTTGGTGGCCGGTCGCGTGTACTGGGCGCTGCACGGCCACCGCTGGGTCAAGGCCAAGGTGAAATGCATCGTCCACAAGCTGGACATCAACACGCTGGCCGAAGCCGATGCCGACCACCTGGAGCCCAATTCGATCGGCCACGTGGAGCTGGGGCTGCAGGAGCCGCTGGCCACCCTGCCCTACCTGCGCTCGCGCATCCTGGGCTCGCTGGTGCTGGTGGACACGGCTAGCCACAAGACCGCAGGGGCTGTCCTCGTCCGCTGAGAGGTCGGCGGGAGGGGCAGGTTAAAATCAAGGGTTTTCCCCCTGCCCGTCGCAGCCTGTCGAACAACGTCGCTAGAACAACATGACCCACGTCGTCACCGAATCCTGTATCCGCTGCAAGTACACCGACTGCGTGGACGTCTGCCCGGTGGACTGCTTCCGCGAGGGGCCGAACATGCTGGTGATCGATCCGGACGAATGCATCGACTGCGCCGTGTGCATCCCGGAATGCCCGGTCAATGCGATCTACGCGGAAGAAGACGTGCCGGCCAACCAGATCGCGTTCATCAAGCTCAACACCGAGCTGTCGCAGGCGGCCGGCTGGAAGAGCATCACCAAGCGCAAGCCCGCGCCCCCGGATGCCGACGAATGGAAGGACAAGACGGACAAGCTCTCCGAGCTGATCCGCTGACAAAGGTTTATGGAACCGCAACTCAACAAAGAAGTGATCAAGACCGCCCTGGCCCATGAAGGTGGCGCCATCGAAACCGATGCCGTGATCGTGGGGGCCGGCCCGGTCGGCCTGTTCCAGGTGTTCGAACTCGGGCTGCTCGAGATCAAGGCCCACGTGATCGACTCGCTCGCCTACCCGGGCGGCCAGTGCGTCGAGCTCTATCCCGACAAGCCGATCTACGACATCCCCGCCGTGCCGGTGTGCACCGGCCAGGAGTTGACGGACAACCTGATCAAGCAGATCCAGCCGTTCGGCGCGACCTTCCACTTCGGCCAGGAAGTGAGCACCGTGCGCAAGCAGGACGACGGCCGCTTCTACGTCGAGACGTCAAAGGGGACGCGCTTCCTGACCAAGACCATCTTCATCGCCGCCGGCGTCGGCGCCTTCCAGCCGCGGCTGCTGAAGGTCGAGGGCCTGGACAAGTTCGACGGCACGCAGTTGCACTACCGGGTGAAGAACCCGGCCGACTTCGCCGGCAGGAACCTGGTGATCGTGGGCGGCGGCGATTCGGCGCTGGACTGGGCACTGAACTTCGTGGCGCAAGGCCCGAACAGGGCAGAGAGCGTGATCCTGATCCACCGCCGCGACGGCTTCAAGGCAGCGCCGGCCTCGGTGGCGAAGATGCGCGAGCTGTGCGACGCCTACGAGATGCAGTTCATCGTCGGCCAGGTCACCGGCTATGAAGAGAAAGACGGCAAGCTCACCGGCGCCAAGGTCACCGGCTCCGACGGTGTGACGCGCGTGGTGCCGCTGGACGTGCTGCTGGTGTTCTTCGGACTGTCGCCCAAGCTGGGCCCGATCGCCGAATGGGGCCTGGACATCGAGCGCAAGCAGTTGAAGGTGGACACGGAGAAGTTCTCCACCAACGTTCCGGGCATCTTCGCCGTCGGCGACATCAACACCTATCCGGGCAAGAAGAAGCTGATCCTGTCGGGGTTCCACGAATGCGCGCTGGCCGCCTTCGGCGCCGCGCCCTTCATCTTCCCGGACAAGAAGATCCACCTGCAATACACGACGACGAGCCCGAAGCTGCACAAGGTGCTGGGCGTGGAGTCGCCGGTGTTCGACTGACGCTCGCCCGCCGGCAGAACAGCCCGCCGCCGGCGGGCTGTTTTCCTTTACTTCGCGAAGCTGTCCTTGAGTCGCTGGCCCGCGTATTCCTGCGCGTCCTTGGCCTTCCGCACCACGGCGGCCATGCCGAAGAATTCGTGCGTGACGCCGTCGTAGACCTTGCGCTCCACCGGCACGCCGGCCTTCTTCAGCGCCGCTTCCAGCAGCGCCGCGTCATCCAGCAGGGGATCAATGGCCGCGTTGATCAAGGTCACCGGCGGCAATCCCTGCAGCTTCGCATCGACCAGCGACATCCGCGGATCCTTCAGGTCGGCGGCGGAGCGCTCCGTCTTGTCCAGGAACCACTTCATCATCGGCCGGTTCAGCGGCTTGGCATCGGCATTGCTCCTGTACGAGGCGGTGTCCAGGCTGGTTTGCGCGATCGGGTAGACCGAGAGCACGTGCAGCGGGGCCTGCAGGCCGGCGTCGCGCACGGCGACCGCCGTGGCCACGGCCAGGCCGCCGCCGGCGCTTTCGCCGGCAAGCGCCAGTTTCTTCGGGTCGCCTTTGATCGAGGCCGCATTGGCGAGGGTCCACTTGTACGCGGCCAGGGCGTCGTCCCACGCAGCCGGAAACTTGTGCTCCGGAGCCTGCCTGTAGTCGATCGACACCACCACGGCATTGGCCTGCTTGCTCAGGCCACGGGCGCCGCCGTCGTACACGTTCTTGTCGGCGATGACCCAGCCGCCGCCGTGGTAGTACACGATCACGGGGAACGGGCCAGCGCCATCGGGGGTGTAGATGCGCGCGGGAATCTCGCCGGCGGCCCCGGTGATCATTCGGTCGGCATGCTTGACGCCGGGGACCAGCACAGCTGGGTCGGTGCTCATGCCCTTTTTCTTGAGCACGACGCCGACTGCATCGGCAGGGGTGGGCTGCTTGCGCGCTTCGGCGGCGCTGAGCTTTTCGATCGCCTTGGGACGCAGGCCCGCATGCGCGTCGAGCACGGCCTGCATGTCGGCATCGGCGGCCATGGCAGCACCGGCGGAGGCGGCCGCAGCCACGATTGCACCGGCGGCGACGAGGGGGATGGATTTCATGATGAGCTTCCTTGGAATGGGTAACGCGTAGCGCGTCCTATCCGATACGAAGACGCAGGCCGGGCTGGCTGAAATCGAATTGCCCGACCGGCAGTAGGAGCAAGCCTGCGATCAAGGCGCCCTGCCGGAAGGTCGGAAAAACCACGCTATAATTTAAGGCTTGTTCCTCGATAGCTCAGTTGGTAGAGCGCCGGACTGTTAATCCGTAGGTCCCTGGTTCGAGCCCAGGTCGAGGAGCCAGAGTTACTTGATCTGCCAGCGTTTTTTCTCGGACTCCACTAGTCCGCCGGTCCCCGGCACTTTTGGAGCAAGAAATGACAGTTGTGCAACCT
>JBBRSZ010000038.1:0-39416 GCA_038244915.1 Burkholderiales bacterium | reverse complement strand
CGCGTTGCTGTTCTGGATGTCCAGCCAGTCGAGCGCCTTCGGGTTGCGCCCGACGATCCGGAAGCCGACCGGGCCGCCGTAGTCCTGCACGAACAGGCCGTAGTGATCGAAACCCTTGGCCTTGAGGAAGTGCTCGACAACATCCGAGATGCCGTCGAAGGTGTAGTTGTACTTTGCGGGATCGGGGATGTCGCTCTCGCCGAAGCCCGGGTAGTCCGGAGCGATGACGTGGAACTTGCCCGACAGCGAGCGGATCAGGTCGCGGTACTGGTGCGAGCCGGCAGGGAAGCCGTGCAGCAACACGAGCTTCGGGCTCTTCGGGTCGCCCGCCTCACGGTAGGCGATCTTCAGGCCGTCGATCTGGATGCTGCGGTAGGCAACGGTTGTCGTGGCTGCCATGGCGGGTGCAGCCATGGCGTCCTGTGCCTTGACCGGGGTCGCCGTCAGCGTGAGCGCGGCGGCCGAAATCAGCGACACCAGAACGGTGAGGCGAAAGAGGTTCTTGTCCATGATGATTCCTTCGGTTGTCTGATGGTGGATGGGACGCCGTGCACGCCGTTTACGCGGCAATCCGGGCGGTGACTTTCGGAAAGTCGATGTCGGTCTGGGCAACGTTGTTGACGTAGTTGGTCAGAACGTTGAGTGCAACGGTCACGACGATTTCGATCACGGCGCCGTCGTCGAAGTCGGCGTCACGCAGGGCAGCGAGGTCGCCGTCGGAGACCCGGCCATGCGCTTGTGCGACACGGCGGGCGAAACGAAGGGCGGCGGCGGCACGCGGGTCGCTCGAATGACCGTCGCGGGCCGCGTCGATCTCCTCGTCACTGAGCTTGGCGACGTTGCGGCCGAGGTAGTCGTGCGCCGACAGGCAGTAGTCGCAGCCGTTGAATTCGGCAACTGTCAGTGCAATGCGTTCGCGCAGCTTGGCGTTGAGCCTGCCCTTGTTCAAGGCGCCGTTGAGCGCCAGATAGCCTTCGAGCGCGGCCGGGCTGTGGCCGACGAGCCTCATGAGATTGGGCACGACGCCCAGCTGCTGCTTGACGGCGGCGAGCAGGGGCTTCGAAGCTTCGAGGGATTGTTCGACGGTTGGGATGCTGATGCGTGACATGGAGGAGGTCCTGGTGGGTTGGTACTGGGTTGGGTTCGTATTCGCCGTGCGTCCAGCGAATGGAAGGACTGTGTCCGAAGCGCCGAATTGCGGGAACGGCCGCACGAACCAAGACACTGTTTCGCAACGAGGAATGATGGAACTTCACGGTCTGTCTGAGCGACGCTCCCGCGGCGCCAAGAGCAGACATCGATGGGGATTGCCTGAAGAGGCGATTGGAGTCCAGAGCAGGATCACGGGAGATGTCGCGGCGGTGCAGGGAGCCCGCTGACCTCTGAAGCTGCCTGGGTCCGGGCGGGTACTCGAGAGCGCCCACGGGCCTCCGATTGCGCAAAGGCCCGTTGATGATCCGGAAAAAAGCTTTCCTGAATGGACCGCGGCAGTTGCACTGAAAAGTGCAACTGCCGGAGTCGGATGGTTGTACTTCAGACCGGCGAGTAAAACCAGGAGGCCTTCGATCACACTCGCAGGCTCATGACCGATGGTCAGGCCCTTGGCCACTGGATATTCGCCTTTGAGGATGTGTACATCGGTGCCACAGATCGTGGTGGTTGTCACGCGCATCAGGGCGTCTAGCGGGCCAACCGACGGGATCGGTTTGTCGTCGATCACGATGCGGCCTGGCTCCACGAATACGGCGGCTTTCCCTGGCGCAGCGCCTGGCCGAGATCGGCCCGAATGCGCTGCACGAGGCGATCCGCCGGTTGGCCTGGCGGCTGCTGATGCGCCAGTCCCGGTTGACTGTCGACGACGCTATGCCTTCGCGGGCAAGACCTGTACGCTCGCGCGGCTCAGGCTGCGATAGATCCTGCGCCGCCGCGCGATGGGCCACCACTCGTACAGGAAGATCTGCAGCGGCCGCCACATGGCGACCCAACCACCGATCAACAGACTCTCTTTCAGCAGCTTGAGAAACGTGTTGGATGTGAAGGCCGAAAGCAGCTCGGCCCCCAACAGGCACAGTGCCAGGAAACCCAGACCGATCACCAGGCTTGTTCGACCCTCGATCAGTAGCAGGCGCAGGCTTCGTTTGGCCAGAACGGCCTTGTCGTCGAAGTGGTTGCGGATGGCCTGCGCCAGCACCGGCGCCGGGTCCTCGGGGGGCATCTTCTCGATGTGAACAAGGATGCGGAAATGACTGTCCGGCGGAAACTCGAGCGCCCAGTTCTCGAGGAACGCCTCCGCATCCCGGTCCAGGTCCCGGTGATGGAATGGGGCCGGGTCCAGGGAATTGAACAACTCCGCGATCTCGGTGATGCGCAGCTCGATCTGATGAACCGGCGGATGACTCTTGGTCACGGGGCGATCCTCGATGGCATCAGCATTCGGTGAGCGACCCGGAATTTTCGCAAACCGAACCAGGCGCCGTTTGTCTGCCTGGGCAAAATGTCGGTCGCGGGCAACGAGTGCTGGCTCGCTGCGCGCCGCCGTCGCCATGCGACGATCGCGATCCACAGGGCCAACTGCGTCAGAAGCGTCGCGACGATCGAGGTGAGAAGCTCAAGCGCGGTCACGATTGTTGGAGTTAGATGTGCCTGCATCGGCTGCGCATCCCGAATGCTTGCAACCTGCAACCGTCCATACTCGGCCGCTGCCGCCGCTGGCGCCTTGATCCGGATCAACGCAGGTCAAGACGGCGCACCGTCTCGAGCACGAGGGGCTCAGCCGACGCTCAGCCGACGATTAAGACGCATCGCGCACGCGTCGGTGCGCCAACGAACACTTGAGGGGATACGCCGACCTCATCGCGTGGCGGCCATCCGGCACATGACATGGGGCGCGGCCAGGGACCACAGGCGGTTTAGACCGGCAGATCGTTGGGTCCGTCGCGCGCCAGGCGCTCGCCGGCGTCCGCGTCGGTCAGGCCTTCATGCAACCGTAGGCTGCTGACCGATGCTCAGTCATGACATTGCTGCGGTAGCACCACCGGCATGGTCCAGGTCGGGCCGTTTCCACGGATCCACATGCGTCAACAGGTTCAGCACGCGGTGGCGTTGCAGCACGCGTTGCCGTGCAACGACCGCGATGTCATGACCCGCTTCGACCGTGATGCCCGCATCGACTTCGAGGTGCGCATCGACGACGATCATGTCGCCCATCTTGCGGGTGCGCACGTCATGGACATTGCTCACGCCTGGCGTTTCCAGAAGGGTGCGGCGGATGGCCTCGACCTCTTGCTCGTCCACGGCACGGTCCATCAGGTCGTGCAGGGCGTCCCAACCGAACCCCCAGCCCATCCTGGCAACCATGAAGCCGACGATCAGCGCGGCAATTGGGTCGAGGATGGGGTAGCCGGCCAGGTTGCCGATGATGCCCAGACCGACGACCAGCGACGATGCGGCGTCGGATCGCGCATGCCACGCGTTGGCGACCAGCATGCTCGACTTCACGCGCTTGGCCACCGACAGCATGTAGCGGAACAGCAGTTCCTTGGCCAGCAGCGCGCCACCGGCGACGTAGAGCGCCACGATGTGCACTTGCTGTACCGTCTCTGGCGCTTCGAGCTTGCGGACGGCCGACCACAACATGCCAACGCCGACGGCGAGCAGCAATGCGCCGAGGACCAGTGAGGCGGCTGTCTCGAATCGGTGGTGACCGTAAGGATGGTCTGCGTCCGCGTCCTTCTTGCTGTGGTGGCTGGCGAACAGCACAACGAAGTCGGCCACCAGATCTGAAAGCGAATGGATCCCATCCGCAATCAGGCCCTGCGACTTGGCCAGCACGCCAACCACAACCTGGGTGACGGTCAGCACAAGGTTGACGCCGACGCTGACCCAGGTGCTGCGCGAGGCCGCGGCTGCCCGCTCCTGGGGCGGGTGTAGCGGGTCTTCGTCGTCGTCGGGCGGGTTGATGGATTGCATGGAGTGACGCTGAAGTGTTCAGGCAAATGGGTCGGCTCGACGGTGAAGCCTGGTGCGGGAGTTGAATGTTCGCCTGCAGCGAGTGCCTCACTGTACATGCTCTCACTGGCGCAGATCAGGCGTCCTTGGAGTGCGCGCCTGACTGGTTGTGTTCCGCCGGACGCTCATCGGGCGCGAGGTCCGCATTTGTCGTCGGGTATGGGATCGGATTGCATTTCTCGAATGGAAGGCCCATCGATACGGCACCACGCGAATCCGTCCAGGAAACGGGGAAACAGGCAGCCTGCTGGAGCGACTGACATAAACATCGGAGATAAGAGCGTGCCCTCGATGCCAGCGCGAGCGCGCGTCAATGCAGTTCTTGTTCCGCGGCGGCGGGCATGGCCGGAAGGCTGACCGTTATGGCTTGCAGGCGCCGCAGCCCGCAGGCAAGCTCACTTTTCATCGAAGCGTGCCAGGCGGGCGGAACGCATGAGTGCAAGCGTGCCGGGCCAGCATGAAACCGAACGATGGCGCGGGACGACTTCCGGTCTGTCTGCCAAAGCGGCAACAATTGGGTCTGCTTATGAATCAACAACCCGAAACTGGATATTCCCCCTGGCGGATGAGCTGTGCACCCATGATGGACTGGACGGACCGCCATTGCCGCTACTTCCACCGGCTGCTCAGCCGGCATGCCCTTCTGTACACGGAGATGGTGACCACCGGCGCGCTGGTGCACGGCAACGTGCCACGCCACCTGGATTTCAATCCCGAAGAGCATCCCGTCGCCCTGCAGCTTGGCGGCAGCGATGCGGCCGAACTCGCGCATTGCGCGAAGCTGGGCGAGCAGTGGGGCTACGACGAGATCAACCTCAACTGCGGCTGCCCGAGCGAGCGGGTGCAGCGCGGCTCCTTCGGCGCCTGCCTGATGGCGGAGCCGCAGCTGGTGGCCGATTGCGTCAAGGCGATGGTCGACGCGGTGAGCGTGCCGGTGACGGTCAAGCATCGCATCGGCATCGACAGGACCGAGAGCTATGAGTTCGTGCGCGACTTCGTCGGCGCCGTCAGCCAGGCCGGCTGCTCCGTCTTTCTCGTGCATGCGAGAAATGCATGGCTCAAGGGCCTGTCGCCCAAGGAGAACCGGGAAGTGCCGCCGCTGCGCTACGAGATGGTCCATCGCCTCAAGCAGGACTTCCCGCAACTCACCTTCGCCACCAACGGCGGCATCACCACCAGCGGCCAGGTGGCGCAGGAGCTGGAGCGGGTCGACGGCGTGATGGTCGGCCGCGAGGCGTATCACAACCCCTGGTGGCTGGCGCAATGGGACAGCGAGTTCTTCGGCGAACCGGAGACCGGGCTGACCCGCGAATGGGTCGAGGAGCTGATGACCGAATACATGGCGCGGGAGATGACGGCCCATGGCACGCCCTGGAGTTCGATCGCCCGCCACATGCTCGGCCTGCGCAACGGCCTGCCGGGCGCGCGCCGCTGGCGCCAGGTCTGGAGCGACCACAAGTTGAAGGAAATGCATCCCCGCGACGTGATGGCGCTGGCGCTGGACGCCGTGGCGCGGGTGGCCTGAGCCGGCGCAGCGCGTCCCGCGCAGCCATTGACTAAGGCGTGGCGGTCCCTAGACTGGGGGCATGTGCCGCGCCGTCTCCTGGCTGTTCGGATTGGCCCTGCTGCTCGGGCAGGCGGCCTGGGCCGTGGCCGCGCCGCCCCCGGTGGTCGTGTTGCAGGTCGACGGCGCCATCGGCCCGGCCACCGCTGATTACCTAAACCGCGGGCTGGCGCTGGCGCAAAGGCAGCAGGCCCAGTTGCTGGTGCTGGAAATCGACACGCCGGGCGGCCTCGACGCCGCCATGCGCACCATCATCAAGGACATCCTGGCCTCGCCGGTGCCGGTGGCCGCCTTCGTGGCACCGGGCGGGGCGCGGGCCGCCAGCGCCGGCACGTACATCCTCTACGCCAGCCACATCGCGGCCATGACGCCGGCCAGCAACCTCGGGGCCGCCACCCCGGTCGCCATCGGCCTGCCAGTGGGCGGCCAGCCCGCCAATCCGCTGGCGCCCGCCCGGCCGGCGTCGGGCGCCAGCGGCGCGGCCGCGCATGACCCGGGCGACGCGATGGCGGCCAAGCGCATCGGCGACGCGGCGGCCTACATCCGCAGCCTGGCCCAGCTGCGCGGCCGCAATGCCGAATGGGCCGAGAAGGCGGTGCGCGAGGCCGTGAGCCTCTCAGCCCCGGAGGCGCTGCAGCTCAAGGTGGTGGACCTGGTGGCGAACGACCTGCCCGACCTGCTGACGCAGCTCGATGGCCGGGAGGTCAGGACCCAGGCCGGCCCGCAACGCCTGGCCACCCGTGACGCACCCGTGGTGGCGTTCGACGCGGACTGGCGCAGCCGCCTGCTGTCGGTGATCACCAACCCCAGTCTGGCCCTGCTGCTGATGATGATCGGCATCTACGGCCTGATCTTCGAATTCATGAGCCCGGGCATGGTGGCTCCGGGCGTGGTCGGCGGCATCAGCCTGCTGCTGGCGCTGTTCGCGCTGCAGATGCTGCCGGTGAACTACGCCGGCCTGGCGCTGATCCTTTTGGGCCTGGGCTTCCTGGTGGCCGAGGCCTTCGTGCCCAGCTTCGGGGCGCTAGGGCTGGGCGGGGTGGCGGCGTTCGTCTTCGGCGCCGTGCTGCTGATCGACACCGATTCGCCGGGCTACGGCATCCCGCTGCCGCTGATCGGCGTGCTGTCGCTGCTGTCGGTCGCCTTCGTCGCGCTGGTGGGCGCCATGGCGGCGCGGGCCCGGCGCCGGCCCGTGGTGACGGGCGCCCAGACTGTGCTGGGAGCCGGCGGCGAGCTGCTGGAGTTTGCCGGCGGCGAGGGCTGGGCCCTGGTCCAGGGCGAACACTGGAAGGTGCGCGGACCGCCGCAGCTGCAGCCCGGCGACCGGGTGCGGGTGACGGCGCTGGGTGACGGCACGCTGGAAATCGGTCCCGCGTGAGGACGGTGGCACAAGGAGAACGACATGCTTGTTGGCGGATTCAGCTTCGGCTTCCTGTTGATCGTGGTGGTGGTGATCGCCATGTCGGCCCTGCGCATCCTGCGCGAATACGAGCGCGGCGTGGTGTTCCAGCTCGGGCGCTTCTGGAAGGTGAAGGGGCCGGGCCTGGTGGTGCTGATCCCCGGCATCCAGCAGATGGTGCGGGTGGACCTGCGGGTGGTGGTGATGGACATCCCCAGCCAGGACGTGATCACCCGCGACAACGTCTCGGTCAAGGTCAGCGCGGTGCTGTACTTCCGCGTCATCGACCCGGCCAAGGCCATCATCCAGGTGGAGCGCTTCCTGGAGGCCACCAGCCAGCTGGCCCAGACCACCATGCGGGCGGTGCTGGGCAAGCACGAACTGGACGACCTGCTGGCCGAGCGCGAGCGGCTGAACCTGGACGTGCAGAAGATCCTGGACGCCCAGACCGACACCTGGGGCATCAAGGTGACCAACGTGGAGATCAAGCACGTGGACCTGAACGACACCATGGTCCGCGCCATCGCCCGCCAGGCCGAGGCCGAGCGCGAGCGCCGGGCCAAGGTGATCCACGCCGAGGGCGAGCTGCAAGCCTCGCACAAGCTGGCCGAGGCCGCCGCCATCCTGGCGCGCGAGCCGCAGGCGCTGCAGCTGCGTTACCTGGAGACGCTGACGGTGATCGCCGCCGACAAGAACTCCACCATCGTCTTTCCGCTGCCGCTGGAACTGATCGGCCCGCTGCTGCAGCGCTTCGTGGCGCCGCCGCCGCATTGACCGTCGTCCCCGCGCGGGCGGGGACCCAGAGCTTCCTTCCTCAAAGCCCTGGATTCCCGCCTGCGCGGGAATGACGGTCAACGGGATGACAGCCGTCCCAAAATGCTTTAAGCTTCAACTATCGAAGTCCCCAGCATTGGAGTGCACATGAACATCGTCTGCATCGGCGGCGGACCGTCGGGCCTTTACTTTGCGCTGCTGATGAAGAGGCAGGACCCGGCGCACGAGGTCACGGTGGTGGAGCGCAACAAGCCCTACGACACCTTCGGCTGGGGCGTGGTGTTCTCCGACCAGACGCTGGGCAACCTGCAGGCGGCCGATCCGCAGACGGCGGCCGAGATCCTGGGTGCCTTCAACCACTGGGACGATATCGAGGTCAACATCCGCGGCCGCAAGGTGACCTCCGGCGGCCATGGCTTTTGCGGCATCGGCCGCAAGCGCCTGCTCAACATCCTGCAGCAGCGCTGCGAGGAGCTGGGCGTCAAGCTGGTGTTCGAGACCGACGCCAAGAGCGACGCGGACTATCCCGATGCCGACCTGATCATCGCCAGCGACGGCCTGAACAGCCGCATCCGCGCCCAGTACGCCGCCACCTTCCAGCCCGACATCGACTTGCGCAAGTGCCGCTTCGTCTGGCTCGGCACCCACAAGAAGTTCGACGCCTTCACCTTCGCCTTCGAGGAGACGCGCTGGGGCTGGTTCCAGGCCCATGCCTACCAGTTCGACGGTGACACCTCCACCTTCATCGTGGAGGCGCCGGAGGACGTCTGGCTGGCTGCCGGCCTGGACAAGATGGAGAAGGAAGAATCCATCGCCTTCTGCGAGGAGCTGTTCGCCGGCACATTGGACGGCCACCGGCTGATGTCCAACGCCTCGCACCTGCGCGGCTCGGCGCAGTGGATCAGGTTCCCGCGCGTGGTCTGCAAGACCTGGGTACACCAGGGCGGCGCCGACGGCAAGACGCCGGTGGTGCTGATGGGCGATGCGGCGCACACCGCGCACTTCTCGATCGGCTCCGGCACCAAGCTGGCGCTGGAAGATTCCATCGAACTCGCCCGCTGCATCGGCCGCCATCCCGGAGACCTGGCGCAGGCTCTCAAGGATTACGAAGCGGTGCGCAGCATCGAGGTGCTGAAGATCCAGAACGCGGCCCGCAACTCCACCGAGTGGTTCGAGAACGTGGCCCGCTACGCCCACCTGCCGCCCGAGCAGTTCGCGTATTCGCTGCTCACGCGCAGCCAGCGCATCAGCCACGAGAACCTGCGGCTGCGCGACAAGGACTATGTGGAAGGCTACGAGGACTGGATCGCCGGGCACTCTGGCGTGCAGCGCGCCGCGCACCAGCACGCGATCCCTCCGATGTTCACGCCCTTCACGCTGCGCGGCGTGACGCTGAAAAACCGCGTCGTCGTGTCCCCGATGGCGCAGTATTCCTGCGTCGACGGCCTGCCGGCCGACTACCACCTGGTGCACCTGGGCGCGCGCGCCACCGGCGGCGCCGGCATGGTGATGGCGGAGATGACCTGTCCTTCGCCCGACGCCCGCATCACGCCCGGCTGCCCGGGGCTGTGGAACGAGCAGCAGCGCGATGGCTGGAAGCGCATCGTCGATTTCATCCACGCCAACAGCGACGCGAAGATCGCGCTGCAGCTCGGTCACGCCGGCGCCAAGGGCTCGACCCGTGTGCCCTGGGACAAGGGCGAAGACCTGCCGCTCGACGAAGGGCAGAACTGGCCGTTGATCTCCGCCTCGCCGCAGCAATACCTGGATGGCGTCAGCCAGTGGTCGCGCGCGATGACGCGCGAGGACATGGACCGGGTCAAGGCCGACTTCGTTCGCGCCACCCGCTGGGCGGCCGAGGCCGGCTTTGACTGGCTGGAGCTGCACTGCGCCCACGGCTACCTGCTCTCCAGCTTCATCTCGCCGCTGACCAACCAGCGCACCGACGATTACGGCGGCTCGCTGGAGAACCGCCTGCGCTATCCGCTGGAAGTGTTCGCGGCCATGCGCGCCGCCTGGCCGGAGAAGCTGCCGATCTCGGTGCGGATCTCGGCCCACGACTGGGTCGAGGGCGGCATCACGGCGGACGACGCGGTGGAGATCGCCCGCGCCTTCAAGGCGGCGGGCGCCGACATGATCGATTGCTCTTCGGGGCAGGTGAGCAAGAAGCAGAAGCCCGTGTACGGGCGCATGTACCAGACACCGTTTGCCGACCGCATCCGCAACGAGGTGCGGATCCCGACCATCGCCGTCGGCGCGATCTCGGAGGCGGACCACGTGAACAGCATCATCGCCGCCGGCCGTGCCGACCTGTGCGCCGTCGCCCGGCCGCACCTGGCGACCCCGTCCTGGACGCTGCTGGAGGCGGCGAAAATCGGCTACACCGACGTCGCCTGGCCCAAGCAGTACCGCTCCGGCAAGTCGCAGCTGGAACGCAACCTGGAACGCGAGAAGCAGATGGCGGCGCAGCCAGTCACCAAGGACGAAACCCAATGAGCAACACCGATCGCGTGGACCCGGCCCTGCTGGCCGGCAACTCGACAACCCTGGCCGGCTACAAGGCCGCCCATTTCCAGTGGCAGGTCGAAGGCAAGGTGGCAACCGTCACGCTGAACCGGCCTGAGCGCAAGAACCCGCTGACCTTCGCGTCGTACGCAGAGCTGCGTGACCTGTTCGGCCAGCTGCGTTACGCCACCGACGTCCACGCGGTGGTGGTGACGGGGGCTGGCGGCAACTTCTGCTCGGGTGGCGACGTGCACGAGATCATCGGACCGCTGGTCAAGCTCAAGGCGCCGGAACTGCTGCTGTTCACCCGAATGACCGGCGACCTGGTCAAGGCCATGCGGGCCTGCCCGCAGCCGATCGTCGCTGCCATCGATGGAATTTGTGCTGGCGCCGGCGCCATCGTCGCCATGGCTTCCGACCTGCGCCTCGGCACGGCCCGCAGCAAGACCGCCTTCCTGTTCAACCGCGTCGGCCTGGCCGGGTGCGACATGGGCGCCTGCGCGATGCTGCCGCGCATCGTCGGCCAGGGCCGCGCCAGCGAACTGCTCTACACCGGCCGCTCGCTGGGCGGCGAGGAGGGCGAGCGCTGGGGCTTTTTCAACCGGCTCTGCGCGCCCGAGGACGTGCTGGCCCAGGCGCAGGCGATGGCGCGCGACCTGGCCGACGGCCCGACCTTCGCCAACGGCATCACCAAGACCATGCTGCACCAGGAATGGGCCATGACCATCGAGCAGGCGATCGAGTCCGAGGCCCAGGCCCAGGCGATCTGCATGCTGACCGAAGACTTCACGCGAGCCTACGAGGCCTTCGTCGCAAAGAGCAAACCGCGCTTCGAGGGCAACTGAATGAGCGACACAAGCTATCTCGACTGGCCGTTCTTCGAAGAGCGGCACCGCGATCTCGCCCGCAGCCTCGAAACATGGGCGGCGAAGAACATCCCCCACAGTCACGGACCCGACGTCGACGCCGAGTGCCGCGCGCTGGTGAAGATGCTGGGCTCCGGCGGCTGGCTGCAGCACGCGGTCGGCGGGGGGCAATGGGGCGTGTCGCAGCAGATCGACACCCGCGCCATCTGCCTGATCCGCGAAACCCTGGCGCGCTACAGCGGGCTGGCGGACTTCGCCTTCGCCATGCAGGGCCTGGGCTCCGGCGCGATCAGCCTGCAGGGCACGCCCGAACAGAAGGAACGCTATCTCGGCAACGTGGCGCGCGGCGAGGCGATCGCCGCCTTCGCCCTGTCGGAGCCGGAGGCCGGCTCCGACGTGGCGGCCATGCAGTGCAGCGCCCATGTCGAGGGCGACCATGCGGTGCTGAACGGCGAGAAGACCTGGATCTCCAACGGCGGCATCGCCGATTTCTACGTGGTGTTCGCGCGCTCCGGGGAAGCGCCCGGGGCCCGCGGCATCTCCGCTTTCATCGTCGACGCCGGCACGCCGGGCTTCGAGATCGCCGAGCGCATCGACGTGATCGCGCCGCATCCGCTGGCCCGGCTGAAGTTCACCGACTGCCGGGTGCCGCTGTCGCAGCGGATCGGCGAGGGCGGCGAGGGCTTCAAGGTGGCGATGCGCACGCTGGACGTGTTCCGCACCTCGGTCGCTGCCGCTGCCCTGGGCTTTGCCCGCCATGCGATGGACGAGGCCCTCCAGCGCGCCACGACGCGCAAGATGTTCAACCAGCGCCTGGGCGACTTCCAGCTGACGCAGGCGAAACTGGCGCAGATGGCGACCACCATCGACAGTTCCGCGCTGCTGGTCTACCGTGCCGCGTGGCAGCGCGACCAGGGCAAGAACGTGACCAAGGAAGCGGCGATGGCCAAGCTGGCCGCCACCGAGGGCGCGCAGCAGGTGATCGACGCCGCCGTCCAGATCTTCGGCGGCGCCGGCGTGGTCAGCGGCGAACCCGTTGAAATGCTCTATCGCGAGATCCGGGCGCTGCGGATCTACGAGGGCGCCACCGAGGTGCAGCAGCTCATCATCGGCAGGGAGATTCTCAAATCAGTTGGGGAACAGAAATGAGCGACATGCAAGTGATCCTCCCTCCCGGCTGGCCCCGGCCCAAGGGCTACGCCAACGGCGTCTCGGCCAGCGGCCGGATGCTGTTCATCGCCGGCATGATCGGCTGGGACGCGCAGGGCGTGTTCCATAGCGACGACTTCGCGGTCCAGGTGCGGCAGGCGCTGGAGAACATCGCCGCGGTGCTGCGCGAGGCCGGCGGCAAGCCGGAGCACATCGTGCGCATGACCTGGTACGTGACCGACAAGCGCGAGTACCTGGCGGCGGGCAAGTCGATCGGCCAGGCCTTCCGCGAGATCATCGGCAGCTATAACGCGGCGATGACAGCGGTGGAAGTGAAAGCGCTGATCGAAGACCGGGCCAAGGTCGAGATCGAGGCGACGGCAGTGATCCCGACTCAGGCCTGAGGGGCCTCGCCGGCCTCGGCCAGCAGCCAGTCGCGAAACGCCACCAGCGGCGGGAACGTGGCTTTCTCCGGCGAATAGAGCAGGTAGTAGGCGCGCTCGGTCGGCACCGGGATGTCCAGCGCCACCACCAGCGAGCCGGTGCGCAGTTCTTCCTCCACCAGGGTCCTGGCCACCAGCCCGATGCCGATGCCGGCGGTCATGGCCTGGATCATGTGGGCCACGTATTCGAACTGCGGGCCCAGCCGCATCTGCCGCAGCGGCAGGCCCTGGCCGATCCACCATTGCCGCCAGGCCTGCGGCTGGGTCGCCACCTGCAGCAGCACATGGGCCGGGACGTCGGCCGGCACGGCGAGCGGCTGGCGCTGCAGCAGCGCGGGGCTGGCCACCAGCACCCGGCGGTCGTCGGCGAGGCGGTGCGAGATCATCCCGGGCCAGTGACCGTCGCCGACATTGATGGCGACGTCCATGCCGGCCTTGTCCAGGTCCAGGCCGCCGATGCGCGAGTGCATGTGCACCAGCATGCCGGGATGCAGGTTGTAGAAGGCGTGCAGCCGCGGCAGCAGCCACTTGGAGCCGAAGGTCGGCAGGGTCGCCAGGTGCAGCGAGCCGACCCCGGTTCGAAAGGCCGCGACCTGGGCGCTGGCAGTGCGGATGCGCTCGATGGCGGCGGCGGTCTCGCGGGCGTACAGGGCGCCGACGTCTGTCAGCGTGATGCGGCGGCCGGCCCGGCGAAACAGCTCCACCTGGAGCAGCGCCTCCAGCGCCTGCACCTGGCGGCTGACGGCGCTTTGGGTCAGCGACAGTTCCTCGCCGGCGCGGGTGAAGCTCTGGTGCCTGGCGGCGGCCTCGAACGCCGTCAGCAGCGACATCGACGGCAGCAGCCGGTGCTGGTTCATTCGGAAAACTCATGCATACCCGGCAGATTTTACGTTTGTCACTGGTTTTTATCGGTCTTAAACTTGACCCAACCCCGAAACATTCATCCGGAGACCGCATGGCAACCTCGAAAGCATCCTTCCACTGGGCCGACCCGCTGCTGCTGGAACAGCAGCTGACCGACGAAGAGCGCATGGTGCGCGAGTCCGCGGCCAGCTATTGCCAGGACAAGCTGGCGCCGCGCGTGCTGGACGCCTTCCGCAACGAGAAGACCGATCCGAAGATCTTCCGCGAGATGGGCGAACTCGGCCTGCTCGGCTCGACCATCCCCGAGGCTTACGGTGGTGCCGGCCTGAACTACGTGTGCTACGGCCTGGTGGCGCGCGAGGTGGAGCGGGTCGACTCCGGCTACCGCTCGATGATGAGCGTGCAGTCGTCGCTGGTGATGGTGCCGATCTTCGAATTCGGCAACGAGGCGACCAAACAGAAGTACCTGCCGAAGCTGGCCAGCGGCGAATGGATCGGCTGCTTCGGCCTGACCGAGCCGAACCACGGGTCGGACCCCGACAGCATGATCACCCGTGCGAAGAAGGTCGCTGGCGGCTACAGCCTGTCGGGCGCCAAGATGTGGATCAGCAACTCGCCGATCGCCGACGTGTTCGTGGTCTGGGCCAAGGACGACGAAGGCTCGATCCGCGGCTTCGTGCTGGACAAGGGGGCCAAAGGCCTGTCGGCGCCGGCCATCCACGGCAAGGTGGGCCTGCGCGCCTCGATCACCGGCGAGATCGTGATGGACGAAGTGTTCTGCCCCGAGGAGAACGCCTTCCCCGACGTGCGCGGCCTGAAAGGTCCGTTCACCTGCCTGAACTCGGCCCGCTACGGCATCGCCTGGGGCGCGCTGGGCGCGGCCGAGGACTGCTGGTTCCGGGCCCGCCAGTACGTGCTCGATCGCAAGCAGTTCGGCAAGCCGCTGGCGGCCAACCAGTTGATCCAGAAGAAGCTGGCCGACATGCAGACCGAGATCACGCTGGGCCTGCAGGGATGCCTGCGGCTGGGCCGGATGAAGGACGAAGGCACGGCCGCGGTCGAGATCACCTCGATCATGAAGCGCAATTCCTGCGGCAAGGCACTGGACATCGCGCGGCTGGCGCGCGACATGCTGGGCGGCAACGGCATCAGCGACGAGTTCGGCGTGGCCCGGCACCTGGTCAACCTCGAGGTGGTCAACACCTACGAGGGCACCCACGACATCCACGCCCTGATCCTGGGCCGGGCGCAGACCGGCATCGCGGCGTTCTGACGCGGGCCGACGCCGCGGCCGGCTCAGGCCGCCCGAACCGCGACTGAGTTCGCCCGCCGCCGGCGCCGTCCGTGGACAGCGACCTTTCGCTGCGCCCCGGCGCGGCCCGTTTCGTCACCATCAACCGGAGTCCCTTCATGGACCTGAGCTTCACCGCCGAGGAACAGGCGTTGCGCACCGAAGTGCATCGCTGTCATCACCTGGCCCCCTCCGGCGGGCTTGGCGCGCATGCATCCGTGACGGAGGCCGCATGAGCGCAGCCACGTTTGCGCTGCCGCTGACCGGCGTGCGGGTGCTGGACCTGTCGCGGGTGCTGGCGGCGCCGCTGTGCGGCCAGGTGCTGGGCGACTTCGGCGCCGAGGTGATCAAGGTGGAGCATCCCAAGCGCGGTGACGACACCCGCGACTGGGGCCTGCGGGTCGGCAAGACGGAGACCGCGTACTTCAACAGCATGAACCGCAACAAGCGCTCGGTCACGGTCGATCTGCAGACCTCCGAGGGCCAGCAGCTGGTGCGCGATCTGGCCGTCCAGTGCGACGTGGTGCTGCAGAACTTCAAGACCGGCGGAATCGAGAAGCTGGGCCTGGGCTACGAGCAGCTCAAGGCGCTCAAGCCCGAGCTGATCTACTGCTCGGTCTCCGGCTACGACCGCCACGGCGCCGAGGCCAAACGCCCCGGCTACGACCTGGTGATCCAGGGCGAGGCCGGGCTGATGGCGCTCAACGGCGAAGCGCATCAGGCGCCGCTGAAGTTCGGTGTGGCGGCGGTGGACATGATCACCGGCATGTACGCCGCCCAGGCGGTGCTGGCGGCGCTGTTCGACCGCCAGCGCAGCGGCCGCGGCCGCCACATCGAGATGGCGCTGTACGACTGCGGGCTGATGATCAGCGCCTACTACGGACTGGAAGCGCTGCTGATGCAGAAAGACCCGCCGCGCTACGGCAACGCGCATCCGTCGATCGTGCCGTATGGCGTGTTCGACGCCCAGGACGGCCCGCTGATCATCGCAGTGGGCAACAACGCGCAGTTCGAGCGCTTCTGCATCGACGTCATCGAGCGGCCAGAGCTGGCCGTCGACCCCCGCTACAAGACCAACCTGGTGCGCGCCCACAACCGCGACACGCTGGTGCCGCTGCTGCACCTGGAATTGCGCGCGCGTCCGCGCAAGCTGCTGCTCGAGCGCATGAGCGCAGTGGGCATTCCCTGCGGCGAGGTGCTCGGCCTGCTGGAGGCGTTGACGGCGCCGCGCACTGTCGCCGGCGGCCTGGTCACGCAGCAACCGCACTCGATGGCCGGCAGCATCCACGTGATGGCGCCGCCCTACCGTCTGGACGGCGAACGCCTGCCGGTGCGCCATGCGCCGCCGCAGTTGGGCGAGGCCACCGATGAAATCCTCGGCGAGTGGCTGGGCCTCGATGCAGCCAGGCTCGAACAACTGAAACAACTCGGCGTCACCGGCGCCGTCTGATGGAGACCCGCATGACAATTTCTGATTCCCGATCCCGTCTTGCCGGCCTGACCCGGCGCACCCTGCTGTGCTGCGCGCTGCCGCTGCTGGCCGCGCCGGCCCTTGCCGCCGATCCCTGGCCGTCCAGGCCGATCAAGCTGGTGGTGCCGTTCCCGGCGGGCGGCCCGACCGACACCGCCACCCGCATCCTCGGCCAGGAGCTGGCCACGCGCCTGAAGCAGCCGGTGCTGGTGGAGAACAAGCCGGGCGCTTCCGGGGCCATCGCTGCGCTCCAGGTCGCCAAGACCGAAGGCGATGGCTACACCTTCATGATGCTGGCCACGCCCACGTTGCTGGCGCCGCACATGTACAAGAAGGTGGGCTACGACACGGTCAAGGACTTCGTGCCGGTGGCGGGCGTCTATGACCTGCCGATCGTGATGGTGGTCAATCCCACGCTGATGCCCACAGTCACCGACGTGCAAAAGCTGATCACCCACGCCAAGGCGCGCCCGGGCCAGATCAGCTACACCAGTTCGGGCACCGGCAGCTTCGGTCACCTGAGCATGGAGTTGCTCAAGCAACTGGGCCAGTTCGACATGCTGCACATCGCCTACAAGGGCGGCGTGCCGGCCATCACCGACGTGCTGGGCGGCCAGGTGCCGATGATGTATTCCGACCTGGTCGCGGCCCTGCCGCACATCAGGAGCGGCAAGCTGCGCGCGATCGCGGTCGGCTCTCCGCAGCGCGTGAGCGTGCTGCCGGACGTGAAGACGGTGGCCGAGCAGGGCTTCAAGGGCTTCGATGCGGTCTCCTGGGGCGGCCTGCTGGCGCCCCCCGGCACGCCCAAGGACGTGGTCGATCGCATGAGCAAGGAGATCGGTGCGGTGCTGGCCGACAAGGCGATCCAGGACCGCATGCTGGGCGCGGGCACCATCGCCCACTACCAGACGGCGCCGCAGCTGGCGCAGCGGCTCAAGACCGACTACGACAAATGGGGCCAGGTCATTCGTGACAAGGGCCTGAGCGAAAACTGAGTGGCCGGATAGAAATTCCAATCCAGGGAGACCGACACATGCAACGCCGTCATTTCACCGCCGCCGTGGCCGCCACCGTGGCCGCACCGTTCGCCCTGGCCCAGGCTGCCTGGCCCACGGCCCGCCCGATCCGGGTGCTGGTCGGCTATCCGCCGGGTGGCTTCACCGATGTCACCGCCCGCCTGATCAGCGACAAGCTGTCGGCGCGCCTGGGCCAGACCGTGATCGTCGACAACAAGCCGGGCGCCAACGGCATCCTGGCCGTGGACGCTGTGGCCAAGTCGCCGGCCGACGGCTACACCTTCGTCGTCGTGATCGCAGCCCATGCCGCCAACAGCTCGCTATACAAGAAGCTGCCCTACGACCCCAAGGATCTCGCCGCGGTCTCGCTGATCGGGCTGTCGCCGCTGGTGGCGGCGGTCCCGATCGATGCGCCCTACAAGACCGCGCGCGAATTCATGGCCTATGCCAAGGCCAATCCGGGCAAGGTGAGCTACGGCTCCAGCGGCAACGGCTCGGCGGTGCACCTGTCGACCGAGCTGCTCAAGTTGCTCACCGGCACCCACATGGTCCACATCCCGTACCGCGGCGCGGCGGCGGCGCTCACCGACCTGATGGGCGGCCAGACCCAGCTGTTCCTGGATGCCGCATCCGGACTGATCGGCCCGGGCAAGGCCGGCCGGGTGCGGCTGATCGGCGTGGCCAGCGAGAAGCGGCTGCCGGTGCTGCCCGACGTGCCGACCTTCGTCGAACAGGGTGTGCCCGGCTTCGTCGCAAGCACCTGGGCCGGCATGCTGGCCCCGGCGGCCACGCCGGCCGCGATCGTGAAACGCATGGCCGACGAGATCGCGGCGATCGTGCGTATGGACGACGTGCGCGCGCGGCTGGAGGGCATGGGCACGATCCCGGTCGGCAACGGCCCGGCCGAGTTCGAGAAGTTCATCGCCGCCGAAACCGACAAGTGGGGCAGGGTGATCCGCAGCGCCAAGGTCACGCTGGACTGAAACAGGCATCGCGCGGGTGGCCCGCGACATCGACATGCTGGGCGGCAACGGCATCAGCGACGAGTTCGGCGTGGCCCGGCACCTGGTCAACCTCGAGGTAGTCAACACCTATGAGGGAACGCATGACATCCATGCGCTGATCCTGGGCCGGGCGATGACGGGGATCGCCGCTTTCTGATGGCCCCTCAGCTGTCATTCCCGCGCAGGCGGGAATCCAGGGCGTTCAGGGCCAACCGGTTCTCCCCGGGCTGAGCCGGTCGGCGTGGCGCTCAACTGAAGGCGCCGGCAACTCCGGGCGCACTGGATTCCCGCCTTCGCGGGAATGACGGTCAGTGTGCTGCGGCCAGCAATGGCTCAGGGCCGGGATGGCAGCGTCGCGTCGTAGAACTTGTCCAGAAAATCCAGCTGCGGCGTGCGCCATCCGCTGCCGGCCTGGATCTTGTCACCGAAGGCCATGTAGTTGTCCGTTGCCGGGTCGTAGGGCGCCCAGCGGGGCAGGGTGGGCGCGTTCGGGTTGCCGCTGGCGGCGAAGGCCGTCCACGCCTGCATCATCGCGGTCGACACTTCCCGGTCGGCCGGGTCGTAATCCGCGGTCTCGCCCGGCGCCGCGTCGGCGATGGTGCCGAACACGTACGACACTTCCTCGCCATGGTGCGGGCCGTCATCCTGTTTCGGGCGACGCCTCTGGAACAGGTAGCGCCAGGTCTTGGGCTCCAGCGTCACCATCGACTGCGCCAGCAGCCGCGTGCCGTAGTTGAACTGGGTGTCTGCGAACATCTCGCCCACCCTTGGCCGGGCCTGGTCGTCCGACGTTGCCGGATAGAGCCGCATGGCCCTGGCGCTCTCGGTGCCGAAATTCGCCTGCACCAGTTCCTTGTATTTGGCCACGCTGTCGATCGGCCAGTCTCTGGTCAGCAGGCTCCCTTCGTCCGCATTGCTGCCCACCAGCAGCGGCATGCGATGCAGCCGGCCGGCCTTGAACACGGGGCGTTCGTCCTCGGGCAGCAGCCAGCCGTCGCGGATCGGCCGCAGCACGCGCGGCGTGGTCAGGCCCCGCACCATGGGCGACAGCAGCGAAGTCTTCGCGAACAACTCCTGGGCCGGCAGCGCGCGCAGCGCCTCGATGTCGTCGCCCAGCGCCGTGCCGGCCTGTTCGGCCTCGGCCAGCGTGGACAGCGGCCGGGCCGCGCCCGGGCTGTGCAGGATGGCCTGCTGGAACAGGTCCTTGCCCATCGGCGAGGCGAGCAGCAGCGAAATCGAGGCCGAGCCGGCGGACACGCCGAAGGCCGTCACGCGCTGCGGGTCGCCGCCGAATTGCGCGATGTTGCGCTGGACCCAGTGCAGCGCCGCGATCTGGTCCAGCAAGCCGTAGTTGCCCGACACGCCCTCGGGCGATTCGCGGCTCAGCGCTGGATGCGCCAGGAAGCCGAACAGGCCGGCCCGGTAGTTGAAGCTCACCACCACCACGCCCCGGTGCGCCAGCAGGGCGCCGTCGCTGCGCAGGTCCGAGCCGCTACCGCCGACGAAGCCGCCGCCGTGGATCCACACCATCACCGGCAGCGAACCGGCGGCGGCGCCAGCCGGCGCCCACACATTTACGTAGAGGCAGTCCTCGCTCTGCGCAGGGGCGCGCAGGCGCGGATCGGGCGCCTGCGGAAGATCGGAACCGAACTGCATCGCCTCCCGCACGTCGGGCCACGGTGTCACCGGCTGCGGCGGCCGCCAGCGCAGCGGGCCCACTGGCGGCGCCGCGTAGGGAATGCCCTTGAACACGTTCACCACCTTGCCGCGGCGAACGGGCAGCGACACGCCATGGACCCGGCCCTCCCGGGTGGTGACCACCACGTCCTTCACCTCGTTGGCGCCGTCGTCGGGCGCTGCGGTTTCCTGTTGCGACATCGTGTCTCTTTCTTGTGGGCGGCTTAGCGCCGGCCCATTGCTGGCGTGGTCGGCGCGGCGGCCAGCCGTTTCCTGATCTCACCGGCCATCTCCAGCAGGCGGCCGCCATTGCGCTCCATCACGGCCTGCGTCAGCAGCTGCGTCGAGCCCTGCGAGTTCGGCGCCAGCAGCGTACGGCCGTCGTTGTGCCCGAAGGGCACGGCCACCGTTTGAAGCGCGGGTCTTCGTCCTTGGTCTTGATCTGGATGCCTTGCCCGTAGTCCGGAAGGATCGGCTTGTCCTTGCATCTCGTTCGTCCCACCGGCCCTGCTGGATTTGTGCCGGAGTCTACCGGCTAGAGGTCCGGCACGAGATGTCTTCCTTGCTGCGGCGCGGCAGGCCATCCAGACGTTGTTGGCAGCTATTTCCTGGTCCGACAGCAGGCCTACGGTTGCCGCGCCCGACTGGCAAGGCGCAGCGGCTAGAACCCTGAATATCCCGTACTGGGCACGCTGCCCGGCTCAATAGCGTGTTCCCGGCGCCAGCGGCCGTCCGATTTCTTTTCGACCGAGATGTTGAGTGTGGAATGCTCGCCTTCCAGCAGGGCGGAGAAGGTGGCATAGATGGTCTCGTGGCCGCGGTCCGGCAACACGTAGGCGTAGTCGAACCGGAACTGCGCCAGCGCGAGCGCCTCCCGGTAAGAGAACACCTGGTCGGCGCCCGGGTACTGCCACAGCTCGTCTTCGTGTCGGATCAGGTTCATGGTTCCTCTCCCTTGCCTACGCCAACCAATCTAGCAGCGGGCACCTTTTCATTTTGGTAAGAAAATCACAGAAAACCAGCGCCATATTGGCGCTGGCCCTATACCTAAGGAGGGGCAACGATGGCCCGAATTCCCTATGCCGATCTCACCGCTCCCGCGGCGCGGCCCCTGGTCGACCGAATCGTCGCCGAGCGCGGCAGCGTGCTGCACCTGTACCAGATGCTGCTGCACAGCCCGCCGGTGGCGCAGGGCTGGCTGGCCTATCTCACAGCGATCCGCCAGCAGTCGAGCCTGGCGCCCGCGCTGCGCGAGCTGGTGATCATGCGGGTGGCCATCCTCAATCGCGCACCGTACGAGGCCGATCAGCACGCGCCGATCGCCTTGAAGGAAGGCGTGACGCAAGCCCAGCTCGACGAGCTCGCGCAGTGGGAAGGCTCGCAGCGTTTCACGCCCGAGCAGCGCGCTGCGCTCGAACTCACCGACGGCATGACCCGCAACGTGCAGGTGCCAGCGGCGGCTGTCGCCGGCGTGCGCAAGTTCCTGCCCGACCGCGAGGTGGTCGAACTGGTGGCCACGGTCGGCGCCTACAACATGGTGTCGCGCTTCCTCGAGGCGCTGGAGATTCATTCGCACGACGAGCGCAGCAGCACGCATTCGCAGTTGCCCGACGGTCCCTGAGGCCGCGCCGAGGCGTCGAAGTCCTGGCTTCTCGTAGAACTCTTGCGGCAATACTTGCCGTCCCGGCACCGCTTACCGATGAGCTGTAGGACGTTGTCCCGACTGTCTCCCCAGCTCTTCAAAAAGCATTTTCCGGTGATCAAACTAGCCGCTCCAGCGATCGGCTGGAGGTTTTTCAAGGAGATCGAAATGACAGAGAAATACGAGGGGTCGGCTCCGCGGGCCAAGCGCGGATTCGCCGCCATGTCGCCTGAGCGCCAGCGCCAGATCGCCAGCCTCGGGGGTCGCGCCGCGCACCAGAGCGGCCATGCCCACGAATTCACTTCGGCCGAGGCGCGCGTCGCCGGCAAAAAGCGCCACGAGCGCCGAGCCGAGCCGGGCAGCGCGTGATCGAACCTGTCTTCGATGGCCCGCGAGGCCACGGGCCCTGCCATCGGCGGGGCTTTTTTTTTGCGCTTCTATCCGAACGTTCAATTGCCGCTGAGCTGACGCTCCAGCAGGATGGTTCCACAAGATCAGGGGAACCAAGATGCAGGACCACGGACAGATCGCCCGCGCATTCGCCGCGTGGCAGCGCGCCCACAAGAAGCTCTCCGATGCAGAGGAGCGGCTTGCCACCGCCACCAGGGGCTGGCAGCAGGGCCTTCAGCCCCGCCCCGAGGGCTTGCAGGCCGAAGTGCTCACCCTGAAAGCCGAGCAGGACCTGCGCTACGAGCTCGCCGCCGAGACCTTGCGCAACCGCGGCAAGGCCGCCGAAAACGCCCCGGCGCAAGGCCGCCCGGGCGCGGCCGGCGGATCGTCCGCGCAGCTTGCCTGAACGGCCGTCCGTTCTCCACCGTTGGCTCCTGCCAGGCGACGGGTCGCGACAGCGATCCGCCGCTCCGTCGCACACTGCTGGAAAGACCGTCCCGCCTCGACCAGAGTCCGTTGCGTCGACGGCATGGTGCCGCCGGCACAACCCGAAAGGACGTCATCATGAAGACCCTTGCACTGCTCACCCTGGCCCTGATCGTCGCCGGCGCCGCCCAGGCCGAAGGCTCGTCGGGCGAAGACGACTACAACCTGCAGAACCGCAGCATGCCCGCCAGCACGCTGACCCGCGTGGAGGTCCAGGCCGAATACCTGCGCGCCGCCGCCGCCGGTGAAATGCAGAACGGCGAAGACGTCAGCACGTTCGTGATCAACCAGCAGGCCGGCTCGCTGCGCGATGTCGGCGCCGTGCGCGCCGAAGCCGTCGAGGCCGCCCGCAGCCACACGCAGGACGTCGCCTGACCCGTTTCGCGCCATGCGCGACCCACCTCCTCCCGTGCCCGGCACCGCCGGCACGGGCATTTTTTTGCCCGCTCACATTGCGCGAAACAGATGGGTAAAGGCGCGGCTGACCTTGACCGGCCGCTGCAGGCCGCGCAGCGTCAGGCTGTAGTGGCCGTTCTCGTCGCGCACGGCGCTCAGGATGCTGGCGGCATTGACCAGCACGCTGCGGTGCACCTGGACGAATTCCGGCCCCTCGATCCGCGCGGCCAGCTCGCGCAGGCTCATGCGCACCAGCGACTCGCCGCTGGCGGTGATCACGTTGACGTATTTTTCGGTCGCCTCCAGGCAGATCACGTCAGCCACCTGAATCATCCGCACCGTGTTGCCGACGCCGGCCCGGATCACCGTGATCCGCTGCGCCGGTTGCGCCGGCAGCGCGATCGACTGCAGCCGCTCCACCAGCAGGGCGCGTCCGTCTGCCGCGGCGGCGGGCGGCTGCTGCGCCAGCCGCTCCTGCAATCGATTGACGGTGACGGCCAGCCGCTGCGGCGTGACCGGCTTGAGCACGTAGTCGACTGCGGCCCGCTCGAACGCCGGGATCGCGAATTCGTCGTGCGCCGTGACGAAGACGATCAGCGGCAGCGGCAGGCCATCGGGCCAGTCGTCGGCGACCGCCTCGGCCACCTCCAGGCCGCTGCGCCCGGGCATCCGGATGTCCAGGAACAGCACTTGCGGCGTGTGCTGCAGGGCCAGCTCCACCGCGTGCGGGCCGTCGTTGGCCACGGCCGCGATCCGCAGTTCGGGCCAGGCCTCGCGCAGCAGCCGCACCAGCGTGCGCGCCAGCACCGGCTCGTCCTCGGCCACCACGGCGCAGGGCAGGGCGGTCTCGCTCATGGCGTGGGGCCCCTGCGCGGGAACCGAACCACCGCGCAGGTGCCTCTCGGGACAGCCGGCTGCAGGCTGAGCGAGCCGCCGGCGCCGTAGAGCGCCTGCAGCCGGTCTCGCACGTGCTGCAGGCCGTAACTGGTGCGGGCCGGGCCGGGCGCGGGATCGTGCTGCTGCGGCGCCAGCCCCGGGCCGCTGTCGCAGACGCGGATCTCGATGCCATCGGCCGTTTCGCGCGCCGTCACCTCGATGCTGCCCGCGCCCACCTGGGGTTCGAGGCCGTGCTTGACCGCGTTCTCGACCAGCGGCTGCAGCAGCATCGGCGCGACGGCGGCTTGCTCCAGCGCCGGCGGCAGGTCGAGGCGCCACTGGATGCGCGGCCCCATCCGGGTGGCCATGATCTCCAGGTAGGCCCGCAGCTGCGCGAACTCCGCGCCCAGTGTGGTCCAGGGCGCGCGCGAGGCCATCAGCGAGCCGCGCAGGTAGGTGATCAGCTGGTCGATCATCTGCTCGGCGGCGTCCGGATCGTCGCGCACCAGCGAGCGCAGGTTGGCCAGCGTGTTGAACAGCATGTGCGGCTCGAGCTGCGAATGCAGCAGCCGCAGGTGGGATTCGGTGGCCAGCCGCTGCGCCTCCGAGCGCGCGGCCGCCTCGCTGGAGAGCTGCTCGCGGGTGGCGAAATAGTGCAGGCCGAGTCCGGCCACCAGCGTCGCCACCACGATCGGCACCAGCCCCTCGGGCCCCTGGCCGCCAAGACGCATCGGCTCGCCCAGCAGCAGGAAGGCGATCGCGTGGCCGGCGATGTAGCCGCCGGCCAGCGCCACCAGCGCCAGCAGCACGCCGCGCACCACCGGCTCCAGCCGCCAGAACGGCGACGAGCTTTTCAGCAGCAGGATTGCCAGCGTCATGGTCAGGCCGACGCACTCGGTCAGCAGCAGCAGCCGGGGGAACGTGACGGCGGACGGCATCGCCTGGTGCAGCAGCGCCGCGGCCAGCGCCCAGAACGCGGCCGAGCCGGCCAGCAGCCGCGCGGCGCCGCCCCAGGTGCCGGGGTTCAGGATCGGGTCGTGGTCGGTCGGGCTCGCGCGCATGGCGCCCTCACTCTAGGAGCCTGGGCGTTCCAGGTCCAGTGCCGCGCGCCGCTTTTGTCCGCGAACCGCCGATTGCGGGGAACCAACGGTCGGCTTGCGTTACCCTTGCGACCGGAGCCACGGTCGAGTCAAGAGTGAAAATCCGCTTCCCGGCGAAGCGCCCTGGCGTTACGGTTAGCATGCTACCCGCGAGAGGGATCTGCAGCCGCGCGCTGCGCAAGGAGTTCAGGTGCAGACAGGGCAAACAGAGACCGTCGCCCAGCGGCAGGAGCGGCTGGGCAAGCAGCAAGGCTATCCCGCGGACCGGCTCAGCACCCGGGTCGACGTGGCGGCGATGCTCACGCCCGAGCACTTCGCCCTGGAGCGCGAGAAGATCTTCCGCCGCGCCTGGCTGATGATCGGCCACACCGACGACGTGCCGCAGCGCGGCAGCTATTTCGTCTTCGACGTGCCCACGTTCAAGACCTCGCTGCTGGTGGTGCGCGGCCAGGACGACCAGGTCCGCGTGTTCCACAACGCCTGCCGCCATCGCGGCAACAAGCTGGTGCGGGGCGGCGAGGGTTGCCGCAAGAGCTTCATGTGCAATTTCCACGGCTGGATCTTCAGCAACGAAGGCAAGTTGGACGTCATCACGGACCCGCACATGTTCGAGGCGGTGGACAAGGACGACTACGGCCTGATCCCGGTGACCTCCGGGGTGTGGGAGAACCTGATCTTCGTGAACTTCGACGAGCAGCCGCGCGAGACGCTGCAGGAGTATCTGGGCCCCGAGTTCTTCGGCCACTACCAGGGCTACTGGGACCTGCACCAGAAGGTGGCCAGCTACAGCTTCGAGATCAAGGCCAACTGGCACCTGGGCGTGAACTCGTTCACCGAGGGCTACCACACGCTCTACCTGCACAAGAACACGGCGCGCGACTACCAGGGCGGGCGGATCAACCCGCAGCGGCACCGCCCGCACATGGAGCTGATGAAGCGGCACCACCGCTACTCGGCCCCCGGCAACCCCGACCACCGCATCCTGCCGGTGGAGCAGATCGCCATCAACTACGGTCGCAAGGTGCTGCCGGCTTTCGACTTCGACTTCTCGATGCTGCCCGACGGCGTCAACCCGACGCGCTACGAGTACTGGGCTTTCGACGTGCTGGAGTTCTTTCCCAACCTGGTGGTGGTGGCCGGCAACCACTTCCGCGCCGAGATGACCTTCTGGCCGATCGACCATGAGCGCACCCTGGTGACCAACCGCACCTACAACTACAAGCCGAAGAACCTGGGCGAGCGCCTCAGCCAGGACTACTTCCGGGCCCGCGGCCGCGACGTGGTGCGCGAGGACCTCAACACCCTGGAGGCGCAGCAGCAGATGCTGGCCTCGGGCGCGATGTCGCATGTGCTGCTGTCGAAGCAGGAGATGGCGCTGCAGCACCACTTCGCCGTCACCCGCGACATGCTGGAGGCGCCATGACGTCCGTGATCAAGTTCCATCCGCAGGCCCCGGCTGCTGACAGCGGGCCGCTGGTGCCAACCGCCTTCGCCGACCTCGCGCCCTGGGTGGCCGGATGGTCGATCCGCACCGAGCAGGACCGCGCGCACAAGCGGGTCTCGACGCCGATCGAGGTGCTGCGCGAATTCCAGGCCGCCACGCTGCCGCGGCTGGAGGCGATGATCCGGTACTTCAACACCTTGCCCAACGACCCCGAGGCGCTGTCGCCGCCGGACGCCCGCCTGTACGGCCTGGCGCAGATGGTGATGGAGGCGTCGGCGCCGATCGATCTCGAATGGAACACTCCGGACATCGAGGACGTGTTCCCCCTGGACCGGATGAAGTTCCATCCGCCCAGCACCTGACAAACCAGCAACCAGGAGCCTCCATGCCCGTCATTTCCTTTCGCCGTCTCGCCGTCGCCCTGGGCTGCGGCCTGCTCGCCGCCGCCAGCGCCCTGGCGCAGGCGCCCGCCGGGCCGCCGACCAAGGTGTCGGTCTCGCTGCTGTACATCACCGCCGACGTCGGCGTGTTCTACGGCATCGAGAAGGGCTACTACAAGGAGCAGGGGCTGGAGCTGGAACTGCAGCGAATGACCAGCGCCGCCGACGCCATCGCCTTGCTGGCGACCGACAAGCTCGACGTCGGCAGCGGCAGCGCCACGCCCGGCCTGTTCAACGCGCTCAAGCGCGGCCTGCCGATCCAGATCGTGGCGGAGAAGTCCGCCGTCCGCCCGATCGGGCCCGACACCAACACCGCCGGCTCCGGCAGCATCCTGGTGCGCGCCGACCTCAAGGACTCGGTCAAGACCATGGCCGACCTCAAGGGCAAGCGGATCGGCGTCAACAACCTGCAGTCGACCACGCTGAACTACGTGATGCGCGGCATCGCCAAGGGCGGCCTGGGCAGGGACGACGTGGTGTTCGTCGAGATGCCGTTCAACCAGTTCATCCCGGCGCTGGAGAAGAAGGCCGTGGACGCCGTGATGGTCTACCCGCCGCTGGTGCAGACCATCGAGGGCAAGATGAAGCTGGCGGTCTCGATGCCGGAATCGGACCTGCACCGCACCTCGGCCAACGACGCCACCAACATCATGATGTTCTCGCCCGGCTTCGCGAAGACCGACGCGGCCAAGCGCTTCATGGTGGCCCACCTGAAGGCCCAGCGCGAATACATGCGGCTGGTGCAGTCCGGCCAGCCCGGCGAGATCTGCCGCGTGGTCAACAAGTACTCGCCCGCCATGCCGGCCGATTGCGCCGGCGTGAGCTTCACCGGCGTCGACCCCAATGGCGCCATCAACGTCGAATCGCTGGAGCGGTACCAGAAGGAATGGATCGACTGGGGCGTGATGAAGGAGCCGGCCGACATCCGCAAGAGCGTGAATCTCGAGTTCGTCCGCAACGCGGTGACGGTGCTCGGGCCGGCGCGTTGAAGATCGCCGTCCGCGGCCTGAGCAAGAGCTTCCGGCTGCGCGGCGGCCAGCAGGTCGAGGCGCTGCGCGACATCGAGCTGGAGATCGCGGACGGGGAATTCGTCTCCATCATCGGCGCCAGTGGCTGCGGCAAGACCACGCTGCTGCGCATCATCGGCGGCTTCGAGCAGGCCGACGCCGGCCGGGTGGAGATCGTCTCGACGCCCTCGGAAAGCGGACTCGTCACCTCCACCGTGTTCCAGGAAGACTCGGTCTTTCCCTGGCTCACCGCCGAACAGAACGTCGGCTACGGCCTGCAGATCCGCGGGCTGCCGCCGGCCCGGCGCAAGGAGGTCGTGGACCATTTCATCGACAAGGTCGGCCTCACGGCGTTCCGCAACGCCTATCCCTCGCAGCTGTCCGGCGGCATGCGCCAGCGGGTCAGCGTGGCGCGCGCCTTCGCCAACGAGCCCGAGGTGCTGCTGATGGACGAACCCTTCGGCGCGCTCGACGAGCAGACCCGGCTGGTGCTGCAGGACGAGATCCTGCGGCTATGGAGCACGCACCGGCGCACGGTGCTGTTCGTCACGCACAACCTGGATGAGGCGATCACGCTGTCCGACCGCATCGTCGTGCTGAGCGCGCGTCCCGGCCGGGTGCGCGCCGTGATCCCAGTCGACCTGCCGCGGCCACGCAACGTGATCGCGCTGCGCAGCAACCCGCACTATGGGGAGCTGTACCAGCAGCTGTGGGAGCTGCTGCAGGCCGACATCGCCGCCGCGCCCGGAGTCTGCGCATGACGCTGCTGCAGCGCGGACAACTCAAGCAGCACGGCGAGGCCCGTTTGCGCTGGCAGAAGGTGGTGCGGATCGCCTCGCCGTTCCTGCTGCTGTTGCTGTGGGAGGGCTTGTCACGCCTTGGCATCCTGGACCGGCGCTTCTTCCCGCCGCCCAGCGAGGTGCTGGGGACGGCGCGCCAGATGCTGCAGGACGGCTCGCTGGCCAGGGCGACAGGCGACAGCGTGCGGCGCCTCGCCATCGGCTACACCAGCGGCGCCGTGCTGGGCATCGTCGTCGGCCTGTGGCTGGGTCTGTCGTCCTGGTCGCGCGCGCTGTTCGAGCCCTGGCTGATCGTGACCTACCCGGTGCCCAAGCTGGCGGTCTATCCGCTGCTGGTGCTGATCGTCGGCCTGGGCGAGCCGCCCATCGTCATTCTGCTGGCGATCGCCATCTTCTATGTGGTGGCCATCAACCTGATCGCCGGCGTGATGGCGATCAGGCCGGTGATCCTGGACGTGGGGCGCGACTGCGGCGCCAGCTTCCTGCAGCTGGTGCGCACCATCGCGTTGCCGGCGGCGATGCCGCACATCTTCACCGGGCTGGAAATCTCCATGGGCATCGCCTACATCGTGCTGGTGGCCGCCGAGTTCGTCGGCGCCAAGAGCGGTTTGGGCAGCGTGATCTGGTCCAGCTGGCAGCTGTTCGACGTCGCGCCGATGTACGTGGCCATCGTCACCATCAGCGTGCTGGGGTATGCGTCGGTCATGCTGCTGCGGCTGGCGGCGGGGTGGGTCATGCCCTGGCGCCGAAAACACTAGGACCCGCCTGGCAACAGCCGCCACGGCGATAAGCCGACACAACGAAGGAGACATTGCATGGCCCGCAGATTCGTCGACCTGTCGATCTTCCTGGAAAACGACGTGGTGAGCGACCCGCCCGCGTTCGCGCCGAAGATCCAGTACTTCACCCACGAGAACAGCTTCGAGCAGATCGCGCCGTTCTTTCCCGGCCTGAAAAAGCAAGACCTGCCGGACGGCGAGGGCTGGGCGGTGGAGACGGTGCAACTCTCCACCCACAACGGCACCCACCTGGATGCGCCGTACCACTTTCATTCGACCATGGACAAGGCGCTGGGCGCGCAGAAGCCGTCCATCGCGATCCACGACGTGCCGCTGGAGTGGTGTTTCCAGCCCGGTGTGAAGCTCGACTTTCGGCATTTCCCCGATGGCTATGTCGTCACCGCCGGCGACGTCGAGGCGGAATTCAAGCGCATCGGGCACACGCTCAAGCCGCTGGAGATCGTTGCCGTCAACACCCGCGCCGGCTCGCGTTACGGCCACAACGACTACGTCTCGGCCGGCTGCGGCATGGGCTACGAGGCGACCATGTACCTGCTGGAGCGCGGCGTGCGCCTCACCGGCACCGACGCCTGGAGCTGGGACGCGCCGTTCGTCCACACCGCGAAGAAGTACGGGCAAACGCATGACGCCAGCCTGATCTGGGAAGGCCACAAGGCCGGGCGCGACATCGGCTACTGCCACATCGAGAAGATGCACAACCTCGAAGCGTTGCCGGCCGACGGTTTTTTCATCAGCTGCTTCCCGCACAAGATCCGCGGCGCCTCGGCCGGCTGGACCCGCGCCGTGGCGATCTTCGACGACGCGCTGACGGCTGCGGGCTGAGCAGGCGCATGAGCCGCCTGTCCCTGACCCGCAGCAAGATCTACGACACGGTCGCGCGCCAGTTGCACGGCATCGTCCCGTGCTGGGTGTGCGGAGAACCGGTGGCGCGCGAGGCGGCGACGCTGGAGCACATCAAGCCGCTGTCCGAGGGCGGCAACAGCCACCTGGACAACCTCGCGATCAGCCATGAAGCCTGCAACCACCGCCGGCACGCCAAGGGTGGCGGCTGACGGCAAACGCGTCAGCGCCGATAGAGCCGTTCGATGTCGGCCGCAAAGCGCGTCGCGAGGTTGTTGCGCTTGAGCTTGAGGGTCGGCGTCATCAGCGCGTTCTCGATCGTCCACGGCTCGCGCGTCAGCGCCACCGCGCGCGGCTGCGCGTAGTGCGCAAAGGCGCTGGTCAGCGCCCGGATCCGTTGCAGCACGGCGTCGCGTGCCGCCTGGGCCGCCAGCGCGTCGGGCTGCTCTGGGTCCAGTCCCAGGCCGGCGGCCAGGGCGCGCCAGGGATCGCGCGCGAGCACCACGACGCAGGCGATGAAGGGTCGGTTGTCGCCCACCACATAGGCCTGTTCGAACAGGGGGTCGGCGGTGATCGCCAGCTCGAGGTCGGCGGGCGCGATCTTTTCTCCGGTGGAGGTGACGATGATCTCCTTCAGGCGGCCCAGGATCCTGATCCGTCCGCCCTCGATCGCGGCCTGGTCGCCGGTGCGCATCCAGCCGTCGACGATGGTGCGGGCGGTGTCGTCCTCGCGCTTCCAGTAGCCGCGCATCACGTTGGGACCGCGCACCTGCAATTCGCTGTTCTCGCTGATGCGCACCTCGACCCCGACCAGCGCACGGCCGACGGTGGCGGGGTCGTTGTCCTCGGGTGTGTTGGCGGCGACCACCGGCGAGGTCTCGGTCATGCCGTAGCCCTGCACGATCGGCAGGCCCAGTCCCAGGAAGCATTGCGCGATCGGCTGCGACAAGGGCGCGCCGCCGCTCACCGCCACCCGCAAGCGCCCGCCGAACTGGGCCAGCAGCGGCCGGGCCACCAGGCGCGACAGCGCCGGCCAGACGCTGCCATCGCGCAGCGCCGCCAGGGCGCCGTCGTGCAGCAGCCCCTGCGTGCGCCGGAAGCGCCGCCAGCCGACGGCCTGCGACGCTTCGAACAGCCAGTGGCGCAGCGGCGACGGTGCCAGCACCGCCTGCAACTTCGCGTAGACCCGCTCGTAGATGCGCGGCACCGAGATCAGGATGGTGGGTCGCACGGCCTTGAAGTCTTCGCTCAGCAACGCCGTCGAGCGGGCGAACGCCACGCAGGAGCCGGCCGCGATCGGCAGGTAGTAGCCGGCGGTGCGCTCGAAGGTGTGCGACAAGGGCAGGAACGACAGGAAGACGTCGTCCGGCAGCGGCGCCACCCGCTGGAACACGGCCTTCAGGTTGGACACGACGTTGCGGTGCGTCAGCATGACGCCCTTGGGCTTGCCGGTGGTGCCGGAGGTGTACACCAGCGCGGCCAGTTCGTCCTCGGTCGGCTCCGGCGTCTGCCGCCGGTCGTGCGCCACGGCGGCGGCGCGCGCCAGCCATGGCGCCAGGCCGTCGACCCGGACCCATTGCGGCGCTGCAGCGGGCGGTGCGCTGTCCGTGGCAGGCTCAGGCGACTGCAGCACGACCTGGCGCAATGTCGCCGGGATGGCGCCGGTGGCGACCAGGGACTGCCACTGCGCGGCGGACTGGCTCACCAGCACCGCGGCCTCGCTGTCGCCCAGGATGTAGGCAATGCTGGCGGGGTTGTCGATCGCATGCATCGGCACCGGCACCAAGGCCAGGGCCAGCGCGGCCTGGTCGATGCAGACCGCGTCCAGGCCATTGGGCAACAGGATGGCGACACGCGCCCCGCGTGGCAGATCCAGCTGCGCCAACGCGTCGACAAAGCCGCTGACGCGCGCGTTGAACGCGCGCCAGCTCAGGCTGGCCCAGGCGCCGCTGACGGCGTCGAACTGGCGATAGGCGGGGGCATCGGGCGTGAGGGCCAGCCGCCGGGCCAGCAGCCGGGGCAGCGTCCGCACCGCCTCCAGGTCGGCCGGCAATGGGGGGGGCGGCAGGGGTCACGCCTTGCTCAAAGCTCGGCCCGCTGGTCGTGCCGCGCCAGCCGCCGCAGCAACTGGTCGACTTCCAGCTGCGTCGTCTTTGTGATCGGCGCGGCCGGCTTGCGCTGCGCCGCCGAGGCCAGCAGGCCGCGCTTCATCATCACGTACTTGCGCACCGCCAGCCCGACGCCGGGCTGCTGCTCGTAGCGGATCAGCGGCAGGTGGGCGTCGAACAGGTCCTTGGCTTCGTCCTTCTGTCCTGACGAGTGCAGGCGCACGACGTCGCACAGCATGTCGGGAAAGCAGTATCCGGTGTTGGCGCCGTCGGCGCCGCGCTCCATCTCGTAGTCCAGGAACAGGCCGCCGTTGCCGCACAGGATGGAGATGTGGCGCATCGAGCCGTCGCGCTCGTAGCCGCGCAGGGTGCTGATCTTCTCCAGCCCCGGCCAGTCCTCGTGCTTGAGCATCACGCAGGACGGCACTTCCATGACGATTCGCCGCACCACCGAGGGCGCCATCTGCACCGAGAAGGTCAGTGGATAGTCCTGCAGCACGAACGGCACGTCGGCGCCGATGGCCTCGGCCGCCTGCCTGTAATAGCCGACGATCTGGTCGTCGGTGCGCAGCGTGTTGGGCGGGGCGATCATCACGCCGGCCGCGCCCGCGTCCATTACCTCGCGGGTCAGGGCGCGCATCGCAGCGAAGCCAGACGCCGAGACGCCGACGATCACCGGAATGGAGCAAGCACGGGCAATGAACTGCCTGGCGATGGCGACCGACTCGCTGTGTTCCAGCTTGGGTGCCTCGCCCAGCTGGCCCAGCACCGTCACGCCGGTGGACCCGCAGGCCAGGTAGAAGTCGATCAGCTTGTCGATCGACGCGCTGTCGATCCGGCCGTCGTCGTGGAACGGCGTGGGCGCGATCGGGAACACGCCCCTGGCGTCGATCGTGAGTTTCATTTGTCGGTCTCCGGCAGCGGCCCGGCGCCGCCGGCGCCGTGGCATTTCTTGTACTTCTTGCCGCTGCCGCAGGGGCAGGGGTCGTTGCGGCCGGGCTCTGGCGCCTTGCGGATCGTGGCGACCTTCGGGCCCAGGCTCTTCCAGAGCTGGCGCAGGTCGTAGGCGGCCCAGATGGCGGCGCCGAAATCGTCCAGCCGTTGTTCGCTGACGCTCGGCGGGCCGTCCTCGGCGTACATGGAGATCGAGGGCTTGCCGTCGTCGTCCTCGCTCAGGGCCACGATCGCGTTCAGCGCGTCGTCCAGCATCTCGGCGGCATCGGGGTCGCGCGGCGGCTGCCAGTCCTCGGGCCAGGCTTCCACCGCGTACATGAAGCCCAGCGCCCAGACCTGGGCGAACGACGGCACTTCGTCCATGGCCACCTCGGCCCGCTCGGCCTCGGGCATCGCCAGCACCGCGCCACGGGTGTCCACCACCTCGGGCTGGAAGGTGCGGTCGTCGTCCAGCGTTTCCACCGGCTCGTCGAGCGCGGTGGCGATCTCGCTCCAGCGCTGGCGCCAGCGGGCCACGAATTCCATGTGTTCCATCGGCCTGAAATCGTCGCCGAGAAGAACCGGCCAATACTCCTCGGCCGGCACCTGGCGGCGCATGCAGACCAGCGCGGCCAGGAAACCCTCGCAGAACTCCCATTGGGGGATTTCCTCGCTGGTCTCCCGCAGCAGGTCCAGCTCGGCGTCCATCGCATCGAAATCGTCGGCGTCCAGCGGCTTGGGCGCGGGGGAAGTGGTCAAAACAGCTGCTCCATGGGGGGTCGGCTGGTCATTTTATGGGTCTGGGGCAGAATCTCGGGACCATGCCGAACATTGCCAACCTGCTCAAAAGCGAAATCACCCGTGTCGCCCGCAAAGAGGTCCGCGCGCAAACCAAAGGCCTCATGCAGGCGATCGCCTCCTACCGGGCCCAGATCGCCGAGCTCAAGCGCCGCACCCGCGAACTGGAATTGCAGACCCGGCGGCTGGGCCGGGTGACGGCCAAGGTGGCCTCCGCCGCGCCCGATGAAGAACCCGGCGACCGCAACCTGCGCTTCAGCGCCAAGGGCCTGGCCACCCAGCGCAAGCGCCTGGGCCTGTCGGCGCAGGCGTTCGGCGCGCTGATCGGCGCTTCCGGCCAGTCGGTCTACAAGTGGGAAGAGGGCAAGACCCGGCCCCGCGCCAGGCACCTGCCCAAGATTGCCGAACTGCGCGGCATCGGCAAGAAGGAAGCCGCCGCCCGGCTGGCCGCGCTCGGCCAGTAGCCGGCCCGCCCGTGCGCAAGGACGATTTCGACGCCCTGGACCGGCGCCATGGCTGACACATCCTCCACCCGCGTGGTGTACGCCGCGCTGATCGGCAACCTGCTGGTGGCCATGACCAAGGGGGTGGCGGCGGCCATGACCGGCAGCTCGTCGATGCTCAGCGAGGCCGTGCACTCGCTGGTGGACACCGGCAACGAGGTGCTGCTGCTGTACGGCATGCACCGGGCCAAGAAGCTCGCCACGCCGGAGCACCCGATCGGCCACGGCCGCGAGCTGTATTTCTGGAGCTTCATCGTCGCGGTGCTGATCTTCGCGCTGGGCGCCGGCGTCTCGATCTTCGAAGGCTTCGCGCACCTGCGCAATCCGGAGCCGGTCGAGCGGGCCTGGGTCAACTACGTCGTGCTGGGGCTGGCCTTCCTGTTCGAAGGCGCTTCCTGGGTCGTGTCGCTGCGCCAGTACCTGGCGGCCAAGGGCGACCTGGGCTTTTTCGAGGCCTTCCGCAGGAGCAAGGATCCGCCGTCGTTCATGGTGCTGTTCGAGGACAGCGCGGCGCTGATCGGCATCGTGCTGGCGGCGGGCGGCACCTATGCGTCGGAGAGCCTGGGGCTGCCGGTGCTCGACGGCGTGGCGTCGATCGCCATCGGCGTGGTGCTGGCGGTGGTGGCCGTGCTGCTGGCACGCGAAAGCAAGAGCCTGCTGATCGGCGAGCGGGCCGACCGCGCGCTCTCCGATTCGATCCTGCGGGTGGCCGGCGAGGTGCCGTCGGTGGCGCGCGCCAACGGCCTGATCACGGTGCAGCTGGCGCCCGACCAGGTGCTGGCGGCGCTCAGCCTGGAATTCGCCGACGACCTGCGCACCCCGGCGATCGAGCAGGCGGTGACGGAGATCGAAAAACGCGTGAAGGCCGCCCACCCGGAGGTGGTGAGCCTGTTCGTCAAGCCGCAGACGCGGGGCACCTACGAGGAAAAGGTGCGCGAGCTGGAAGCCGGCCGCTAGCCCGGCCGGCGGCTCACGCAGCCTGGGCCTTGTCGGCCAGCGGCATCCCGGCGGCCTTCCAGCCGTCGATGCCCCCGCGCAGGAACCACGCCTGCAGGCCCAGCGCGCGCAGCCGCAGCGCCGTGCTGCGGCCGACCTCGTGGCCGTAGACGCAGTAGACGACGACCTCCCGGTCCGGCGACAGGCTGGCGCCCCATTGCCCGACGGCCGCGGGATCGGCCCAGGTCGCGCCGGGAATCATCTGCCCGTCCTGCTCGAACACGGCGCAACGGCGGACGTCGAGGATGGCGGCGGCAGGGATGGCCGCGCGCTCCACCCCGAAGGCTTCGCTGGCGGCATGGACTGCCAGCTGGTAGCGCTCGTACACCGCTTCCCAGCGGATGTTGCGCATGAAGGCGTCGACCCACGCATCGGCCTTGGCGCCGAAGTCCAGGTGGTAGGCGTGCTCGTCCATGTCCAGCGCCAGCAGCGGCACGGCGCCGGCGACGGCCTGCGTGTGGTCGGATGCCCATTGGTTGACCAGCGTGCCGTCGCGTGGGGAAAACGACAGCAAGACCCAGCCCGAGCCGCCGGCCAGCGCCTTGCCCATGGCGACGAACTCCTCGCGCCAGCGCGGCTCGCTGCCGAAGTTGGCTGCCAGCGCCAGCGCCATCGCCGGCGCCATGTCGCCGCCGTTGCCGCCCAGGCAGGCGAAGTGCAGTTCGTGCAGCAGCATCGAGTTGGTGGCGATCAGCTCTTCGCACTTGAGCCCATTGAGCTGGAAGCTGGGCGCGGTGCCGAAGTCGAGCGTGGCGAGCTGCGAGCGGATCGCGTTGAGCCGCTTGACGGCGCCGCCGTAGTTGTTCTGGTGGTGGCTCAGGACCAGACGTTCCGACAGGCCGTGCAGCCGGGCGGCATCGAAGGGCAGGGGTTGAATGCGCTGTTCCATGAAGTTCTCCCAACCGGGCCCAGGCCCGGGGTCAGGAGCAGCGCTTGGACGCGTGAGCGTCTTGAAGGCGGGGAGACTGCTCGTGTCCCCGCTGGTGGCATTCTAGGGCGAGGGCGGGGGGAGGGCAATGCGATGCAAGGCAATGCGGGTGGGAGTGGAGAGCCAGGGCGGGTGATGCCACGCACGCAAGCGCCTGCTCGGCGCTAATACACCGCCTGCGGGGTTTGCAGCAAAGTCGTTTGCCCTGATATCCTGCGCCGCACGGAGGTCTCGTTATGAATCAAGCACATGCACCGATCTTGTATCCGACGTTATCCGGGAAATGCGGGATATCGTGTATCCAGTGACATATACATTACGTTATGAGGCATGGCGTTGAACGCACGTAGCGGGAAAACCTTGTGGCCTCGCAGTGCTCGCATGCGTTGCCTTGGCGCTCTGCCCTGGTCTCTTATCTGGGGGTAGCATGGTCGCCATCGTGGCTATCTCACTCCACCGTCCTTCGCGCAGGGGCCAGTGCCTTGCAGCCGCTCCGGCCTCATTGGCTGAGGTGGCGGGCGCGTCGCCCGCAGGCGCGCCAACCTGGTGGGCCGAGCCAAGCGCATCCGGCGCAAAGGCGGTGTTCATGCCTAGTCGGTCTGCGCCGGCCGGGGCCATGCCGCCTTGCTTGCTCCACCATCGCAGGGCACGTGCCACGGCTGCTCATAACAGGTCAATCCACACGGACACCCAGGTGCTCCCGGCCGCTTCGCGGCCGCGCCTCATGGGCGCCGGTGATTTTCGACGTTAGATTGCATGGAACAGCCGCCCACTCCCGCTGCACCGCTATTTGTCGGGGGCTCCGAGCTCATTCGAAGGCTTCGACTCGCATCACCCGCGGTGACCGTCATTCCTGTGCGCGACGAATTGCGAGCTGCGATGATGGCGAACAACTATCTTGCCAACGCACCATTCAAGGCCGTATCTGTGATGGTGCGCTATGGCGACTTCGAGAACCTCGAACCTAGCGAGTTTGCAATCGACCGAAGCAAGCAGTGTCTTAACATCACCGTCCAGGTGGATGGCCGAGAGTTGGCAGCGCTATCCGTTGAGGCGCAAGCGGCGAAGCACAGACTTATCCTCATTGAAGCTCTGTGCGACGTTGCGGCAAACTATGACTTGCCATTTGAGTTTCTGGACGCCATGCGCCGCCATGCTATCTAACCTGTTGGTCAACACGGACGCCTTGCAACGTCCGGTCGCTACGCTCCCTCCTTTGCGAGTCGCCGGTTACCGCCGACGTTAGGTCTCGTCCGATGCGCCGCGCGTTCTCCAAGCTTTTTGCAACCACCATGCTACTCACCGCGTTGGGATGGGCAATCGGCCACACGAAGGACCAACTGTGGCTCGGAATCTGGTTCCTGCTGTTCATTTTTTTAGGTATCCCTCTCGTACTTTTATGCATCCGCGACCTGCTGCTTTCTTTCTTCGCCAACCGGAGCGAGAGTTTCAAGGCCTGGGCAATCGTTCATGTTTGCGCAGTGTTCGCGTTCTTGCTAGGTCTGCTACTCGCATCCGGCGCGAGAAGTACAGGCCACCCGAAGGCCGACCTGCATCAGTGGCTAGTCGTTATCCTCCCCGGGCTGGTGTATCTGGCGCCGGTCTTTTTGGCTCTTCACGGCAACAGAGTTTTTCTGTCCACTTTATTGCGACCTTTTCTGAGGAAATCGAATGACGAGACCTAACAGGTCCTTCGACACGGACGCATACGTGCTCCGTCACTTCGCTCCGCGCCTCGTGTGCGCCGGTCAAGTCCAACGTTAGGCAGCATCCATGACGCGTGAGCTCGCGAAATTCGATGAAGAGGCGGCGCGCTTGGTCGACGTTGCGATTGGCGAACTCCGTGGGCTATCGTTTTTGAAGGCGCAATCTCTCCCTGGGGTTACTGAATCGGATCTCAACATTGGCGGCCGGGAGGGGACGATCACCACCTTTCGGTATATCGACGCCATTGCGGTTGAAGGCAAAGTCCTGGTGGTGGTCTTGGCCGCCACGCCCACGTGGATGGGAATGGCCTCACATCACGTTGAGCGCGGCTTGGTCTTCTCTGAGCACTTTCCTGCGCGAGAAGCAACGCAGGTCGAACTGGAAAATTCTGGGGGTTAGAAAAGGTTGCATGCATGTGCTCTGACAGTCAGCTGCCTAACAAGTCCGTCAACGCGGACGCCCAAAGTCGTTTCGCGGCTGCGCCGCGCCGTTCCTTGGTCGCCGGTTACGTCCGACGTTAAACCGCTAGAGGACTGATTCATCATGCGCCTCCATAGAAATCACTGGCTCGCGCTGGGTGCGTGCATTGCTGGGGCGGGCCTAGCCCTCTATGTGGGCGTAATGTGGCTGTTTCCTCTTGTTCCGACTGTCATCCTCTGGGTAAGCGGAAAGAGGCTCCTTTCCGGCCCGGGGCGTTTGTTTGTCCCAGCACTGTCGCTACAAATCGGCCTGCTCGTTTGGTACAGTGCAGCGAGCGCCTACGCGTACCAACTCGCGCCCGTGGATATTGCAGAGGGCGCAGTATTGGTTGGTCTATCCGTTTGGCTGATTGCGAGGCCCAGCCTTACGCCCGTAGCGCTTGTCGCTACTGTTCAAGTCTTGACGCTTGGGTTCAATTTTCTCGCGATAAGTCAAGTTGAAGTTGATGCCCTGGCGCACAAAGCGCTCGCCGTCAACATCATCTGGCGCGTTGGAACCTTGCTCTTGCTCTGGGAGGGGTATGCATCGTTATTGCGCTCAGCAACTGCAAAGCCATCAGCAGTCGCGGTTTAACAGGTCCTATATGGACTCCCCCGCAACGGCAAGAAACTGATCGAGAGTTTTGGCTGTTGGGAAACGCGTGCAGTCGTATATCCGGCATCTGTGGTGGGCTCGCAGTGGCCCGTGCCGACATGGAATCTGCTCACACGG
>JBBRSZ010000037.1:0-40852 GCA_038244915.1 Burkholderiales bacterium | reverse complement strand
TCTGCGCCTTGAGTTCGCCGCTGTGACGCCGCCGCACGGTCTTCCTGGAGTCTTTCATGGTGTCCACCTAAATTCCTTGGTGGACACCATCGTTGTCGCTTAGCCGATCGGATTCAAGAAGGGGATGGCCGGACGCTTACGTTGATCGTAGGCGTTGGCGCTCTGGACGTCCGACCCGTTTTGATAGCCGTAAGCGCTGGCCGGGTTGCTGCCCGAGGTTGAGCCGTAGGCCAAGCTACTCCCCAACGCATTGCCAAACGCATTGGGTCTGACACGCCGTCGTACTCGCACGCCCGCGCAGCGAACACCGGCGCGGGCTGCAGCCGCATCGTGGCTGCACGTCCAGTGCTTTGCGAGGAGCAAATTTCCCGATACGCGGTTTGGCGCCTTCGGCGTAGCGGCTAAGCGAGGAAGTCGATGCGCGATTCGAGCCTGGCCGGCTGCGCCGCACGGCAGCCAGGTCTTCAGCGTGCTGGCCGTGACGGCGCGGGCCGCCTGCGCCGAAGCTGTTGGGCAGCGAGCCGCTTGGCCACGGGGTCATGGAGGTAAGGTCGGTCGCCCACGAGGACGAGCATCTCATCGCGCGCGGCAACAGCGCGTTCGAATGCTTCTTTGTTGCCGAACTTGCGCACCGAGAACGACTTGGTGAGCTTGGTGCCGTCAGGCAGTTTGATCTTGGCTTGCCAGGCGCCATCGGGCTGGCGGGTGGTGCACAAGAAATGCACACCGGGCACACCGCTGGTGTTGTTGGATCGCCGCTGGGCGTGGAACTCGCGGAAGGTGAGAATCGCGACGGCCGCGAGCTCGCGATCACGCCAGGCGAGGGCGGCGGCCAGGGCCTGCTGCGAGCCACCGTGCTGCAAGTCGTAGAAGCGACGATAGTGGAGTTGCCCGCGTCGCCCGAAGCTCACCACCCAGTACCAGGCGTTGCGCGCCGCTTTGCGCCGGCCGATCGCGTACCGGGCGGTGGCGTCGCCGGCATCGGCGCCGGACGTGCCGGGCGTCGCGGTGTGGGTAGGGTGCGGGCTGTTCACGGTGGAGATTGTCCCCCGCGCCGTCACTGCACAGCGCCCGCGTTCGAGCGTGGTCGGTGTGTCGGCGCTCAACACCCTGGCCAGGCGCTTCGCGCAGCACCTAGGAAGCAGTCTGCGGCGGGCATCGAGCCCACCGCAGACTGGCAGTCGCCGCGGCGTTGAATTGCGCCGAAGCGCAATTCAACATAACGGGGCGTTGCCCAAAGTGCCGCAGTCGCGCGCCAGGCGCGCTTGGTGCCGGCACCGCTATCGCCTCCGCGCATCGCGCGGCGCTTTCCGCGCCCTTGCGGGTTTAGGCAACACCACGTTATGTCTGGCGCCGCCGCACCGCCTGCAACACCTGGTCGGTGCGGCAAGCCGCATGCACATAGCCAGGCGCCTGACGGCGCAGCATCACGGGTTCCATGCCCGCCCACCCCGGGCCGCGCCACGCGCACGGCGGCCGCCGTCCTCGCCGCCGTGCGCTTCGCGCAGCCCTCCCCTTGCCCTGCGCGCGGCTGCGCCGCGCTCGGGAACCGTCAGCAGCTAAGCAAGGAAGGGCCGGGCTTTTTTCCTTAGTCGCTGGCGTTGGTTGTCTCCGAGCGCGGCGCAGCCGCGCGTAGGGCTGTCCCCGAGCGGGCGTGCCACGCGAAGGGCAATGGGGAGGGCCGCGCGCAGCGCTGCGGCGAGGACGGCGAGCCGCTGCGCACAGCGCGGCCCGGGGTGGGTGGGCATTGTGTTCGTGGTGCTCGCGCCGCGAGGCGCGCTGGCCAGGTGCCTGCGCATGCGGCTTGCCGCTTGCGCACCGATCAAGTCTTCAGCGCGCAGCGAGCGCTACACCGCGTGAGCGCTGGCTGCGCGCGCAGGCGGCGCGGGGCGCAAGACATAACGGGGATTGCCATTCAACCCGAAGGGCCGGCGAAGCGGCGCGACCGCGCCGCGGCCGAGGTGCCGACACCAAGCAAGCTTTGCTTGCGACTGCGGCACTTGATGGCAATCGCCCGTTATGTTGAATTGCGCTTCGGCGCAATTCACCCCGCGGCGCCTGCCAGGCCGGGGCCGGCTCGATGCCGGACCTGGCCTGCTTCACTGTGCTGCGCGAAGCGCCTGGCTTTGACTTCCGGCGGTGGCGCACCAGCAATGCTCGATCGCGGGCGCAGCGTAGCGACGGCGCGGGCCTTGCTGCGCAAGAGCCGTGACGCGAGCGGACCTCACCAGCTGCGTCTCGCGCGTCTGCGTTCAGCGGCGCGAAGCGTCCGTCTGCAACGCCTCGTCCTCGGCTTCGTCCTGCAAAGCCTCCAGAAGGTCCGCAGCCGCGCGATCGGGGTCGCCCTGGTGCGCTGGCATGTCCAGGCTCAATTGCGCGCTTCCCAGCCCGCTGGCGGGCTGTCCCCGTACCCGTCTTTTCGCGCCCGGGTGCGTCCTCGCGTGGACCTGCTGCAGTTGGCGGATCGCCACTTGCGTGTAGATCTGCGTGGTCGAGATCTCCGCATGCCCGAGCATCGCCTGGATGTGCCGGATGTCGGCGCCGCCCTCCAGCATCAAGGTCGCCATCGTGTGCCGGAACAGGTGGCAGCCGCCGCACTTGCCGAGTTCGGCGGCATCGACGCGCCTGGCGATCACGGTGGACAGCCACAGCGGCGACAGCGGTTTTCCTTCGCTGCCCAGGAACAGGGTCTTGTCCTGGTGGTTCCAGGCCAACTCTTCGCGGCCTCGCTCCAGGTACTGGCGCACCCAGTGCAGCGCGCGCTCGCCCAGCGGGATCAAGCGATCCTTGCCGCCCTTGCCCTCGCGGATCAGCACCACGCAGCGCTCGGCATCGACGTCGCCCAGCTCCAGCCTGGCGATCTCCATCCTGCGCATGCCGGTGGCGTAGAGCACTTCGAGCATCGCCCGATCGCGCAGGCCCACCGGCGTTCCCAGATCCACCGCCGCCATCACGCGCTCGACCTCGGCGGCGGTGAGCACCACGCGCGGCAGGCGCCGCAGCTTCCTGGGCAGCTCCAGGTCCGCAGCCGGGTTGGCCGGGATCTCACCCGAGCGCGTGAGCCACCTGAAGAAGCCGCGCAAGGGCACCAGCTTGCAGCGCCGGCTGGCGATCGACAGCGGCTGGCCGTCGCGCTTTCTGTAGTGGTACAGGAAGCGCTCGTAGCGCTCCAGCACCGCGCGGCTGACCTGGCTCGCGTGCGTGAGGCCCCGCTCGCTCGCCCAGTCGACACGCACGGCATGCCCGCCGCGCTGGCGCGCTACCTCGAACACCTGGGCGTGCGCGGCTACCGCCCGCAAGGCATGGCCACGGCCGCGCGCTACATCCGCGACTTCATCGCGGACAGGACAATCAAGCAAGTGAGGGTCGCTTCGGATCGGCGTAGTTGAAGTTACTGCTCTCGAAGACTTCCTCGAGCTTCTCAACCCCCCACTTCGCCTTGAATAGCACTTCGGCTCTCGTAACAGGCACAAGCCAATAGCACTTCGCCCAGATGCCGTCCACTTGGAAGTTCTCTACGGCCGGCCCATCAAGGTATGGAAGCGTGATGAGACCGTGGTCACACAACGAATTGTCCATCCATGGGCGCCCAAAGTTCACCGTGTGACCAAGGTCCAATCGCTCGCCGGTCGCATGGAAGTGCGCAGTTGCGAACAGCAGTTCGACAATCTCTTCAGACTGCTCTTGGCTAAACATGTGAAGTTCAATTGGTCGCTCGTCGTCATCGAGCGACATGCCGATCGTCGCGTACGTCCACATCGCGCGCCTCTCGGATGGAGGCAGACGAAGGACAGAGAAATCAACAGGAAGTTGCTGAACTGGGCCGCGCGCGAATGGGCAAGCCACCATCTTGCCACCCCAGACACTCTCGTAGTGATTTTTGAGAAGGGCGCTTCGCCTCATAGACCGTACATTTTCTTCATCTGTTTCGAGTAGTTCGCACTCTCAGCGCCTTGCACGTTTGATTCAGACCTTGGTTGCGGTGACATTCGATTTCTATCATTTGCACTTGCGCGCCGCTGCGCGTCGTTCATTTGCCACCCCGGCAGTTCTCCGGTAGCTGGATCGCCCTCATAGTACCGCCTTACCAGTGATGGGGAATGATCTACAACCTCGTCGGGGCCAACACCAAATACCCTTCTGTCGACGAGTGTGGGAGTATTTCCGTAATGCGCTCTGCGATTGAAAGGTTCCAGCGGAGAATTCGGCGAGTCCCTGAGCGGCGGAATCGGTGCTCCACGAGACAACTCTGGTGCAAACGGGTTTTGTCGAATATCAGGAATACGCAGACCAGACAGAGCACTCTGAACAGCACCTGTTGCCCTATTAAGCGAGCTTTCCACCAAGCTGCGAGTTGCATTGCCGGCAGCCATTGCCGGGCCAGTACCCAGGAACGTCAGCAATCCGGCCGCAGTGTCGCGGCGCGAAGCGAAGTCGAACGCATACATCTGCTCGCCGCCTGGTGCGATCACCTGCGCGTTTGCCATGCTGCGCAGATTGCTTACCACCAAGTCCGGGTCTGCCAGCGAGAGCATGGCCAGCATCCCGCCCATGGCGTTACTGTTGCTCCGCATCGCAAACGGATTGGTCAACGGCGCCATGATCGAGCCAAAGGTGAGCGCGTCGCGGTTCAGCACGGAGCCGACTGCGGCCTCAATTTGACTTGGCGTCTGCACCCCATCAACCACCTGGGGCGCCGCGAAGACCTTGCCGATCCATCCGAGTTCCCCGTCGCGCATGCGAGCGACGTTGCGCAGCTCCGCGGCTACATACGTCGGGTCGTTGCGAACATCGACGAGCAAGTCCTTGATCGTGCCAAGCCTCTGTTCCAAGTCATCGGCTCTTGCCGCTCCTCGTCCAGTAATCACGGTATCCAGCAGACGCGTCACAGCCGACGCAGCTTGACCACGGAACGGGTTGGCCATCACTCCGCCAGGACCAGCACCCAAGCGTTCGTCTGTGCCTCGCGTATTCAGGAAATGCTCGGTGTTCTCATACGGCGTCGTCATCATCTTCACGAACTGATCGAAGTCACTGCCCGACTTTCCTCCACCGTAGAACGTCGGCGTCGACAGCACCGCATCCATCTCCGCCATGCCAAACGTTCCGCTGCCCAGTTGTCCGGGCTGCGGCCGTTGCTGCACTTGTGTTCCGCTGCTTGATGCGGCATCTGCCAGCGAGTACCCCAACGCATTGCCAAATGCATTGAACGTGATGCCAGCACCGCTATTGCTGTTGCTTCCTCAAGTACGGCGGCACCCAAGGCTTGACGCCCTTGGTTTTGAGGAGCGCCAAGATTTGGGCTCGCAGTGGCTCGAGCTCCTTGCTAACGCGACTGGTTTCCACTCTGTAATTCAACTCATCGAGGTTGATGCGGTAGCCCTTTTGCAGCGCGTACAGCACCGATTCGTAATGTCGGTTGGCGACCCCATGATCGGTCGCAGTGTTCCCCGGCGCCCCGTCGATCTCCCGGTTGACATCCGCCCCGTGGTCCACTAGCAGCCTAAAGCAAGAGAAGCAGTGCGAGGCCTCGACCAGCACGGTGTTGGCGCCGTCCCCCTTGGTCTCGGGATCTGCCCCATGCTCCAAAAGCGCCTTCATCATTTCGGGCTGGTTGAAGCGCGCAGCCATCATGATGGGAAAGACTCTGATCGTGACGCCGCCAGAGCGGGTAAGTGTGATGAAGTCCTGAGCCTTCGCGCCTCCCTTGAGCAGCGCCTCCACCCCTTGCGCACTCCTAGCGAACACCGCCCACATTAATGGCGTCATGGTGTCCTTCCCCCGAGCGTTGGGGTCGGCGCCCTGGGCAATTAGTGCGGCCACCTCCTGCGCCTGCCCGGCCGCGGCAGCGCGGGCGAGCTGACGCTGCTTACCAAGCGGGAAGTATTCACTGGCGAGCTCCTGGCCATTCAGGCGGAATTCGCCGGGCTCACTCATCTGGCAGCCCCCAGCCAGCGGCGCCAAGCCCAGCATCAGTGCCAGCGCCCAGACGCGTGCCGGCCACGGCCGCAGTATCGGGGAAATCACAGGTTTGCTCCTTGCTCATACAGGGTAGCGCACGCCCAGACTATGCTGGTAAAGCGCGTTAAACATGTTGTGCATGAAATGCTGCTCCGGACGGAATGGTAAGCGCGAGCCAGCCAGACTGATGTGGCCGCCGGGTGTAAGCGAGCCGTCCAAGCCCACCGCCGGGGCGACGACGGGCGCCAAGCCGTAGCGCGTGCCGGCGGCGCGCGGCATAAAATTAGCCTCCATGGCCGGCCCCGGGCCCGCCGGATCCATCCACGCTGCCGCCGCATGCGCCGTGTCGGTGGCACCCCACGCGGGGCCCGCCGCGATGGAGGCCACCTGGGCCCACCGCGCGCCGGTTGGCATGGCCTCGCCGACGGCGAACACCCCGCCCAACTCGCCCGCGCCCCTGGACCAGCCCGCCGGCATCGTGGACCGGTCCTGCAAGTAGCTCAGCGCCTCGCCCTGCACGTAGTACGCCCGGATGAGGCCCCGAGCGTTGTCCAGCGAGCTACCGTTAAATCGCGCCACCGTCGCTGAGTGCAAGCCGGCAGCATTGAACGTGATGGCCGGCAAGTTCGTGACCACCGCTTGCGCGCTTGCCAAGCCGCCCCCCAGGGAGTGGCCGACGAAACTGAGGCTGTCGCCATAAGCGAGCTTCAAGCGTTCGGCCAACTGCATCGCCCTCTCATACTGCGGCGCCTCTTGCCCCAAAGCCTGCAGGACGTTATTGCGGATGTCTTCGGCGTCATGCGTTCCGCGGTTGGCGAAGATCATCTTGCCGGTGTTGGCGTTGCGGTAGAGCGCGCCAAAGTAGCCGATGTCCCGGTCGTTGAGGAGCGCTGGCGTCACCCCCGCAGGCAGGTCCCGGTCAGTTACGCGGCTCACGCCGCGGGGCATCAGCTCGGGAATGCTCTGGTCGTAGTAGCTGTCCTTGGCCAGCAAGCCGGCCACCATGGCTTGGTGCAGCTGAGTCAGGCGGGTGGTGTCCCTGAAGCCGAACTTCATGGCCGCGATGTCAGCCCCCAGCGGGTCCACGACGTTTTTACGGATGGCCACCATGGTAGCCACGTCCCGGGCCGATTCGTAGGTGCCGTCCTTGAGAGCCAGCATGCGTCGGAAGGCGGAACCGACCTCAGCGTCACCGCTGAGGAATTCGGTGTAGTGCAAAGCGGTCGTGGCCGAGCCGCGGCCGCCGAAGAGGAAAGCCTCGTCCAGGCTTGCGGCACGGGCGTCCATGAACTGCGAGATTCTCGGCGCATTGACGAGCGCCGCCTCGCCAGATAGGCCGCGTTCGCGCTGCAGAAAGGTCAGCGCCTCCCGGTTGGACGGGCTCATCGAGCCACCGGCGTCGAGGTCATAGAGCCTCAACTCGGCTATTGCCTGCTTGGTTGGCGGCAATGCGCGTCCGGCGGACATCGTCGCGGCGACAGTGCGCCCGTTGTGCGAAAGCGCCGCCTCATCCTGCTGGGCCCTGCGTTTGTCGTTTTGCTCAATGAAGTCGCCAAGGGGATCGCTCGGCGACGACATCTGCTCAGCGAGGCTGGAGCCTATTGCATTGCCAACCGCAAGCTGCAGGCCGGCGCCGGGCAGTTCGCGCGTTAGCCGGCCAGCAGGTCGCGGATCTGCTGCAGCGCGGCCGGGTCCTCGATGGTCGTCAGGTCGCCGGCGTCGCGGCCTTCGCACACCGCCTGGATGGCTCGCCGCAGCAGCTTGCCGCTGCGGGTCTTGGGCAGCATCGCGACGAAGCGCACCCGTGCCGGCCGCGCGATCGCGCCCAGCTGCTCGTCGACCCGCTTCATGATCTCGCCTTCCAGCCGCAGCTTCGCCGCATCGTCGGTGAGCATGGAGGTGTCGCGCGCGACCACGAAGGCCATCGCCACCTGGCCCTTGAGGGCGTCGGCCACGCCGACCACCGCGACTTCGGCCACGTTCGGGTGGCTGGAGATGCTTTCTTCGATCTCGCGGGTGCCGAGCCGGTGGCCGGCCACATTGATCACGTCGTCGGTGCGGCCCAGGATGTAGTAGTAGCCGTCTTCGTCCCGGATGCCCCAGTCGAAAGTGCTGTAGACCAGACGGTCGGGAATGCTCTTCCAGTAAGTGTTGACGAAGCGCGCGTCGTCGCGCCAGACGGTCTGCATGAAGCCGGGCGGCGTCGGGCCCTCGATCACCACCACCCCCTTTTCGTTGGGCCGGGTCAGCTCCTCGCCGGTGCCCTCGTGCAGGATCTTGACCTTGTAGCCGTACATCGGCACACCCGGACTGCCGAACTTGCTGGCCTTGCGTTCGACTCCGTTGGCGATGGTCAGGATCGGCCAGCCGCTCTCGGTCTGCCAGTAGTTGTCGATGATGGGGACGCCCAGGCCTTCGCTGATCCAGCGGCCGGTCGGCTCGTCCAGCGGCTCGCCGGCCAGGAACAGCGCCTTCAGGCTGGACAGGTCGTACTGCTTCAGGAACGCCGGGTCGTGCTTGCGCAGCACCCGCACAGCGGTCGGCGCGCTGAACATCGCGGTCACCTTGTACTTCTCCACCAGGCTCCACCAGACGCCGGCGTCGGGGCGGATCGGCAGGCCCTCGTACATGATGGTCGCCATGCCGGCGATCAGCGGGCCGTAGACGATATAGCTGTGGCCCACCACCCAGCCGATGTCGCTGGTGGAAAAATAGGTCTCGCCCGGCTCGCCCAGGAAGATGTGCTTCATGCTGGCCGCCAGCGCCACGGCGTAGCCGCCGACGTCGCGCTGCACCCCCTTCGGCCGCCCCGTCGTCCCGCTGGTATAGATCGTGTAGCTGATGTCGGTGGACTGCAGCCACTCGCACGGCACCTGCGTCTGCGCCTGCTGCCGCGCCAGCGCCGCCCAGTCGTGGTCGCGGCCCGCCGTGCGTTCCATCGGCGCCAGGCCCCGGTCCACCATCAGCACGGCCGCGGGCTTGTGGCTGGACAGGCGGATCGCCTCGTCCAACAGCGGCTTGTACGGCACCACCTTGCCGGCGCGCGAGCCGGCATCGGCGCTGACGATCACCACCGGCGTGGCGTCCTCGATCCGCGACGCGAGAGAAACCGAGGCAAAGCCGCCGAACACCACCGAGTGGACGGCGCCGATGCGCGCGCAGGCCAGCATGGTGAAGGCGGCCTCGGCGATCATCGGCATGTAGATCAGGACCCGGTCGCCCTTCTTCACCCCCAGCGACAGCAGGACGGCCGCGGCCCGCTGCACTTCGCCATGCAGTTCACGGAAGCTATAGACGCGTTCGGCGCCGGTTTCGCTCGAGACGTAGATCAGCGCCGGCTGGTCGGGCCGGTCTTTCAGGTGGCGGTCGACCGCGTTATGGCACAGGTTGGTGGCGCCGCCGACGAACCAGCGCGTGAACGGCGGATTGCTGTTGTCGCAGACCTGCTGCGGCGGGGTCTGCCAGTCGATCAGGCGCGCCTGTTCGGCCCAGAAGCCGTCGCGATCTTCGATGGAGCGGCGATAGAACTCGGCATAGTTGCCCTGGGCGCGGTCGGACTGAAGCATTTCCGTCTCCGAAAGTTGGCGTTCAGCCTATTTTGACCACCAGCCTTCCGCGAACCTGACCGGCCATCAGGTCGGCCGCCCGGGCCGGCGCCTGGGCCAGCGTGATTTCCTCGCTGATGGTCTCCAGCCGGGCCGGATCCAGGTCGCGGGCCAGCCGCTCCCATGCCTGCTGGCGCCGCGGCAGCGGCGCCAGCACGCTGTCGATCCCGGCCAGGGTGATGCCGCGCAGGATGAACGGCATCACCGTGGCAGGGAAATCCGCGCCCTGGGCCAGCCCGCAGGCCGCCACCACGCCGCCGTAACGGGTCTGGGCGCAGGCATTGGCCAGGGTGTGGGAGCCGACCGCGTCGATCACCCCCGCCCACCGTTCCTTTTGCAGCGGCTTGCCGGGCGCCGCCAGGTCGGCCCGGTCGATCACGGCGCTGGCCCCGAGCTGCTTCAAATAGGAGTTTTCCGAGCCCTTGCCGGTGGCGGCGACCACCGTGTAGCCGAGCTTGCCGAGAATGGCGATCGCGACACTGCCGACGCCGCCGGTCGCGCCGGTGACCAGTACTTCGCCGGCGGCCGGCGTGACACCGTGCCGCTCCAGCGCCAGCACGCATAGCATTGCCGTGTAGCCGGCGGTGCCGATCGCCATCGCCTGGCGGGTTGTGAAGGCGCCAGGCAGGCGCACCAGCCAGTCGCCCTGCAGCCGCGCGTGGCCGGACATCAGGCCCCAGCGGGTTTCGCCCAGGCCCCAGCCGTTGTGGATGAAGCGGTCGCCGGCCTTCCACTGAGGATGGGTCGACTCGAGCACGGTGCCGGCGCCGTCGATGCCCGCCACCATCGGCCACAGCCGCACGACCGGCCCCTTGTTGGTGATGGCCAGCGCGTCCTTGTAGTTCAGCGTCGAATACTCGACCTGGCCCAGCACGTCGCCGGGCGGCAGTTGCGAGTCATCGAGGTCGACCACCCCAACGGAAAAGCCGGCGTCGGTCTTGTTCAGTTGCAGCGCCTTGAAGGTGGACATGGCTCGCTCCTTTGCTTGCTTACTTGATCAGGGCCAGCGCTTCGCGGAAGTCCGGATGGTCGGCCGTGCGCAGCCACTCGAAGGCCACCATCTGCGTCGTCACCAGCTCGGCGCCGGCCGCCGCCAGCCGGTCGAAGGCGGCGTCGCGATTGCGCTCGGACTGCGAGCTGCAGGCGTCGGTCACCACCCAGACCTCGAACTCCTCGTCCAGCAGGTCGAGCGAGGTCTGCAGCAGGCAGACGTGGGCTTCGCAGCCGGCGATCACCACCGTGTTGCGGCCCTCCGCCGCCTGCGGCTGGGGCTTTTGCAGGTGCTTGGGCAGGCTGCGGGCGTTGCCGCCCTGTTGCTGGCGCGCCGGTGGCCGCAGCAGCTCGCCCAGGCCGTCGGCGACGGCGCTGAAATGCATCTTCGCCAACGTCTTGCGGCACAGCGCCCGCAGCTCGGGCGGGTTTTCGCCGAGCGCGACCGGGTTTTCCTCGGTGCCCCAGGTCGGCACTTCCAGCAGCTGGGCCAGCCGCGCCAGCCGCAGCGCGTTGGCCAGGACCTGGGCGTTCTCATGGATCGCGGGCATCAGCCGGGCCTGGTAGTCCACCAGCACCAGTTGGGAGTCGTCGGCATCGAGCAGCATGGGTCTTGGGTTCCTCGGTTGGTTGGCGCGGCGGCGGCGCCTGCAGTATTGTCCGTTCAAACCGGAGACAAGATGAACGCACCCGCTTCCACCCCCCTGCTGATGTCGGGCGACGACTACCGGGAATCCCTGCGCCGGTACAGACCCACCGTGTTCGTCGATGGCCGCCGCGTCGACAGCGTGGCCGACGAGCCCGCCTTCCGTCCGGGGCTCAACGCCATCGCGCTCACCTACGACTACGCGCTCAAGGACAAGTACGCGCCAGTGATGCGGGCCGTGCAGCACACCAGCGGCAAGACCGTGAACCGGCTGCTGCACATCAACACCAGCGCGGGCGACCTGCTCAACAAGCTGGAAGCGGTGCGGCTGGTCTGCCAGGAAACCGGTTGCGCTCAGCGCTACCTCACGCATGACGCGCTCAACGCGATCGGCCAGGTCAGCGCCCGGATCGACGACGCCAGGGGCACCGGCGAGAACACGGCGCGGTTCCAGGCCTACCTGCACCGGGTCCAGGATCAGGATCTGACACTGGGCGTGGCGATGACCGATGCCAAGGGCGACCGCAGCCGCCGGCCGCACGAGCAGGCCAACGTCGACAGCTACGTGCACGTAGTGGAGCGCAACCCCAAGGGGATCGTCATCTCCGGCACCAAGGCCATCGTCACCGGCGCGCCCTACATGCACGAGTTGCTGGTCATGCCCTGCCGCAACATGGGCCGGGAAGACGCCGACTTCGCGGTCTGCTGCGCGGTGCCGGTCGACGCCCCGGGGCTGACCATCGTCGCGCGCCCGGCGGGCCGGCCCGGCGACAAGCTGGAGCACGGCGATGCCCTGTTCAGCCGCAAGTACGGCCAAAGCACCGGCGTCGTCATGTTCGACCAGGTCTTCGTGCCGTGGGAGAGCGTCTTCTATGCAGGCGAGTGGGAGCATTCGGGCCACCTGACCTACAGCTACGCCACCCATCACCGCCACACCTGCATCGGAGCGCGTGCCGGTTTCGGCGACCTGCTGATCGGCGCCGGCGCGCTGATGTGCGAGGCCAACGGCTTCGATCCCGGTCGCGAGTCCCACCTGCGCGAGCAGATGGTGGAGCTGATCAAGATCACCGAGGGCTTCTTCGCCTGCGGAGTGGCGGCCAGCGTCTACGGCAAGGCCGACGAGCACAGCCAGACCTTCATGCCGGACCCGGTGTTCTCCAACATCGGCAAGCTGCTGCTGGCGACCCAGATTTACGACATGCACCGCATCGCCCACTATGTCAGCGGCGGGCTGATCGTCACCCTGCCCGGGCCGGACGAGGACCACAACCCGGAAACCGCGGCCCGGCTGGCGGACGTGCTGCGCGCCAGTCCGGCGGTGCCGTACGAACAACGTATCGAGACGGCGCGCTTCATCGAGGACCTGACCGCCGGTTACCAGGGCGGCTGGTACAGCGTGATCAGCCTGCATGGCGGCGGTTCGCCAGCCGCCATGAAGCAGGAGATCTACCGCAACTATCCGATCGGCTCCAAGGTGGAACTGGTGGAGCGGATCCTGGAACGCGGCATCGCCGCCGATGGTTCCGCGGACAGCGCGCCGCACGATCCTGCCCGGGCCATCACCCGCAACCGCCAACCGGGCAAGTGCTGCGACACCGGCTGCACGGCGCCCGGCCAACCGGTGATGGTGGAACTGCCGGTGCCGCCCCCGCGTGCCTAGCGCGTCGGCAGCGGCATCGGGATGGTGTTGGGCATCTGGTGGGTGAAGACCGGGTCCGGATCGAGCAGGGGTGCCCGTGCCGGCCGGACCTCGGGCGCCGAGGGCTGGATCGACATCGGCCGGGAATGCCGCACACGCTCGCGCTGCAGGTAGCGCTGGCGCTGTTGCTCTTCATCCTTGACGCGCGCCAGCCCGCGGCACAGGGCGGCGAACATCCGCTCCAGCGTGCCGGCGGCCGGGATCGCTTCCACCATCAGGTTGGGCACCAGGACGATCTCGCTCTTGCAGCCTTCGAGTTCGAACCGGCTCGGATTGCCCAGTACCCGTTCGATCGCCTGCACGGCCCTCTCGCGCGACATCGGCATGGCGACCGCGAACTGCGTCGGTCCGGTGCGAGCCGCCAATCCCTCGGCGCCCGCCAGCAGCTTGAGCTTGCGCACGATGCTGTCGACCAGCTTGCGGCTGGTGCGGTTGCCGTAGACCGCCCGCGCCTCCAGCAGGTCGTTGCAATCGAACACGGCAAGCGTCAGTTCGCGCCGCTCGCCGCGGCAAGCCGCAAGCAGCAGCTTGCCATGCGCCAGCAGGCCGCTGCGGTTGTACAAGGCGGTACTGCTGTCGGTGCGGCACTCGTCGGCCCGTGCCGCCTGCCGGCGCGACGTGGAGCCCAGCTTCATGGCCAGCAGCATCGGCAGGATCAGCAGAAAGGCGCCGCGCGCGGCCAGCGACGACAACTGGTCTTCGCCGACCCACAGGGCGGCGAGCGTGAACTCCGCGACTGCGGCGATCGCCACCAGCGAACCCAGCGGCGCCTTCAGGACGAACACGTAGTACAGCGTGGGAATGCCGAGCCAGAAGAAGAACCCGCCAGCGGCTCCACCCGGCGCTCCGGCGTAGGTATGAAGGACGTAGCTGGCGGCCAGCAGCGTCAGGGCCCGGGCGGCGATTTCGACCGGGCCGACGAGGCGGCGCAGTCCGGCCCACAGTGAAACGGTCCCCGCGAACAGGCAGAACAACCACAGGACGGGCATACCAGAGTGCGACGTGGCCGCCAGCCAGCCCGTCAGGACTGCGATGGAGCCGGCAACGGCCGGCTCGGCGTGCCGCAGAACATGGGACAGCTGCGCCAGGACGGGCCGCCTGGCGCCGCCGGCGCCAGTGTCGGGATGCTGGACCGTGGTGGGTTCGAATTGCGATTTCACTCTGGAAGTCCTCCGCGCGAGCACATCTGCGCCGTGAAACCAATCACAACACGTTGATACGTTTTGAAACTAAGGCAAACCGACCAAGCCTGCTAAGAAAAATCCCTAGCGTCATCCAGCTCAAGAACGCTCCCGACGGGAAGCTGACCAAGCCCAGCGGGACGTTAAACTTGCAGCTCACCCCTTTTCCGCTCGACGTCGCCCTCCCACGCCATCCGTGTTCACCTCCACAGCAACGTCTTCCCCCATTCGATTGCTGTGCGTCGAAGACAATCCCGACGACGTCGAACTGATGGCGTTGACACTGGAGCGGGCCGACCCGCAGCGTCGTTACGAGCTGACCAGGGTTGACGACGCCAATGCCTTCCTGGAGGCCGTTTCGGAAGACTTCGACGCCATCCTGTGCGACTTCAACATGCCGCGCTTTTCGCCGTATGCCGCCTTGCAGATCCTGGTGGCGCGGCGCTGCGGCACGCCGCTGATCGTGGTGACCCGGGCCATCGGCGAGGAGGCGGCGGTCCATGTGCTGCGCTGCGGCGCCAAGGACTACCTGACCAAGGACAAGCTCGGGACGCTGCCGCAGATCATCGAGCGGGTCATGAATGAACGGCGCCGCGTGGTCCAGCAGGAGCAGCTGGGCCTCGAGCTGGAAGCCGCCTACCGGCGTCTAAAGAAACTGTCGGCCCGGCTGGTGGTGGCGCAGGAGCGCGAACGCACGCTGATCTCGCGCGAACTGCATGACCAGCTGGGGCAGACGCTGACCGGAATGGTGCTGCACCTGCACGCGGCCAAGAAGGCCAGCGATCCGGACGCGGCGCTGAAACATACCGACACCGCCATGGAGATGGCGCAGGGTGCCGTCTCGCAGCTCAAGACGCTGTCGTTCTCGCTGCGCCCGGCGCAGCTTGACCTGCTGGGCCTGGTGGCCGCCGTGCAAAGCGCAGTGCAGCGCATTGCCGAACCGGCCGGCCTGCGCTTTACCGTCCTGTCGCGCGGGACGGAGCCGGCCAGCCTGAGCGAAACAGCTTCGGTGGCGGTGCGCCTGGTCCAGGAGGCGATGAACAACGTGGCGCGGCACGCCCAGGCATCGCATGTCTTGGTCAGGCTGCGCTTCCTGCCCCACGACCGCATCGGCGTGCTGGTGGTCGACAACGGCGTGGGCTTCGACAAGCATGAACTGTTGTCGGGACACCCGAGCGAACGCAATGTCGGCCTTTACGGGATGATCGAGCGCACCGAACTGGCCGGCGGCCGTCTCCTCATCCGCACAAAGGTGGGGGCCGGCGTGGCTTTGCGGGCCGTGCTGTGACCGCGGCGGTATAAAGTGACCAACCAACGATGAAACCAGATCCGACCCAACCGCCCATCCGGGTCGTCCTTGCCGACGACCATGACCTCGTCCGCTCGGGCATCAAGGCCTTGCTGTCGATGATTGATGGCGTGCAGGTGATTGCCGAGGCACGCGACGGGCAGGAGTTGATCCAGCTGGTCGACAACCTGCAGCCCGACGTCGTGATGACCGACATCTCGATGCCGCGCATGGACGGCATCGCGGCGATCTCCCAGATCCACGCGAAGCACCCGAAAGTGCGCCTGCTGGTGCTGTCGATGTATGACACGGTGGACTTCGTCAAGCGCGCCGTCGCCAGCGGCGCCTGCGGCTACCTGATGAAGGATGCGCCGCCGTTCGAGCTTGAGCAGGCCGTGCGCAGCGTGATGGCGACCGGCAGTTATTTCAGCCCGGCGATCGCGCAGCGGCTGCTGCAGCCATCCGAACCGACCATCGACGACGAACTGACGCAGCGCCAGATCGAAATCCTCAAGCTGATCGCCCAGGGCCGCGCCTCCAAGGAGATTGCCTTCGAGCTCGGACTGTCGCCCAAGACCGTCGACGTGCACCGCGCCCGCATCATGGAGCGGCTGCGGCTGAACGACATCGCCAGCCTGACGCTGTACGCCGTCCGCAAGGGCCTGGTCAAGCCCTGACCCATAAGAATCAACAGGTTACGTTTCACACCTCGCTTGACTTGTCACCAGCCCGACGGTAACCTGCGCCCCATGTTCCGCTGGCTCTGCATTTTCGTCCTGCTGTGCTGCGCGTCCCGTGTGGCGCTGGCGGCACCGACCGAGGACGACATGGGCCGATTCATCGCGGACCATGGCTTGCTGAACCGGCTCGAGCAGGTTCGCACCAGGGTGGCCGACAAGGCATCCGACCTCGTTCTCAATGCCATGGGTTTCCTCGGCGTGCCCTACCGGCGTGGCGGAAACTCGGCGGACACCGGTTTCGATTGCAGCGGCTTCGTCCGCGCGATGTACGAGCAGACCATCGGCCTGGTGCTGCCGCGCCGGGCCAACGAACAGGCCGCCGCCACCCAGGCCATCGACCGCAAGGACCTGCAACCCGGCGACCTGGTGTTCTTCAACACCATGCGCCACGCCTTCAGCCACGTGGGCATCTACGTCGGCGAAGGCAAGTTCATCCACTCGCCCAAGCCCGGCGCGCAAGTCCGGGTGGAAGACATGGGTGTCGCCTACTGGGACCGTCGCTTCGATGGTGCGCGTCGCGTGCCGGCAGCCACGCCGGCCGCCGGGCTCGAGATCCAGGCCGTCGGGCCTTGATCTGCGCGGGCCGCCCGCCCCCTCTAGCATCCACTCCGATCGACGGGATCGGTGTTTTCCCTTCTGCGGCATTTCGCTGAAAGCGTGGTTCGCGCCGCCGGGCTATGCTGCGCGGCCGGACCAATTTCATCCCCGGGGAGCAACAGCGTGACCAAACTGAACGTCAATGGAACAGTGCGCGAATTCGAGGCAGAGCCCGACACTCCCCTGCTGTGGGTGTTGCGAGAGCAGCTCGGGCTGACCGGCACCAAGTACGGCTGCGGCATCGCCGCCTGCGGTGCCTGCACGGTGCACCTGGACGGCGTCCCCACCCGCAGCTGCGTGCGGCCGGTCTCCACTGTCGGCCCAGACGAAAAGATCGTGACCATCGAGGGCCTCTCGCCCGACGGCTCGCACCCGGTGCAGAAGGCCTGGGCCCAGCTCGACGTGCCGCAGTGCGGCTACTGCCAGTGCGGGATGATCATGACCGCCACCGCGCTGCTCAAGGCCAAGCCGAACCCGACCGACGCAGACATCGACGAGGCCATGACCAACATCTGCCGCTGCGGTACCTACAACCGCGTCCGCGCCGCCATCAAGGTCGTGGCCCAGGGCGGCAACACCAGGAGCGCCGCTTTGGCGATCCAGCACACCGACGGGAGCACGACATGAGCACCGAACGCACTGGCGTCAGCCGCCGCGGCTTCCTGGGCGCCTCCGCATCCGCCGGTCTGGTGGTCGCCTTCCACATTCCGCTGGCCGGCGTTGCCGCGGCGCAGACCGCGATCCCGGCCGAAGTGAATGCCTGGGTCGTGGTGCGTCCCGACGACACCGTGGTGATCCGGATCGCCCGCTCCGAGATGGGACAGGGCACCCTCACCGGCCTCGCCCAGCTGGTGGCCGAGGAGCTCGAATGCAACTGGGCCAAGGTCACGACCGAATACCCGACGCCGGGCCAGAACCTCGCCCGCAACCGCGCCTGGGGCAACTTCGGCACCGGCGGCAGCCGCGGCATCCGCGAGTCGCAGGACTATGTGCGCAAGGGCGGGGCGGCCGCCCGCATGATGCTGGTCCAGGCTGCGGCCGACCAATGGAAGGTGCCCGTCGCCGAATGCAAAGCGGCCAGCAGCGTCATCACCCACACGCCGAGCGGCCGCACCGTGACCTACGGCAGTGTGGCTGCAGCCGCCGGCAAGCTCACGCCACCGCCGGCGGTGACATTGAAGGATCCCAAGGACTGGAAGCTGGTGGGCAAACGGCTCGCTCGGCTGGATACCGTCGACAAGGTGACCGGCCGCCAGGTCTATGGTGCCGACCTCAAGCTGCCGGGCATGCTCAATGCGGCGATCAAGGACTGCCCGGTGTTCGGCGGCAAGCTCAAGAGCTTCGACGCCTCCGCCATCCTCAAGCGGCCCGGCATCAAGAAAGTCGTGCGAGTCGGCGACTCCGCCGTCGCCGTGGTCGCGGACACCTGGTGGCGCGCCAAGACCGCGCTGGATGCGATGCCGATCGAGTGGGACAACGGGCCCAACGCCAATGCGTCCAGCGCCAGCGTGGCGCTGATGCTCAAGGCCGGCCTGGATGCGAACGACGCCGTGGTCGGCAACCAGAACGGCGACGTCAAGACCGCCCTGGCCTCCGCCGCGCGCCGGATCGAAGCCGTGTATTCGTATCCGCACCAGAACCACGCGACCATGGAGCCGATGAACGCGACCGCGCGCTGGACGCCCGAGCGCTGCGAGGTGTGGACCCCAACCCAGAACGGCGAGGCGGCGCTGGCAGCCACCTCCGAAGCCGCTGGCCTGCCGGCATCGAAGTGCGCCGTCTACAAGCTGCACCTGGGCGGCGGCTTCGGCCGCCGCGGCGCGGTCGACTGGGTCCGCCAGGCGGTAGAGATCGCCAGGGAGCTGCCGGGCGTGCCGGTCAAGCTGCTGTGGACCCGCGAGGAAGACATGCTGCACGGCAAGTACCACCCGATCACGCAGTGCAAGCTCCAGGCCGGCCTGGACGCGCAGGGCAACGTCACGGCCTTGCACATGCGGATTTCGGGCCAGTCGATCCTGGCCGGCGTGGCGCCGCAGAGCATCGTGAACGGCAAGGACCCGGTGGTGTTCCAGGGCCTGAACCCGCCGGGGCCGGAAGCGTCGATCGGCTACAGCTTTCCCAACCTGCTGGTCGACCACGCGATGCGCAATCCGACGGTGCCGCCGGGCTTCTGGCGCGGCGTCAACCTGAACCAGAACACGATCTACCTGGAGAGCTTCATCGACGAGGTCGCCGCGGCAACGCAGCAGGACCCGCTGGCCCTGCGCCGCAAGCTGATGGCCAGCCATCCCAAGCACCTGGCCGTGCTGGAGGCCGTGGCCAAGCGCGTCGGCTGGGGCACGCCGGTGGCCGACATCAACGGCCAGAAGGTGTACCGCGGGCTAGCGCAAACCATGGGCTTCGGCAGTTATGTGGCGGCCTGCGCCGAGGTGTCGGTCAGCCCCGATGGCGAGCTGAAGGTGCACCGCATCGTCGCCGCGACCGACCCGGGTTACACGGTGAACCCGCAGCAGATCGAAGCGCAGGTCGAGGGCTCGTTCGCCTACGGACTGTCGGCCGCGCTGTTCGGCGAATGCACGCTCAAGAACGGCCGGATCGAGCAGGAGAACTTCAACAGCTATCCGGTGGTGCAGATGCAGCACATGCCCAAGGTGGAAACGGTGCTGGTTCCGTCGGGCGGCTTCTGGGGCGGCGTCGGCGAACCGACGATCGCCGTGGCAGCGCCGGCGGTGCTCAACGCCATCTTCGCCGCCACCGGCAAGCGCATCCGCGACCTGCCGCTGAAGAACCACAGCCTCAAGCGCGCCTGAGGCGCCTGGCGATGAAACTGGTCGCCCTGGTGCTCGGCGTGCTCGCCTGCTCGGTCCAGGCGCAGGGCGATGCCGCGCGTGGCCGCGCCATCGTCGCCAACCGGCAGCTCGGGCTGTGCCTGCTGTGCCACACGGCGCCGATCCCTGAGGAGCGGTTCCAGGGCAACCTGGCGCCGGACCTGGCGGGCGTCGGCGCGCGCTGGTCGCCGGACCAGTTGCGCAGGCGCGTGGCCGACGCGCGCAGCCTCAATCCGGAATCGATCATGCCGCCCTACTTCCGCACCGAAGGCCTGACGCGGGTCGGGGCGGCGTGGCAGGGCCGGACGATCCTCACGGCCCAACAACTCGATGACGTGGTGTCTTACCTGGCAACCCTGCGCTGAAAGACCGATGCAATCTCGAACGCGACACACCCGACCCGGCGCCCTCCAGCGGCGCGACGTCGTGGCGCTGGGAGCCGGCCTGCTGGCAGCGGTCACGGTGCGGCCGACCGCGGCGCAGTCCGATGAACTGGCTGCGGCGGTGAAAGCTTTCGCGGGCGGCGCCACCGTCCGGCCGGGCCGCGTCAAGCTCGACGTGGCCAAGCTGGTCGACAACGGCAACGTCGTGCCCCTGTCGGTCACGGTCGACAGCCCGATGACGGCGGCCGACCATGTCACTTCGATCGCGGTCTACAACGAGAAGAATCCGCAGCGCGAGGTCGCCAGGTTCATGCTCGGGCCGCGCTCCGGCAAGGCCTCGGTCTCGACCCGGGTGCGGCTGGCGACCAGCCAGCAGCTGGTGGCGGTGGCGAAACTCAGCGACGGCAGCTTCTGGTCGGACACCATCGACGTGATCGTCGTGCTGGCGGCCTGCATCGAAGGCGAGGGGTAGAGCAGTGGCCCGCACCCTCCTGAACGTTCCCCCGACCGCCCGCAAGGGCGAGGTGATCGAGCTGCGCGCTCTGATCGCCCACAAGATGGATCCCGGCTTCCTGACGGACTCGCAGGGCAAGCTGGTGCCGCGCGACATCATCAGGCGTTTTTCCTGCCGCTACAACGGCGAGCTGGTGTTCGGCGCCGAGCTGTTCCCCGCGATCTCGGCCAATCCTTACCTGGTCTTCTACACGGTCGCGACGGAGTCGGGCACGCTCGAATTCGAATGGCAGGGCGACAACGGCTTCGCCCAGACCGAGCGGGTCGCGATCACGGTGACATGAGACCGCGCGCGCGCCTTGCGGCAGTGACCGCGCTGGCCCTGCTGCTCGGCTGCGCGACGCCCGCGCCTGGTCCGGTGCAACGCCGTTCCGGTTTCGACGACATGGGCGCGCAGATCCAGGCCATGCAGAGCGATGACAGCGCCAATCCGGGGATGCTGTGGGTGCAGGACGGCAAGGCGGCGTGGAACACGGCGCCGGGCCCGCAGGCCAAGGCGTGCGCCAGCTGCCACGCGGCCGCGGAAAGCAGCATGCGCGGCGTGGCGGCGCGCTACCCGGCCTGGGACCGGGTATCGTCGCGACCGGTCAACCTGGGCTCGCGCATCAACCTGTGCCGCCAGCGCCACCAGCAGCTGCCGCCGCTGGCGGCTGATCACGACCTGATGCTCGGGCTCGAAGCCTATGTCGCGCACCAGTCGCGCGGCCTGCCGATTGCGCCCGATCCCGATCCGCGGCTGCAGCCCTTTCGCGAGCGCGGCGCGCGGCTGTTCGCACAGCGCCTGGGCCAGCTGGATCTGTCCTGCGCCCAGTGCCACGACCAGCTCGCCGGCGGCCGGCTGGCGGGCAGCGTGATTCCGCAGGCCCATCCCACCGGTTATCCGCTGTACCGGTTGGAGTGGCAGGGACTGGGATCGCTGCAACGACGCCTGCGCGGCTGCATGACCGGCGTGCGGGCCGAACCGTTCGCCGCCGGCAGCATCGAGTTCGTCGAGCTGGAGCTGCACCTGGCCTCCCGGGCGCTGGGCATGGCGATCGAGACGCCGGCGGTCCGCCCCTGACGCCGCGTTGGCGCCGCTCCTTATGATCTGGTGATGACGTTCAATGCCCGGCGGCCACGCGGCTTCACCCTGATCGAGCTGATGGTGGTGGTGTCTGTGATGGCGATCCTCGCGCTCATCGCCCTCCCCAGCTTCACCGACAAGCTGGTGCGCGACCAGGTGGCAGAAGCGGTGCCGCTCGGCGCGATCGCCAAACCGGCCATCGAGGCCGCGTGGCGGGCGGGGCAACCCCTGCCCGCGGACAACGCGGCGGCGGCGTTGCCCGTTCCCGAGAAGATCGTCAACAACGTGGTGAGTTCGGTCACCGTGCAGGACGGCGCGATCCACATCCGGTTCGGCAACCGGGCCAGCAAACTCCTGAGCGGCAAGACCCTCAGCCTGCGTCCGGCCGTGGTGAACGATGCGCCGATCGTCCCGGTGACCTGGCTTTGCGGCGCGGCAAGAGCGCCCGACAAGATGACGGCCCGGGGCATCGACCGCACCGACATTGCGGCCGGCCTGTTGCCCCTGCGCTGCCGCTGACGACGCGCGGCAGCCGCCTCCATCGACGTTGCCCTGGATCGGGCGTTTGCCGGTTTCCTCAGATGCCGGGATTTGCCAGATAAGCGGCGATGTCACTGCCCTGAGGGGCCTTGATCGTGGCCGACAGGAAGCCCATGCCCCCTCGGTTGCTGCTGATCGCGTTGAGGATGGTGCTGCTCGAATTCGCGCCACGCAGGATGCTGCTGATTCCCAGCGCCGGATTGGCGCCGTGGCACCCCGCGCAATTCCCTGCATACAGAACCTTTCCGTTGGCAGCCGAGGGCGCAGGAGCAGGAGCAGGAGCAGGAGCAGGAGCAGGAGCAGGAGCAGGAGCAGGCGCTGGCGCTGGTGCTGGTGCTGGTGCAGGTGCAGGTGCTGGTGCTGGTGCGGGAGCTGGTGCAGGTGCAGGTGCTGGTGCTGGTGCTGGTGCGGGAGCAGGCGCCGGTGTGGGGTTCGGGACGCAACTGGTCGAAGGCACCGGGGCGACCTGGCTCAGGATGAGCGCGTCACACGCTTGGCCAGGCCCGGCGGCGCAGCTGGAATGGCTGAAATCAATCGCCTTGATGTCGCTCAGTCTGCCCAGCATCCCGGTCTGGATGCGCGTCTCGTTCAGGTGCGCCGCCTCGTTCTCGCGGTCGGTTCTAGTCTCGTCCCCAGTCTGCGGCGTCCAGCCGCAATTCGATGCCTGGGCGACGACCACCAGGGCGTGGGCGATATCGGCTGCCCGTTTGCTGTCGGGGTTGGAAGCGCGCCTGGCAATGTAGTTGTCGAACACCGAGACGTTCAATGCCAAGGCTGCCTGGACCAGGCTGGCCGCGGCGTCGACGCTGGTCGCCTTTCCGGTTTGGGTGTCCGCATCGATCCTGGCCTGCACCATGGTCGTCAGCGGGCTGACCACTGCGTGCCTTCCGGCTGGAGACGTGAGCGTGTAGGCGATCTTGATCGGGCCGGTGTCCGCATCGATCGCATCGGTGCCGATCATCGCAACCAGTTTCGCCGTGCTGGCCTCCGACGCTCCAACGGTGAGCGTCACTTGCCCGTTGGCATCGGTGCGCCCCATTGCTTCTCCGGCGTCGCAAAGCCCGTTGTTGTTGGCATCGACACACACCAGCGCGTTCTGGATCAAACCGTCCATCACGGTGGTGCTGATCGATGCGCTGTCCGAGGATGCGCTGCCCCCGCCCCCGCATGCGGAGAGGGCGACAACGGCAGCGCCTATCAGGCTGAGGGTGAAGTGGCTGTTGCTGACTTTCATGGGATAACTCCTTGGTTGACGGTGGAAAAAGGGAAACTTTCCCTCAAACTATCGGCCATCACCCCGGTGTCCGTCAAGAAAAAAGGTAAAATATCCCAAGAATATGTGTAAACCTTGGTCACACCACGCGCCCCCGTCGCTCCTGCCCACGCATTCATGAGCACCCGTCCAGCCAATGGCGATTCACCGAGCGATCCGATCGGGCAGTCCGCACCCGGACTGCCAGAGCCGGCATTGGCGGCACAAGCGGTTGCCACGGTGCTCAAGCCGCTGGCGCGTCTGATGATCGACCACGGACTGCAATTGCCGGCGATGCTCGAACTGCTCAAGAAGGCGCTGGTGGATGAGGCTGCCGACGCCTTCGGACTGGCCAGCAAGGGCAGTTCGGACACCCGCATCGCCTTGCTCACCGGCGTCCACCGCAAGGATGTCAAACGATTGCGGGCGCCCCCCGCCACCGTGCAGACGGGCGGCACGCCGATGGCTTCCGTAGCGACATCCGTGGTGGCGCGCTGGCTCAGCGAGCCGCGGTTCCTGAATGCGGACCAAAGTCCCCGCAAGCTCGCGCGCACGCCGCGCCGCCGGCTTGCCGGAGAGCCCGACTTCACCAGCCTCGCAGCAGAAGTCACCAGTGATGTGGGTGCCCGCGCCGTGCTCGACGAACTGGAGCGACTCGGGGTCGTCGAGCTGGGCGAGGACGGTTACGTCGCACTCAAGTCCAATGCCTTTGTCCCGCGCGAAGGCTTGAGCGAATCCTTCCAATTCCTGGCCGATGACGTCAGCGACCACCTGGCTGCGGCAACGCACAACCTGAAACCGGATCGAGGCGGTCCACCGAAGCTGGAGCAGAGCGCCTTTTCGCAAGGTTTGTCGGCTGAGCAGGCTGCGCAATTGCAGCTCCTGGCCCGGCGCCTCTGGTCTGACGCGCTGCGCCAATTCCTGCAAATGGCCACGGTCGCCGAGCAGCGCAGCGAGACGGCCAGCGGGCCGAAATACAAGGTTCGATTCGGTGTGTACTTCAATGACACTGCGCAAGGCGTGCCCGGCGCGCAAGCCCCAATGCCTGCGGCGCAGCGAAAGGAAAAGAGGAGGTCGAAAAAATGAATCCCCACCCGTGCCCCAACACCCCCATCACGCGACGCAACTGGCTTGCATTGGCGGCATCGGCGCTGGCCGGCTGCGGCGGAGGCGGCGCGGACGTGGCCCAACTCCCTGGCACCGGCGGAACCGGCATTTTTGCGCAGGGCGCGATCGCGGGTTTCGGCAGCGTGATCGTCAATGGAATCAAGTTTGACGACGCGGCGGCGGCGGTGCAGATCGACGGTGTCGCGGCCAGCTCACTGAACCTGCGCCTGGGCATGGTGGCCAGCGTGCAAGGGCAACGCAGCGCGGACCCCACCTTGGGTAGCGCCAGCCGGATCGACGTCTGGTCGATTGCGCAGGGTCGTGTCACGCAGGTCCAGGCTGGCCGGTTCATGGTGGCGGGCATGACGGTCCAGACCGACTCCGCAACTGTGTACGACGGGGTCGGTTCAGCCTCCGGGCTGGCTGCCGGACAGCCGGTTGCAGTCTGGGGCCTGCAAGCGCAGGCAGATGCAAGCCGCTGGATCGCAACGCGCGTGGCGGTACTCGCCGACACGGCTGCAAAGGTCGTCAGCACCGGACTGGTGACTGTGGCGGGGTCACAGCGATCCCTCAATGGCCTGCCCTTGTCCGGCTCGCTGGCAGCCAGCATGGCAGTCGGGCAATTGGTGCGTGCCAAGGGGACGTTGTCGGGGGCAAGTCTGCAGGTCGACGAGTACAAGGTGCTCGAACTGCCGAACGACGCCCTGTCGTCCCGTCAAGTTGAACTGGAGGGCGTGGTCACGCAAGTGCTGTCGACCACGCGATTCATGCTGGGCAACATCGAGGTGGACAGCAGCGCGGTGGCGATTCCGCCAGCGACACCGATCGCAACTGGACTGCGGATCGAAGTGCACGGCACCTTGCAGGGTCAACGACTCAAGGCTGACGCCCTGGCATTCGAGAGTGACCTGAAACTGGACGAGGCGGAAATCGAGGGTCTGATCGAGCAGTTCACCAGTCTGGCCAACTTCGTCGTCAGAGGTCAGCGCTGCGATGCCACCGGGGCAGTTTTCAAAAGAGGCAGGCCAGTTGACTTGAAGGTCGGCGTCAAAGTCAAGGTCGAAGGCACCAAGGCGGGCGACTTCCTGAAGGTCACCCGCCTCGAAATTGGCGACTAGGTCCTTGACTACTTTCGCGCCGGCGGCACGTCGGTGCAGGTGCCGTGCGCGATCTCGGCCGCCATCCCGATGCTCTCGCCCAGCGTGGGATGCGGATGGATGGTCTTGCCGATGTCGATCTCATCGGCCCCCATCTCGATCGCCAGCGCGACCTCGCCGATCATGTCGCCGGCATGGGTGCCGACGATGCCCCCGCCCAGGATGCGATGCGTCTGCGCATCGAACAGCAGCTTGGTGAAGCCTTCGTCGCGGTTGTTGGCGATCGCGCGGCCCGAAGCGTTCCAGGGGAAGTGGCCCTTCTTGATCGCGATGCCCTCGGCCTTGGCCTGGTCCTCGGTCAGCCCCACCCAGGCCACTTCCGGATCCGTGTACGCGACGCTTGGAATCACGCGCGCATTGAACGCTGCGCTCGCCAGCTCCTTGTCGCCATTCATCTCGCCGGCTGCCACTTCCGCCGCCACATGGCCTTCGTGCACCGCTTTGTGGGCCAGCATCGGCTGCCCGACGATGTCGCCGATGGCGAAGATGTGCGGCACGTTGGTGCGCATCTGGATGTCGACCGGGATGAAGCCCCGGTCGCTCACCGCGACACCGGCCTTCTCGGCGCCGATCTTCTTGCCATTCGGACTGCGGCCGACGGCCTGCAGCACCAGGTCATAGACCTGCGGTTCCTTGGGCGCCTGCTCGCCCTCGAAACTGACGCGGATGCCGTCCCTGGTCGCCTCGGCGCCCACCGTCTTCGTCTTCAACATGATGTTGTCGAAGCGCGGCGTGTTCATCTTCTGCCAGACCTTGACCAGGTCGCGGTCGGCGCCCTGCATCAGGCCGTCAAGCATTTCCACCACGTCGAGCCGCGCGCCCAGCGTGGAGTACACCGTGCCCATTTCGAGCCCGATGATGCCGCCGCCCAGGATCAGCATCCGCTTGGGCACGCCCGCCAGCTCCAGCGCGCCGGTGGAATCGACCACGCGCGGGTCCTTGGGCATGAACGGCAGTTGCACCGCCTGTGAGCCGGCCGCGATGATGCAGTTGCGGAACTTGATGGTCTGCTTCTTGCCGGTCAGCTCCTGGCCGGCACCGGTGGTTTCCTGCACCTGCACATGGTGCGGATCCATGAACTCGCCATAGCCGCGAACCACGGTGACCTTGCGCATCTTGGCCATGGCGGCCAGCCCGCCGGTCAGCTTGCCCACCACCTTGCCCTTGTGCGCCTTGAGTTTTGGCAGGTCCAGTTGCGGCTTGCCGTAGCTGACGCCGAGCGCCTCGAAATGGCTGACTTCGTCCATCACCGCCGCGACGTGCAGCAGCGCCTTGGACGGGATGCAGCCGACGTTCAGGCAGACCCCGCCGAGCGTCGCATAGCGCTCCACCAGCACCACCTTCAGGCCGAGATCGGCGGCGCGGAAAGCCGCCGAGTAACCGCCCGGGCCGGCGCCCAGCACCAGCATGTCGCACTCCAGGTCGGCGCCGCCGGTGTAGGAACTCGCTGGACCCGCTGCCGCAGCTTTCGCAGCAGGTGCCGCCGCAACGGGTTTGGCTCCCTCCCCCGAGTCGGGGGAGGGTTGGGGTGGGGGCGAGCCATTTTGCCCCGAAGGGGAACTCTGAGTCGTGCTTTCAAGCACGACGAGGAGGGACCCTTCTTTCACCTTGTCGCCCAGCTTGACTTTCAGTTCCTTGACCACGCCGGCGGCCGACGAGGGAATCTCCATCGAGGCCTTGTCGCTTTCCACCGTGACCAGCGACTGTTCTGCCTTGATGGTGTCGCCCGGCTTCACCAGCAGCTCGATCACCGAGACTTCATCGAAGTCCCCGATGTCCGGAACCTTGACTTCGATGATGCTCATTTCTTTTCCTTCATCTTGACTGTGAAGATGTCGGCCGGCCCGGCCGAATTGCGGTCGAACTCGCAGCCGGCGGCGATGCCGGCCTCGGCCACTTCCCGGGCGGTCTTGGCCTTGCCGTACGCCGCGTGCATCGCGCCGAGCGCGAAGCTGCGCCCCGACCCGATGCCCCAGAACTCCTTGAACTCGAACACCTCGCGATAGCTGTACAGGCCATAGATGCCGGTGGGGTTGGCGATCACCACGCTGAACTGGCTGGACTCGTAAGGATCGCTGTCTTCTTCCTTGGTCTGCAGGAAGAAGTTGTCCTTGAGGTAAGGATGCAGCTTGGTGAAGGTGTCGAACACTTCGTCCTTGCTGCCAAGCTTGAGGATCTCGCGCGGCATCGAGCCCATGGCCTTGCGCAATACCGGGAAGTGGGCCACCGTGCCGGCCATGCCGATGAAGCTGGGCCCGCCGTCGGTTTCCACCTGGAAGATCTTGGTGTTGTCCTCGAACCGGTGCGCGAGCCGCGTATCGCCGAAGGTCACCAGGGTATCGGCGGCAATGGCAATCTGGCCCGCCTTGCGTACTACTACAACAGTCGTCATTCAGCGGGGCTCCGTTACAGCAGCACGCGGCGGAAGTCCGCCAGCACCTGAGCCAGGTAGGTCGTGAAGCGGGCGCCGGAGGCACCGTCGATCACGCGATGGTCGTAGGACAGCGACAGCGGCAGGATCAGGCGCGGCTGGAAAGCCTTGCCGTCCCACACCGGCTTCATCGCGCTGCGCGACAGGCCGAGGATGGCGACCTCGGGCGCGTTGATGATCGGCGTGAAGTAGGTCGTGCCCAGGCCGCCCAGCGAGCTGATCGAGAAGCAACCGCCCTGCATGTCGCCGGCCGTGAGCTTGCCGTCGCGCGCCTTCTTGGCCAGCTCACCCATCTCCTGGCTGATCTGCAGGATGCCCTTCTTGTCGGCGTCGCGCAGCACCGGCACCACCAGCCCGTTGGGCGTGTCGGCCGCGAAGCCGACATGGAAGTACTGCTTGTAGACCAGCTGGTCGCCGTCCAGGCTGGCGTTGAAGTCGGGAAATTTCTTCAGCGCCGCGACCACCGCCTTGATCACCAGGGCCAGCATGGTGACCTTGATGCCGGACTTCTCGTTGTCCTTGTTGGTGCTGACCCGGAACTCTTCCAGCTCGGTGATGTCCGCATCCTCGTAGCTGTTGACGTGCGGGATCATCACCCAGTTGCGGTGCAGATTGGCGCCGCTGATCTTCTTGATCCGCGACAGCTCCTTGCGCTCCACCGGGCCGAACTTGGCGAAGTCCACCTTCGGCCAGGGCAGCAGGTCCAGGCCGGCGCCGCTACCGCCAGCCGGCGCCTTGGCGGCCAGCGCCAGGGTCTGCGTCTCGCCCTTCATCACCGAACGGGTGAAGTTCTGCACGTCCTCCTGCGTGATCCGGCCTTTGGGGCCCGAGCCCTTCACCTCCTCCAGCGGCACGCCGAGTTCGCGCGCGAACTTGCGCACCGACGGCGATGCGTGCGGCAGCGTGCCGGTAGGGACGGATGGTTCGTGCGGCGGGAGTGCGGCTGTGGGGATGGTGCGCTCAGGCGCCGGACTTGCTCCCTCCCCCCCGGCGGGGGAGGGTTGGGGTGGGGCGGCGCCAGTTTGCACCGAAGGTGAGCTCGTTGCCGTGCCTTCAAGCACGGCAACGAGGTCACCGATGTTGATCTTGTCGCCGATCTTGACCTTCAGCTCCTTCACGACGCCGGCGGCCGACGAGGGAATCTCCATCGAGGCCTTGTCCGATTCCACGGTGATCAGCGACTGCTCTGGCTTGACGATATCCCCGGGCTTGACCAGCAGCTCGATCACCGCGACATCCTTGAAATCGCCGATGTCGGGAACGCGGACTTCGACCGGGCCGGAGGCTGCCGCAGGCGCCGCGGGCGCGGTTGCGGCGACCGGTTTTGCTTCCTCCCCTGAGCCGGGGGAGGCTTGGGGTGGGGGCGACCCGGCTTGCGCCGAAGGGGAACTCATCAAGGTGCTTTCAAGCACCAGGATGAGTGACCCTTCTTTCACCTTGTCGCCGAGCTTGACCTTCAGCTCCTTGACGACGCCAGCCGACGACGAGGGGATCTCCATCGATGCCTTGTCCGATTCCACCGTCAGCAGCGACTGCTCCGCTTTCACGGTGTCGCCGGGTTTGACGAGCAGTTCAATGACGGAAACCTCGTCGAAGTCCCCGATGTCGGGGACCTTCACTTCTATCAATGCCATGTTGTTGTTCTCCGGGTCGTCTCTTCTTATTTCAGGCGGTCAAGCGTACAGCGGATTGATCTTGTCGGCCTTGATGTTGTACTTGCCGATCGCCTCGGCAACCCGCGCCGCCGGCACCGTGCCCTCTTCGCTCAGCGCCTTGAGCGCGGCCAGCACGATGTAGTGGCGGTTGATCTCGAAGTGCTCGCGCAGCTTGCTGCGGAAGTCGCTGCGGCCGAAGCCGTCGGTGCCCAGCACCTTGTAGGTCCGGCCCTTGGGGATATACGCGCGGATCTGCTCGGCGAACGCTTTCATGTAGTCGGTGGAGGCCACGACCGGGCCGCTGTGCTTTTCGAGTTGCTGTCCGACGAACGATACCCGCGCGGTCTGCGTCGGGTGCAACAGGTTGTAGCGCTCGGCGTCCTGGCCGTCGCGCGCCAGCTCGTTGAAGCTGGGGCAGCTCCAGACGTTGGCCGAAACGCCCCAGTCCTTCTCAAGCAGAGCCTGCGCCGCGATCGACTCGCGCAGGATGGTGCCCGACCCCAGCAACTGGACGCGTGGCGTGAGCTTGGAGCCTTCCTTGAGCAGGTACATGCCCTTGATGATCTGCTCCTCGGTGCCGGCCTGCAGGCCCGGCATCGGGTAGTTTTCATTGAGCAGCGTCAGGTAGTAGAAGACGTTTTCCTGCTTCTCCACCATGCGCTTGAGGCCGTGCTGCATGATCACCGCGACCTCGTGGGCGAACGTCGGGTCATAGCTCACGCAGTTGGGAATGGTGCCGGCCAGGATCTGGCTGTGGCCGTCCTCGTGCTGCAGGCCCTCGCCGTTGAGCGTGGTGCGTCCGGAGGTTCCGCCCAGCAGGAAGCCGCGGGCCTGCATGTCGCCAGCCGCCCACGCCAGATCGCCGATGCGCTGGAAGACGAACATCGAGTAGTAGACGTAGAACGGGATCATGATCCGGTTGCTGGTCGAGTACGACGTGGCGGCGGCGATCCAGCTGGCCATGCCGCCGGCCTCGTTGATGCCTTCCTGCAGGATCTGGCCGGATTGGTCTTCCTTGTAATAGGACACCTGGTCGCGGTCCTGCGGCGTGTATTTCTGGCCTTCGTGGTTGTAGATGCCGATCTGGCGGAACAGGCCTTCCATGCCGAAGGTGCGGGCTTCGTCGACCAGGATCGGCACCACGCGCGGCCCCAGTTCCTGGTCGCGCAGGAGGGCCGTGAGAACGCGCACGTAAGCCTGGGTGGTGCTGATCTCGCGGCCTTCGGCGGTCGCATCGAGGATGGCCTTGAATGCGTCCAGCGGCGGCACCTTCATCTGCTCGTCGGCCTTGGCCCGGCGCTTGGGCAGGAAGCCGCCGAGCGCCTGGCGCCGCTCGTGCAGGTACTTCATCTCCGGCGTGTTCTCGGCCGGCTTGTAGAACGGCACCGCGGCCAGCTGGTCGTCCGGCACCGGGATATTGAAGCGATCGCGGAAGACGCGGATGTCGTCGTCGGTGAGCTTCTTGGTCTGGTGGGCGGTGTTGCGCGCCTCGCCGCTCTTGCCCATGCCGAAGCCCTTGACGGTCTTGATCAGCAGCACAGTCGGTTGGCCCTTGGTGTTCACCGCCTTGTGGTAGGCCGCGTACACCTTTTGTGGGTCATGGCCGCCGCGCTGCAGCCGCCAGATGTCCTCGTCGCTCATCTTTGCGACCATCTCCAGCGCCTTGGGATGCTGGCCGAAGAAGTTCTTGCGCACGAACGCGCCGTCGTTGGCCTTCATCGCCTGGTAGTCGCCGTCGACCGTCTCCATCATGATCTTGCGCAGGATGCCTTCCTTGTCGCGCGCCAGCAGCGGGTCCCAGTAGCTGCCCCAGACCAGCTTGATCACGTTCCAGCCGGCGCCGCGGAACTCTCCTTCGAGCTCCTGGATGATCTTGCCGTTGCCGCGGACCGGGCCGTCGAGGCGCTGCAGGTTGCAGTTGACGACGAAGATCAGGTTGTCCAGCTTCTCGCGCGTGGCCACGCCGATCGCGCCCAGGCTTTCCACTTCGTCCATCTCGCCGTCGCCCAGGAACGCCCACACCTTGCGGTTCTCGGTGTTGGCAATGCCGCGCGCATGCAGGTACTTGAGGAAGCGCGCCTGGTAGATCGCCATCAGCGGACCCAGGCCCATCGACACCGTGGGGAACTGCCAGAACCCGGGCATCAGCTTGGGGTGCGGATAACTGGACAGGCCCTTGCCGTCGACCTCCTGCCGGAAATTGAGCAATTGCTCCTCGGTCAGGCGCCCTTCCATGAAGGCGCGAGCGTAGATGCCGGGCGAAGAGTGGCCCTGGATGTAGAGGCAGTCGCCACCGTGGTCGGCGGTTTCGCCATGCCAGAAATGGTTGAAACCGGCGCCAAACATGGTGGCCAGCGAGGCGAACGAGCTGATGTGGCCGCCGAGGTCGCCGCCGTCCTCGGGATGCAGGCGGTTGGCCTTGACCACCATCGCCATCGCGTTCCAGCGCATGTAGGCGCGCAGGCGCTCCTCGATCTCGAGGTTGCCGGGGCAACGCTCCTCTTGTTCCGGCTCGATGGTATTGACGTAGCCGGTGTTGGCCGAGAACGGCGTGTCGATGCCGTGCTGGCGGGCTTCTTCGAGCAGTTGCTCGAGCAGGAAATGCCCGCGCTCGGGGCCTTCACTGGAGATCACCGCGGCCAGCGCGTCGACCCACTCACGGGTTTCCTGTTCGTCGGGGTCGTTGGCTGCGCCGCCGAACAGGTGGTCGGGCTGTGCTGACATGGTGTCTCCTTGTCTTATGGGCTGACGTAATTTAGTACGGTGCTCCCGTACGCGGCGAAAGTGTCGCACAGAATTTCCATGATTTCAAATGGTGCGTAGTGATTTCATATGGTGAACTTGGTGTGGCGCCACAAGACGCATGGCCTACACTCCCCACCTGATGCAAGACCCCGTCAACGTCAGCGAATTCGGCCCCGAAGCGCCGCCCCCGCCAGGCGTTTGGCGCCGCTGGTGGCGCCGCCAGACCCCGGTCCACCAGGACCGGTTCGCAATGCTCGCGCCGCTGGCCGCCGTCGCCTTGTTCCTGGCGGCCATCGCGTCGGCTTTCGTCTACCTCCGGCTGGAGGAAATGGACCGCGAGCAGGAGGCTGTCAAGCGCGACGTCGAGTACGCGCAGCAGCGCGTGCGGCTGCGGCTGCTGGAGCGACAGGAGCAGCTGATGCGGATCGCCCGCGACATCTCCAACCTCGAGGTGGACAAGGAGGAATTCGCCGGCCGCGCCGAGTCGATGGTGGTCCAGTACCCCGAGCTGCAGGCCCTGAGCTGGATCGACGAGCGGCGCCGGATCAAGGCCAGCTACTCGGCCCCGAGCGTTCCCAACGCCCACCTGCGCGCCGAGGGCGCCGTGCTGCGGGTGGGCGAAACCGAGAGCATGTACGGACTGGCGCGCGACCTGCAGCAGCCGGTCTATTCGCAGCCGACCGCCGGCAGCGGCGGCACCGGCATGTTGCAGCTGCACGTGCCGCTGACCATGCAGGGCAAGTTCGGCGGCGTGATCCTGGGCGAATACTCCATCGACGGCCTGCTGCGTTACGGCGTGCCGGCCGACGTCTCGGCCAAGTACGCCGTGGCCCTGCTCGATGCCAAGGGCCGGGTGCTGGCCGGCACCTCCGTGCCGGCGCGCAACCCGGCCAACCTGCTGCCGTGGGCGACCCAGCCCAATGAATACGAAGTACCGGTGTCCCCGGTGGGCAACGGCCTGGTGATCCGGGCCCAGGCCTACCGCACGTCGCTGGGCGTGATCGGCAGCGGCCTGTTCTGGCTGGTCGGCGCGCTGTCGGTGATGACGGCCTGGATGCTGATCGGCAACTGGCGCCACACCCGGCGCCGGATGCAGGCGCAGCAGGCGCTGATCGCCGAAACCAACTTCCGCCGCGCGATGGAGAACTCGATGCTGACCGGCATGCGCGCGCTCGACATGCAGGGCCAGATCACCTACGTGAACGCCGCGTTCTGCCAGATGACAGGCTGGAGCGAGAGCGAGCTGGTCGGCCGCACGCCCCCTTTCCCCTATTGGCCGGACGCGGACCGCGAATTGCTGGCGGCGCGGCTCGAGGACGAGATCAACGGCCGTTCCACCGCCGGCGGCTTCCAGGTGCGGGTCAAGCGCAAGGAGGGCACCGTGTTCGATGCCCGCCTCTACGTCTCTCCGCTGGTGGACGCCAAGGGCCACCAGACCGGCTGGATGACCTCGATGACCGACATCACGGAGCCGAACCGGATCCGCGAACAGCTGTCGGCCTCGTACGAGCGCTTCACCACGGTGCTGGAAGCGCTGGACGCCTCGGTGTCGGTGGCGCCGCTGGGCAGCGAGGAACTGCTGTTCGCCAACAAGCTGTATCGCCTCTGGTTCGGCGTCCAGACCGCCGGCCACCTGCAGATGGTGGCGCAGGCCGGCGTGCCCGACCATCCGCGCAGCGACGAATCGGTGGACGACGTCGACTCGTTCGTCGGCCTGCCCACCAGCACGCTGACCACGGCGCAGTCCGAGAACGCCGAGATCTTCGTGCCGGAACTGGGCAAGTGGCTGGAAGTGCGCTCGCGCTACCTCAACTGGGTCGACGGCCGGCTGGCGCAGATGGTGATCGCCACCGACATCACGCCGCGCCGCCATGCCGAGGAGCAATCGGCGGCGCAGGCGGAGCGGGCGCAGTCCGCCAGCCGGCTCATCACCATGGGCGAGATGGCCTCCAGCGTCGCGCACGAACTGAACCAGCCGCTGACGGCGATCAACAATTACTGCAACGGGCTGGTGTCGCGCATCAAGGGCAAGCAGATCAACGAAGTCGACCTGCTGGCGGCGCTGGAAAAGACCGCCCGCCAGGCCCAGCGGGCCGGCCAGATCATCCAGCGGATCCGCTCGTTCGTGAAACGCAGCGAGCCCAATCGCACGCTGTCGGACGTGACGCTGATGGTCAACGAGGCGGTGGAACTGGCCGACATCGAGCTGCGCCGGCGCAACGTGCGGCTGTCGCATTACGTGGCCGCCCGCTTGCCGACGCTGCTGGTCGACCCGATCCTGATCGAGCAGGTGCTGGTCAACCTGCTGAAGAACGCGGCCGAATCGATCGACCACGCCCAGCGGCCGGCGGCCCGGCGCACCGTCGAACTGCGGGTCGTTCCCAAGCACGTCGAGGCGCTGCCGGTGGTGGAATTCTCGGTGCAGGACTCGGGCGCCGGCCTCGCGCCCGAAGTGATGGACCGGCTCTACGAAGCGTTCTTCACGACCAAGGTCGAAGGCATGGGAATCGGGCTGAACCTGTGCCGCACCATCATCGAATCGCACCAGGGCCGGATGCAGGCGGAGAACCTCTACAATGGTTCGGAGGTCACTGGCTGCCGTTTTTCCTTCTGGATTCCGGTCTCCAGCGCCACCAATCCCCCAGTCAACAAGAACGCCGGAGTGGCCGCGTGAGCGCGTCGAACGGCGTGGAGACGGACGAATGAGCTTGATTCCCAAGAAGGGCACTGTCTATGTCGTCGACGACGACGAGGCGGTACGCGATTCCCTGCAGTGGCTGCTGGAAGGCAAGGACTACCGCGTCCGCTGCTTCGACTCCGCTGAGTCGTTCCTGTCCCGCTACGACCCCCGCGAGGTCGCCTGCCTGATCGTCGACATCCGCATGGGCGGCATGACCGGGCTGGAGCTGCAGGATCGCCTGCTCGAACGCAAGTCGCCCCTGCCCATCGTCTTCATCACCGGTCACGGGGACGTGCCGATGGCCGTCAACACGATGAAGAAGGGCGCGATGGATTTCATCCAGAAGCCGTTCAAGGAAGAAGAACTGGTCAACCTGGTCGAGCGCATGCTCGAACACGCCAAGGACGCCTTTGCCGAATCGCAGAGCGCGGCCAGCCGCGACGCCCTGCTGTCCAAGCTGACTTCGCGCGAAGCCCAGGTGCTCGAGCGGATCGTCGCCGGCCGGCTGAACAAGCAGATCGCCGACGACCTGGGCATCAGCATCAAGACGGTGGAGGCGCACCGCGCCAACATCATGGAAAAGCTCAACGCCAACACGGTGGCCGACCTGCTCAAGATCGCACTCGGGCAGAACGCCCAGAAGGCATGACAGCGAAACTGATCGACGGCAACGCCCTGGCCCGCCAGATCCGCGCCGAAGTGGCCGGCCGCACGGCGGCCCTGAAGGCGCGCGGCATCCAGCCGGCGCTGGCCATCATCCTGGTCGGCGAGGATCCGGCCAGCCAGGTCTATACCAGGCACAAGGTCAACGACAGCTCCGAAACGGGACTTCAGGCCACGCTGGAACGCTACCCGGCGGACCTGCCGGAGAGCGACTTGCTGGACCGCATCGAAGCCTTGAACCACGACCCCGCGGTGCACGGCATCCTGGTGCAGTTGCCCCTGCCAAAGCACATGGACTCCAGCAAGGTGATCGAAGCCATCGCGCCGCAGAAGGACGTGGACGGCTTCCACGTTGCCAGCGCCGGCGCCCTGATGGTGGGCCGGCCGGGCTTCTGGCCCTGCACGCCTTACGGCTGCATGAAGATGCTGGAATCGATCGGCTATGACCTCAAGGGCAAGCACGCCGTGGTGATCGGCCGCAGCAATATCGTCGGCAAGCCGATGGCCATGATGCTGCTCGGAAAGAACGCCACCGTCACCATCTGCCACAGCGCCACCCGCGACCTGAAGGCGATGACGCTGCAGGCCGACGTGGTGGTGGCGGCTGTCGGCAAGCGCAATGTGCTGACTGCCGACATGGTCAAGCCGGGCGCCGTGGTCATCGACGTGGGAATGAACCGGAACGACGAAGGCAAGCTCTGCGGCGACGTCGACTTCGAGGGCGTGCGGCAGGTGGCCGGCTGGATCACGCCGGTTCCCGGTGGCGTCGGGCCCATGACCCGCGCCATGCTGCTGGTCAACACGCTGCAAGCGGCGGAGCGCGCCGCCGGCCAATCACGGCCATAGCGACGATTGCGTCCGGCGCTGGTTGAATTGCGGCGGGCTGTCGCAAAATGCGGGGGATGAGCAATCCCCTTCTCGACTTCGCCAACCTCCCCCTGTTCGACCAGGTCCAGCCGGCCCATGTGGCGCCCGCGCTGGACACCTTGCTGGCCGACACCAACGACGCGCTGGACCAGGTGACCCGACCCGACTTCCCGTCCCGCTGGGAGGCAATCGCCAGGGTGCTGGACACCTCCACCGAGCGGCTGGGCCGCTCCTGGGGCGCCGTAAGCCATCTGAACAGCGTGGCGGACACGCCTGAACTTCGCGCCGCCTACAACGAGGCGCTGCCGCGGGTGACCGAGTTCTGGACCCGGCTGGGCGCCGACGAGCGCCTCTATGCCAAGTACAAGGCGATCGACCCGGCCACGCTCAATCCGGAGCAGCGCCAGGCGCACAAGAACGCGATCCGCAATTTCGTCCTGTCCGGCGCCGAACTGACCGGTGAGGCCAAGGAGCGCTTCTCCCGCATCCAGGAACGCCAGGCCGAACTGAGCCAGAAGTTCAGCGAGAACGCGCTCGATGCGACCGATGCGTTCGCGTACTACGCGACGGACGCTGAAGTCAACGGCGTGCCGGCCGACGTCATCCAGGCCGCCCGCGCCGCCGCCGAGGCCGAGGGCAAGACCGGCTACAAGCTCACGCTCAAGATGCCGTGCTACCTGCCGGTGATGCAGTTCGCCCACAGCAGCAAGCTGCGCGAAACGCTGTACCGGGCCTATGTGACCCGGGCCAGCGACCAGGGCGACGCCAGGTTCGACAACAGCGGCTTGATCCAGGAGATCCTGGCGCTGCGCAAGGAAGAAGCGCAGTTGCTCGGCTACGGCAACTTCGGCCAGGTGTCGGTGGTGCCGAAGATGGCGGAGTCGCCGCAGCAGGTGATCGAATTCCTGCGCGACCTCGCGGCCAAGGCCCGTCCGTACGGCGAGAAGGACGTTGCCGACATGCGAGAGTTTGCCGCGCAGACCCTGCAGATCGCGGATCCACAGGCCTGGGACTGGCCCTACATCGGCGAAAAACTCAAGGAAGCGCGCTACTCCTTCAGCGAGCAGGAGGTCAAGCAGTACTTCACGGCGCCCAAGGTGCTGGCCGGCCTGTTCAAGATCGTCGAGACCCTGTTCGAGGTGACGATCCGGCGCGACGTGGCGCCGGTCTGGAACCCGGGCGTGGAGTTCTATCGGATCGAGCGCCCCGCAGCCAGCCCCGGCGACCTGGCGCCGTCGACCCAGCTGGTCGGCCAGTTCTACCTCGATCCGTCGGCACGAACCGGCAAGCGCGGCGGCGCCTGGATGGACGACGTGCGCGCGCGCTGGCTGCGGCCGGACAACGGCCAGTTGCAGACACCGGTGGCGCACCTGGTGTGCAACTTCGCCGACGGCGTCGACGGCAAGCCGCCGCTGCTGACGCACGACGACGTCACCACCCTGTTCCACGAGTTCGGCCACGGCCTGCACCACATGCTCACCCAGGTCAACGAGCGGGACGTCTCCGGCATCAGCGGCGTCGAGTGGGACGCGGTGGAACTGCCCAGCCAGTTCATGGAGAACTTCGCCTGGGAGTGGGACGTCCTGAAGCACATGACAGCGCATGTCGACACCGGTGCGCCGTTGCCGCGCGAACTGTACGAAAAGATGGTGGCCGCGCGGAATTTCCAGAGCGGATTGCAGACGCTGCGCCAGATCGAGTTCTCGCTGTTCGACATGCTGTTGCATACCGACCACGATCCGTCGCAGGATTTCATGCCCTTGCTGTCCAAGGTCCGGCAGGAGGTGGCGGTGCTCCAGCCGCCCGCTTTCAGCCGCACGGCCCACACTTTCAGCCACATCTTCGCCGGTGGCTACGCCGCGGGCTATTACAGCTACAAGTGGGCGGAGGTGCTATCGGCCGACGCCTATGCCGCATTCGAGGAGACCGCGGGAAAAGACGGTGCGCCCAATGTGGAAACCGGGCGAAAATACCGCCAGGCCATTCTGGAAGCCGGCGGTAGCAGACCGGCGATGGAATCTTTCAAGGCTTTCCGGGGCCGCGAACCATCGCTCGACGCCTTGCTGCGGCACCAGGGCATGGCCTGAAGTCCCTGTTTGACCGATTGATGGAGTTCCGACCCATGCCCTTTGCCCGTCCTCACGTTGTCGCCGGCCTGATCGGCCTCGCAGCCGTCACCTTGTTCGCGCCGCTGGCGAACGCGCAGCAGGTCTATCGCATCGTCGGCCCCGACGGCCGCGTGACGTTTTCCGACAAGCCGCCCCCAGAGACCAACGCCAAGGCTGCTCCGGTGGTGCCGCTGTCAGGCTCCGGTAGCGCCAACGGTGCCAGCCTGCCGTTCGAGCTGCGGCAGGTCGCGTCCAAATATCCAGTCACTCTGTACACGGCCAGCGATTGCGCGCCCTGCGGCGCCGGCCGCGCCTATCTCACGAGCCGCGGCGTCCCGTACACCGAGAAGACGATCAGCAACCCCGAAGATGCCGAGGCACTCAAGCGCCTGGCCGGCGACATCTCCATCCCGCTGCTGACCATTGGCGGCCAGCAGGTCAAGGGCTACTCCGATACGGAGTGGGGCCAGTTCCTCAATGCCGCAGGCTATCCGGCCAAGTCGGTGCTGCCGGCAAGCTGGCGCAATGCACCGGCCTCGCCGCTGGTGGCAGTCCAGCGTCCCGCGACGCCCGCGCCGAGCGCGGCGGCTGAGGCGCCGGTGCGGGCCTTCAGTGCGCCCCCGGAGGCACCCGCGGACAATCCGGCCGGCATCAAATTCTGAAACCTTGCGGGACGGACCTTCAGCTCTGTCCCCAACTGACCAGATCGCGCCGGCGCGTCAGAACGTCATCGTCCTGACGCCCTGCGCCGTGCCGAGCAGGCAGACGGCGGCTTTCTGGTGCGCGAACACGCCCACCGTCACCACGCCCGGCCACTGGTTCACTTCGTTTTCGAAGCGCAGGGGCTCGCTCAGCGTCAGCCCGGTCACGTCCAGGATGTGCTGGCCGTTGTCGGTCACCAGCGGCTGGCCGTCTTTCAGGCGCAGCTTCGCGTTGCCGCCCATGGCGGCGAACTGGCGCATGACGCGCCGCGCGGCCATCGGAATCACTTCCACCGGCAGCGGGAAGCGCCCGAGCACGCCGACCAGCTTCGATTCGTCGGCGATGCAGATGAACCGGCGTGACTGCGCGGCCACGATCTTCTCGCGCGTCAGGGCGGCACCGCCGCCCTTGATCATGTAGCCGCGGTTGTCGATCTCGTCGGCGCCGTCGATGTAGACCGCGATGTCGTCGACCTCGTTGGCATCGAACACCTTGATCCCGAGCGCCTGCAGCCGTTGCGTAGAGGCGTTGGAGCTGGACACGGCACCCTGGATGCTGTCCTTCATCGTCGCCAGCGCGTCGATGAACTTATTGACCGTGGAGCCGGTGCCGACACCGATGATCTCGCCGGCCGTGACGTACTTGAGGGCGGCCTGCCCCACCAGCGCTTTCAGTTCGTCCTGGGTCATTTGCGACAATCCTTGGGTTGCATCCTCCAATTATCCATGTCGCTGCTCCCCTACTCGCTGGCCCGGCCCTTCCTTTTTGCGCTCGATGCGGAGACTGCCCATGAGGTGACGATGAACTCGCTGGCGCGGTTGCAGGGCACCGCGCTGGAGTGCGTTTTCGGCAACGCCAGGGTGGACGACCCCATCGAGCTGGCGGGATTGCGCTTCCCCAATCGGGTGGGGCTGGCCGCCGGGCTCGACAAGAACGCGCGCTGCATCGACGGCCTCGCAGCGATGGGCTTCGGCTTCCTCGAGGTCGGCACGGTCACCCCCAGGGCCCAGCCGGGCAACCCGAAGCCCCGGCTGTTCCGGCTGCCGCAGGCCAACGCGCTGATCAACCGGCTCGGCTTCAACAACGACGGGCTCGAGGCCTTCATCGCCAATGTCAAGCGCTCGTCGGTGCGCGACAAGGGCCGCAAGGGCAGCGAAAGGCCTTTGGTGCTGGGCCTGAACATCGGCAAGAACGCGGCCACGCCGATCGAGGACGCGACCAGCGACTACCTGCTCGGGCTTGAGGGTGTCTATCCCCACGCGGACTACGTCACCGTCAACATTTCCTCCCCCAACACCAGCGGCCTGCGCGACCTGCAACAGACCGACACGCTGCGATCCTTCATCGGCATACTGCGCGAGCGGCAGGAACAACTCGCGGGCCAACACGGCAAGCGCATACCGATGCTGGTCAAGATCGCGCCGGATCTCGACGATGTGCAGATCGATGCG
>JBBRSZ010000036.1:0-41928 GCA_038244915.1 Burkholderiales bacterium | reverse complement strand
GACGGCAGGCCCAGCCAGGGAATGCTCGCCAGCATCGCGCCGGCGGCGACGATGCCGATCACCGTTTTGTTCATGTTTTTCCGGGCCGAAACAGCAGCATCACGATCAGCAGCGAAAAGGAGACGATCGGCGCCCACGACGGCGCGGCCACCGCCATCGTGATCGCCTCGCTGACGCCGATGATGATGCCGGCCACCAGCGGGCCGAGCGCGCTGCCCAGGCCGCCGAGCATGACGGCGGCGAAGACCACGCCGACCCAGGCGAAGATCTGCGACGGCGTCAACGTGAAGGTCAGGGCCAGGCAGATGCCGGCGATGCCGGCCAGTGCCGCGCAGACGCCGGCCAGCATCAGCGACATGCCGCGCTGGTTGATGCCGAACGCCGCCGCGATCGGCCCGTCCTCGGCCATCGCGCGCAGCGCCTTGCCCAGGTCGGTGTAGCGCATCGCCGCCCAGATGGCGAACGACAGCGAGACCGACAGCAGCAGCGTCAGCAGTTCCGGCACCGGCACGTAGAGCGAGCCGACCATGAACTTCATGCTGCCGTAGTGGGTCTCCAGCCGGCGATAGTCCGCGCTCCACACGGCCTGGATGCCGCTTTCGATCATGACCGTGATGCCGAAGGTCACCAGCAGCGAGTTGAACGGCGAGATGTCGAACCTGGCCAGCACCCACTGCATCGCCACGCCGATGAAGAAGAACAGCGGCGGGATGATGGCCAGCGTGAGCAGGGGGTCGACCTTCCACACGGTGGCCATGTGGTAGCTGAGATAGCCGCCCAGGAACACCAGGCCGAAGTGCGACAGGTTGATCTGGCGCAGCAGGCCCCAGGTCAGCCCCAGCCCGAGGCCGATCATTCCATACAGGCTGCCGATGAAGATTCCCGAAAGGATGGATTGGGCCAGCAGGTTGAAGCTCGGGAAGGTCATCGGCGTGCGTGCGTCCTCAGTTGGTCTGCAGCTTGGCGCCCGGCGCCGCAAACTGGGTCGGCCAGATCACCTTCCAGTGGCCGTCCTGCACCTGCTTGATCTTCATCAGGTCGTCGCCGTAGTTGCTGGGACCGTCGAAGCGCAGCCGGCCGTGGATGGTGTCCACCTTGTTCTTCCTGAGGAAGGCGGCGATCGCCTTGTCGTCGAAGCTGTTGGCGCCGCGCACGCCGGCTTCCAGGATCTGCCAGGCCGAGTAGGAGGCAGCGGCCTGCACCTCGACCGAGGTGTCGGGCAGGCCAGCCTTGGCCGCTCGCTCGTTGAACAGCTTGACGAACTCCGCCGCGACCGGGTTGTTGGTAAACGGCGGGTGCTCCTCGAAGATCGTCAGCGAGATCGCGTGGTTGCCGTCGGCGCTCTTGGTCATCGGGCCCGGCGCCGGGTAGATGTGGAAGTGCAGCGGCGGCGTGTAGTCGATCTTCTTCATCGCATCGAGCAGCATGTTGCCTTCCAGGCCGATGTCGCCGATCCACACCAGGTCGGGCTTGGCGTCCTTGACGCGGGCGGCGATCGGGCCGAAGTCGCGGTTGCCGAAATCCCATTCGAGGAACAGGACTTCCTGCAGGCCGCGCTTCTTCGCGACTTCACGCCCGCCCAGCGACATGAAGTGGATCGAGGGAAACTTGCTGGTGACGATGGCGATGGTCTTGGGCGGCTTGGGCGACGCGGCCAGCATGTCGAACAAGGTGTTGGGCACCGTCGTCCCGGGATCGGAGCCGAGCGACCAGGCCGGGAACTGCATGTCGTACTTGGCCAGCGACGGGATGCCGAAGGTGTGGTGGACCAGCACCTTGTTATAGCGCTGCGCCACGCCCATCGCCGACAGGATGGCGCCGGTGGCGTACGGGCCCATCAACAGGTCGACCTTGTCGGACGTGATCAGCTGCTCGTAAAGGGTGCGGGCCAGTTCCGGCTTGGACTGGTCGTCCTTGACGATCCACTCCACCTTGCGCCCCAGCAGGCCGCCACGCTTGTTCAACTGCTCGACGTAGATCTCGCCCACCAGCTTGTGGGTCATGGCCGTGGCCGACAGCGGGCCGGTCAGCGCCAGCGTGCTGCCGATGCGCAGCGGCGCGCCGGCAGCAGGGGCCTGGGCTGCCGCCGGCAGCGCCAGCAAGGCCGTGGTGCCGGCGGCAGCCGCGGCGGAAAGGATCAGACGACGTTGGAACTTCATTGCTTGTCTCCTGTTTCTTTGTGGGACGGGTTCGCTCGGAAAAAATCGCCTGGCGTCAGTCGACCTGGGCGCCGGTTGCCGGCAGCCGTTCGGGCCAGCCCTTGCCAAGTTGCGCATTGTGTTCGCCCAGCAACGGCGGCGCGGTGACGTCCAGCGAGCGCTCGCCGTCGAACGAGACCGGCGAGCGCACGGTGCGAAACGAGCCGACCACCGGATGCGAGGTTTCGACGAACAGCTGCAGGTGCCTGGCCTGCGGATCTTGCGGCACTTCGGCCGTCGTGTACATCGGGGCATGCGGCACGTCGTTGGCTTCGAGACGCCGGCACCACTCGGGACGGTCGCGGCCGGCGAAGATCGGCCCGAGCACCTCGATCATGGCTTCCTGGTGTTCGATCCGCGCCTGCCGGCTGGCGAAGCGCGGGTCCTCGAAGATGTCGGGCCGCTCCATCGCCGTCGCCAGGCCCTGCCAGAACTTCTCAGGCGAGGACATGTGCAGCGCGATCCACTTGCCGTCGGAGCACTTGAGCACGTACGACTGCGAGACGCTGGGCCGGCTGAACGGGCCCATCACTTCGTTGGCCGAAAACAGGTGCTGGAAGGCGTCGAGGTTGAAGTGCGTCATCGCCTCGAACATCGAGACCTCCACCTTGCGGCCGACGCCGGTGGCGTGGCGCTCGTGCAGGGCGCCGAGGATGCCGTAGGCCGCATAGAAACCGGTGAGCGAATCGGCCAGCGCCGGGCCGACCACGCGCGGATCGCTCGGGTTGATCAGCAGGCCGAGGAAGCCGCTGGCCGCCTGCGCCACCGTGTCATAGGCCGGGCGCTGCGCCGCCGGGCCGGTCGGACCGAAGCCGCTGATGGCGCAGTAGATCAGCCTGGGATTGAGCTGGCGCAGCCGCTCCTCGCCGGCGCAGATCTGCTCGGCGACCCCCGGGCGGAAGTTCTGGATGTAGACGTCGGCCTCGCGGATCAGCGCGTCGAACTGCTCCAGGTCGCTCGCCTGCCTGGTGTCGAGCGTGACGCTGCGCTTGTTGCGGTTGTAGGTCTGGTAGTGCGGGCTGTACAGGCCGCCCTTGAAGGCGCGGAACGGGTCGCCGGTGCCGGGCAGTTCGACCTTGAGCACGTCCGCCCCCAGGTCGGCCAGCAGCATCGAGGCCGCCGGGCCGGTGATGAAGGTGCCGTGTTCGACCACGCGCACGCCGTTGAGAACCTGTGCCATCCGCGTTGCCTTGTCGTTGTGGCAGACGCTCAGGCGGCCGAAGGCACCAGCTTGAAGTCGTACTTCGCCGTGTAGAAGGCCTTGTTCAGCGTGCGGCCGTCGGGCGCCTTGCCCGGCGCGTGCTCGTCGAAGGGGACGATCAGGCTGTCGCGCACACCGAACACCGCGTCGGAATCGAGGTACGGGCTGTCCGACACGAAGATGTGCGTGATCAGTCGCTCATGGCCGGGCGCATTGAGCATCATGTGCATGTGCCCGGGGCGGTTGGGGTGGCGCCCCATGCGGTGCAGCATGCCGCCGACCGGACCGTCGTCCGGCACCGGATAGTAGGACGGCCGGATCGACCAGAAGCGGTAGTTGCCGTCCTTGTCGGTGCGGAACTGCGCGCGCAGCGCCATGCCGGCGTCGGGGCCCTTCTGCATGTCGTAGAAGCCCTCGCCGTCGCCGGACCAGACGTCCATCACGCAGTCGGCGACCGGCTTGCCGGCCGTGTCGGTGACGCGGCCGTGGTAGTAGGCCGGCTCGCCCGGATTGCCCTGGCCGATGTCGGCGCCCAGTTCGCGCTGGGGCGCGCCGGGCCAGAAGAACGGGCCCTGCACCGTGGCCTCGGTCGGCCGCTCGGCTTCAGGGCGGCCCTTGAGCGCGGCGGCGCCCCTGGCCTGCTCGATCGCCACCACCAGCATCGAGATGCCCAGCGTGTCGGACAGCAGGATGAATTCCTGGCGCTTCTCGTCGCACATCTTGCCAGTGGCGGTGAGGAACTGGATCGCCGCCATCCATTCGTCTGGGCTGAGCTGCACTTCGCGGACGAAGGCATGCGCGTGCCTGACCAGCGCGGTCATCACCTCCTTGAACCGCGGCTCCCCGCAATCGGCCATGCGGTCGATGACGGCTTGCGCAAGGTCCTGTGCTTCGAGCTGTGCCATGTTTTGTTCCTTGGTCAGTTGGGGTCAGAGCTGAAGGTCTGTCCCGCAAGGTTGATCAAACTGGAGGCAGTCTAGGCCTTCGTCACCGGGCCGGGAAGTGATTATTTTCCACCGATATGATCGATGCCATCACTGACGATGCAAGGGAAATCACCAATGGAACTGCGCCACGTCCGCTACTTCGATGCAGTTGCCGAAACGCTCAACTTCACCCGCGCCGCCGAACGGCTGCACGTGACGCAATCGACGCTGTCGCACCAGGTCAAGCAGCTGGAGGACGAGCTGGGCATCGCCCTGTTCGACCGCAGCGGCAAGAGGGTGCGCATGACCGAGGCCGGCCAGATCCTGCGCAGCTACATGACGCCGGCGCTGGAGCAGATCGACCGCGGCGTGCAGGCGCTGCGCGGCGAGGGCCAGGCCCTGACCGGCAAGCTGCGGCTGGGCACCACGCCCAGCTTCAACACGCGGATGGTGCCGCTGTGCGTCGCCACCTTCCTGCATCACTACCCCGGCATCCAGGTCAACGTGGAGGAACTGTCGGCCGGCATGATCGCCAAGCGCCTGGGCTCCGGCCACCTGGACCTGGCGGTCTCCTACCGGCCGGCCGATGGCAGCGAGCTGTGGTTCGAGCCGCTGTACAACGAGGAGCTGCGGCTGGTGGTGGCGGCCGCGCACCCGCTGGCGAAGCGCCGCCGGGTGCGGATGGTGGAACTGCACCACGTGCGCATGGTGCTGCTGCCGGCGCAGTTCCAGACCCGCAAGCTGCTGGACGACTGCTTCGAAGCCGCCGGCGCCGAGCCGCTGGTGGCGGCGCAGCTCAACTCGGTCGCGCCGATGATCGAGCTGATCCGGCAGACCGACCTGGCCGGCATCATCGCCGAGACCGCGGTCGCGTCGGCCGCCGACCTGCGCGTGATCCCGCTCGAGGACCCGACGCCGATCCGCACGCCCGGCATGCTGTGGCACAAGGGCGCGACCCGCTCGCCCTCGATCAAGCACTTCGCGGACATCATCCGCCGGGCCGCGGGCCAGTCGGCGTGAGCGCATCTCACAGCACCGTGCAGGCCTGCTCGAACGACAGCCGCGGGTTGCGGTCGAACAGCTTGCTGTCGTCGCCGTAGCCGAGGTTGATCAGGAAGTTGGCCTGCAGCCGGCTGTCGGGGAAAAACTCCGCATTGACCTTGGCCAGGTCGACCCCGCTCATGGGACCGCAGTCCAGCCCCACGGCCCGGGCCGCGATCATGAAGTAGGCTCCGCCCAGCGTGCCGTTGCGCACGGCCGTGGCCTGCGCCAGCGCCGCATTGCCCTCGAAGTTTTCCCTGGCGCCCGGCTTGTGCCAGACCTGCGGCATATGCTCGTAGAACTTGGTGTCGTTGGCCACGATCACCGTGACCGGGGCGTCTCGCGTCTTGTCCAGGTTGCCCGGGCTGAGCGCCGGCAGCAGGCGGGCGCGCGATTCCTTCGACAGCAGGAACACATAGCGCGAGGGCTGTGTGTTCATCGAGGTGGCGCCCATCCTGGCGATGTCATAGACCTGCTGCAGCAGTTCCAGCGGGACGGCCTTGTCCAGGAAGCCGTTGGCGGTGCGGGCCTTGAGGAACAGCTGGTCCAGGCACTCGGGGGAAATTTTCATGGGAGCGATCGTTGGATGGAAGAATGGGGTGGCCGTCACTCGGCCCGGATGTCGGCTTCGCGGATCAGCCTGGTCCAGCGCTGCACGTCGCGCTGCACCAGCGCCCGCGTGTCGGCGGCGCTGAGCGCCATCGGCTTGCCACCGGCGTTGCGAAAGGTGTCCGCGACATCGGGCGCGGCGATCACCTTGGCCAGATCGGCGCGCAGCTTGTCGAGCACCTCCGGTGGCGTCCTGGCCGGCGCGAACAGGCCAAACCAGGATTCGAGCTCGAGCTGCGCGACGCCGCTCTCGGTGATGGTCGGCACGTCGGGATGCATGGGGTTGCGGGCATTGCCGGAAACGGCCAGCGCCTTGACCTTGCCGGCGTCGACCTGGCCGCGCGCCGTCGGCGCCAGGTCGAAGAACAGGTCGACCCGCCCGCCCAGCAGGTCCTGGTAGGCGGCCTGCGCGCCGCGGTACGGCACGTGCACCAGCTCCACGCCGGCCAGGTGCCAGAGCGCGGCCGCCAGCACATGCTGGCCGGAGCCGGCGCCGGCCGAAGCGTAGGTCAGCTTGCGGGGATTGGCCTTCGCGTACGCCACCACCTCCTTGAGCGAATTGAGCGGCAGGTCCTTGCGCGCCATCAGCGTGTAGCTGTAGCTCACCGCGATGCCCAGCGGCTCGAAGTCGCGCAGGCTGTCGTAGGGCAGGTTGCGGTACAGGCCCGGATTCAGCGCCAGGTTGGAGACCGAACCGGTCAGCAAGGTGTAGCCGTCCGGCGCCGCCTTGGCGACGAAGTCGGTTCCCACCAGGGTTCCCGAGCCGGGCTTGTTCTCCACGATGAAGGCCTGGCCGGTCTGCTTGCCCATGCGGTCGGCCAGCAGCCGGGCGACGAAGTCGAAGCCGCCGCCGGGCGGCTGCGGCACGACGATGCGGACCGGGTGCGAGGGATAGGCACTCTGGGCGGCCACCGGGACCGCCCCGACCACGGCGAACAGCAGCGCCGCGCTGAGCAGGAGTTTCCTCATTGCATCACCGCTCGAGCGCGCCGCCGGCCAGCCAGCGCGCGCCGCGCCGGTACAGCTCCTCGACCACCTGGCCCTTGAGCATCGGCATGTCCATCTTCACCGTGTAGCCGATCCGGGTCTGGATGTAGGCCAGGTGCCGGTAGCCTTCGGGGAATGTCGCCAGCGCGCCGGCGTCGAGCTCCAGGCCGGCGCCGGGGTCGACCGGGTCGATCCGGTCCTTCTCGTAGATCGGCTGGCGGTGCAGCAGCTTCCACTGGCCTTCATGCCGTTGCACGAAGTCGTAGAAGCGGCCGGTGCAGACCACGTCGCACAGCACGCCTTCGACCATGCCGCGCTGCGAGATCGTCATCTTGGTCTGGGCGATGGCCCGCTCGCCGGCCACCTCCACCGCCGAACCGCCCAGGAAGTGCAGGATGCTGACCCCCTTGGCCCAGCCCTCCTGCGTCACGCGGATGAAGTCCTTGAACGGCCCCTGGAACCAGGTGGCCATCATCACGCCTTCCGGGTGCCACACGGTGGCAAAGCGTTCCCAGTCGCCGGCGTCGCGCCAGACGGCCCAGCGCTCCACCATCCGCCGCACCAGCAGTTCATCGTCAAGGTTGTCGCTCACGCCGAAGTCTCCTTGTTGCTGGCGGCCGCCGGCCTGGGCGCGGCCACCGCGAAATCCACCTGGTAGCGGGCGATCCGCAGGTCGCCCAGCTCCTGCTTGACCCGCAGGTGTTCGGGATGGCCGGCATAGGCGTCCAGCGCCGCCTGGCTCTCGAATTCGGAATACAGGACGACGTCGCAGGCGTAGTCGACCCGGCTGGTGTCGATGCCCACCTCGATGTGCAGCAGGCCGGGGATGCGACCGCGCAGGCTGGCAAAGCAGCTTTGCAGCTGAGCGATGCCGCGCGCCTTGGCGGCGGGTGTGTCGCCGCGCACGTTCCACATCACGATGTGCTTGATCATGGAGCGAAGCCGGCCTTCTGCGGCCACAGGTTGACGAAGGCGTGGGCACTGGTGCTGGCGTACAGGCCGGCCCGCGTGAACGGCTCGGCGGCCAGCCAGGCCTGCGCCGCCTCGCGCGATTCGAAGTCGATCGCCAGCAGGCTGCCCAGCATCTGCTGGCCGTCGTCGGTGGTGAGCGGGCCGGCGAAGGCGATCCGGTCCGCCACCACCGCCAGGTAGGCCTTGTGCTCGGGCCGCACACGCTGGCGCAGGTCGGCGGCGCCGGGCTTGTCCAGCAGGATGAAGGTGTAGATCACGGGGCCGCCTTTGCGCAGGGGTTGAGCACGAAGTCGTACGCCAGCAGGTAGCTGCCGTCGGCCTGCTTGCGCCAGTCGGCCACCAGCGATTCGCGCACGCCGAACACGGCGTCCGAGTCCAGGTACGGGTCGCCGCTGCGGAATACATGGGTCACCAGCCGCTCGTAGCCGTCGGCCACGATCATGAAGTGAAGGTGGGCCGGCCGCCAGGGATGGCGCCCGGTGGCGCCCAGCAACTCGCCGACCGGGCCGTCGTGCGGGATCGGGTACGACTCGGCCAGCACGCTGCGGAACTCGAACCGGCCGTCCGGGCCGGAACGCAGCACGCCGCGCGCCTGGTGGTGGCCCAGGCCCTCGTACTGCACGTCGTAGTTGCCCCTGGCGTCGGCCTGCCAGACCTCGACGGTGGCGCCGGCCACCGGCTCGCCGCGCAGCCCAAGCACCCGGCCGCGCACCAGGCAGGGCTCGCCGGCGGCGCCGTTGGCGATGTCGGCGCCGTTCTCGTAGCGCGGCGCGCCTTCGACGTGGAACGGCCCGAACACGGTGGCTTCGGTGCAGCCCTGGGGCTTGTCGTTGTTCATCGCCACGGTGAGCATCGACAGGCCCAGCGTGTCGGACAGCAGGATGAATTCCTGGCGCTGGTCGGTGGTCTTGTGGCCGACGTCGGTCAGGAACCCGATGCCCTTGAACCATTCTTCCTCCGTCAGCTTGACGTCGCGGGCGAAGGCGTGCAGGTGCTGCACCAGGCTGGTCATCACTTCGCGCAGGCGCGCGTCGGGCGTGTTCGCCAGCCGGGCGATGACGGCCTGGGTGATGTTGTCCTGGGTGAGATTGCGCAAGAAAGGTCTCCGGTGCGGCGATGTCGCCACCGCATCGAATTTAGGAGAGCGGGGCCGCCGGCGGAAGGCCCGCGGCGCAAATGACTTTTTCGCGCAGCGGAACAGTCACAATCGCCGACACCGAGGAGAGTCGCTTGGATCGCTGGACCGAAATCGAACTGTTCGTGCAAGTCGCCGAAACCGGCAGCCTGAGCCGCGCCGCCGAGGCTCTGGAGTTGTCCAATGCCGCCGCCAGCCGGCACCTGTCGGCGCTGGAAGAGCGGCTGGGCGCCAGGCTGGTGGAGCGCAACACCCGGCGCCTGTACCTCACCGACACCGGCACTGAGTTCTACTCGCGGGCCCGGGCCATCCTGGCCGACCTCAAGGACGCGGAGTCGGCGGTGAACGCGACGGCGCTGAATCCGACCGGCACACTGCGGATCACCGCCTCGCTGTCGTTCGCTATGCACCACGTGGCGCCGCTGCTGCGGGAGTACACCCAGCGCTACCCGAACGTGCAGGTCCACGTGGAGGCGGCCAACCGCTACCTGGACATCATCGACAACAACATCGACGTGGCCATCCGCACCCGCGAGTACGAGCCGGACTCCAACATCACGATCCGCCGGCTGGCCGAAACCCGCCGCATCCTGGTCGCCTCGCCGCGCTACTTCGCCCAGTACGGCCGGCCGGCCAGCCTGGAGGACCTGCAGCGCCACAAGCTTTTGATCTACGTGCACGCCAACAACCCGAACGAGTTGCGCTTCAGCCGAGGGGGCGAGACCAGCACGGTGGCGGTGCACGGGCTGCTGGAATCCAACGACGGCCAGATCCTGCGCGCCGCCGCGCTCGACGGCCTGGGCATCCTGGTGCAGCCGACCTACATCGTCTACGACGACATCGTGGCCGGCCGGCTGGTGCCGGTGCTGGACGACTGGGACCTGCCGCGGCTGATGATCAACCTGGCCTACCCCAGCCGCAAGCACCTGTCGGCCAAGGTGCGGACCTTCATCGATTTCATCGCCGAGCACTTCGAGCGGATGGAGTACCAGCGCAAGTGGACCGGCCGCTTCAGCGTGTATTAGCCGCCTGGCCATCGCTGTCGCGTTTTCGTCCTACAGGGGGGCCCGGCCCGGCTTCTTAGGATGAGCCTCCCTTTCGACTGCGATCATGAAAGTCAAGAAAAAAGTGCTGCTCTGGTTTTTCGCCGGTCTTGCAACCGCCATCGTCCTCACGCTGCTGGTCATCAACCTCTCGATGGGCGAGAAGAAGATCGAGCGCCAGCTGCGGCGCCACTACGGCTCGGGCGACGCGCAGTTCCAGTACGAAATGGGGACACTGCTGGGGCCGCCAATCATCGACGGCAACCGCTACCAGACACTGCTCAACGGCGACCAGATCTTCCCGTCGATGCTGGAGGCGATCGCCTCGGCGCGCCAGACCATCACCTTCGAAAGCTACATCTACTGGTCGGGCGACATCGGCAAGAAATTCGCCGACGCCTTGAGCGAGCGTGCCCGCGCGGGCGTCAAGGTCAACGTGCTGCTGGACTGGGCCGGCAGCCAGAAGATGGACGCCGCGCTGCTGGGCGAACTCAAGGCATCCGGCGTGCAGCTGGAGCGCTTCCACGAGCCCAAGTGGTACGCCCTCGGCCGCATGAACAACCGCACCCACCGCAAGCTGCTGATCGTCGACGGTCGCGTCGGCTTCACCGGCGGCGTCGGCATCGCGCCCCAGTGGGAAGGCAATGCCCAGGACAGCGACCATTGGCGCGACAGCCACTTCCGGGTCGAGGGGCCGGTGGTCTCGCAGATGCAGTCGGTGTTCGTCGACAACTGGACCAAGGCCTCGGGCGAAGTGCTGCACGGCGAGGCCTATTTCCCGCAGCTGGCCAAGGTCGGCAGCCACCGGGCCCACATGTTCTCCAGCTCGCCCTCGGGCGGGGCCGAGAGCATGCAGCTGATGTACCTGATGGCGATCACCGCCGCCGACCGGACTATCGACCTGGCCAGCGCCTACTTCGTTCCCAACCAGCTGACGCGCAATGCGATGGTCAAGGCGCTCCAGCGCGGCGTGAAGATCCGCATCATCGTGCCGGGCCCGTTCACCGATGCCGACACGGTGAGCAACGCGTCCAAATCCAACTGGGACGAACTGCTCGATGCCGGCGCGAAGATCTATGAATACCAGCCGACCATGTACCACGTCAAGGCGATGATCCTGGACGGCCGCATGACCTCGGTCGGCTCGACCAATTTCGACCAGCGCTCGTTCAGCCTGAACGACGAGGCCAACCTGAACATCTACGACGAGAGTTTTGCCCGCGAGCAGACCCGGATCTTCGAAGTGGACCTGGCCAGGAGCCGCGAATTCACCGCCCAGCAGTGGCATTCGCGGCCGGCATGGGACCGGCTGAAGGAGCGCGCCGCCAGCCTGCTATCGTCGCAGCTGTGACACCACAGGCGGCATGCTCGAGACGGATGTCCTGATCGCGGGCGGCGGCCCGTTCGGGCTGACGCTGGCCTGCGAGCTGGGACGGCGGGGCGTGCGCACGTTGCTAGTGGACGCCAAGCCCGGCACGGCGTTCAACCCGCAGGCCAATGCGACGCAAGCCCGCACCATGGAACACTTCCGGCGCCTGGGCTTCGCCGACGAAATCCGGCGCCAGGGCCTGCCAGCCGACCACCCCACCGACATCGCGTACTTCACCCGTTTCACCGGCCACGAACTGGCGCGCCTGGCGTTGCCAACCGCGGCCGAAGCGGTGCGCAACATCCGCACGCTGGGCGGCTCATGGAGCGCGGCGGAGCTGCCCCACCGCGTGTCACAGAAGTTCGTCGAGGCAACGCTGCGCCGCCATGCCGAGGCTTCGGCCCGCAATGACATCCGCTATGGCTGGAAGCTGCTCGATTTCGAGCAGCAGGACGATGCGGTCAGCGCTCGCCTGCAACCGACCGAGGGCGGCGAACCGGTGCCGGTGCGGGCCCGATTCCTGGTTGGGGCCGACGGCGCCCGCAGCACGGTTCGAAACCGGCTCGGCATCGCATGGGGCGGCGACACCGGCGTGAAGCGCGAATTCATGGGCGGCCAGATGTTTGCCGTTTATCTGCGGGCGCCGGACTTCCATCGCGTCGTGCCGCACGGGCGGGCCTGGATGTATGTGTCGGTGAACGCCGAGCGTCGCGCCTTCGCGGTCTCGGTCGACGGCCAATCCGAGTTTGCCTTTCACGCGGCCCTGCACCCGGGCGAGGACGCCGCCGGTTGGGGCGAAGCCGAAGCGCGGCGCGTCTTCGCGCAGGCGCTGGGCCGCGACAGCGCCATCGAGGTGCTCTCCTGCGGCACCTGGACCGCCGGCCATTCTCTGGTGGCGCAGGCGTTCGGCCGCGGCCGGGTGTTCATCGGCGGCGACGCGGCCCACCTGTTCACGCCCACCGGGGGGCTGGGCTACAACACGGCCGTCGAGGACGCCGTCAACTTGGGCTGGAAGCTCGCCGCTGTGCTGCGCGGCCAGGCCGCGCCGGGCCTGTTGGACAGCTATGAGCTCGAGCGCCGGCCGCTGGCGCAGCGCAACACGGCCTATGCCCGCGGCTTTGCCGATTCGGTCGGACTGTTCGCCGCAACTCCCACGCTCGAAGACGGTACGGCGGCCGGTGACGCCGAACGGACCCGCGCGTCAGCCCATCTGAACGCCCACGTGCGGCTGGAGTTCAATATTCCCGGGGTCACGTTCGGGGGGCGCTACGACGGCTCGCCGGTGATCGTGGGCGACGGCACGCCGGCACCGCCGGACCAGGCCAATGTCTACGTGCCGACAGCCAGCCCCGGCGGACGGCCGCCCCACGCCTGGCTGGACGACGGCCGCTCGCTGTTCGACAGCTTCCACGGCGAATGGACGCTGCTCGCGCTGGGGCCGCAGCCGCCGGATGCTTCGTCGTTTGCCGATGCGGCGCGCGCGCTGGGCCTGGACCTGAAAGTGGTGCCACATGCGGCGCAGAACCTGCGCGATCTCTACCAGGCCCCGCTGGCACTGATCCGGCCCGACCAGATCGTCGCCTGGCGAGGCGCGACCGCAGGCGACGCCCACGCGGTGCTGCAGCGCGCCAGCGGCGCCTCGCCGTCAGCGTGACGGCGTTTGGGCAGCCGCAGCCACGAAGCGGTTTTCGATCTCGCCCAGGCCGTCGATGGCGATGCGCACCGAGTCGCCGGCCTTGAGCCAGCTTGGTGGCGTCATGCCCATGCCCACCCCGGCCGGCGAGCCGGTGGCGATCAGGTCACCCGGATGCAGCGTGATGCCCCGAGATGCCGTCTCGATCAGGCTGGGCAGGTCGAAGATCAGGTCGGTGGTCAGCGCGTCCTGCCGCAGCTCGCCGTTGACCCAGCAACGCACCCGGGTGTTGCGGCCGTCGAGTTCGTCCGCCGTCACGATCCACGGACCCATCGGGCAGAAGGTGTCGAACGACTTGCCCAGGTCCCATTGCTGGTGCCGCATCTGCACGTCGCGGGAGGTGACGTCGTTGACGATCGTGTAGCCGAACACGTGATCCATCGCCCTGTCGCGGGGAATGTTCTTGCCGCCCTTGCCGATCACGATGGTCAACTCGGCCTCGTAGTCGATCTGGGTTGAAATCGCCGCCCCTGGCAGCACGACGTTGTCGCGCGGGCCGATCACCGTCTCGGGCGCCTTGGTGAAAAAGATCGGCCAGGACGTGGGGTCCGCGGCATTGTTCTTGAACACCGACGCCTCCAGTTCCCTGGCATGCGCGTGGTAGTTGCGGCCCACGCACCAGACGTTGCGGCGTGGCACCGGGATCGGCGCCTCCAGCTTCACGCTGTCCAGCGGCAGCGCCGCCCCGGTCGGGTTAGGCAGGGCGCCGCCGCTGGCGACCTGCTCGATCATCGACAGCATGCCGCGGCCAGGGTGCACGCCCGGCAGGTCCAGCGCGGTGATGCTGCGGCCGTCCGCCGAGACCTGGCCGACCAGGCGCCGGCCCTGATGCGTGAAAGTTGCAAACCTCATCGAGTCTCCTTCTTCGTTGGCCCCGGCCGTCGGCCTCGGGCCCGGGGGGAGTCGGAATTATCGGCTGCCCGCAGTGTCCGGTGGCGCGTTAAGCGGGGCGCACGCCCTCGAAGGCATCCTGCAGCAGCTGCAGCAGCGCGGCACGCTCCAGCGGACGTGGGTTGGGATACTGGTTGCTCATCGCGATGTCGCAGGCCTTGTCGAGATCGGCTTGCTTCATGCCGATGTCGCGCAGCGCCATCGGTGCGCCGTTGCCCCTGGCCAGGTCGTAAACCGCCTGCGGACCGCTCTTGCCGCCCAGCGCCTTGCCGACCCGCGCGACCGCTGCCGGCGCGGCCGAGGCGTTGTACGCGAGCGCATGCGGCAGCACGATCGTGTGGGTCTCGGCATGCGGCAGGTTGAAGCTGCCACCCAACGTGTGGCACAGCTTGTGGTGCAGCGCCATGTCGACGCTGGCCAGCACCGTGCCGCACAGCCAGGCGCCGTAGAGCGCGTCGCTGCGGCCCTGCGCATCCTGCGGCGACTTGCTGATGACGGGAAGCGCCCGGCCCAGGGCCCGGATCCCTTCTTCCGCCATCAGGTCGATGATCGGGTTGGTGGTGACCGAGTAGAAGCCTTCGGCCGCGTGGGCGATCGCATTCATGCCGCTGGTGACGCTCATGGTCACCGGCAGGGTCATGGTGAGTTCGGGGTCGTAGATCACCGTGCGCGGCAGCACCTTGTCGTTGCGGCCGGTCTTCTTCATCCCGCCCTCGGTGATGCCGAAGATGCTGGTCATCTCCGAGCCGGCGTAGGTGGTCGGAATCGCCAGGATCGGCAGGCCGGAATCGAGCGCGATCGCCTTGCCCAGGCCGATGGTGGAACCCCCGCCGATGGCGACCGCGCAGTCCGCGCCCAGCCTGGCGGCCACTTCACGGGCCTCGCGCGCCGTCTCGATCGGCACGTGCATCACAGCGCGGTCGAACACGCCGGCCGCGCGCGCGCCGAGCAGGGCGGCGACGCGTTCTGCCGATGCCCGCTGCTCCGGCGTCGACAGCACCAGCGCCTTGCGCGCGCCGAGCGCCTCGATCTCGGCGCCGAGCTGGCTGAGGCTGCCGGCGCCGAAGATCACGCGGGCCGGCCGCCCGATGTAGACGAAGTCCTTCATGGTGTCACTCCGGCAGCGGCTGCAGCCCGGCGCTGCGCTCGGCGCTCTTGATGATCGCAGCATAGTCCTGCTGGCCGTCGCCCTGGGCCATGGCCGAGCGCATCAGCTGCTGCGTCATGGCGGTCTGCGGCAACGGCACCTGACTGTCCGCACCGGCCTCCAGGATCAGCCCGATGTCCTTGAGCATCTGCTCCACGGTGAAGGTCGGCGTGAAATCGCGCCGGGACAACTGCGCCGACTTGGCCTTGAGGATGGGCGACGCCACCGCGCTCGCGCCCAGCACCTGCCACATGTCCTGCCAGTCCAGGCCGCCCTTGCGGCCCAGCGTCAATGCCTCGGACAGCATGGCGCTGGTCTGGGCGATCATCAGGTTGACCACCAGCTTCATCAGGCGGGCCTGTTCGGCCCCGCCCAGGTAGAAGCAGTTGGGACCGAGCTTGGCCAGCAGCGGCAGCACCCGGTCATAGGCGGCCCGGGGACCCGAAGCCATCATGGTGAGCTGGGCGGCTTCGGCCATCTTGTTGTTGCCCGAGACGGTGCAGCGCAGGTAGTGCACACCCGCCGGCTCGAGCAGCGCGGCCGCCTCGGCCGAAGCGTGCGGCGACACCGTGCTGGTGTCCACGTAGACCAGGCCGCGCGGGGCATGCGCCGCGACCAGCTGCGCGACGCCGAGCAAGGCCTCGTCGTGCGGCAGGGACGACATCACCACATTGGCGTCTGCCACGCCGGCTCCGCCCTCCTGCGTTGCCAGGCCCTGTGCCCGCGCCAGCTCCATGCGCTGCGCGTCCGGGTCGTGCACGGTGAGCTCGTGGCCGGCAGCGTGCAGGTGGGCCGCCATGGGCAGGCCCATCTTGCCGACGCCGATGAAATGGACCTTCACTGCGCCTTCAGGTTGGCGGCCTTGGCGATCCGCGCGGCCGACTCCATCTCGGTCTTGATGAAGGCGTTGAACTGCGCCTGCTCCATCGGGAACGGATCGGCCCCGAGCAGCTTCATGCGCTCCTTGACTTCGGGACTGGCCAGCGCCTTGATCGCTTCGTCATGCAGGCGCTTGACCACCGGCGCCGGCGTCGCGCTCGCCACGATCATGCCGACCCAGAAGGTGTAGTCCGAGCCCGGCACACCGGCTTCGAGCGTGGTCGGCACCTGCGGCAGCGCCGGCGTGCGTTGCGGCGTGCTCACGGCCAGCGCCAGCAGCTTGCCGTCCTTGACCAGCGGCAGGGCCGCCGTCAGCGGCGCGAAGAACCAGTCGTCGCGCCCGCCGATCACGTCGCTCAGCGCCTCGGGCGTGCCCTTGAACGGAACGTGGACGGCGTCGATGCCGGCCTGCAGCTTGAACTTCTCGGCGTTCAGGTGGGTGGCGCTGCCGACACCGGCCGACGCGTAATTGAGCGCGCCGGGCTTGGCCTTGGCGGCCGCGACCACGTCGGCCACCGTCTTCCAGCCGCGGGCGGGCGAGACCACCATCACATTGGGCAGCGCCGCCAGCGGCGTCACGCCCGTCAGGTCGCGCAGCGTGTCGTACGTGAGGTTGGGATAGATCGCCGGATTGAGCGCGTGGCCGGACGAATGGATCAGCACCGTGTAGCCGTCGGCTTCGCCCTTGGCGACCTGCGCCGCGGCGATGGTGCCGCCGGCGCCCGGCTTGTTCTCGATGATGATCGGCTGGCCCAGGCCCTTGCTCATGATGTCGCCGACGACCCGGGCGATGGTGTCGGTGCCGCTGCCGGCCGTGAACGGCACGATGAAGCGGATCGGCTTGCTGGGGTATGCCGCCTGCGCCAGCGCGGTGGACGACGCCACGACGCCAACGATCAGGGTGAGGGTGGAAATCAGTCGTTTCATGTTCGTCTCCTTTGGTTCTCAGTGCGAATTCGACAAGCCCAGCGCCCGGGTGATCTTGCGTCCCGATGCGCGCAGCGCCTCCAGCCCCGGCGCCGGATCGACGCCGACCAGGCGGCCGGCGCGCTTGCGCCAACGGCCGGCGACCATGACGCTGTCGATGTTGGCCAGCGAGGTCTGCATCACCACCGTGCTGACCGGGTCGTGCACCGGCTGCATGTTCAGGTCGCTGGCGCGGATGACAACCAGGTCGGCCTGCTTGCCGGGCGCCAGCGAGCCGATGCGGTGCTCCTGCTTCAACATGCGCGCGCCTTCGATCGTCACCCACGACAGCGCTTCGCGCGTGGTGATGGTCGAGGTCGGCGGGATTGTTCCATGCGCTTCGCGGAAGGCCACGTTGTCCAGGCTGCGCTGGATGCCCAGGGCGATGCGTGCCTGGCTCAGCATGTCGCCGCTCAGAACGCTTTCGAGATCGACACCGAGCGACGGCGCCCGCCCGAACTGGCGCAGCCGGCCGGTGATCGGATGGCCGTGGCCTTGCGACATCTCGCTCTCGGGCGCGGCGGAAAAGCTCATGCCCAGCGCGCAGAAGCGCTGCAGCTGTTCGTCGCTCAGCGCATGGCCGTGCACGATGTTGATATTGTCGCCCAGCAGGCCGGCCGCCTCCAGCTTCTCCCAGCCGTCGGGCGTGCGCGCCGCGCCGCCGCCCTGGTGCAGCGAGGCGATCAGGCCCAATTCGCGCGCCATGCGGAAGTCCGCCAGGGCGACGTCCAGCGTGCAGTAATGCGGGCCGAGCACCGCCGCCTGGATGCTGAGCAGCGGATTGCCCTGGTGGCTCTTCAGCAGGCGCTCGATCTCGGCGCGCGGATGCGGCACTTCCCAGAACGGTTTCTCGCCCGGCTTGGGATCGGGCTTGGGCGTGCCGTGGAAAAAGGCGGCGCGGATACCCGACTCCAGCAGGCCCTGGATCGCGGCGTCGTTGTGCTCCGGCGTGGGGTTGTTGTGGCACCAGTCGGCCAGCGTGGTGGTGCCGCAATTGAGCTGGTTCAGCGACCCCATCAGGGTGGCGATGTACAGGTCCTGCGGCTCGAACACGGTGGCCAGGCCGGCGTGCATGTTCCTGAAATATTCCAGCAGCGTCCAGTTGGCGGCGACGCCGCGCAGCGCTGTCTGCCAGGTGTGCATGTGGGCGTTGACCAGCCCGGGGATCACGATGCAGCCGGCGGCCTCCACCACCTGCGCATCATCGACCTGCAGCGAGGGCGCGATCTGCGCGATGCGCTCGCCGTCCACCAGGATGTCGGCCTGCGGCAGGTCGCCCTGCGAATCCATCGTCAGGACAGTTGCGCCGCGAATGACGGTGCGGGTCATGATCAGGCCCGCCGCCGGGCCGCCCCAAGGCGGGGCCTGCGCCCCCTCGGGGGGCAGAGAGACGGCGAAGCCGCGAACGTGGGGGCCATGTTCAGCCCTCCAGGCCGTCGCTCATCTTCACGTTCTCGGGCTTGAGCTCGAGTCCGGCGTCCCGGGCCGTCTCCAGCAGCAGCACGGCGAAGTCGACGTCGTCGTAGCCGCGGCCCACGATCCGCGCCACCGATTCGCGCGTCGCCGCCGCCGCCGGCATGGCAACGCCGTGCGCCCTGGCCGCGCCCAGCCCCAGGTCCATATCCTTGAGCAGCAGCTTGGGTGTGAAGGTGACCTGGTCGAAGCTGAGGTTGGTCAGCATCGGCGTCTTGTACCTGGTGTACATCGAACCCAGCACCGAGTCGTTGATGCTCTCCAGGAACACGTGGCGCGGGATGCCCGCCTTCTCGGCCAGCACGGTGATCTCGCACAGGTTCTGGATGATGACGCCGAACATGGTGTTGTGCGCGATCTTCCAGACCCGCGCCAGCTCGCCCTCGCCCACCCACATCACCTTGCGCGCCATCGCCTGCAGGTAGGGCTCGGCCTTGTCGTACAACGCCTTGGGTCCGGAGGCCACCATCAGCAGCTTGCCGGCCTTGGCGACCTTGGCGTTGCCGGAGACCGGCGTGCACAGGTAGTCGACGCCCATCGCCTCGAGCTGGGCACGGATCTCGGCAGACCCTTCCTGCGAGATCGACGAACTATCGACCACGACCTTGGGCTTGCTGGCGCCGGCCACCAGGCCACCGTCGCCGAACAGCACCTGCTTGAGGTCGTCGGTGGTGGAGACCATGGTGAACACGATCTCGCAGGCGGCCAGCTCCTGCTTGCTGGCGGCGATGATGGCGCCGTATTCGACCAGCGGCTGCGCCTTGCTGGCGGTGCGGTTCCAGACGCTGACGCCGTGGCCGCCCTTCATCAGGCGCTTGACCATCGCCTCGCCCATGCGGCCGAGGCCGATCCATCCAATGCTGTTTGCCATCTCTGCGGGTTCCTGTTCGGTAAGTGTCTGCGATGCTGCCGCAGTGTGAAACCGACGCCCGGCGCTGACAAGCACCGGCCCCGAAAATCAGTTTTCCGATGGCTGAAACAAGCCCGCGGCGGCGCCGGCCGCGGGCGCGCTCAGACCCCCTCGAGGATGACCGCGATGCCCTGGCCGACGCCGATGCACATGGTGCACAGCGCGTACCGGCCGCCGGTCTTGTGCAACTGGTTCACCGCGGTGGTGGCCAGCCGCGCGCCCGAGGCGCCCAGCGGGTGGCCCAGGGCGATGGCGCCGCCGTTGGCATTGACGCGCGCATCGTCGTCCTGCAGCCCCAGCAGCCGCAGCACCGCCAGGCCCTGCGCCGCGAAGGCCTCGTTCAGCTCGATCACGTCCATCTGCGCTAACGTCAGGCCGGTCAGCGCCAGCACCTTCTGGGTCGCCGGCGCCGGGCCGATGCCCATCACGCGCGGCGGCACGCCGGCCGTGGCCATGCCGACTACCCGCGCCCGTGGCGTCAGGCCGTGCTTGGCGGCGGTCGCTTCATCGGCCAGCAGCAAGGCGCAGGCGCCGTCGTTGACGCCGCTGGCATTGCCGGCGGTCACGGTGCCGTCGGGATGCACCACGCCCTTGAGCCTGGCCAGCGATTCCATCGAGGTCTCGCGCGGATGCTCGTCCTTGCTGACGACGATGGCGTCGCCTTTCTTCTGGGGAATCGTGACGGGAGTGATTTCGCTGTCGAAGAAGCCGGCCTTCTGCGCCGCCACCGCCTTGAGCTGCGAGGCCAGCGCCATCTTGTCCTGGGCCTCGCGCCCGATCTTGTAATCGGTGGCGACATTCTCTGCGGTCTCGGGCATGGAGTCGACGCCGTACAGCTCCTTCATCCGCTTGTTGACGAAGCGCCAGCCGATGGTGGTGTCGTAGACCGTGTTGGCGCGGGAGAACGCGCTCTCGGCCTTGGGCATGACGAAGGGCGCGCGGCTCATGCTCTCGACGCCGCCGGCGATCATCAGCGTCGCTTCGCCGGCCTTGATCGCGCGGGCGGCGGTGCCGACCGCATCCAGGCCCGAGCCGCACAGGCGGTTGATCGTCGCGCCGGGCACGTCGAACGGCAGCCCCGCCAGCAGGCTTGCCATGTGGGCGACGTTGCGATTGTCCTCGCCCGCCTGGTTGGCGCAGCCGAAGATCACGTCGGTGAGCGCTTGCCAGTCGACCCTGGCGTTGCGGGCCATCAGCGCGGCGATCGGTATCGCGCCGAGGTCGTCGGTGCGCACCGAGGACAGGGCGCCGCCGTAGCGGCCAATGGGGGTGCGGATGGCGTCGCAGATGAATGCTTGTCGTGTCATGGTGGTCTCCGGGTCAGGGCGCGATCGGCAGCCCGATCAGTTGTTCCAGTTCGGCATGGCCCAGGCCCTCGACCTTGTCGATCAGCTTCAGGCCTTGCGGCGAGCATTCCAGTGTGGCGAGATCCGAATAGATCCGCTTGACGCAGGCGATGCCGGTCAGCGGATAGCCGCAGCGCTCCACCACCTTGCTCTCGCCCTTCTTGGTCAGCAGGTCCATCATCACCCAGGTCTGCTTGGCGCCGATCGCCAGGTCCATCGCGCCGCCGACGGCGGGGATCGCATCCTTCTCGCCGGTGTGCCAGTTGGCCAGGTCACCGGTGGCGGAGACCTGGAAGGCGCCCAGCACGCAGATGTCCAGGTGGCCGCCGCGCATCATGGCGAAGCTGTCGGCGTGGTGGAAATAGGCGCCGCCCGGCAGCAGCGTCACCGGTTGCTTGCCGGCGTTGATCAGGTCGTAGTCTTCCTGGCCTTCGGCCGGGGCCGGACCCATGCCCAGGATGCCGTTCTCGCTGTGCAGCACCACCTCGATCCCCTTGGGCAGGTGGTTGGCCACCAGGGTCGGCATGCCGATGCCGAGGTTGACGTAGGCGCCATCGTGGATGTCGCGGGCCACGCGCTGGGCGAGCTGCTCCTTGCTGCGTCTCGTGTAAGTCATGATTTGAATCCCCCGCCCTGCGTCGCGACCCGTTCGATTTTCACGATCCTGCTCACGAAGATGCCGGGCGTGACGACGGCTTCCGGATCGAGCTGGCCCAGTTCCGCAATCTCGTGAACGCTCGCGATGGTCCGCTTGGCGCCCATCGCCATCACCGGGCCGAAGTTGCGCGCCGCCTTGCGGAACATCAGGTTGCCCCAGCGGTCGCCGCGCTCGGCCTTGATCAGGGCGACGTCGCCGTAGATCGGGTGTTCCAGCACGTACTGGCGGCCGTTGATCTCGCGGGTTTCCTTGCCCTTGGCCAGCTCGGTGCCATAGCCGGTAGGCGAGAAGAAGGCGCCGATGCCGGCGCCGGCGGCGCGGATCCGCTCGGCCAGGTTGCCCTGCGGCACCAGTTCGAGCTCGATCTTGCCGCTGCGGTACAGGCCGTCGAACACATGGCTGTCGGCCTGGCGCGGGAAACTGCAGACGATCTTGCGCACCCGTCCGGTCTTGAGCAGCGCCGCCAGCCCGGTGTCGCCGTTGCCGGCGTTGTTGTTGACCACCGTGAGGTCTTTCGCGCCCTGCGCGATCAGGCCTTCGATCAGTTCGATGGGGATGCCGGCGGTGCCGAAGCCACCGATCAGGACGGTGGAGCCGTCCTTGACGCCGGCCAGCGCATCGGCCACCGAGGCGGCGATTTTGTCGATCATGAATCAGGTCCTTGCCAAGTCGCGCAGATTATCGCGCCCGGCCGTCGCCGCCCGCAGCGCTCAGGCTTTCCGGAAACCCATCACGAGCAGCACGCCGCCCAGCACCACGGCCCCGATGCTGAGCCACTCGGGAATGCCGACCTCCTTCTTCTCCTTGACATTGAGCTGGATCGGCCCGATCTGGGCCTTGGTGGTTTCCTGCATGAAACTGAAGCCCCCGGTGAAAAACCCGGCCAGGCCCAGGACGATGAGGACGATGCCGCTGATCTTCATGGCGTTCATGCTGTGCTCCATTGCCGGGCCCATCCGAAGTGGCTGGGGCCCCGGCACCGTCCCAGCGTGCCTGACTGTAGGGCATCGCGTGCTACGCTCAAATTCCCATGTTCAATCCATCCCAGGCCGATGTACGGCGCTTTTTCTGTTCGGTTCACGCCAAGGGCGCGGGCGGACAGCCGATGGATGCGCTGGAAACGCTGGCCGGCCAGTGGCTGCAGGAGCATCCCGAGTACCACGCCGACGTGGCAGACAGCGACGCCGCTATCGCGCGCGTCTATGAAGGCGACGACGGCAAGACCAATCCCTTCCTGCACCTGTCCATGCACCTGTCGATCAGCGAGCAGTGCTCGATCGACCAGCCGCGCGGCATCCGGCAGGCGGTCGAACTGCTGGCGGCGCGCCGCAATTCTCTGCACGACGCGCACCATGAGGCGATGGAATGCCTGGGCCAGATGTTGTGGGAAAGCCAGCGCGACGGCCGCCCGCCGGACGGCCAGGCCTACGTCGAATGCGTGCAGCGCCGGGCGACCAGATAGGCGGCAACTACGAAAAAGCCCCGCGTCGCGGGGCTTTTTGCGGTTCGGGTGGACCTTAACGGAACCTGTGCTCCGGCACCGTCTTGAGTTCGCTGTCCAGCGAGCTGACGTAGTTGGCCAGGGCCTTGAGTTCGGCGTTGGAGAACTGCTTGGCAATCGCGCCCATCACGGCATTGCTGCGGCCCATGGTGGGGTTGTTCTCTGTCTTGTAGGCGCGCAAGGCGGCGAACAGGTAGTCGTTGTGCTGGCCGGCGATCTTGGGATAGACGTCGATCGGCTTGGAGAAATTGGCGCCGTGGCAGGAGACGCAGGCCGCCTTCTGCAGCAGGGCCGCGACCGGGGCGTTGGGCTCGACGTTCGGCTTGTCGGCGACCGCGTGGCCGGCATCCGCGCCGCTGTTCGCGTAGTAATTGGCGATGTCGTTGATGTCCTGCTCGCTCAGCGAGCCGGCGACGGCGCGCATGGTGGGGTGCTTGCGGTCACCCTGCTTGTAGGCGGTGAGCGCGGAGACGATGTACTTGGCGCTCTGGCCGGAGATCATCGGCACCCGGTAGACCTCCGGGAAACTGGCCTGGTAGCCCTTGATGCCGTGGCAGCCGACGCACATCGCCACTTTGGCCTCCACCGACTTGGCGCTGGCCGGAGCTGGCGCCGCGGCAGGAGGGGGCGCGGCTGCCGTTGCAGCTGCCGGGGCCGAAGAGGTCTGGGCAGGCGCCTGGGCTTGTGCCAGACCCGTCACGCAAGCGACACCCAGGGCAAAAAGCGTGGTCAACAACTTGTTCATTTTGCGAGCACAATCCAGTGAAGGTTCTGAAGTCCAAATCAACCTTCGATTATATCCAGCGCCATCCGGCCGCCCCATCATTCGAATCCTTCCCCGAATCCTCCCATGAAGTTCCAAGGCTCACAGAACTACGTCGCCACGCAGGACCTGATGCTGGCGGTGAATGCCGCCATCACACTCAAGCGCCCGTTGCTGGTCAAGGGCGAGCCCGGAACCGGCAAGACGATGCTGGCGGAAGAAGTGGCCCAGGCGCTGAATATGCCGCTGCTGCAGTGGCACATCAAGTCCACCACCAAGGCGCAGCAGGGCCTGTATGAATATGACGCCGTCAGCAGGCTGCGCGATTCCCAGCTGGCCGACGTCGACGGCGGCGAGCGGGTCAAGAACATCCACAACTACATCGTCAAGGGCGTGCTCTGGCAGGCCTTCACCGCCGAGCAGCCGGTGGCGCTGCTGATCGACGAGATCGACAAGGCCGACATCGAATTCCCGAACGACCTGCTGCGCGAGATCGACCGGATGGAGTTCTACGTCTACGAGACCCGCGAGCTGATCAAGGCGAAGCACCGGCCGCTGGTGTTCATCACCTCCAACAACGAGAAGGAACTGCCGGACGCATTCCTGCGCCGCTGCTTCTTCCATTACATCAAGTTCCCCGACGCCGAGACGATGAAGCTGATCGTCGACGTCCACTTTCCGGGCCTGAAGAAAGAGCTGCTGACGGCGGCGATGAAGACCTTCTACGACGTGCGCAACCTGCCCGGCCTGAAGAAGAAGCCTTCCACCTCGGAACTGCTGGACTGGCTCAAGCTGCTGGTGGCCGAGGACATCCCGCTGGAAGCGCTGCAAAGCAAGGACGACAAGGTGGCGGTGCCGCCGCTGGTGGGCGCCCTGCTGAAGAACGAACAGGACGTGTCCTTGTTCGAGAAGCTCGTGTTCATGCAGCGCCACAACCGCTGAACCCGCTGCGCAGGAGCAAGCCATGAGCCCCTTGCTGATCGAAGGCCTGACCGACGCCGCCGGCTTCGTCGTCGGCGTGCTGGCGGCCTGGCTGATCGGCCGCCTGCTGGGCTTCGACCCTCTGGCACCTGGCTTCGGCAACAGCGCCCTGGGCGGCATCGTGCTGGCCGGCCTGGGCGGCGGCGCCGGCGTGCAGCTGGCCCGCCGCTGGCGCGCCTCCCGCAAGGGCAAATAGCCATGCGCAAGCCCGAGCCCACCACGTTGCAGACGCCGCAGGTGCGGCTGGAGCCGATGACGGCCGACCACGCCACGGGCCTGGACGCCGCGGCGCGGGACGGCGAGCTGTGGAACCTGCGCATCACGTCGGTCCCCGCGCCAGGCGAGACGCCAGCCTATATCGCCGCAGCGCTCAAGGGCCATGAAGACGGACACATGCTGCCGTTCGTGGTCCGCGACGTTGCCAGCGGCGCGATCATCGGCAGCACGCGCTACCACGACATCGTGCCGTCGATCGAGCGGCTGGAGATCGGCTACACCTGGTACGGCAAGAGCTGGCAGCGCAGCCATGTGAACACCAGCTGCAAGCTGCTGCTCCTGACCCATGCCTTCGACACGCTGGGTGCCAGGCTGGTCGGCTGGCGCACGGATAATTTCAACTTCGCCAGCCAGAAGGCGATCGAACGGCTGGGCGCCCGCAAGGACGGCGTGTTGCGCCACCATGCGACGCGCCGCGACGGGACGGTCCGCGACACGGTGATGTATAGCCTGGCCGCCGGCGAGTGGCCGGAAGCGCGGGCCCAGCTGCAATATCTGCTGGCCAGGCCGCGGGCCGGCGCGAACTGACGGTGAGAGCCCGATGCTGATCGATTTCTTCTACACGCTGCGCAGCGCCAAGCTGCCGGTTTCGGTCAAGGAATACCTGACGCTGATCGAAGCGCTGAGGCAAGGCGTGGTCGGCCCCATGGGCGACGATGGCGGCTGGGGCATCGACGACTTCTATTACCTGAGCCGCACCTCGCTGGTGAAGGACGAGAAGCACTACGACAAGTTCGACCGCGCCTTCGCCGCCTACTTCAAGGGCGTGGAGATGATCGCCGACTTCACCAAGGACATCCCGCTCGAGTGGCTGCGCAAGAACCTCGAGCTCGAACTGTCGCCCGAGGAGAAGGCCAAGATCGAAAAGATGGGCTGGGACGAGCTGATGGAGACGCTCAAGAAGCGCTTCGAGGAGCAGAAGGAGCGGCACGAGGGCGGCAGCAAGATGATCGGCACGGGGGGCACCAGCCCCTTCGGTGCCTATGGCGTCAACCCGCAAGGCATCCGCATCGGCCAGGACAAGAGCCGCAACAAGAGCGCGGTGAAGGTGTGGGACCAGCGCTCTTACAAGGATTACGACGACACCCAGGAGCTGGGCACCCGCAACATCAAGGTGGCGATGCGGCGGCTGCGCCGGTTCGCCCGCGAAGGCGCGGCCGACGAACTGGACCTGGACGACACGATCCGCTCCACCGCCGCCAACGCCGGCTACCTGGACATCAAGATGGTGCCGGAGCGGCACAACAAGGTGAAGGTGCTGCTGCTGATGGACGTCGGCGGCACGATGGACGAGCACATCCACCGGGTGGAAGAGATGTTCTCGGCGGCCAAGGCCGAATTCAAGCATCTGGAGTTCTATTACTTCCACAACTGCGTCTACGACTTCATGTGGAAGAACAACCGGCGCCGCTTCTCCGAGAAGTTCGCGACCTGGGACATCATCCGCAAGTACAACAAGGACTACAAGCTGATCTTCGTCGGCGACGCGACGATGAGCCCGTACGAGATCCTGCAGCCGGGCGGCAGCGTCGAGTACAACAATGAGGAAGCAGGCGCCGAGTGGCTGCAGCGCCTGACCAACGCCTTCCCGAAGTTCGCCTGGATCAATCCCGAGCCGCAAGGTGTCTGGCAGTACCGGCAAAGCATCAGCGTGATCCAGCAACTGGTGAACCAGCGCATGTATCCGCTGACGCTCAAGGGCCTGGAAGATGCAATGCGGCTGCTGAGCAAATAGGCCGGCAACTACAATCCCGCTCGGCCTCCTCGTAGTTCAATGGATAGAACGGGTGCCTCCTAAGCGCCAGATACAGGTTCGATTCCTGTCGAGGGGACCAGTAAAGCGTTCTAGAACGTTCACTAGCGTTCACAAGAACCCGATTTCTCCTCTGTACGCGTCAATTTATCGTTCGTCAGCGTTCGGAGAGACTCTTTAACAGCCGCGTCGATTTGGGGGCAACTTTGGGGGCAGTAAAATGCCCCCACAAGGAGATGCCCCCATGCCCCTGACCGACGCGGCCGTCCGATCTTCGAAGCCGGCGAGCAAGACCCAACGCCTCTATGACGTCGCGGGCCTGTATCTAGAGATCTCGCCGAAAGGCGGCCGCTGGTGGCGCTTGAAGTACCGCTACCTCCGAAAAGAAAAGCGCCTGTCCTTGGGCACGTATCCAGAAGTCGGCTTGAAGGGCGCCCGTGAGGCCAGGGATGCGGCCCGCCAGCTGCTAGCGAGCGGGCAGGATCCGGGCGCTGTGCGGAAGCAGGCCAAGGTTGATCGCGCAGCAGATGCTGTTTTCAGTGTTCGGAAAGCCGTCGACGAGTGGCTGGCGTACAAGGCGCCTGGCTGGGAGGCCGGCACCAAGGACGCCATCGAGGCATCGTTTGCCAATCATGTCCTTCCCCTGCATGGCGCCCGCCCGGCCAGCAGCATTCGTGCTGCCGACATCCGCGACTTGGTCAGGGCGGTTGATGCCGCCGGCGCGGGGGACACAGCTGCGCGCCTTTTCCAGCGGTTGCGCTCTGTTTTTCGGTTTGCCGTTGGCGAGGGCAGGATTCCGACTGATCCAACCTACACCCTCACGCCGAGTGACTTCCTGCAGCCTCGCAAGGTGAGGCATCGGGCAGCGATGCCAGTTCGGGAGCTGCCGACGTTCCTGGCAAAGGTCGACGGCTATGAGGGCGACCCGGTGACCAGGCAAGCATTGCGGCTGCTGCTTCTGACGATCGTGCGGCCCGCCGAGCTGCGGGGAGGACTCTGGAGCGAGATCGAGTGGGAGCAATCGCTGTGGCGGATTCCGGCCAGTCGCATGAAGATGGATACGCAGCACCTGGTGCCACTCTCGCGCCAGGCGCTGCAGCTGCTGCGGCAGATGCAATCGCTGACCGGCAACAGCAAACTGATCTTCCCGTCGCCGTTCTATCCGGGCAAGACGTTGAGCGAAAACACCTTGAACAGCGCGCTCGCTCGCATGGGCTACAAGGGCATGGCCACGGCCCATGGCTTTCGGTCCACGTTCTCAACCGCTGCGAATGAAGCCAGTTGGGAAAGGGACGTGATCGAGCGCCAGCTCGCACACGAAGAGCGCGATGCGGTCCGTGCCGCTTACAACCACGCCGAGCACCTGGAGCAGCGGGGCAAACTGATGCAGTGGTGGGCGGACTGCCTGGACCAGGCGCGCACCGGTCAGCCGCCGCCTGGCAGGGTTTCGCCGGCCGCGACTGAAAACCAGAAGCGGCCCAAGGCGTCGTCGTCGTCGGCGGCGACCTCTGTCTGAGGCTTTGGGGTCCACCACTGCGCTTCGCTCTGCGCTATCGCCGCGGACACGTCGGCGCACAGCGCATCCCAGATTTCAACGGGCATCGCCACTCGGTCCCTGCGGTCGAACGGCACGGCGCGCAGCGCTTGACGCAAGCCGGACAGGTGCGGGTTGAGCTGCGGCGTACCGAGATCCTTTTGCGCGGCCAGAGCGAGACGCGTCACCAGGGAGAGGGCATCGTCTGCCGGCTTCCGAAGGTGGATCGGCTCCACTCGGTTGGCGCCCAGGCTCTTCGCCCACGCGGGATCGAGGTTCTCGCGCCGCCAAGTCGCGGCGTCGTCGATCGACGAGGTCGGCATGCCGCGAGCCGCAAGTTTGGACGCCTGCCCCTTGGAGATGTGGAGGCCTCTGGCCAACTCTGTGAGGGTCACACGCGTTTCCTGTTGCCTGATGCCGTTGCCTGTTTCCTGATCTCCGGATGATTGGCTAGCGCGTTCTCGCGGTCCTTTGGGTGCGCGTCGGAGAGGTTGCTAGAGGAACCTGATGGGGGGGTAGCACCCTGCCGCCCGACAGAGTTACTGTTACACAAACGTGTCAGTGATTGACCTCGCGGGCCGGCTGACGTTTTTTTCCTTGCGGGCAATGCGGGCAGATTCCGGAATCGGGCTGCAAGCCGCATGGATGCTGGCTCTTGCTGCCCGCAAAGGGCAATGCGGGCAAGCGCTTTTTCATGCGGGCAATGCGGGCAGATTTTAGCGAAAAAGCGAACCTTGGTTCGCTCTTCTACCGATTTTGAGCGCAAATTGGCCTTCTGCCACCACGCGCGCGCCTGCGCGGGAAATGCAAGCTGTGTAACAAAAGAGGGGGTTGGGTCCGTTATTCGTGGCACGGTTTCCTTGGCACCCGAGGCACTGCTCGGCACCATCTGGACGCGCACTGCGGCCGGATGGCGGTCCTGTCGCTTCACGCTGGCCGAGGAGGGCCACCGCGTTGCGTGGTCAGGCTTCACGCCCCAATTGCCGGCGGTGTCCGGCGGTTGGGAAAACTTCATCGGGTGCCAGCTCAGGTCGTAGCGAAGGTGCTGCGAACGCGCGACATGACGCCTTCGGCAGCGGCGGCCAGCTCCGCCTCGATGGCGGCGCGCTCAGTCGCAGGATTCGCCCGCGGGAAGATGGATACACCCCAACCATGGGCGGCGCCGGTGGCGGCAATCACCTTGCCAGCGCTTTGCCGGTCGATCGCGTGAAACTCGATGAGGCCATCGCCTGGCGGAGTCGGATACCTCCGCAGGGTCAGGGCCGCCTTGAGGCCGCGAACCCTACGCAGCACCACGTCGACGCGGCCAGCAGCCTCGATGTACGCTGCGTCGGCGACGGCAAGCTCGGCGCGCAGGTACTCCGCTTCTGCCACAACCAGGGCCTGCGCGGCATCCTGGACGGCCGCTGACGCCTCACTCAGTTTGCTTTGCAAGCCCGCGACAGCCGACACGGCGAGCTGCGCCGCGGCCGCGGCGTCCTGCTGTATCGCCAGCTTGGCGTCGAGCTGCGCGCGTGCAGCCTTCGCTTGCGCTTCAGTGGCGTGGCCCAGTGCCATATCCGCCGCGGCCGCCTCGTACGCAAGCCGCGCCTCCAGCACGGCCGGGCCTGCCGTGGACGCCTGCAGGCCCGGCTGCACGCTCGCGATTGCCTTCTGGATCCGGGCCTGTTCCGCCTCGGCGCGACGCACTGCTGCAGCCGCATCGCGAACGCTTTGCTTTTCATTGCTCATGTGAATGACCTCTGTTGAAAACGCCGGCAACGCGCCGGCAGCGTCGGACAGTGCCGTCCGAGTGACCAACAACTGATGTACGACGCGGCAAGCAACTCAGTACGAACTGGCCTTGCTCGCTTTGGAAAGCGCCTGCTTGGCAGTGTTCACGTCTGCCACTGTGGCCCGCAGCTCACCCTGCAGGATTGCAATCGTGGAAGCCTTGGGTTCATTGGCAATCGCCCTGCGAAGCCATGCCTCCTTGTCGACGGCGCGCTGCATCTGTGCGGCCGCCGCGCTCACGTTCTGTGTCGCTGTGCTCACGTCAAACTCCATGTTGAAGAAAGGAATCGCGCGGGTCGAACCGGGCGGACATCCAAGCCAATGCGGCCTGTCGTTCAAGTCTCCGTTTGCGACGAAGACTTGTCGGCGCCAAAACCTGTCTTTACCAGCACCCGGTGAATCTGCTTGTACCCAAGCGGCGCATCCCCGTTGTGCCTGGTTGCGTAGAACAGCGCCCGGCGCAACGCGTCAACGTCGGCCGGCGGGTCCTGCTTGCCACGCCATAGGCGCCAAGCGCCGGCGGCGACAAAGCGGGCCCATTCTTCATCCAGCACCCTCGCTGTTCTTGGCGGCTGTTGATTCGGGCACCCTAGCGCGACCGCCGCCAGACGGATCCACGCGTCACGCTCGGCCTTGTTCCAGCTGGCCCGTGCGCCCCGAAGACCAAGGCATCGGTCGATCGTCACCGCGCCTTGACTCTGTGTGTATGCATGGGTCGCCTTCTTGAGCCTGGCAAAATCGACCGCAGTGATGCTATTCACGTCCTTCGCGGCCGCAATTCGCTGCGCCCATTGCCAAGCGCTGTCGCTCATGCGTCGTCACCGAAGATCGAGTTTCGGATGCGGTAGCACGTCGTGTTGCCCATGCCCGGGAGGCGGTCGCGTCGGTCGGGGCGCCCGTTCGGACCTGGAACAAGATGCCCGCGTTCGAGCAGCACCTTGCAAACCGTCGCATGGTCCAGACCCGCGCAGATCTCGCGGCGGAAAACCTCGGGCAATACAAAGAATTCCGCAGACGTCTCCTCGCCCCGCCCCGCCGGCATGCGGTCGCCGAACTGGACGCCGTGCTCGCTGTTCGTCTTGATCGGCTCGCCGTCCTCATTGACCAGCCGCCGATAGCCGGCGCGGTGCAGCGTTTTGGTCGCGTGATCGTCGGCCGCACGGTGCCACCAGGTGAACCGGCCTTCGCCATGCAACTCGAAGAAGTTGCGCACCTGGCGCACGATTGCCGTCACCTCGCCATTGCCGTGGCCGCCGCGCGAGGCCAGCCAGGCCGCAAAGCACGTTCGGGCCGCGCGCGCCGCCTCGCCGGCGTCCCAGCCTGTCATGCCAGCCTCACTTGCCAGCTCGCCGGCCGCCCCGACAAGCGCAAAGCGAGCTCCGACGCGTTCAACCTGGCCAGAAGCACCCTCTGGCACCAGATCACGCACCAGGGCCGCCACGGCCTCGCGCAGGCGCCGCGGCAGCGTCTCGGCACGCTCCGATGCCCATTCGATGAACGCGTAGCCTGGCGCGCCGAAAACCGCGCCGGCTTCGCGCGTGAGCTGGCGCGCGAACAGCGAGCCGCCCTCAATGCCGTGTAGATTCTCGAAAGCGCCCATTCCAGCGCCGGCATCAACCGGGACGTCGGCCATACGCACCTCCTGACCGGGCCGCGCTCGCTTCTGGCCTTCGGCCATGTGATCGGCCAGGCCCAGCTCGCCGGCGGACAGAAACAGCAGCCGCCATGCGAGCCGCGCGCGCGGCATCCCCGATCGGGTCGCCCGTGCCTTGCTCTGTTCGTTGGCCAGCATGTAGGCGCACTCGCCGGCGGTCCTCGGATCCACCTGGGCCAGTTCGTCCAGGATCAGCAACACGTCGCTGTGCTGCGCAGCAATCGCCTCGAGCGCGTTGTCGGTGGTGCGCCACCGCTGCAGGTAATTGGCACCGCCGAACACGCTGGCCGCGACGCGCAGCGCCGTGGTCTTGCCTGAGCTGGAATCACCGCGCAAGTGAAAGCCGCCGCTCTCCATACCGGCTGGCCGCAGCATCGGGCCCGCAAACGCGCAGCTGGCCGCGAACACCAGGCGCGAATTGCCGGCGCAGAGCCTGCCGATGCGATCGCGCCACGTGGCCACGTCGCCGCGCTGGCGGAATGTGTTTTCCATCGCGCTCTCACTCTGGAAGACGATCCGCTCGCCCTCATCGCCGATCGTTTCTCTGGGCAACACGAAGGCATGGCCATGCCAGCCGATCCGGTCAGTGCACTGCGCGAACGCGCCAGGCACGCGCGTCTGGATGAAAAGCGTGAGGCGCGCGCGGCCGCTCGCTGTCGGCGCGATGCGAAGGCCCATGTTCAGAAGCGCAGCGCGATACTCCCCTCCATCACCAGACAACATGCGAGCCGGCATCGCCCATTGCTTCGGCTGGCCAAGCGGATCCGCAAACTCAAGCAGATATCCCCAGCCGTGCCCGTCCTGGTCGCGCGTCAGCGCCGTGACCGCCAGCGGCGAGCAGATCCACTCAGCATGGCGCGGTTTGCCGTCAGGGTCGACGCCATGAAACCACACCCCCGTTTCGTCGACCTTGAACCGGTCGAATTCCGACGCGTTCGCTGCTGCACGCTCTGCGTCCCATACCGCGATCGCGCCGTCGATCGCCAGCTTGACCGCGTCGGTACCTTGGGCCATGGCCAGGTCGTTGAAGTCGCTGGCGCCTGCAGGCAGGCCCGCCGGAAATACCACGCGGCCGCGAGCCGCCTTGGCGGCGGCCGTCGCTTTCTCGCGGCCGGGATTGACGCCTGTGCTCGCCTCTGTGGCCGCATCATCGTCACCGCACACGAGAAGACGCGCCGACGAATACTTTTCGCGCAAAATTTTGGAGACATGCACCAGATTGCCGCAGTCGAAAGCGACGGCAACGGGCCGGCCGGTGACCTCGTGCAGCGTCGCGCCCGTGGCGTACCCTTCCGCCAGCAGCAGCAGGCCAGCGTCGGCCGCATCGCCGATCCAGTGCAGCAACCCGCTCTTGCGGCCACCGGCGAGATAACGCTTGTCCGTGCCGTCCGGCAGCGGGGCCGGCGCGATGCGCTGGACGTTCCACAACGCGCCGGCGACGTCGCGCAGCGGCACCAGGACCGTCCCATCGCCCTCGAAGCGCACGCCATGCGCCTGGACACCCTTGCGCACCAGGTACGCACTTGCGCCTTCCTGCGCCGCCGCCTCCCACATCGCCGCGGCCTTGCCCGCAGCAGCCTCCTGCCGCCGCTTCGCCGCCGACTGGTCAGCCTGGTCGCGCTGCGCTCGCGCAGCTGTTGCAGCTGGATCCGTCGCCGGGCGGGCGGGCGTATCGGCGCCCGGCTTGAAGCCGTTTTCCTTCGCCAAGTGCATCAGCGTGCCGATCGTTACACCGCCGCCAGCCTTGAGGCTGCGCCAGGTGGCGCGGAAGGCGCGTTCCTTGAAGGTTTCTGACCCGGCGGACCATTCGCGTGCGAGGTCGACGCCATCGGGGCCCAGCTCGGAGTGCAGCGCCATCAGGATACGCACCCATTCGTCGCGAGGCAAGTTCGCAGGGATGAAGCCGAGCGCCGCCCGGATCATCTCTAGTGTTGTCGTGGACATCAGTGCAGATGGGCCTGATTCCTTCAAGCAGCGACCGCGGGCTGGCGGCTTTCCTGCCAACGGGCGATGTCGCCCGACCGCCAGGCAATCGCACGCGCCGAGAGCTTCACCGGCACCGGGAACTCATTGGCCTTCACCATGTTGTAGATGCTGGTGCGCTTCAGGCCAGTCAGCTTCTCGACCGCCGGGAGGCGCAGCAGCAGCTGCTCGGGCTGGTTCGGTTGTGCGCTTTTCGTCATTGGTCACCTTTACTGTTCGTGAAGATCCGGACTGTACGAACTGCAGCGCCGGAAAAATAGGCCAAATTGCGACAAGTCCAAAGGTCGCCGTCATGCGCCGCTGCCGTTCAACTACAGGCCCCGAATGTACGAACGCCAGCGCGCGACAAATAGGCCAACTTGTCCGAAGTCGGCTAGATGCCGCGCGTCTATATCACTTGCGCGTTGGTGTCAGCACGCGGCGCGCGGCGGCGACCCCTTCGGCCAGCTCCGCCTCGATGGACTCCGAGATCTCGTCCACCATCTGCGCCAGCTCGCGAGCCGCGTCCAGCCTGCAACGGAACTCGTGCACGTCGACAGGCGCGAGCGCGCGCTCGCCGCTCCAACGCCGATCGGAGGAAGGCGGCAGCAGCAATCGCACGGCCTCCGCCAGCGCGCGCGTGCGCCTGCAGTAGTGTTCAGTCCAGCACTCGACGTTTGCGAGCGCGAGCAGCGCCTCGTTCCCGGCGATGTCCGCCGGCGCGGCCGCCGCTTTCTTGGTTTCGCGTGCCATATCAGCACCCCCTTGCAGCTGCAGGCGGCACGTGCGCCGCCCGCCACGCAGCCAGGCGGCTCAATCGCTTCTCGTCCTTGTAGTTGCAGCCGACCCGCTCGGCCTCGGCGTTGAGGTAGTTCCTGGTGTCGTCGGCACGGTCACGGATGCCCGCCAACAAGGCGGCCAGAAATCCCGGGAACCTCAGGGCTTCGGGCATCTCCAGCACCATCAGCCCGAGCCGCGCAAAGCACTCGATCTGCTCGAGGGCATCTTGCTGCATCCAGTCGGCATCGGTGATCATGGTGCGCAGCCTGGCGATCTCGTCGGCCGCGTTTGTCGGGGCGGTACCAAATTGGTTCGCTGTGTTCATTGCTCAGGCCCTCCCGACGTCGACGCGCTGCCCGCCGGCGGCGCTCAGCAGCCGCAGGGCGGTGCCGGCCTTGGCCGTGGCCAGTCGCAGCTGCTCGGCGTTGCAGCTGGCGCCGCGCACGTAGTGCAGCGCCATGCAGAGCGCGTTTTCGATGGATTGCTGTTGCTCGATGTCGAGCGGGCCGCGGCCGCGAGGCCTGGCCAGGTTGATGACTTGCGCCATGTGTTGATCTCCAGTCGTGCCTATGGACAACTGCCGACCAACTCTCACATTGGGCGGCAGCCCGAACGGGTGTGAGAGACCGGGGCACGCTGGGCGTTACCGGCAGGGCTTGCGCCCTCCCATCCGGGCCGCCTAAATGGGGGCCAGAAACGAGAAAGCCGCATACCTTGCGGGTGCGGCCATTTGCCGCGTGCACATCGGACTCTCACATCCGGCCGCCCACGATGGAGCGACGAGGGCAATGTAACACGCGGCTCGAAATTAGGTCAAAAGACAGGCGGAACCATACCGGCCGCCCATGGACAGGGATACGGAAATAGTTGGCCCGGCCCGGGTGAATAGCGCACCGCTTACCATGGGCTGTCGCGCGAAGCGTTTTTCTGTCGGGCCTGGCGGCCTGAAAGCAACGGAATCATTGACCGCCCTCGACAGTCCAACGATAGTGCGGTCAAGAAGACCGAGGCAGAAAAGTACCCCCATGCAATCGAGCAAGTTCAAGATCACGCTGAAGGGCGACGAGGCCGACGACAGCCTGCGCCTGAGCGATCTGATCGACCAGCTCAACGCGGTGAAGCAGACCCTGACCCAAGTGGACCAGGCCATCTCCGGGGGAAAGGCCAGCCTGTACTACCGTGTCACCAAGATCACGATGAACAGTCCGGCGACCTTCGAGCTTGAGGCTGTGTCGAAGGCGAAGGGCAGCGCGGCGCACGGGCGGCGTGTTGTCGCCAAGCTCAATCGCGACTTGCAAAGAGTCATCGCCGGTAAGCGTCCGCGAGATGCTGGACTGGAGCTTTTGGAGTCTTACGGCGCGTTGGTGCAACCGATGCAGAAATCACACGTCGCGGGCATATCGCTGAAGTTCGACAGCGACCCTGTCATGGAGCTGCCGCGCAACCTCGCGATGAAGGTCGAGGAGATTCTTGGTCCCGACCAAGTCGAGCAGGGGTCCGTCATCGGCAGCCTTGACGTGATCGACGTGCACAACCAGCGCAACGTTTTCAAGATCTATCCAGTGGTCGGCCCGACCAGCATCCGTTGCCAGTTTCAGGGCCCGATGCTCGACGACGCGCTCAGCGGCATCAAGAAATTCGTGCGCGTGTCGGGTCTGCTGCATTTCAAGAAAACCGAGAACTTTCCGCACATGATCAAGGTAACTTCGATCGAGGTTCTGCCAGAAAAGTCGGACCGCCCGTCGTTGTCGAGCCTCAGGGGAATAGCGAGTGGCGCTTATGGCGGGATGGGCTCGGCGGAGTACGTCGAAAAGGTGCGCAGTGGCGACTGGTAAGCCCAAGTTCTATTGGGACACCGCGCCGCTGATCGCGTGGATTACCGACGAAAAACGTGACGATCCGGCGGAGATGGCCGGCCTTTCCGAAGTGCTGGAGCTGGTCGACCGTGGTAAGGCCATTCTGATGACTTCGGTGCTGTGGCGAGCCGAAGTGTTCGACAGCTCGCTGACGACAGCGCAGAAGAAAAAGCTGGAGTCCGCGTTTGACGCCCGCAACCTGATCGAGCTGGGGATCGACAGCAGGATCATGACGCTTACCAGCGAGATCCGAGCCTTTCAAGCCCAGTCTCGAAAAAAGGACGCGCTCAAAAACCTCACGGTTCCCGACGCGATCCATTTGGCAACTGCCATCCATTACGGCGCAAGTGAGTTTCATACGTTCGACGGAGCGAGAAAGCTGGGTCGCAATAGGGGCGGGCTGCTAACGCTTGATGGGAACGTTGGCGGGCACCGCCTGAAAATCTGCGTCCCCAAAGGCGATCAGTTCCTCCTGGAGTGGGGATCTCCCGAGGACTCCGAATCAGAGGCATGAAGGCGCCGCACTGCCCCAAGTTCGGGTAAGCAGTGGAGTTTTGCTTTAAGGCGGCTCGACACCGCCCTTGGTCTGCGTCGCCGCGCTCAGCTCCGACACGTACCCGGTGAACGCCTCTGAGACGAGCGCCGCCACACCATCATCGAGATCGGATATGCGGTCCATCTCATCGAGCAGGGCCTCAAGCAGTTTCGCCGGCGCCAGGTGCGAGCGGAGCAGACATCGAAGCACCGCACTGCATGCGATCATACAAGCCAGCTGCTTGCGCTGCGTCTCCATGATCTGCCGCTGATTTTCCGCCAGCTCGGCCACGCGCTCGAAAATCGCGCGGTTGCGTTCGCTTTCGAGAAGCCGCAATTGATGGTTCGTGAAGTCGTCCATGTGCCCTTAATTTTATGCCCTGCGGCGAGTTGCCGCGTTTGTCATAGTGCTGGCGCCGAGGCGGGGATGCGAGCCGCCTCAGGCTTGTGGCCTGGCTGGCGATGGTTTGGGCATTGGCCAGCAGCTGCTGCTGTGCGTCGATGCTCTGCTCTGCGGCCGAGGCAGTGACCTCGACCATGCGCGCAATGTGGGCGGCCTGGGCGGCGGTGAGGTCGACCAGCTGGCCGATGCGCGCCGCCATGGCCGCCGTGTTGCTCGCCACCTGGCTCTCGTAGCTTTGCCACCTGGGGCATGGCCTTCAGCTCGGTGATCACCTGGCTGATCACTGCCTGCGTCATGGTGCCGGCGGCCGTCCAGGAAGGTGTGGGCACGGTGGGATCGCGCCGGGCTGGTCGAAAAGCTCTCGGTGGCGAGTGGTACGTGGTGGCGGCGCCGGCTGCGTCCAGCCCGACCACCGCCAGCCTGTAGATCCACCGGCTCATACCGGAGCCTCGGCAGCCACGAGCGCGGCGGCCCGCACCATATTGGCGGTGTTGGCGGCGATCTCGGCCTGCTGCGGCAGGCTCTGGCTGGAGGTGGCAGCGGTCACCTCCAGCAGGCGCGCGATGTGCGCGGCCTGGGCGACGGTGAGGTCGACCAGCTGGCCGATCTTGGCGGCCATGGCGGCGGTGTTGCTGGCCACCTGGCTCTCGTAGCTCTGCACCTGCGGCATGGCCTGCAGCTCGCTGATCACCTGGCCGATCACGGCCTGGGTCATGGTGCCGCTGGCGGTGACACCCTTCTGCGCCTCGATGTAGGACTGCGCCGAACCGGTGATGCGACCGCTGGCATCGACGTCGCCCAGCCGGGCGGAGGTGAGGTCGGCGATGTAATTGCTGCGCGTTGAGGCCAGCAGCTGCTCTGGCGAGGCGGTGCCGGCCCGGCCGGTGATCAGTTGCCGCAGAAAGTCGCTGATGCCCTTGCCGCTGTCGAACATCGCTTTCTGGTCGGCCTGGCGCTTGGCTTCCATGGCGCGGTAGACGTCCAGCTGCGCGTTGTACCAGGCGTCGCTGGCGGCATAAGCGGCGGCCATCGCGTCCTTCGACGCGGCAGCTTCATCCTGCAGCTGGTAAATGCGCTCCTGCAGGGAGCGGTTGCTTTCGTCAAGCGCGGCCAGTTCCAGCTTGCGCAGGCCGGCGGTGTCACCGGTGAGCTGCATGATCTGCTTTTCCAGACCGGCCTTCTCGCTGGCGACGGCCCTGGCCTGGTCGGCGGCTGCGTTGGCGGCGGCTGTGGCGGCATCCGTGGCCGTCTTCAGGTCCTGCTGGGCATACACCTGATCGAGCAAGGCGGCGTTGAGCGGGTCGACGGCGGCGCGTTCTTTTTCGCGAATGCGGGTCAGCTTCTGCGCGTCAGTGGCCGTGAGCTGGAAGAGTTGCTCTTCCAGCGTCATCTGTTCGGTTCGCGCTTGCGTGACGCGAGCGAGGGCCGCTTGCATATCGCCCACGCCGGCATCGGCGCTGATGCCGTTGAGAATGTCCTTGAACTGTTGCGCCAGGTCGGAGCCCTTGAGGCCGTCGATCAGCAGCCGCACCGTTTCCTCTGCCAAAGCGGACTGGAGCGCGTCTTCGCCGCGCGCCACGTTCTCGATGCCTCCGGTACGGCCGCCGCGGTTGTATCCGCTGCTGCTGGTTACCTGCAGCTGCGTAAGCGAAGTGCCGCCCTTGGCGTTGTCCATGGAATAGAAGATCCCGACGTCGATCTTTTTGCCAAGGATTCCCAGCTTCTCGGCCAGCGCGGCATAGCTGGCCGAGATGCCCTCGCTGATTTTTTGGGCGGCGGGCACGTCGCCGCGTTGGCTGCCCTGCATGCTGCCACCGATGTCGACGCCGGCGACCGAGAGCCCTCCGGGTGAGTAGCCAGCCTCCGTCTTGGGGCCGCCGCCGCCCTTGGCGAACATCGCGATCGCGCCGAGCGCGATCGCTACAGGCCCCAGCGCGCCAGCGAGCATGCCGAGGCCACCAGCGATACTGCCGCCGCCGATCAGGCCCGCACCCGCCTCCAACGCGCCGCCAACGCCGGCCAAGCCACCGCCCCACGAACTCAAGCCCGTCATCAGGCCGGCTCCGAGCGCACCTGAGCCGCTAACCATGCCGGCCATGTTGCCAAGCATCCCCATCCCACCGCCGCCCATGCCAGAAGCGGCCTGCGCCGTCGCCAATGGCGTGCCAGTGGCATTGGCAACGATGTTCAAGATGAAGGGCTTCATCGTCATCTGGTAAAGCAGCGCCAGCAGGGTCGCTTTCAGCGTGTCGCGCAGTTTGGTAAAGGCATCCTTCCCGCCCTCGAAAATGTTCGTGAACACGTCTTGGGCGGTGCGGTCGACTGACTCCCACACAGACTTGAAGTTGTCGATCGACGCCTTGATTGCGCCACCGTCGATCTTGAGCTTCGCCAGCTCGCGCAGCTTGGCTGCCTCATCGCGGTAGGCTTGGCCTAGTTGGCCGGACAGATCGATGTCGTCCACCAGGCTGGCACGCCGCTCAAGCGATGCGGCCTTGTCCTCGAGCCGCGCCGCGGCCAGCTGGAGCAAGCCGCCAGCGCCGAGGGCGAGGGCGTCGTTTTCTTCCTGTTGGGCCTGCACGTCGTCCGCCGCCTTGTCGCGCGCCTTCCCACGCTCGTCCATGAGCTTGCCCATCGCGTCGGCGGCCTCAGCCATCGACTTGGTGAATGCCTTGGCCGCCTCACTGGCCTTGTCAGAGGCATCGAGGTCCTCCAGCAACGATGCGGTGAGCCCGCTAGTCGCGTCCTCGGCTGAGATCTGGCCTTTCTCGAACATCTTGTTGATCTCGAGCGCGACCTTTTGCTGATCGGTCAATGCCTTGCCGGCATCAGCCTCCGCCAGGTTTGCCGCGATCTTTTCGCGGATGTTGGCAACGAGATCCGAGTACGCCTTGTCCTGCGGGTCGGCCTTGCCCTTGGCGTCAGCCTTGTCGCCCTTGTTCGCGAAGTCGACCTGGTCGCGGGCTTGGACTGCCGCCGCCGTCATCCCCTTGAGTTCTGCCATGCGACCGCGCAGCCGCTGGCCCAAGGTGGCTTCCCCGAAGATGTCGGTCACCTTGCTGCCGAACTCGCCGACCACTGCCAGGCTTTCGCGGCCACCACGCTTCAGCGCCTCCCATGCGCCGGCAAAGTCTCCAGACAGCGCCCGCTGCACGGCTTGCACGACGCCCCCAAGGCCCGCTCCAAGGGCCGCGAAGGTGGCACCCCACCCCTCGCCCATCACCTTGAGCGTGCGCCAGAGGTAGGCCACCGCATCCATCACGTAGCTGATGCCAATCACGGCATTGCGCGTCCACTCGGCCAGCGTCCCGTCCTTGCCCAGCTTGCGCACTTCGTCGCGCAGTCCGCCGGTGCCGTTGGTGATGTCCAGGAACGCCTGAGCCGCCTCGTTGAGGGCCGGCGTCATCCCATGGGAGAGTTCCTTCTTCCAACTTGCGCCGCTGGTGCTCAGCTTCGTCATGTTGTCGGTCAGCTGGCGCGCTGCGGCAGCTTGTTCGCTGGTGGTCTTGGCCGTCAATCCACCGGCTTGCGCAAGATCCTTCATGTAGGCCAGGTTCTTCGCGCCTTCCTTGCCCCACAGCGCCGAGGCCACCGCGGACTTACCGTTGCCGTCCGCAAATTTTTCCATCGCGCGGGCAACCGAGAGCATTTGCTCTTCGGGCTTGAGCCGCTGGAAATCGCTCAGGTTGAGGCCGATCGCCTCGATCGCCTTGCCGGCTCCCTTGCCTTCTTCGGTGGCGCTAGCCATGTTCCTGGCCAGCTTGGTCATCATCCCGGCAACGTCATCTGCGCTGGTGCCAGTGGCCTTGCCGGCCGCGGCCAGGCCGGACAGAGCTTCGACCGTGGCGCCAGTCTGGATACTGAGATCGTGCAAAGCCCGATCCGCTGCCACCGTATCCTTGACGATGTTGGCCAGGGCAACGACGCCCAATGACGCAGCCAGGCCAGCCAGGGTGCCCTGCAGGGCGCCAGCACTGGTGCCGATCGAATCCATCGAGCCCTTGACGGACTGGAATGCGGCGCGCGTGTTGTCGACTGCGCTCAGGACAATGCTTGCTTCACTCATTGAGCTTTCTCCCTTTCGGCTTTCATCTCGGCTTTCGCGACCAACGCACCGGTTTCCATCTCTCGGATCTCCGCATATCGCGGCCGCATGTTCTTGTTCATGACGCCGACCATGCGCATGTGCGCGACGACGGCTGTGTAGTCGAGCCCCGTGATGCCGTCGACGCCGGTGCGCCACTGGGTTCCCAGATCGCAGAACAGGTTGAACGCGTCGACGTGTTCGGGCCAAAGATAGAACTCTGGCGGCGCTTGCAGCACGGGAGCCACCGCGTATAGCCCAAAGGCAGCAAGGGCGGCGTCGACGGCTTGATTGGAATTGTCATGCTCGGCCCCTGTACTGAGTTCGCCGCGCGCCCATAGTCGCGCGGCCTCCCTCAGTTTTTTTCTTTCGCGACCACCTCTTTCATGTAGGCAGCCAGGCACAGGCCAGGCACGCCGGCCACGGAGAGCAGATCGTCGAAGGCCTCGGCGCTGAATATGGAGGGCGTGCCATCGTCTTCCAGCAGCAGCTGCTGGCCGCTCCAGCCGGTGGTGATGTCAGCCAGGAACGAGTTCACCGGCAGATCTTCTCGGCCCAGCTGCTTGCGCAAGTCGTCGCCGGGCAGGCGCCTGCAGGTCAGCGTGAACTTGAACGACTCGGCTTTGCCGG
>JBBRSZ010000035.1:0-46468 GCA_038244915.1 Burkholderiales bacterium | reverse complement strand
TGTTGGCGCGCAGGTCGAGAAGTACGAAGACGTGAAGGCCCTGTTCGACCTGCGCCGGGTGGTGGGGCGCCTGACCAGTTCCGAACAAATGCTGCTGGGCGAAATCGTGGCGCTGAAGCTGCCGCTGTTGTTCAAGGTGGCATCGCTCGTTCCGGTGGGCGAGATCACGCGCAACAGCGAGCGGGCGGCGCTCAGCAAGGGGCTGGTGGTCCGGGTCTTCGACTCCGAACCCGAGGCCCTGGCCTGGCTGCTGGATGGCCAACCGGGCGAGCCTGGTGAGCCGTGAGCCGGCGCGCCGATTGCAAGCCTGGCGGCGGCGGCGTCAGCAGGGCTGGAAGCGGACGCAGGGCGGCACCGGCCGGATGGCGGTGACGACGTTCTCGCCGTCGATCCGCCCGGCCTGGAACTCCACGCTGGCGCCGGGCTGCAATCCCGCCACCAGCGCGCGTTCGCGCACGCGGAAGGTCAGCGCCGAAAAGGGCGCTTCGACCGGCAGGTTCAGCCGCAGGCTGATGTAAAGGCGGCGTCCGTGGTCCTGTTCGAACATGGCCCGCACGGTGGCGCGGGTGAAAACGGCGCTGGCCGGCGCGGGCTGCGTCAGCGCCGGCACCGGCGCCAGCAACACCAGCGTCGCCAGCGCCCAGAGCTGGAGCAGGTTTGCGAGCGCGCCGCTAGCGCCGGCCGCGTTGCTGCATGCGAGTTTCATTGTCGGTCTCCGGTTGGTCAGACTTGCCGCCGGCGGCCGGCAACCGGCCCCGCCGGGCCAGGCCCTCCCGCAGCATGAATTCGACCTGGGCGTTGGCGCTGCGCAGTTCCTGCGCCGCCAGCCGCTCGATCTGTTCCCACAGGACCGGGTCGATCCGCAGCGGGAAGGCTTTTTTGCCGGGGCTGGCCATCTGGAGAAATCGCGCGGTCCTGCCGGGCCTGTCAGGTGTACAGCGTGCCGGTGTTGATCACGGGCTGGGCGTCGTTGTCCGAGCACAGCACCACCAGCAGGTTCGACACCATCGCCGCCTTGCGTTCGTCGTCCAGCGTCACCAGGTTGCGGTCCGACAGGCCCTTGAGCGCCGCTTCCACCATGCCGACGGCGCCGGCGACGATCTGGTGGCGGGCGCTGACGATCGCGGTGGCCTGCTGGCGGCGCAGCATCACGTGCGCGATTTCCGGGGCGTAGGCCAGGTGCGTGAGCTTCGCGTCCAGCACTTCGACCCCGGCGCTGGCGAAACGCAGGTTCAGCTCGGCCTTCAAGGCGTTGGCGACGACGTCGAGCCCGGCGCGCAAGGTGGTCTCGTCGCCCTCCAGGTCCTCGCCGCTGTCATACGCGTAGAGCGTGGCCAGGTGGCGGATCGCCGCCTCGGCCTGGATGCTGACGAACTTGGTGTAGTCGTCGATCTCGAACACGGCCTGGGCGGTGTCGCGCACCCGCCAGACCACGGCCGCCCCGATTTCCACCGGGTTGCCGCGCTTGTCGTTGACCTTCAGCGGCGGGGTGTTGAGGTTGCGCGCCCGCAGCGAGATTTTCCTGCCGCTTTGCAGCGGGTTGGTCCAGCGCAGGCCCTCGGAGCGGTCGGTGCCCTGGTACTGGCCGAACAGGGTGAAGATGATCCCTTCGTTGGGCTGCAGCATGTACAAGCCGGGCAGCACTGCCAGGCCGGCCAGCAGCAGCAACACGCCCAGCGCCAGCGGCCCGGCCTTGGCCAGCAGGATGAACGCGCCGGCGCCGCCCACCAGCACGGCGACGAAGGTCATCGCATAGCCGCTGATCGATCGGTAGGACAGCTCTTTTCGCACTGGGCGCTGTGAAAGGCTCGCTGCATCACTCATGTCGGTCTCCCGTAAAAGTGATATCACTTTAATATCGAATCGGGCTGCCTGTCAACTGCCTTGTTCGATCTTCAGCAACGGCCAGCGTTGCTGGTAGGAGCGCGCCTTGGCCAGGAACAGCTCGGCGTGGTCGGTCAGCGGATTGGGGGCCAGCCGGCCATGCTCGAGCAGTTGCAGCCCGTACGGCGCATACAGCGCCCAGCCGTCGCCATCGGGCCGCAGGCCGACGCAGGTGGCGGTCACCAGGAAGCGGTCGATGCCTTCGCACGCGCTTCGCAGTTGCGGATAGTCATGGCCGAAATGCTCGCGGTACCAGAGGTGGACCCGGGCCTGGTTCTTGGCTTCGACCACCACGCCCAGGTCGGCCAGCACCGCATCCACCCGCGCCTGCACCCGCCGCTCGCCGGCCGCGGACAGGTCGGCGCCGTCGAAATAGAAGATGTCGTAGTCCTTGATCCCGGCCTCGGGCGCCGCGCCGCCGCGCAGGTTCCAGACGGTCTGGAACAGGCAGCCGGCCACCAGCCAGCCATCGGGCAAGGCCAGCGCTTGCCAACGCTCCAGGATGGCGCGGTTGCAGCGGTTGGCCCGCACCTGCCGGATGAACTCATGGGGCGGCATCAAGCCGGCTCGTCCTCGCCCTCAAGTTGCTGCAACAGGTACAGCCGCTGGTACAGGCCGTTGTCGATCTGCATCAGCTCACCGTGGGTTCCGGCTTCGGCGATGCGGCCGTGGTTGAGGACCACGATGCGGTCGGCATCGCGCACCGTCGACAAGCGGTGCGCGATGGCGACGATCGTGACGTGGCCGCGCAGGGCCGACAGCGCGCGCTGCACCACCTGCTCGGTTTCCGAATCGATGTGCGAGGTGGCCTCGTCCAGGAACAGGATGCGCGGCTGGCCGGCCAATGCGCGGGCGATCGCCAGCAGCTGCTTCTGTCCCACCGACAGCCTGGCGCCGCCCTCGCCCAGCGGCGTGTCGTAGCCCTGCTCCAGCGCGGTGATGAAGTCGTGCGCGTGGGCCGCGCGCGCCGCCGTCTCGATCTGCGCCTGGCTCAGGTCGCGGCCCATGGCGATGTTCTCGCGCGCGCTGGCGGCCAGCAGGAAGGGCTCCTGCGGCACCAGGCCGACGCGCTCGCGGAAATGATCCTCGGCGATGCTCTCGACCGGCGTGCCGTCGATCCGGATGCTGCCCGGCCGCGCCGGGTAGAAGCGCAGCAGCAGCGACAGCAGCGTGCTCTTGCCGCTGCCGGTGTGGCCGACGATGCCGTAGAAGCTGCCCGGGGCGATCGTCAGGTCGATGGCCTGCAGCACCGGCCGGCCTGGCAGGTATTCGAAGTCCAGATGGTCGATGGCGATGCCGCCGGCCGTCACCTGGCCGCGGTCCGTCGCCACCGGCGCCTCCGCCTCCTTGAGCAGCACGTTGACCCGCGCCGCGCTCACCATCGCCTGCTGCAGCTGGGAAAACTGCTGGGTGATCTGGGTCAGCGGCTCCACCACCCGGCCGATGTAGTTGATGAAGGCATACAGCACGCCCACTTCCAGCGCCGTCAGCGCCGCGCCGTGGCCGCGGGTGCCGAACACCCACATCACGATCGCCACCAGCAGCACGTTCATGAAGTCCAGCACCGGCCGCAGCAGCCAGGCGTTGGCCCGCAGCGCGCTGTGGCGGGCCTGGTAGTGGGCGGCGTTCAGGTCGGCGAAGCGCTGGTTGAAACGGCCGGTGGCGTTGCTGGCCTGCAGCACCGGCATGCCATTGATGGATTCGGCCATCTGGGCGTTGAGCTCGCTGCGCAGTTCGCGCGTGCGCGCAACCGCCGGCCCCGACAGCCGCTGGTACGCCACGATCACCAGCACCACCACCGGCACCAGGGTGGCGACGATCAGCATCAGCCGCCAGTCCAGCCATAGCATCGCCGCCAGCGCGCCCAGCAGCACGATCACGCTATCGAGCATGACGAACAGCACCTGCACGTACAGCGCCTTGACCTGTTCGGTGTCGTTGGTCACCCGGGTCACCAGCTGGCCGGTGATGGCGTGGTCGAAGAAGCTCATGGGCAGGCGCAGCACGTGGCCGTACACCGTCTCGCGGATGCGCCGCACCGAGCGCATCGCCAGCCCGGCCAGCCGCGACAGCTGCAGGTAGCGCAGCCAGCTGGCCGCCATGCCGGCCAGCAGCGCGCCCGCCAGCAGGGCCGCGATCGCCGGGATCTGCGCGTTGCGCGGCAACAGGTAGTTGTCGATCAGGTATTTGCCGGCCAACGGCCCGAACGCTTCCAGCAGCGCGGCCACCACCAGCCAGGCGACGCCGATGATCACGTGCCGGCGCTCGGGCGCGGCCGCCCGCAGCAGCAGGCTGGCGGCGTCGCCGACCAGGGCCCGGCGCGGCGGCGGCGGGCTGGCGACGGCGGGCGTGGCGAGGGACTCAGCTGGCATCGAGGCTGGCCTCCAGTTGCTGGTAGCGCCACTGGCGCGCATACCAGCCGTTGCCGGCGACCAGCGCCGCGTGGCTGCCGCGCTCGGCCAGGTGGCCGTCCCGCAGCACGATGGTTTCGTCGGCGTCGGCCACCGTGCTCAGGCGGTGGCTGACGATGATCACGGTGCGGCCGATGCGGGCCTGGCGCAGGTGGGCCAGGATCCGCGCTTCCGTTTCCGTGTCCACCGCCGACAGGGCGTCGTCCAGCAGCAGCAGCGGCGCATCGGTGAGCAGGGCGCGGGCGATCGCCACCCGCTGGCGCTGCCCGCCCGACAGGGTCACGCCGCGCTCGCCCACCGGCGTGTCGTAGCCGCGCGGCAGGCGCAGGATGTCCTCGTGCACGGCAGCGAGTTTCGCGGCCTGCTCGATGGCCTCGCGGCTGGCGCCCGGGCGTGCCAGCGCGATGTTCTGCGCCACCGAGGTGGAAAACAGGAAGGCCTCCTGCGGTACCCAGGCGATCGCATCGCGCAACGCGTCCAGCGTGTAGTCGCGCAGGGCGATGCCGTTCCATTGCAGGGCGCCGCTGGCGGGCGCGTCGTGCCGCAGCAGCAGCCGCAGCAGCGTCGACTTGCCGCTGCCCGTCGGGCCGACCAGCCCCAGCGTGCGGCCCGGCTGCAGGTCCATGGAAACGCCGTCCAGCGCCGGCCGCGGCTGCCCCGGGTAGCTGAACGTCACGTCGCGGGCCACCAGCGGCCCCGGAGTCAGGGCCGCGACCGTGCCGTGGTCGTCCACCGTCAGCGGCGTGTCCAGCACCGGTTGCAGCCGGCCCCAGGCGGCCTTGCCGCGTTCCATCAGCGACAGCACCCAGCCGGCCGCGAACATCGGCCAGATCAACTGGCCCAGGTACAGGCTGAACGCGGTGAGCTGGCCGACCGTGAGCTGGTCGTGCCAGACCAGCCAGCCGCCCACGCCCAGCGTCAGGGCGGTGGCTGTCGCGAGCGTGAAGCCCACGGCCGGTTCGTACGCCGCCTCCCAGCGCTGCGCGTCGAAGCTGGCATCGGCGGCGGCGCCGGCCAGGGCGGAGAACTGCGCCTCGCTGCGGGCCAGCAGGCCCAGCGCGCGGACGGTGCGCACGCCGGCCAGCGTTTCCTGCACATGGTCGTTGAGGGCGCCGAAGCGTTCCAGCGAGAGCCGGGAGGCATCGTGCACGTGGCGCGAGATCCGCCAGAAGCTGAACGCCATCAGCGGGAACGGCAGCAGCGCGATCGCCGCCAGCCGGGCGTCGACGCCCAGCGCCATCATCGCCACCACCAGCACAAGCGTCAGGCTGCCGTCGAAGCCGGCCAGCATTGCTTCGCCGGCCGCCATCTCCACCGCGTCGATGTCGTTGGTGGCCAGCGCCATCAGGTTGCCGGTGCGGCTGGTCTGGAAGAACGCCGGCCCCTGCAGGGCCAGCCGCGCGTAGAGCCGCTGGCGCAGTTCGACGCCCAGCCGGAAGGAAGCGGCGAACAGCCGCAGCCGCCAGCCCGCGCGCAGGAAGTAGACGATCACGCCGGCCACCAGCAGCCAGGCCAGCTCCCGCAACAAGGCGGCGCCGTGCAGCCGGTTGGCCACTAGGCCATCGATGACAAAGCCGATCTGGCGCGGGATCAGCACGATCAGCACCGCGATGCCGGCCAGCATCGCGCCCGACGACGCGTAGGCGGCCGAGTGGCGACGCAGGAACTGGCCGATCAGGCGGTAGAGCGACATGCAGGCGAGCGCGCGGAAAGCCCTTGTGGGGCCGGGCGCGGGCAGGGAAGGAAACCGGCGATTCTAGGCGGGCCGGCCGGGCTGGCCGGCGGGCATGCCATTAACATTGCGGACCGGCGCTCACCGGCGCCCGCTTCAGCAACCCAGGCCAAGAGCCGCACTGCCACTTTCGCCATGAAACTGATCTCGATTCCCGCCATCGGCACCGCCCTCCTGCTTGCCACGCTCACCCTGCAAGCGGCGCAGGCCCAGACCCAGACCCCGGCCCCCAGGATGGTCACGCGCGACGAACTGCGTGTCTGCATGAATTCCGAAAGCGGCCTGAAGACGCGCCGGGAGGCGGTCGAACCGCGGGCCGGGCAGAACCGCGACGAAGCGACTGCGATCCGCGCCGAGGCCGCGCAGCTCAAGGAGGAGCACGACAAGCTGGTCGAGGACCAGAAGCCGATGGACCGGTTCGACCGCAAGGTCAAGGCGCACAACGGGCGCGTCAAGGCGGCGCAGGACAGCGCGGAGGCGTTTCGCGCCGAGCTGGAGTCGCTGAACAAGGCGATGCTCGCCCACAACGAGCAATGCGGCGGCATCACCTACCGGTCCGAAGACAAGGAAGCGATCCTGAAGGAACGCGAACCGGCCAAGAACTGAGGCAGCGCAGGCGGCTGTGAAGGCACCAACTCAGATGTTTTTCACCGCGGCGGACGCGCGGCGATCGGCGGTTTGCACCGGCGGCAGCGCGGCGTGGACCGGGCTGGACGACATCGCTGCCGTCGCCGACCGGACGGCCTGATGGCTGGCCTGTTCGGCGCCGATCCAGATCAGGGCCAGCACGGCGGCAACCGCCACTGCCGTGGCGAAACGCAGGAATGCGGACACTTGCGGTTGCAGGGCCGGGCGGCGGGTTTGGATCGCGGTCATTGTTGTTCTCCAGGGAGCCGGCGTGGCTCGATGAAGTGGACTGTAGGCAGCGGGCCGGGCGCTGGCGAGCGGAATGCGACGAACTGCGGCAAGGCGCGATGAATCGCCGAAAACGGGGCTGAAACTGCGGCCGGATTTCCGCACCGGCAGTGCCCTGCGGGTATAACCAGGCAACTTCCCTAACCCGGCCCTTGGCAGAGCGGCCAAGCTCCGGGATTCGTACTCGACCAACGGACTTCATGCTGCAACTTCGTATTCTTGCGCAGGACGATTTTTGTCTTGCGCAGCTCAGTGGACTGGTGTCGGTCGAGTCGTGGGCGCAGGGCCTGCGCGAGCTGGAAGGCGCCATCGGCGACGCATCCGGCGACCGGCTGGTGGTGGACCTGACGGGCCTGCTGGGATGGCTGGGCGTGCCCGAGCGCGAGGCGGTCGGCGCGCTGATGGCCACCCATCTGGCGCGGATGAAGAGGGTGGCCCTGTTCATCCAGCCGGAGAAGATTGCCGGCGTGGTGGAGGCGCAGGCGCGCCGCAACGGGCTGGACCTGCGGATGTTTCCCAGCCAGGAAGCGGCCGCTGCCTGGGTTGTTTCGTAGCGAACGACCGGTCTCTAGCGCAGCGAGCGCAGCACGTTCTCCGCCGTCGCCGGCGCTTCCATCGTCACCAGCACGCCGTCAGCCTTGGTCGCGGCCACCGCATCGCGCAGCGCCTCCCACACGCTGATCGCCAGCATGAACGGCGGCTCGCCGACGGCCTTGCTGCCGAACACGTTGTCCTCGCGGTTGGCCTCGGGCCACAGGGCCACCTTGAAATGCTGCGGAATGTCGCCGGTGGCCGGGATCTTGTAGGTGCTGGGCGCGTGGGTGGACAGCTGGCCCCTGTCGTTCCACACCAGCTGCTCGGTGGTCAGCCAGCCCATGCCCTGGACGAAGCCGCCCTCGATCTGGCCGATGTCGATGGCCGGGTTGATGCTGGTGCCGACGTCGTGCAGGATGTCCACCTTCAGCACCCGGCTCTCGCCGGTCAGCGTGTCGATCGCCACTTCGCTGCAAGCCGCGCCGTAGGAAAAATAGAAGAACGGCCGGCCGGTCAGCGTCACCTTGTCGTAATGGATCTTGGGCGTGCGATAGAAGCCATCGCTCCACAGCTGGATGCGGTTGGCGTAGGCCGCCTTGACCACGTCGTCGAAGCTGCGCGTGGTCTTGGGCGAAATGACGCAGCCGTGCTGGAAGCTCACCGCGCCGGCGCCGCAGCCGTCCAGCCCGCTGACATAGGCGGCCAGGTTGTCGCGCACATTGCGCGCGGCGTACTGCGCGGCACGGCCGTTCAGGTCGGTACCGCTCGACGCCGCGGTGGCCGAGGCGTTGGGCACCTTGCTGGTGTCGGCCGCGGTGCAGCGCACTCGCTCAAACGGCACGCCCAGCTCCTGCGCCACGATCTGCGAGACCTTGGTGTTCAGGCCCTGGCCCATCTCGGTGCCGCCGTGGTTCACCTGCACGCTGCCGTCGGTGTAGACATGGACCAGCGCGCCGGCCTGGTTGAAGAAGGTGGCGGTGAAGCTGATGCCGAATTTGACCGGCGTGATCGCGATGCCGCGCTTGATCACGGGACTGGCCGCATTCCACTGCGCGATGGCGGCGCGGCGCTGGCGGTAGTCGCTGCTTGCCTCGAGAGTAGAGATCAGCGGCTCCAGGATGTTGTCTTCCACCTTCATCTGGTAGTGGGTGGTGTTGCGCTCCTCGATTCCGTACAGGTTGCGCATCCGCACGTCGAGCGGGTCCAGCCCCAGCTTGCGCGCGATGTCGCCCAGGAGGGCCTCGATCACGATCACGCCCTGCGGCCCGCCGAAGCCGCGGAAGGCGGTGTGGCTCTGCGTGTTGGTCTTGCAGCGATACGAGGTGATCTCCACGTCGCTGAGAAAATACGCGTTGTCGGTGTGGAAGATGGCGCGGTCCGCCACCGGCCCCGACAGGTCGGCCGAGAAGCCGCAGTTGGCCAGCATGGTGAGCTTCAGCGCCGTGATGCGGCCGCTGTCGTCGAAGCCCACCGTGTAGTCGTAGGCGAACGGATGGCGCTTGCCGGTGACCAGGAAGTCGTCGTCGCGGTCCAGCCGCAGCTTGACCGGGCGCTTGAACTTGTTCGCGGCAAGAGCGGCCCAGACGGCGACGTGGCCCGCCTGCGTCTCCTTGCCGCCGAAGCCGCCGCCCATCCGCCGGCACTGCACCGTCACCGCGTTGTTCTCCAGGCCCAGCGCATGCGCCACCCAGTGCTGCACCTCGCCCGGATGCTGGGTGCTGGAATGAATCCACCACTGGTTCTGCTCCAGCGGCAGGGCGTAGGCAACCTGGCCTTCGAGATAGAAGTGTTCCTGGCCGCCGACTTCGAGCTGGCCAGTCAGCGTGTGCCGTGAGGTCGACAGCGCCGACTCCGGCTCGCCGCGCCGCACCATCACCGGCGGCAGCACGTAGCTCTTGGCCGCGTGGGCGGCGCGCGGCGTGAGCACGGGCGGCAAGGCCTCGATCTTCAGTTGCACCTTGCGGGCGGCGCGCCGCGCCTCCATGACCGTGTCGGCCACGACCAGGCCGATCACCTGGCCGATGTGCTGCACGCTGTCGGTGGCGAACACCGGCTCGTCGTGGACGAAGGTCGCCAGCAGCCGGTCGCCGGGGATGTCCTGCGGCAGCACCACGCCGCGCACGCCGGGCATGGCCAGCGCCGCCTCGGCGTCCACGTCCAGCAGGCGGCCGTGGGCGACGGTGGACAGGATCGGCGCCGCGTGCAGCGTGCCCTTCACCTCGGGGATGTCGTCGATGTAGGTCGCTTCGCCGGCCACCTGGGCGCGGGCGCTTTCATGGGCGCGCGACACGCCCGCCGGCGGCCCGCTGCTGGCCGGCGCGTGCGGCGACCGGGTGGCGGGAGCGATGTTGCGCTCGCCGGCGTCGGCCGCGCCGCCCGGGCCGCCGCCGCTGGCGGCGTCGAAGTCCTTGTCGCGGGCGGTCATGCGCCGCTCCCGGCGGTTTCGAGATTGATGTTGATCACGCCCTGGCTCTCCAGCCAGAAGCGCCGCATCAGGTTGCCCAGCACCTCACTGCGATACGCGGCGGAAGCCCGCATGTCGGAGATCGGCTGGAACTCGGCGCGCAGCACCACGGCCGCTTCCTGCGCCGCTTGCTCGGTCCATTGGCTGCCGGCCAGGAAAGACTCGGTCGTGATCGCGCGCACCGGCGTCGCAGCGACGCCGCCGGCGCCGATCCGAATCCGCTCGACGCGCCCGTCCTGCAGCGTCATGTTCAGCACCAGGCAGACGGCCGAGATGTCGTCGTCGTAGCGCTTGGAGATCTTGTAGGCGCGCAGCAATTCGCCCGCCCTGGGTCGCGGCACCTTGATCCAGGCCACCACTTCGTCGGCCGCCAGCACGTTCTTGCGGTAGCCGGTGTAGAAATCCTCCAGCGGCAGCTCGCGGTGGCCGCGCACGCTCATGAGCACCACATTGGCACCGAGCGCGATCAGCAGCGGCATCGAATCGCCGATCGGCGAGCCGTTGGCGACGTTGCCGCCCAGCGTGCCGGAGTTGCGCACCGGCAGGCCGGCAAAGCGCTGGGCAAACGTCTTGAGCTGCGGCCGCTCCTGCACCAGGGCGTCGAAGGCGTCCGTCAGCGTGGCGGCCGCGCCGATCGCGATGTGGTGGTCGTAGCGCTCGATGCGCTGCAGTTCCCGCACCTGGGTGACGTCGATGATGCGATCGAAGTCCATGTGCAGCTTGTTGATCCACAGACCGACGTCGGTGCAGCCGGCGACGATCTGGGCCTTCGGGTCGGCGGCGCGGGCGGCGAGGAGGGCGCGCAGGGTGCGGGGCAATGCGTAGCCCGTTCGGGCTGAGCGTGGCTCAGTGCGAACGGATCCAAGGGCCCGCAGCTGCCGCGCCAACGCAGCTTCATCCACCGGCATCGCCGGCAGCTGCCCCATCTGCTGCGCCGCATCGAAGATCGGCCGGTAGCCGGTGCAGCGGCACAGGTTGCCCGACAGCTCCTCCTGCGCCAGCTCGCGTGTCACGGCGCGGCCCTGGCGGACGTGGTTTTGGTACATGCCGAACAGGCTCATCACGAAGCCCGGGGTGCAGAAGCCGCATTGCGAGCCGTGGCACTGCACCATCGCCTCCTGCGCCGGGTGCAGCGTGCCGTCCGGCGCGGCGATGTCCTCCACCGTCCACAGCGCCATGCCGTCGACCGAATGGGCCAGGCGGATGCAGCTGTTGATGGCACGGTACTTGATTGCGTCGCCCTCGAGCTCGCCGATGACAACCGTGCAGGCGCCGCAGTCTCCTTCGCCGCAGCCTTCCTTGGTCCCGGTGCAGCCGAGGTCCTCGCGAAGTACTTCCAGCAGCGTCCGCCCCGGTGGTACATTGCCCAGCGTGACCGGCTGGCCGCGGCGGATGAAGGCAAGAGTGCTGGTTTCCATGGGTGGATGTTCGAAAAGAAGTTCTGGCGCTGACCGCCTGGATAGCAAGGGTAGTGCCGCCCTCCGCACTGCAGCATAAGCAATGCCATATGGGAAGAATGCAGCCCCCGGTATGAGAGATCAAGCGCTTTTCGACAAGATAGACCTCCACCTCATCAGGGTCTTGCACACCGTGCTCACCGAACGCAGTGTTTCCCGCGCCGCCTTGCGCCTTGGCATGCACCAGCCCGCGGTGTCGGCCGCGCTCAAGCGCCTGCGCGAGCTGGCCGGGGACCCGTTGCTGGTGCGTTCGGGCGCCGGGATGGTGCCCACCGACGCCGGCCTGCGGATGGTGGAGCCGGCCGCCGGCATCCTGCGCGGCGCCGAGGTGCTGTTCAGCGACGCGCGCGGCTTCGACCCGCAGACCGCGACCCAGACCTTTCGCCTGGCCGCCAGCGATTACCTCGATCCGCTGTTCCTGCCGCAGCTGGTGGCGCGGCTCAAGGCGCAGGCGCCGCTGACCCGCATCGAGATCCACCCGCTGTCGGCCGACTCGCACTACCAAGGTCACCTGGCGCAAGGCGAGATCGACGTGGTGATCGGCAACTGGCTGCGCCCGCCCGACGAACTGCACCGCGGCGAGTTGTTCACCGACGACGTGGTCTGCCTGGTGGCGAACGACCATCCGGCGCTGCGCCGCGGCTGGAGCCAGCAGGACTGGCTGGAGTCGGAGCACGTTGCGCCCACGCCCACCCATCCCGGCGCCCTGGGCATCATCGACGAACATCTGTCAGGCCTGGGCCTGGTGCGCAACATCACGGCCCGCTGCGCCCACTTCGGCCTGATCCCGGCGATGGTCGGTTCCAGCCTGCTGGTGCTGACGACCGGCCGCCACTTCTGCGCGCGCTATGTCGGCCGGCTGCCGGTGACGGTGCTGGAGAGCCCGATTGCGTTTCCGCAGCTGACCTACTACCAGCTGTGGCACGAGCGCAGCCATGCGTCGGCGGCGGCCAGGTGGCTGCGCTCGCAGGTGCGCTCGGTGGCGCAGTCGCTCAGGGCAGAATGACGCACGTTTCGCCATGACCGCCCGACTCGAACTCACCGGCATCACCAAACGCTATCCGGCGGTTGTCGCCAACGACGGCATCTCGCTGTCGGTGCTTCCGGGCGAAACCCACGCCGTGCTGGGCGAGAACGGCGCCGGCAAGTCGACGCTGATGAAGATCATCTACGGGTCCGTGAAGCCCGACGAGGGCAGCGTGCTGTGGAACGGCAAGCCGGTGGCGGTGCGCAATCCGCAGGAGGCGCGCGAACTCGGCATCGCGATGGTGTTCCAGCACTTCAGCCTGTTCGACACGCTGACGGTGGCACAGAACGTCTGGCTGGGGCTGGACAAGCACCTGTCGCTGGCCGAGGTGACGGCCCGCATCACGGCCAAGGCCGCGGAATACGGGCTGGACATCGACCCGGCGCGGCCGGTGCACACGCTGTCGGTGGGCGAGATGCAGCGGGTGGAGATCATCCGCGCGCTGCTGACCGACCCGCAGTTGCTGATCCTGGACGAGCCGACCTCGGTGCTGACCCCGCAGGCGGTGGAAAAACTCTTCATCGTGCTCAAGCAGCTGGCTGCGCAAGGCTGCAGCATCCTGTACATCAGCCACAAGCTGCACGAGATCCGCGAGCTGTGCAACGCCTGCACCGTGCTGCGCGGCGGCAAGGTGACCGGCGTGTGCAACCCCCAGCAGGAGACCAATGCCTCGCTGTCGCGGATGATGATCGGCGCCGAGCCGCCGGCGCTGGAGCATCACAACGTCACGGTCGGCGAGACGGTGCTGAAGGTCAATCACCTGCACCTGCGCAAGGCCGACCCGTTCGGCATCGACCTGGAGGAGGTCTCGCTGCAGGTGCGGGCCGGCGAGGTGGTGGGGATTGCGGGCGTGTCCGGCAACGGCCAGCAGGAGCTGCTGTATGCGCTGTCGGGCGAAGACAAACGGGCCGATCCCGCCATGATCCAGGTGTTCGGCCAGGACGTGGGCCGCTTCGGCCCGGCGCATCGCCGCCACCTGGGCGTGCATTTCGTGCCGGAAGAGCGGCTGGGCCGCGGCGCGGTGCCGACGCTGGGGCTGGCCCACAACCTGATGCTCACCCGCACCGATTCGGTCGGCAAGAGCGGCTGGATCGACGTCAAGGCGCTGGAGCAGCAGGCGCGCGGCATCATCGCGCGCTTCAACGTGAAGGCGGGCGGCCCTCATGCCGCGGCCAGGTCGCTGTCGGGCGGCAACCTGCAGAAGTTCATCGTCGGCCGCGAGATCGACGCCAGGCCGAAGCTGCTGATCGTGTCGCAGCCGACCTGGGGCGTCGACGTCGGCGCCTCGGCCCAGATCCGCGGCGAGATCCTGGCGCTGCGCGACGCCGGCTGCGCGGTGCTGGTGGTGAGCGAGGAGCTGGACGAATTGTTCGAGATCTGCGACCGGCTGCACGTGATCGCCAAGGGCCGGCTGTCGCCCTCGGTGCACCGGCGCGACGCGACCGTCACGCAGATCGGGGAGTGGATGTCGGGTTTGTTCGACATTGCGGGACAGCCCGGGGAAGCGCAGCGTGCTTAAGCTGGAACCGCGCTCCGAACAGTCGCGCGCCTGGAGCGTGGGCTCGCCCCTGCTGGCGCTGGTGATCACGGTGGTGATCGGCGTGCTGCTGTTCCTGGCGCTGGGCAAGGACCCGGTGCGCGGGCTGCAGGTGTTCTTCTGGGAGCCGATCCGCTCTCCCTATGCGCTGGGCGAACTGATGGTCAAGGCGACGCCGCTGCTGATCATCGCGCTGGGGCTGGCCGTGTGTTTCCGCTCCAACGTCTGGAACATCGGCGCCGAGGGCCAGTTCGTGATCGGCGCGGTGGTGGCCGGCGGCGTCGCCCTGCTGGCCGACAAGGACACGAGCCGCTGGATCGTGCTGGCCATCCTGCTGGCGGGCGTGCTTGGCGGCATGGCCTGGGCCGCGATCACTGCGGTGCTGCGCGACCGCTTCAACGCCAACGAGATCCTGGTCAGCCTGATGCTGGTCTACGTGGCCGACCAGGTGCTCAGCTACATGGTGTTCGGCCCGTGGAAGGACCCGGCCGGCTACAACTTCCCGCAGTCCAAGACCTTCGAGGCGGTGACGCAGATTCCGCGGCTGATGGCAGGATCGCGCATGAGCATCGGCCTGCTGATCGCGCTGGGTGGCGTCGCGGCGCTGTGGATCTTCCTGTTCCGCACCCGCGCCGGCTTCGCCCAGCAGGTCGGCGGGCTGGCGCCGGCGGCGGCGCGCTATGCGGGGTTTTCGTCGCGCAAGGCGCTGTGGACGGCGCTGATGATTTCCGGCGGCGCGGCGGGCCTGGCCGGCGCGCTGGAAGTGGCCGGCCCGATCGGCCAGCTCAACCCTTACGTGCCGGCCGGCTACGGCTTCGCCGCGATCATCGTGGCCTTCGTCGGCCGCCTGCATCCGGTGGGCATGGTGTTCTCGGCGATCCTCATGAGCATGTTCTACATCGGCGGCGAGCTGGCGCAGTCGCGCCTGGGCCTGCCGAAATCGCTGACCGGCGTGTTCCAGGGCCTGCTGCTGTTCACGCTGCTGGCCTGCGACACGCTGATCGTCTACCGGGTGCGATTCATTGCGCGGGTCGCAAGGCAGGCTCGATGAACAAGGCCCCTTCACCCCGATCGTCATCCCCGCGCAGGTGCGGCTCGTCATTCCCGCGCAGGCGGGAATCCAGGGCATTCCGGACTGCGGCAGCACTGGATTCCCGCCTGCGCGGGAATGACGGAGGGCGCCTGCGCGGGAATGACGGAGGGCGCCCGATGAAAGCGGCAGCCTGATGGATTCCTACGCACTGCTGCTGGCAGCCACGCTCAACGCCGGCACCGTGCTGGCGCTGGCGGCGCTCGGCCTGCTGATCAACGAGAAGGCCGGCATCGTCAACCTCGGCGCCGAAGGCATGCTGCTGTGCTCGGCGCTGGCCGGCTTTGTCACCGTGGTCCACACCGGCAACGACTGGCTGGGCTTTGCCGCCGGCATCGGCGCCGGCGCGCTGCTGGCCGCGATCTTCGGTGCGCTGGTGATCTGGCTCAACACCAACCAGTACGCCACCGGCCTCGCGCTCAGCCTGTTCGGCGCCGGCTTCTCCGCCTTCGCCGGCGTCAAATACGTGCAGGAGAAACTCCCCGAGCGGCCGCACTTCGCGATCCCCGGCCTGAGCGACATCCCGCTGCTGGGGCCGGCGCTGTTTCGCCAGCACCCGATGGTGTACTTCACCATCGCGCTGGCGGCTTGGCTGATCTGGTTCCTGTACCGCTCCCGCACCGGGCTGGTGCTGCGCTCGGTCGGTGAGTCGCCGGAGTCGGCGCATGCGCTGGGCTATCCGGTGCGCCGCATCCGGCTGGCGGCCGTGGTGGCGGGCGGCGCGCTGTGCGGGCTGGCCGGCGCTTATGTGTCGGTGATCTACACGCCGCTGTGGGTGGAGGGCATGGTCGCCGGCAAGGGCTGGATCGCGCTGGCCCTGACCACCTTCGCCACCTGGCGGCCGGCACGCGTGTTGCTTGGTGCCTACCTGTTCGGCGGCGTGACGATGCTGCAGTTTCACCTGCAGGGCATCGGCGTCGAGGTGCCGAGCCAGTTCCTCACCATGCTGCCTTACATCGCGACCATCGTCGTGCTGGCCCTGATCTCGCGCAACCCGGCCTGGATCCGCGCCAACATGCCGGCCTCGCTCGGAAAGCCGTTTTACCCCGGTTCATAATCGGATTTTTTCGACAACCTTCGAGGAGAAGAGGACACCATGACTGACCTGAAGAAACGTTCCCTGTTGCAGGCCGCGACCCTGCTGTCGGCCGTGGCGGCCGCTGCCCTGGCGGGTTGCGGCAAGAAGGAAGAGCCGGCGCCCGCGCCGGCACCCGCGCCCGCCGCCGCCGCGTCGGCGCCGGCCAAGCCCGAGCCGCTGAAGATCGCCTTCGCCTACGTCGGCCCGGTCGGCGACGGCGGCTGGACCTTCGCCCACGACAACGGCCGCAAGGCGATCGAGAAGGAATTCGGCGACAAGGTCGTCACCAGCTTCGTCGAGAAGGTGCCGGAGAACCAGGACGCCGAGCGCGTGCTGCGCGACATGGCCACCCAGGGCAACAAGCTGATCTTCGGCACCACCTTCGGCTACATGGAGCCGATGCTGAAGGTCGCGCCGGACTTCAAGGACGTGAAGTTCGAGCACGCCACCGGCTACAAGACCGCCGAGAACCTGCGCACCTATGACAGCCGGACCTACGAAGGCGCCTACATGGCCGGCGTGGTGGCCGGCAAGATGACCAAGACCAACACGCTGGGCGTGGTCGGTTCGGTGCCGATCCCCGAGGTGGTCCGCAACATCAACAGCTTCACGCTTGGCGCGCAGTCGGTGAACCCGAAGATCAAGACCCGCGTGGTCTGGGTCGGCGAGTGGTTCAACCCGCCGAAGGAGACCGAAGCGGCCACGTCCCTCATCAACGGCGGCGCCGACGTGCTGATGCAGAACACCGACTCGTCGGCCGTGCTGCAGACGGCCGAGAAGATGGGCAAGCGCGCCTTCGGCTGGGACAGCGACATGACCGCCTACGGCCCCAAGGCCCACCTCGGTTCCGCCGTCATCAACTGGGGCCCGTACTACGTCAAGGCCGTGCGCGACGCGCTGGACGGCAAGTGGGCCACCGGCCAGAGCTGGTGGGGCGTGAAGGAAGGCGCGATCGACTTCGTGTCGGTTGCCGCCGACGTGCCGGACGACGCCAAGAAGAAGCTGGATGAAGTGAAGGCCGGCCTGAAGGACGGCACGTTCTCGATCTGGAAGGGCCCGATCACCGACAACACCGGCAAGGTCCAGGTCGCCAAGGACGCGGTCGCCGACGACAAGTTCCTGGGCGGCGTCAACTTCTTCGTCAAGGGCGTCGAAGGCAAGGTGCCGGGCGGCGACAAGAAGTAAGCGGGCGCCGCGCGAGTCGCGCGGTCTCGACGCAGCACACCAATGGCCACGATCAGAGCACTGCTGAGCGTGGCCATTTTTCTGCCCGCCTGCGCAGCGCAGCCGGAGGCAAGCATGAACGGACCGCCGAACCACCGGATCGTGCAAGTCGCGCGCGCCGACGCCGCGCAGCGCTCCGGCCTGCCGCCCGCGCAGCTGCAGCTGGTTTCGATGGAGTCGGTGACATGGGCCGACGGCAGCCTCGGCTGCCCCAAGCCCGGCATGCTCTACACCCAGGCGCTGGTGCCCGGATATCGCGTCAAGCTGCGGGTCGGCAGCCAGGTGTGGGACTACCACGCCGGCGAACGCGGTGGGCTGGTGCTGTGCCCACCGGAGTTGGCGCGCGAGCCCGGGCCCAGCAGCAGCAACTGAATCGCAATCGATTCCCCCAGGAAAAAAGCCCGCGGCAATCGCTTGCCGCGGGCTTTCGGTTTCAAGGGCCGCCGGCGCGGCCGCCAGTCAGGGATTGACCCGCACGATGGTGGGTGGGGGCAGGTTGGTGGTGCCGCTGTACACCACCGATCCCAGGTACTTGGTGCCGGCCGTCAGGCCGCTGGTGGCGATGGTGATGGCGCCGATCTGGCCCGTCACGGCGGTCGCCGGTGCGGTCACGGTCATGTTGCCGGCGCTGGTGCCGCCGAGGGCCCAGCTGAACAGGTTGAAGTTCGCCGAGCCCACCGGCACGGCAAACCCGACCACCCGCACGGTGTAGGTCCCGGCAGGCAGATTCCTCAGGTTCACTTCCTCGGCCGCGGTCGCACCGCCGCTGGAACCCACCAGCGTGCTGCCCTGGTACACCTCCAGGTCGAGGTCGCTGTTCTGGCTGACTTCGTTGTCGAACAGCGAGAAGCGCGCGTAGGTGGTTCCCGCCGGCACGACGACGCTGAAGTCGACCGAGCCGCCGGTTGCCACCGTGCCCGCCGACTTGGTCGCGGGGACCAGGCCGAGCGGCAACGCGCTGAACGGACCGTCGTAGCCGAAGGTGACGTTGTAGGAGCCGCCCACTTCCGCCGGCGCACCCAGGGCCACCGGCCGCGCGACGACCGGAATGCGCACGTTGTGCGTGCCGTCACTCAAGGTCAGCTGGCCTCCGGTGTACGCCAGCAGGGGCGCTCCCGTCCGCGTGAAGCTGACGCTGAACGACTTGGTCTGGCCGGGCGCGATCGTCAGGCTGGCGGGACTGACGTTCACCGCGAAGCCGGCCATGCCGGTGTAGCTGGCCGTGTAGGTGGCGCTGGTGGCGCCGACGTTGGTCACCCGGCGCGTCACGGTCTGCGTGCCGGGCAGGCCGCCGAGCGCGATCGATGCGACGTTCAGGTCGCTCGGGTTGAGCACCGGCACGCCGGCCGAGGTGCAGAACGACACCGGCAACTGCGTGCCGCACAGGAAGCCCAGCCAGTCGGCAAAGCCGGCGTCGAACACCAGCCCCGGGTTGGTGGCCGCGATCGGCTTCACGTGGCCCGCGCCCTGGCGGAAGATCACCAGCGGGTTGGTGTTGGGACCGTCCAGCACGTCGGTGGCGGTGGTCATCAGCGCCGACTTGATCGCCATCGGCGACCAGCCCGGCTTGAGTTCCTTGAACAGCGCCGCGATGCCGGCGATGTGCGGGCTGGACATCGAGGTGCCGCTGTACAGGTCGAAGCTGCGGCCGGCGTTGCCGGGCGGCGCGACGGCTGCCAGGATGTCCTGGCCGGGCGCGATGATGTCGGGCTTGAGCAGGTTGCCGGCGGCGGCGAGCAGCGGGCCGCGCGAGGAGAACGACGCGGTGAACGGCGCCGCAGCACTGAAGTCCAGGCTGGACTGGGCGATGGTCGCCGTGGGACTGGCCGTTGCCGCGTAGGCCTTGACCGCTGTCCGCGCCGTCACCTGCAGGTGCACCGTCGGCACCGCGTGGAAGTCGGCGTTGAGCGAATTGGTGCTGGTGTTGAGCAGCACCATGCCGATCCCGCCGGCGTCCTTGACGGCCTGGCTCTTGTTGACCCGGGCATTGACGCCGCGGTCGCAGACCACGATCTTGCCCGCGATCAGGACCGGGTCGAGCACCGGCGTGCCGCCCGCGTCCGCCGCGGTGAAGCACAGGCGGACGGCGGTCGGGTCAGCGCCGGGCAGGCCGGCCGTGGTGGAATCGATCAACGGTGCCGGGCCGACCGCGCTGGCGGCGAGCGAAGGGCCGCTGTAGACGTTGCCATTGCCGAGCGTGACCGAGCCCAGTGACGAGCGGTTGTGGGTGCCCGCGGCCACCGTGGTCAGCCACGGGCCGGGATGGGCGACCGTGCTGCTGGTCGGGCCGCTGTTGCCGGCCGATGTAGCGACGAAGACGCCGGCGTCGGCGGCGAACAGGAAGGCGATCTCCACCGGGTCGCGGAAGTTGGTGGACGAGCCGCTGATCGAGAAGTTGATCACGTCGACGCCGTCAGCGACGGCCTGGTCGATGGCCGCCACGCTGTCCGACCCGAAGCAGCCGCCGCCCTGCGCGCTTTCGGACCAGCAGACCTTGTAGACCGAGATCCGCGCGCGCGGTGCCATGCCGCTGATCGCGCCGAAGGGGGCTGCGGGGCCGGTGACGGTGACACCGCTGTTGCCGCCCGCGGTGCTGGCGGTGTGGGTGCCGTGGCCGCCCCAGTCGCGCGGCGAGTTGTATTCCGCGCCGGGGAATTTCGCGGTGACGCCGGCGTCGCCGCCGAACCCGGAGTTGTAGTAGCGCGCACCGATCAGCTTCTGGTTGCAGTTGCTGGCGTTGAACTGCTCACCGTTGACGCACTTGCCCTTCCAGCCGGGGATGTTGTGGTAATCGAGTTTGCCGTCCTTGCTGGCATTGCCATTGGTGCCGGTGCGGTCAGTGAAGCTGTCGGATTCGGGCCAGATGCCCGAGTCGACCATGCCGATGATCACGCCCTCGCCCTTGGCGCCGGTGCTGTTCCAGAAGCCGCCGGTTCCGCTCAGCCGGGCGTTGACGACGTGTCCATGGAACGCAGTTCGTCCCTGGAGACGGCCAGCACGCCCTTGGTCAGCGCCAGTTTCTCGGCCTGGGCGTCGGTCAGTTCGGCGGCGAAGCCGTTGAAGACATAGCCGTAGCTGTAAAGCTTTCGGCCATTGCCGACGCCTTGCAGCATGCTGTCGTGGCGGGCGGCCAGGTGCGCCATGTAGTTCACGACGGCGGGAGAGTTCGGGTCGATCTTCTGGCCCTTCTTCGGCTTGGTGGCGCCCAGCCCCTTGATGCGGCCATCGTAGGCCGAGACCGGCATCTCATCGAGTTGCACGATGTACGCGCTGCTGGTGGCAGCGCTCGATGCGCCGTTGCCGCGGTCGCTGTCGACCGGCGTGCTGGTCACCTCGGCCGAGGCCGCTGCCGATGGCGGCGTCTGCACCATCGCCACCATGGCCGGGGCCGGCGCCGTGGCGGCGCTGCCGGCGGGCTCCGAGCCGCCGCCGCAGGCGGCGAGCAGGGCCGCCGTGAGGCCTGACGCGAGCGCCAGGGACCATCTTGTTCTTGAATCGGGAAGCATCAGGTTTCTCCTTGGTCGGCGATCCCGTTTCCTTGTGGGTGGGATCGCGGCGGTTGAACTTCGCTGAACCACTCGGCCCGCACGTTCTGGTGAAAGGGCGGGCCGCGCATGGATTCCGGCACAGCCGTCCGCAGGCGTCAATGGGGCCAACGATGGGAACCCGGCTGCGGTACGCCGTTTCGAGTCGCCGCGCCGGGTAACTCTTTGTAGCGGCACGCAACGGCGCCGGGACGATGGCGAAACTGGCTGCCGGCGAAAGCCGCCGGCGGAATCGTTCAGAATGCGGCCATCGAGACTGCCGCCTGACCTCTTTCGTGCCAACACTGCCCTTCGTCGACCCCGATCGCCTGCCCGAACTGCTGCGGCGCATGCCCAAGGCGGAGTTGCACGTGCACATCGAGGGCACGCTGGAGCCGGAGCTGATGTTCGCGCTGGCCCGGCGCAACCAGGTCGCGCTGCACCATGGCAGCGTCGAGGAACTGCGCGAGGCCTACGACTTCGACAACCTGCAAAGCTTCCTGGACATCTACTACGCCGGCGCCTGCGTGCTGCGCGAAGCCCGCGACTTCGAGGACATGGCGCGCGCTTACCTGGAGCGCGCGGCGGCCGACAACGTGGTGCACGCCGAGATCTTCTTCGACCCGCAGACCCACACGGCGCGCGGCGTCTCGATGGAAAAAGTGATCACCGGCCTGCACCGCGCCTGCGAGCGGGCGCGCGAGGAGCAGGGTGTCAACGCCACGCTGATCCTGTGCTTCCTGCGCCACCTGAGCGAGCAGGAGGCGTTCGAGACGCTGGAGCAGGCGCTGCCGTTTCGCGACAAGATCGTCGGCGTCGGGCTGGATTCGAGCGAGGTCGGGCATCCGCCGGAAAAGTTCGCGCGCGTGTTCGCCCGTTGCCGCGAGCTGGGCCTGCGGCTGGTGGCCCACGCCGGCGAGGAAGGGCCGCCCCAATACGTGTGGACTGCGCTCGACCTGCTGAAGGTGGAACGGATCGACCATGGCGTGCAGTCGGCCAGGGACCCGGCGCTGATGCGGCGGCTGGCGCAGGATCGCATCCCGCTGACGGTCTGCCCGCTGTCGAACCTGAAACTGCGGGTGTTCCCCGACCTGGCCGCACACAATATCGGCAAGCTGCTGGACGCCGGACTGGCGGCGACCATCAACTCGGACGATCCGGCCTATTTCGGCGGCTACATGAACGACAACTTCGTGCAGACCTTCGCCGCCACCGGCCTGACGGCGCGGCAGGCCTACCAGCTGGCCGTCAACAGCTTCGAAGCCAGCTTCATTCCCGACCGGGTCAAGCGCAATTACCGCGAGATGCTGGACGGAACCTTCGCTTCCTTCGAGTGAGCAGGGTCGGCGCGGCCGCGCTCAGTTGACCTGCGGATTCTCGATCGACAGCCACAGCGCGCCGCTGCTTCCGACCGCCTCGATGTACCAGTGGAATCCGTCCAGCGCGACGTCCTGCGCGGCCGGCATCGGCGACGAGAACAGGTTGAGGTCGCTGGCGCAGCCGAACAGGCGGGTGATGTCGACGCTGTACTGCAGCCAGCGGCCGTCCACCGCCAGCCTGGGCAGGTTCAGGCCGCAGGAAGCCGCCACGTGCCCGTTGGCGAAGGCCGCCACCTCGGCGCCCGGGTAGTAGAAGCTCTCCTGCACCGGCCAGTTCCAGTGGCTGCGGGCCGGCGGCACTGCGTTGAAATCGAGCTGGTCCTCACCCAGCTGGTGGACGATCAGCAGGTGCTTGACACCGTCCCAGCTGGCGATGGCATAGAAGCCGGCGGTCACGCCATGGGCGAAGCACGGCTCCTTGCCCTTGGCCGGGTCGCACCCGAAAGGCAGGTAGTCCCAGATCCGGCTCACCCACTCGACCCGCGGCTGGGCGCCGGCCAGGAAGCTGCGGTTCATCGTGGTGACCGGCCCGGCCTGGCCGTGGCCGCTGTGCGCGCCCAGCGACAGGAACGGGATCACCGGGTGCGGACCCTGCCGGTCGCCGGGGCGGTCGCAGCGGAAAGGATGGTTGCTGGCGTTCAGGATCAGGTGGGCGCGGCGCGCGCCGGAGGGCAGGTCTTCCATCGCGACCTTGTAGAGCGCCGGCTTCGGGTCGACGATCGGGTTGCGGATGGTGTGCGACAGGCCGGGCGGTCCATCGTTGCACTGGTCGAAAGCCGGGTCGCTGTTGGCCACGATCACCCAGTACTGCGAGCCTGGCGTGTTGAGCGAGAAGAAGGGACTGCCGGCATAGCTCAGGCAGCCCAGCCAGCTGTCGCCGACCGGCGTTGCGGCGGGGCCGACGGCGGTGTCACTGCTGCCGCAGGTGGGATGGACCTGCAGCCCGGCCCAGCCGGGCTGGCCGTTGGCCTTGTCGCGCACCCGCACGAGGCCCGGGCAGCCAAAGATGTTGTTGAGGGGATCGAGCACCGAGAACAGGCAGCCATCGGGCGCGGGGTTGCTGTAGCGCAGCGCGAGGAGATCGGAGCCGGTTCCCTTGCCGGGCGCCAGGTCGGTGCGGGCGGCGCCGGCCACCATGCCTCGGTCCTGGAAATCGGCGAACGCGGGGCTGAGCATCAGCTGAAGCGCCAGCAGCAGGACCGCGAGGTTTCGCATCGCCGGATCATGACAGCGGCGGGCGGTAAAATCCATGCGCCGCTGTGCCCCGCAGCGGCTTTTTTCATTGTCGGGGCCATGTAGAGGACCACCATGTACAAAAACCTCGCCGCGGCATTCGCCGCTGCCTGCTGTTTCCTGCCTTTCCACTTCCAGGCCGCCCAGGCCGCCGAGCCGCTCAAGGTCGGCTTCGTCTATGTCACGCCAGTCAGCGACGCCGGCTGGGTGCACCAGCACGAGGAGGGTCGCAAGGCGGTCGACGCCGCTTTCGGCGCCAGGGTGAAGACCACCTATGTCGAGAACGTGGCCGAGGGCCCGGACGCCGAGCGCGTGATCCGCGATCTTGCCGCCAGCGGCCACAAGCTGATCTTCACGCCCAGCTTCGGCTACATGGAGCCGACGCTGAAGGTGGCGAAGGACTTTCCCGACGTCAGGTTCGAGTCCATCACCGGCTACAAGACCGCGCCCAACGTGGCGACGGCCAACGCCCGGTATTACGAGGGCCGCTACCTGGCCGGCGTGGCGGCGGGGCGGATGACCACCAGCAACGTCGCCGGCTACGTCGCCGGCTTCCCGATCCCCGAGGTGCTGCAGGGTATCAACGCCTTCACGCTGGGCCTGCGCTCGGTGGCGCCGAAAGCGGTGGTCAAGCTGATCTGGCTCAACACCTGGTTCGACCCGGCGAAGGAGCGGGAAGCGGCCAACACCCTGTTCAACCAGGACGCCGACGTCGTCGCCTTTCACACCGCCTCCACCGCGGTGATGGCGGCGGCGCAGGAGCGCGGCAAGCTGGCCATCGCCTATCACTCGGACATGCGCAAGGTGGCGCCCGATGCGCAGCTGCTGGCCGTCACGCACCATTGGGGCGACTACTACAAGAGCCGCGTGCAGGCAGTGCTGGACGGAACCTGGAAGAGCGGCAACGTCTGGGGCGGCGTGAAGGAGGCAATGATCCGGGTCGGCGACTTCGGCAGCCAGGTGCCCAGGGCGGTGCAGGACGACGTGCTGGCGCGGCAGAAGGACATCGCCGCGGGCAAGCTCAAGCCGTTTGCCGGGCCGATCACCGACAACGAGGGCAGGCTGGTCATCCCCAAGGGCAAGGCCCTGACCGATCCGCAGATACTGAGTATGAATTTCCTGGTATCGGGCGTTCAGGGAAAGATCGCAAAATAGCCGGATGAAAGCCTATCGCGCCGGGATCCTCCGCTTTGCCGACGACGGTTCGGCGCTCTATGACGAGGATGGCTTGCTGGTGATCGGGCCGGACGCCAACGGCCGGCAGGTGGTGCGCGCCGTCGGCGCCTACACCGCGCTGGTGGCGAACTTCCCCGGCGTCGCGGTGGAAGACCTGCCGGGCCGCATCATCGCGCCCGGATTCATCGACCTGCACATCCACTTCCCGCAGACCGACGTCATCGGCTCGCCCTCCGAAGGCCTGCTGCCCTGGCTGGAGGACTACACCTTTCCGCACGAGTCGCGCTATGGCGATCCGGTGCATTCGGACGCGATGGCCACCGTGTTCCTGGACGAACTGGAGCGCCACGGCGTCACCACTGCGCTGACCTTTTGCACCTCGCATCCGGGCTCGGTCGACTCGCTGCTGGCGGAGTCGCAGCGGCGCGGCATGCGGATGATCGCCGGCAAGGTGCTGCAGGACCGGCACTCGCCCGACGGCGTGCGTGACGAGACCGAACAATCGCTGGTCGACACCGAGGCGCTGATCCAGCGCTGGCATGGCACCGACCGCCTGGGCTACGCCATCACGCCGCGCTTCGCGCCCAGCTGCAGCGAGGCGCAGCTGCGCGGGGCCGGCGAGCTGGCGGCGAAGTATCCGGACGTCTGGATCCAGTCGCACGTGGCCGAGAACAAGGACGAGATCGCCTGGGCGCGCCAGCTGTTTCCCGATGCGCGCAGCTACCTGGCAGTCTACGAAGGCTTCGGCCTGATGCGCGATCGCGCCATCTACGCCCACTGCATCCACTTCGACGACGAGGACCGGGCGCTGATGCGCTCCAGCGGCGCGGCGGCGGCCGTCAGTCCCACCAGCAACCTGTTCCTGGGCAGCGGCTTCTTCGACTTCGAGGGCGCCGACCGGATCGGGTTCAAGTACGGGCTGGCCAGCGACGTCGGCGGCGGCACCAGCTTCAGCCCGTTCCACACCATGCTGGCGGCGTACTACGTCGGGCGCGAAGGCCAGACCAAGCCCGGCGTGTCGCTCTCGCCCCAGCACCTGTGGTGGCACCACACGGCCGGCGCCGCGCGGGCGCTGGGGTTGGAAGGCACGGTCGGCAACCTGCAGCCCGGCTGCGAGGCCGACTTCATCGTCCTCAATCCGCAGGCCATGCCGCTGCTGGCGCGCAAGGTGAGCCACGCCGCCAGCCTGGACGAACTGCTGTTCGCCATGATCGTGCTGGGCGACGACCGCATCGTCGAACGGGTGACAATAGCGGCAGGAGCGAAGACAACATGACGATCAAGAGCGACAAGTGGATCCGCAGGATGGCCGAACAGCACGGGCTGATCGAGCCGTTCGAGCCGCAGCAGGTGAGGGAAGTGGACGGCAGGAAGGTGATCAGCTACGGCACCTCGAGCTACGGATACGACATCCGCTGCGCGCCGGAATTCAAGGTCTTCACCAACATCCACAGCACGGTGGTCGACCCGAAGAACTTCGACGAGAAGAGTTTTGTCGACTTCCACGACGACGTCTGCATCATCCCGCCCAACAGCTTCGCGCTGGCCCGCACGCTGGAGTACTTCCGCATCCCGCGCAATGTGCTGACCATCTGCCTGGGCAAGAGCACCTATGCGCGCTGCGGCATCATCGTCAACGTCACGCCGTTCGAGCCCGAGTGGGAAGGCTACGTGACGCTGGAGTTTTCCAACACCACGCCGCTGCCGGCCAAGATCTACGCCGGCGAGGGCTGCGCCCAGGTGCTGTTCTTCGAGAGCGACGAGGTCTGCGAGACCAGCTACAAGGACCGAGGCGGGAAGTACCAGGGGCAACGCGGGGTGACGTTGCCGAAGGCGTGAGGGCATGAACGGCGGATTGAAGTCCGCGTGTCGGTGGTTCGATTTCGCATTCACTCCAGCACCGAAAGCATGCACCTTGCTGACACCGGCGCTGACTTGGTCGATCTGCCATGAAGCCAGTCGCTTTGACCTGCCAATATTAGAGGTAACCAGATGAAATTAAGATTTAGGGAGAGTTTAGTTTATGGCGCCACGATCTCAGTGCTGTCCGCCATTGCTGGGTGTGGCGGAGCTGGTCAAGACCCGGCGTTCTCCCTCGCCGCGCCAACCTCTGTGAGCGGCACAGTATCGAAGGGGCTCGTTAAGCAGGCAAAAGTTCTGGTTTGCCGTATCGTGGATGGAGTGCCTGAGGCGGATGCATCGTGCGCGGCGGGTTCCACTGGGTCTGATGGCTCTTTTTCTGTGACGCTAACCGATGGTTTTACAGGCCCGGCCATCGTCAAAGTGATCGCCAGCGAAACGAGTGCGATGCTCGATGAAACGAGCGGCTCTTACATCCCGTACGACATGACCATGCGCTCGGTCATACCGGCAATTTCGTTGAAGTCGATGACCTACATAACTCCGTTCAGCGAAATGGCAACGAGTTGGACGCGTACAACCGGCAACGATGCTGCCGGGATTGCTTTGGCAATGGGTCAGGTGCAACAACTTATCTCGACGTCCGGCGTTGACCTCATGGCCAAGCCGGTGATTGACCTTCAAACCAGCGGCTCCGATCCTGTGATGCTTGGTAAGCAAGCCAATATGATCAAACAGTTGGCACGGGTGACGATGATGGCGAAGAGGTCACCTGACGTCAATGACAGCAGCGGGGGCGTTCATTGCAATACGCCGGGTACTTCGACCACGCAGCAGATTGCCTGTGCAGTCGGTGCCATGTCGGGTGCAATGACCCGCGGCGCCAATGCTGCGGCTCAGTCTCTTTCACGAATCGTTCCGGCCATGATGGCAGAGCAGCCGACAGCGGTCTCAATGCCTGTCATCAGACCAGATGGAACCCTGGATCTGGAAGTTGCTGATATGTCAGATGCAGCTTCCATGGAATCGGCCATGCGGAATGCGGGGATGCCCTCTTCGTTGGTAGCATCCAACGTTCAAATCATGATGCTTCAGATGCACTAGAGAGTTGTCTGGGCGGTGAACCCACGAAAAGACCTAGCTGCGCCGCGCCCGCCGCCGTGGACATTTCTACTGGACCTCACCGGTGGGTCTGGACTGATGGAAAGACTCGATGAAGAACATCTTTGCAGCTGTGCCTTCCCCCAAGCCGAGCTTGAAATCCGTCACGGTCCTGACCAAGCTCCGCACGTGAAGGGACCTGGCTGAACCGGATCTCGGTCCGGCGACGCTGGCTCATCCATTCCGCGCGCACCCCACAAACCGGCGCCGGCGAGGTACGCTCGTTGGCTCTCAACTGGAGCGCCTATGAACATCCTCATCGTCCTGACCTCGCACGACCAGCTCGGCAACACTGGCAAGAAGACCGGCTTCTGGCTGGAAGAATTCGCCGCACCCTACTACGTCCTGAAGGACGCCGGCGCGAAGCTCACGCTGGCCTCGCCGCGCGGCGGCCAGCCGCCGCTTGACCCGAAAAGCGACGAAGCCGATTCGCAGACCGACGCCACCCGCCGCTTCAAGAAGGACCCGGCCGCGCAGGCGGATCTGGCCAGCACCCGAAAGCTGGCCGACGTCTCGGCCACCGATTTCGATGCGGTGTTCTATTCCGGCGGCCACGGCCCGCTGTGGGACCTGGCCAACGACAAGTCGTCGGTCGCCTTGATCGAGGCGATGCAGGCGGCCGGCAAGCCGGTGGCCGCGGTCTGCCACGCGCCGGCTGTGCTGCGCGACGTCAAGGCGCCCGACGGCTCGCCGCTGGTCAAGGGCAAGCGGGTGACCGGCTTCACCAACACCGAGGAAGAAGCGGTCGGCCTGACCAAGGTCGTGCCGTTCCTGGTCGAAGACATGCTCAAGGGCAAGGGCGGAAGTTACTCCAAGGGCGGCGACTGGCAGTCCTATGTGCTGACGGACGGCATCCTGATCACCGGGCAGAACCCGGCCTCGTCCGAGGCGGCGGCCAAGGCGCTGGTCGAACTGCTGGAGCGCAAGGGCTAGCTTGGCGCGTCGGCTGAAATCGCCGCCGGCCGGCGCGCGATCAGCGTCACGAACGCCTTGACGCTTGCGTTCGGGGCATCGAACTGTTGCTGCTCGCATCGCAGCAGGTCCCAGCCCCGGAAGCGGCGCTGCAGTTCGTCGCGGGCGAACAGGCAGTGGCCGCTGGCGTCGAACATGGCCAGGTAGGTCGTTCCTTCGACCAGCACGTTGACGATGGCCAGGCCGCCGGGTCGCACGTGCGCTTGCAGGCTTTCGAGCTGGCGCAAGGCCGTGGCGCAGTCGAAGAACATCAGCAGGCCGATCGAGACGATGCAGTCGAAGTCCTGGTCGAGCTCGTGGCTGCGCAGGTCGGCTTCGATGGCCTCGATCGGAAGCTGGCTGGTGGCCGCGACGTCCCGCAGGTGGGCGATGGCCGCGGGGCTGGCGTCCAGCGCGACAACCGAACAGCCCTGCCTGGCCGCCGCCACCGCCAGGTTACCCAGGCCGCATCCGAAGTCCAGCACGCGTCCCTGCAGATACGGCAAGGCGGCGAGTTCGAACGGGTTGAGATCGAAGACGCCGTCGCGCAGCTGGCGCTGGAACTGCGTGTCGAAGAATTCGACGCTGGTGGGACACATCCGGTGACTCTAACGTGTCAGGACGAACATCCTTTGCGCGGCGTCATGGTCGTGCGCTCGTCTGGCTCAAACGAGCTGCCGTTCAGGGCTGCAGGAAGCCGGTCGAGCGGAATGCGGCAAGCGCTGGCGGCTCGGCCAGGAACTGCAGCAGCTGCCGCGCCGCTGGCTGCGGGCTGGCCACGGCCGCCGCATAGCCGGTGCTCAGGCCGTAGGGCGGCGGCAGCGGTCCGACCATGTTGATCCCTTCGTGCTGCAGGATCTCGCTGGACTGGCTGACGCCCAGCGCGTACTTGCCGGTGGAGACGTCCTTGATCACGTCGACACCGAACGGCAGGACGTGCAGGCGGGGCTGCAGCCCTTCGCGCAGGCCGAGCTGCACCAGCACTTTGTCGAAGTGCGTGCCCGCGGTGGCGCCGCGCGCCGGGTCGGCGTAGGCGATGGTCGGCGCCTGTTGCAGCGCGAGCTTCAGCGCCTCGGGTGTCGAGATGTCGGGAACCGGGGCGCCGGCCCGCACCGCGAGCGACACCGAGACGATGCCGAGCGCCTGGCGCCCGGCGTCGGGCAACCGGCCGGCGGCGGCCAGTTGCGCGATCGCGCTGTCGCTCAGGATCACCAGGTCGGCGGCCTCGCCCTTGAGCACCCGGTCGCGCTGCGCGCCGACGGTGTCGTAGCCGGCCCGCACGCTGTGGCCGGTTGCGCGCTGGAACTGCGGCACGATCTGCTCCAGCGCCGCTTTCGCCGCGCCGGCGGCGAGCACGCGGACTTCATCGGCCCGGGCCGGGCTGGCGACGCCCAACACGGCGAACCCGGCGATGCCAATGCCGATCAAGGCGTTCTTCTTCGACTTGCGAACATTCATGGCAACTCCGGTGTGGCGATGGCGCAGCGTGCGGCGGCCAGGTCCCAGCCGGCCCAGCCGCAACTCTTGAACAGCACGGGGCCTGCGTGGGCTGCGACAAACTCAGCCCGAACGGGACGAAGGAGCACCGACCGCAGGTCCGGAAATCGAGTCACATCGAGCCCCGCCTGCAGCAGATCGCCCGCTTCCTGCTGCGCGTCGGGCGTATCGACGACGATGGCGCCGTGCGCGGCAAAGTGCCGGCACAGCGCCGCGTCGAGTTCAACCATCGCCGGCGTGAAGGCGCCGACGGCGGCGACGAAGGCATCGGGCCGGGGCAGGGCGCGCAGGACGACGCCATGGGCCGGCGTGCACGTCACGACCAGCGGGCAGTCCGCCATGTGCGCGTCGGCATCGCCGACCGCCGTCGCCGTCACGCCCATCGCGTTGGCATGATCGGCCAGCCGCTGCGCGCTGGCCATGCTGTGTGACGCAATCCGCACGTCGCGCACGCCAAGGCCCTGCGTGAACGCCTCCAGGTGGGCCAGCCCCTGGGCGCCGGCGCCGACGATCAGCAGCGGACCCCTGGTCTGCGCGGCAAGCCGCTGCGCGGCCAGCAGCGAGACGGCGGCGGTGCGGCGCGCCGTCACCGTGGGTCCGTCCAGGATCAGTCGGCGTTCGCCGCTGGCGACGTCGAACACCAGCACGTCGCCCTGGATGGCGGGGCGGCCGCTGCCGGCGTTGGCGGGAGTGAAGGTGATCAGCTTGGTGATCGCCAGCCGGGCGTCGAAGGCCGGCATGACGAACAGGCTGCCGCCGCCGGGCAGCGCCTGCACCAGGCGCGGCGGCACCTGCACCGTGGGGTCGGCCAGCAGGGCCGCGATCGCAGCCGCCAGCGCCGGGTAAGGCAGGCGCGCGGCGGTCTGGGCAGGGGTGAGCAGGGTGGTCATGGTGCGGTCGATGCGGCAGGCGGGCCTGCCAGCAGCGATTCTGTCCTACGCCACGACGGGAGAATTGCGCTAGCTCGCCCGGGGGGGCCGACCCTAGCATCGACCCATCAACCTTCAGGAGCGATCGCCATGCTGTCCCGTACCGTGAACCAGATCCAACAGTCCCCGTGGGCCAGGCTGGTGTGGGCGGGGGTGGCGGTGCTGGCGCTGCTGCAGGTGGTGGCGTTCTACCGCCTGTGCACCGGTCAGGTGGCTCGTGCCCAGGCCCGCGAGACGGTGGCCGTGGAGCAGCGCAACGCGCTGACCGATTGCCTCGACTCTCTCCACAAGTCCACCATTTCCAGCTGCGCGCGCCAGGCCTCCGGTGTTCGCTCAGCCGACGTCGATTCCGGTTCGCTTGCCAACCGTGACATGCCACAGCTGCAGCCCACCCAGGCTGGCCTGATCAGCGCGGTCCCGGTGAGTTACGTGCTCCACTGATCCAGTCGACTCGCTCCAGGTCTGGGGGTGCCACGTGCACCCCCTTTTTTCGTGCTTCCGGTTTCACCCGTCGTCGTTGAGCCTGTGTCCGACAGTCCCAGGGCCTTGCCGCCGACTGCATGGCCCCGGTTCGCCACCTACGATCAAGTCACAGTATCAAGGACAGGGAGACCTCCATGGACCAAGTCGACCAAGCCACCGCCCAGCGCCACGAGACGTCGATCGATGCCTCCGACGACTTCGTGGAGATGGATGCATCGCGCTACTGTCCGACCGAGTTGCTCGGTACCTTCACGCTGCTGATGGCCGGCCACGGCCGCTGCGTCAGCGCCGACATGATGCTGGGCGACCGCGAATACGCGATGTGGCAACTGGCCCGCGCCCACTCCAGCTCCGACGACCAGCTGCGAGCGGTCTCGGTGCGGCTGTTCACCTATTTCGACGATCCGCGCGGCTGGGGCGCCGCCCTGCACGCCTGAGCGGCTGAAGTTGGGGACAGAGCTGAAGGTCTGTCGCGCAAGATCTCAGGTTTCCGCGCCTTCCACCAGGAAGCGCACCCGCCGCGCGCCCTGCCATTCATCGGCATCGAGCCGGAAGGCCAGCACCACCCGCGCCGGCAGCGGCTCGGTGTGGCCGAACCAGATGCCGTCCACCGGCGTTCCCTGGTGCTTCAACTTCAGCGCCAGGTGCTTCTCTCCCACCAGCCGCTGCGACACCACCTCCACTTCCTCGCTGAACAGCGGCGGCGCGAAGCCCTGGCCCCAGACCTCGTGGTGCAGCGTGTCGACCAGCTCGGGACGCCGATATTCCGGCAGCAGCGGGCCGTCGGTTTGCAGCCGGCGCGCCAGCGTCTCGGTGTCCAGCCATTCCCGCGCCACCAGGCTCATGGCCTGCTCGAAGGTGGCGATGTGCTCCTCGCCCACGGTGCAGCCGGCCGCCATCGCATGGCCGCCGAACCGCAGCAGCACGCCGGGATGGCGCTTGGCCACCAGGTCCAGCGCGTCGCGCAGGTGAAAGCCGGGGATCGAGCGGCCCGAGCCCTTGAGCTCGTGCTCCTTGCCCGGCGCCTGGCTGGCGGCGAACACGAAGGTGGGCCGGTGCAGCTTGTCCTTGATGCGCGACGCCACGATGCCGACCACGCCTTCATGGAAGTCGGGGTCGAACACGCAGATCGCCGGCGGCGGCTCGTCGCCGTCGTCGAAGAGGGACTCGGCGATCAGCATCGCCTGTTCACGCATGTCGCCCTCGATCTCGCGCCGCTCACGGTTGATGCCGTCCAGCGTGCGCGCCAGTTCGTCGGCCCGGGCCGGGTCGTCGGTCAGCAGGCATTCGATGCCCAGCGTCATGTCGGCCAACCGGCCGGCGGCGTTGATACGCGGGCCCAGGGCAAAGCCGAAGTCGAAGGTGGTGGCCACGCGCGACTGCCGCGCCGCCGCCGTGAACAGGCTGGCCAGGCCGCAGGGGAGCTGGCCGGCCCGCACGCGCTTGAGCCCTTGCGCCACCAGCCGGCGGTTGTTGGCGTCGAGCTTGACCACATCGGCCACCGTGCCCAACGCCACCAATGGCAGCAGCGCATCGAGCTTGGGTTGCGTCAATTGGGCCCCCACGCTTGCAGCTTCGCTGGCTGCGCTGCCCCCCGAGGGGGCTGTCCCGCCTTGGGGCGGCCCGGCGGCGGGACCGCCGGTGAACACTCCACGCTTTCTCATCTCCGCGCGCAGCGCCAGCAGCACGTAGAACATCACGCCGACGCCGGCGATCGACTTGCTCTCGAAGCCGCAACCCGGCTGGTTGGGATTGACGATCACTTCGGCGGCGGGCAACTCCGGGCCCGGCAGATGGTGATCGGTCACCAGCACCTTGAGGCCGAGCGCGTTGGCCCTGGCGACGCCGTCCACGCTGGCGATGCCGTTGTCCACCGTGATCAGGATGTCGGCGCCGCTGTCCTTCACGCGCTGCGCGATCGGCGCCGTCAGGCCGTAGCCGTCGACCACCCGATCGGGAACGATGTAGCCCACGTGCTGCGCGCCGAGCAGGCGCAGGCCGCGCACCGCCACCGCGCAGGCGGTCGCGCCGTCGCAGTCGTAGTCGGCGACCACGCACAGCTTCTTGCCGGCGGCGATGGCGTCGGCCAGCAGCACCGCGGCTTCCTGCGTGCCCTTCATGCCGGAGGGCGGCAGCAGCCGCGCCAGCGCGTCATCGAGTTCGTCCTTGCCCAGCACGCCGCGGGCGGCGTACAGGCGCGCCAGCAGCGGATGGATGCCGGCCTGCTCGAGCGCCCAGGCGGCGCGTGGCGGAATGTCCCTGACCAGGATTTTCATAGTGTCTCGAACAGTTGCGACAGGGGCTGGCGTTTGAGCGCGTCGCGCAGGCGCCCCCACCAGCCGGTTCCCCGGCCCGACCAGCTGCGTGCGTTGGCATCGCCGCACAAGGTGAGCGTCACGGGCTCGCCGCGGTCCAGGCTGTCATTGAGTTGGCGGCACTGCAGGGCGTCGACCTGCTGCCAGGCGGTGGACCAGCCGATCCAGTCCCGCAGCAAGGCGGCGTCGCGCAGCTGCTGCGGCAGCAGCAGGTCGGCCGGCGGACCGGGCGGGTGCCTGGCCGGCAGCGCGCCGGTGCCGCTGGCCCAGAAGGAGTTGACGGCCAGCAGCCCGCCGCGCGCCCGCTGGTCGTTGACCGGGTGGGTGTACAGCAGCATCTGCATTTCCTGCTGCAGCCGGCGCAAGGGCGCGGCGGCTGCGGCCCGCGGCACCCAGTCGTCGATGTCGCGGTTCAAAACGCGGTCGAGCGAGGCGGTGGCCAGGCCGCGGAACAGCTCGCTATGCGCCAGCCAGCGGGTCGGTGCGTGGTATTGCAGCGTGATGCCGTCCTGGGCGAAGAACGGCTGCATCGCTGCCAGCAGCAAGCTCGAGTCTTCGCCATCCAGCCGCAGTTCCTGCGGATGCGTCATGACGATGTGGTCGGTGGCCACGTGCCAGTGGCAGGGCGTGATCCAGGCCCAGGCCTGGCCGGCGGCGCCGCCCTGGCCCCGTTGCTCCTGCTGCACCTGCCAGGCCGCCCAGGGGATGCAGCCGTCCGGCGCCGCCAGGCCGCAGGCGGCGGCCAGCACCCGCTCGTGCGGCGGAGACAGGCTGCGCTCGTCGCCGGCGTCGGTGGCCGAGGGCTGCAGCCGCGCCAGCAGCCGCTGCAACTGCGGCAACTCCAGTGTTTGAGCCGCCTCGCGGCAGCCGGCATGCTGGCTCGCGGCGAATGGGATCAACAAGTGGACGCCGTCTGACATGGCCCCTATTGTCCGGGATGCCACAATCGCTGACCCAACAAGACGGCTCCATGCGACTTCCCTACGAACTGGCCCTGGGCTGGCGCTACACGCGGGCCGGCCGCGCCACCCGCCGCAACGGCTTCATCTCCTTCATCTCCGGCGTCTCGATGCTCGGCATCGCGCTGGGCGTGGCGGCGCTGATCATCGTGCTGTCGGTGATGAACGGCTTCCAGAAGGAGGTGCGCGACCGCATGCTGGGCGTGGTCTCGCACATCGAGATCTACGGCCCCGGCGGCGGCGCGCTGCCGGACCTGCAGCGCACCATGCAGGAGGCGCGCAGGAACCCGCAGGTGATCGGCGCCGCGCCCTTTGTCGCGGCCCAGGCGCTGCTGGCGCGCGGCGAGGACATGCGCGGCACCATCGTGCGCGGCATCGACCCGGCGCATGAGAGCGAAGTAACGGACATCGCCGCGTCGATGCAGAACTCCAGCCTGGACAAGCTGGTGGCCGGCCAGTTCGGCATCGTGCTGGGCGCCGAGCTGGCGCGCAACCTGGGCGTGCGGGTCGGCGACCCGGTCACGCTGATCGCGCCCAGCGGCCAGGTGACGCCGGCCGGCATCGTGCCGCGCCTGAAGCAGATGACGGTGGTCGGCACCTTCGACTCCGGCCACTACGAATACGACAACGGCCTGGTGCTGCTGCACATGGACGACGCCCAGCGCATCTTCCGGCTGGAGGGGCCGACCGGCATCCGCCTGAAATTGAAGGACCTGCACCAGGCGCCCGAAGTCGCGGCCGAACTGGGGCGAACGCTCACCGGCTCGTTTCTGATCAAGGACTGGACGCGGCAGAACCGCACCTGGTTCGCGGCGGTGCAGGTGGAGAAGCGGATGATGTTCATCATCCTGACGCTGATCGTCGCGGTGGCGGCCTTCAACCTGGTCAGCACGCTGGTGATGACGGTGACCGACAAGCGCGCCGACATCGCCATCCTGCGCACGCTGGGCGCGAGCCCGGCCAGCATCATGGGCATCTTCGTGGTGCAGGGCGCGATGGTCGGCGTGATCGGCACGCTGGCCGGCCTGCTGCTTGGGCTGGGCATCGCGATGAACATCGACGTCATCGTGCCGGCGCTGGAACAAGCGTTCCATGCCAGCTTCCTGCCCAAGGACATCTACCTGATCAGCCGCATGCCCAGCGAGCCGCAGCAATCCGACATCTTGCCGATCGCGCTGATCTCGCTGGTGCTGGCCTTCATCGCCACCATCTACCCGAGCTGGCGCGCCAGCCGCGTCAATCCGGCCGAGGCGCTGCGTTATGAGTGACCCGAATCGCAATGGCGAGATCGTGCTGCAGTGCCAGGGCCTGACCAAGCGCTTCACGGAAGGTCCGCTGGACGTGGAGGTGCTGCACGGCGTCGACCTGCAGGTGCGGGCCGGCGAGACGCTGGCCATCGTCGGCGCGTCCGGTTCCGGCAAGAGCACGCTGCTGCATTTGCTGGGCGGACTCGATGCGCCGACCTCCGGCCATGTGCAGCTGATGGGACAGGAGCTGTCGCAGCTCAGCGCCGCCGAACAGGGTCGGTTGCGAAACAAGCACCTGGGCTTCGTCTACCAGTTCCATCACCTGCTGCCGGAATTCAGCGCCCTGGACAACGTCGGCATGCCGCTGCGCATCCGGCGCCTGCCGATGGAAGAGTGCAACGCGCAGGCAGCCAAGACGCTGGAGTCGGTCGGCCTGGGCGAGCGGGTCAAGCACCGTCCGGCCGAACTCTCCGGCGGCGAGCGCCAGCGGGTGGCGATCGCGCGGGCGCTGGTCACGCACCCGGCCTGCGTGCTCGCCGACGAGCCCACCGGCAACCTCGATCGCAGCACGGCGGATGGCGTGTTCGAACTGATGCTGCAACTGGCGCGCGACCAGGGAACGGCGTTCGTGCTGGTCACGCACGACGAGACGCTGGCGGCGCGTTGCGGCCGTCAGTTGCGGCTGACATCAGGGCGCCTCGGCTGAGAGTGACGTCATCCCGGACGACTTGATCCGGGATCCATGTCTTCTTGTGCTCGCGTGCCAGTCTGGTTGGCACGGCCGGCGGCCGGGACGGGGTGTTCTCCGGTCACGCTCGCGGGCGTCATCCCGGGAGCGACACCGCTATCGCATCGAGTCAGATCAATGAGGTGCGTCCGGTGTAGCGACCGCGAGCGTGACCGGAGAACGGCCCACCCAGGCCGGCGGCCGCGCCAACCAGGCATCGGCGCGACCACGACAAAACATGGATGCCGGATCAAGTCCGGCATGACGGCCGTGGGGACGACGCTCAAAGAATCCGGTTGAACCAGAGCAGCGACAGCCCCGCCGACAGCAGCGACAGCGCGGCGGCGGCCAGGGCCAGAAGGCCGGAGATTTCCGTTTCCTTCTTCTCCACCGTCAGCCGTGAACTCAAGGTGTTGTAGACCTTCTTGAGGTTGTCGGCCGTGCCGGCGTAGAAGTATTCGGCGTTGGTCTTGGTGGCGATGGCCTTGAGCGTTTCCTCGTCCAGCCGCACCCGCATCGACCAGCCTTCGAAGCCGATGGTTTCGCCGTCGACCGTGCCGATGCCGACGGTGTAGACGCGCACGCCGCGGTCGGCCGCCAGCTTGGCCGCTTCGAGCGGGTCGACGCCGGTGGTGCGCTGGCCGTCGGTCAGCATGATGATGGCGGCCGAGGTGTAGGAGCCGGGCGCCACCGGCGTGAACGGCTTCTTCTCCTTCTTCTCCTGGTCCAGCGAGAAGCCACGCTGGCGGTCCCGGCCGACCTGCAGCGACTCCAGCTCGATGCCGGCATCCGGGAACAGCGTGGCCAGCGAGATCACGATCGCGTTGCCGGTGGCGGTGGCACGCTGCAGCTGGAAGCGGTCGATCGCGGTGACCAGGTCCTCGCGGTTGGTGGTCGGTGCCTGCGCCACCTGGGCCGAGCCGGCGAAGGCGACGATGCCGACCTTCACGTGCCGCGGCAGGTCGGCCATGAACGCCTTGGCCGCGTTCTGGGCCGCCACCAGGCGGCTGGGCTGGACGTCGGTCGCGCGCATGCTGCCCGACACGTCCATCGCCAGGATGATGGTCTGCTGGTTGGACGGCAGCGTGATCACCGCCATCGGCCGCGCCGCCGCCAGCAGCATGGCGATCAACGCCAGCAGGAACAGGGCCGGCGGGATGTGGCGGCGCACGGTCTGGCCGGGACCCATCGCCTCCTTGACGATCGACAGCGAGGCGTAGCGCAGCGCGGTCTTCTTCTTGCGCCGCAGCAGCCACAGGTACAGCAGCACCAGCAGCGGCATGGCCAGCATCAACCACAGAAATTCAGGCCATTGGAAGTACATGTCAGGCCTCCTGCCGGGCCGCCCCAAGGCAGGCCTGCGCCCCCTCGGGGGGCAGCGATCGGACGAGCGTGTGGGGGCTCAACATTTTCCTCTTTGCTTCAGGCGGCTCTGAGGTGTGCGGGCAGGCCGCCGGACGCCAGGCGCGAACGGCGCTTGCGCATGTCGGTGAACCGCACGACGGCCTCGACCAGGTCGGCGTCGGTGGACAGCTCCAGCGCGTCGACGCCGGCCCGCACCAGCGACTGGCGCAACTGCGCTTCGCGTTGCGCGGCGATGCTGGCGAAGCGCTTGCGAAAGCCCGCGTCGTGCGTGTCCACCAGCAGCTGCTCGCCGGTCTCGGCGTCGCGGATGGTCAGCAGCCCGAGGTCGGGCAGCTGCAGCTCCATCGGGTCCAGCAAGCGCACTGCCACCACTTCATGGCGCTGCGCCAGGTGGCCCAGCGGCTTTTCCCAGCCGGGCTCGGCGATGAAGTCCGACACCACGAACACGGTGGAGCGGCGCTTGATCAGGGCGGCGCCCGATTCGAGCAGTTCGTTGAGCCGGGTCGGCCCGGCTTCGACGGCGGCCGGCCGGGTGCGGATGGTGTTGAGCAGGTTCAGCACATGGCGACGGCCGCCGCGGGTGGGCAGCACCGTGTCCACGCCGCAGCCGTACAGCATCGCGCCGACCCGGTTGCCATGGCGCGTCAGCATGCGCGCCAGCACGGCGACGAATTCGGCCGAGACCTCGCGCTTGCGCAGCTCGCCAGAGCCGAAGTCCACGCTCGGGCTCAGGTCCAGCAGGAACCAGGCGGCCATCTCGCGATCTTCGGTGAAGACGCGCACATGCGGCGTGCCGGTGCGGGCGGTGACGTTCCAGTCGATGTGGCGGACGTCGTCGTGGTGCTGGTATTCGCGCAGGTCGGCCAGGTCCAGCCCGGCGCCGCGCAGCAGCGTTCGGTAGTCGCCCTGCAACAGGCCGTCGAGCCGGCGGATCACGGTCCATTCGAGCCGGCGCAGCACGTGCTCGCTACCCTCCGGCGGGGCAGCGGCGGATCCGGCTTCGCCGGTCCGCTCGCTGCGCCCCCCTGGGGGGGAGGCGCCGGAGGCGCTTCGGGGGGGGGCGAATCTACGCAGCCAGTTTTTCATGTTCCAGCGGCCGCGGCGGGGCGGCGATGCGGGTCATGATCTTGCTGACCAGCGCGTCGGCCGTGAGGCCTTCCGACAGCGCTTCGTACGACAGCACCAGCCGGTGCCGCAGCACGTCGGGCACCAGGTCGGTCATGTCCTCCGGCAGCGCGTAGGTCCGGCCGCGCATCATGGCCAGGGCCCGGGCGCCTTCGGTCAGGTTGATGGTGGCGCGCGGGCTGGCGCCGAAGGTCAGGTACTTGCCCAGCTCCTTCAGGCCATGTTTTTCGGGTGTGCGGGTGGCGGACACCAGCTTGACGGCGTACTGCACCAGCGACGGGTCCACATACACGCGGCGGCATTCCTGCTGCAGCGCGGCCAGCTGCTCGGTGGTGGCCACGGCGGAGACGGTGACGGCGGGGCCGGTGACGCGCTCGACGATCACGAACTCTTCCTCGTCGGTCGGGTAGTCGACCAGCACCTTCATCATGAAGCGGTCCACCTGCGCTTCCGGCAGCGGATAGGTGCCTTCGGTCTCGATCGGGTTCTGCGTCGCCATGACGAGAAACGGGCTCGGCACCTTGTGGGTTTCGCCGGCGATGGTGACCTGCCGCTCCTGCATCACTTCCAGCAGCGCGCTCTGCACCTTGGCCGGGGCCCGGTTGATTTCGTCGGCCAGCAGCAGGTTGGTGAACACCGGTCCCAGCGCGGTGGAGAAGTCGCCGGTCTTCTGGTTGTAGATGCGGGTGCCCACCAGGTCCGATGGCACCAGGTCGGGCGTGAACTGGATGCGCTTGAACTGGCCGCGGATGGTGTTGGCCAGCGTCTTGATGGTCAGCGTCTTGGCCAGGCCCGGCACGCCTTCCACCAGCAGGTGGCCCTGCGCCAGCATCGCCACCATCACCCGTTCCAGGAACCGGTCCTGGCCCACCACGACCCGCTTGACCTCGTAAAGAACCTGTTCCATCAACTGGGCGGTGGCACTGTCCTGGCGGGTGGTGTCATTCATGTGGTGCTGGTGCTGGTTGCTGGAAAATGAAACGGCGTGGCAGCAGCCTTCAGAACGGCGGCAGGCCGGCGGCGGCGGCGGCATTCTCGATCGGCACGGCGAAGCCGATGCCCAGGAAGGTGCGCGCCGAGGTCGGATTCAGGATGGCGGTGACGATGCCCACCACCTCGCCGTCCATGGTCACCAGCGGCCCGCCCGAGTTGCCCGGATTGGCGGCGGCGTCGAACTGGATCAGGTTCGTCATTTCCTGCTTGCCTTCGGGCGAGCGGAACACGCGCTTGAGGCCCGAGACGATGCCGCCGGAGACCGAGGGCCCGATGCCGAACGGAAAGCCCACGGCCAGCACCTTGTCGCCGGGCGCCAGGTCGCTGGTGGAGCGCATGGTGGCGGCGATCATGTCGTCGGGGATCTTGCTGGCCTGCAGCACCGCCAGGTCGTTTTCGGGCTGGACGCCGCTGATCGAGGCGCTCGATTCCATGCCGTCGGAGAAGATGACCTTGATCCGGTCGGCGCCCGAGACCACGTGCAGGTTGGTCAGGATCACGCCCTTGTCGATGATGACAACGCCGGTGCCGACGCCCTGCTCGATGTCTTCGTCTTCACCTGCCGCTTGCGCGCCCGGGGCCGGACCGAGGGCCTTGGGCCGCGGCGCCAGCCGGGCGTTCTTCAGGCTCTTTTCTTCCTTCAGCCGGCTCTTCTTCACGTAGCTGATGACCCGCACCACCGAGGGGCTGATCTTGTCGTAGGCCCTGGCGTATTCGGAGGGCATGACCTGCGTTTCCATCGTCTTCATGACGGCCGCGTTGATGTCTTCCTGGGTCAGGCGGCGCTGGGTGGGACGCAGCGACAGCGCCAGGCTGCAGGTCAGCAGCAGCGCCAGCAGGGCGATGGCGGCCCAGAGCAGGCGGGGACTGGCGGCGGACAAGCGCGAGGTCGGCGCGGAGCCTGCGGTGGAGGCCACCGGCGCTGTGTCGGCGGCAGGCGAAGCCTCCGGAACACGGCCGGAGCGGCTGGAGCTGTAAAGGGCTGGCCTGCGCATCCGTTCACCTATGAGACTGCGGGGGAAAACGAAATCGCACGGTATCACGCTTTGGGCGCCGCTGCACGAATGTTGCGGCATCATCCGGGCCATGGCGCCCTGGATCGATACCCACTGTCACCTCGACGCGCCCGAGTTCGCGCCCGACCGCGAGCAGGTGCGCGCACGGGCGGCGCAAGCCGGCGTCGGCCTGTGCCTGCTGCCGGCGGTCGAGGTCGGCAACTTCGACACGGTGCGGCAGCTGGCGCACGCCCACGGCGACGCTTACGCGCTGGGCATCCACCCGCTTTGCACCGGGCGCGCCTCTGACGACGACCTGTCGGCGCTGGACCTGGCCCTGGCCCGGCACCGCGACGACCCGCGGCTGCTGGCCGTGGGCGAGATCGGGCTGGACTTCTTCGTGCCCGGCCTGGATCCCGTCCGGCAGGAGTTCTTCTACCGCGAGCAGCTGGCGCTGGCACGCAAGCACGGCCTGCCGGTGATCCTGCATGTGCGGCGCTCGGCCGACCGGCTGCTCAAGGGCCTGCGCGGCGCCAGCGTTAGCGGCATCGCCCATGCGTTCAACGGCAGCCAGCAGCAGGCCAGTCAGTTCCTGGACCTCGGGTTCAAGCTCGGCTTTGGCGGCAACGTCACGTACGAGCGGGCCCAGCAGATCCGCCGGCTGGCCAGCGCGTTACCGCTGGATGCGCTGGTGATGGAAACCGATTCGCCCGACATTCCGCCGCACTGGCTCTATGCGACGTCGCAGCAGCGGGAAGCGGGCCAGGCCCAGGGCCGCAACGAGCCGGCCGAATTGCCGCGCATCGCGCAGGTGCTGGCGCAGCTGCGCGGCATCGAGGTGGCGGCGCTGGCGCAGGCCACCACCGGCAACGCCTGTCAGGCCTTGCCGGGGCTGGGGACGCTGCTGGGCGCGTCCTGAATCGCGCGTTGCGCGGTGCGCATCTCCGGCACCGGGTAGCCGGCGGCGGTGAAAGTGTCGACGATCGCCTTGTTGGTGTCGAAGTACACCTGCCAGTAGTTGTTGGTGTGGGTGTAAGGGCGCACCGCCAGCAGCGGACCCTCGGGCGTGAACTGCAGGATCTCGACGTCGGGCCGGGGCTCCCTGGCAACGTTCGCCACGCTGGCCACGGCTTCGCGCAGCTTGTCCATCGCCTCGCGCACGTTGACGCTGTTGTCGACCTTGGCCGTGAGGTCGACCCGGCGCGCCGGCAGCGTGCTGAAGTTCTGGATGTTGTCCGACAGCACCTTGTTGTTGCCGACCAGCGCGGTGACGCTGTCGCCGGTGACCACCGTGGTGCCGAACAGGCCGATCTCCTTGACGATGCCGTTGACGCCACCGACGATCACATGGTCGCCGACCTTGAACGGCCGCAGCACCTGCAGGAACACGCCGGCGGCGAAGTGGGTCAGCAGCCCGCCCCAGGCGGTGCCGATCGCCAGCCCGGCGCCGGCCAGCAGCGCCGCGAACGAGGTGGTACGCACGCCGAAGATGTCCAGGATCGCCAGGATCAGCAGCACGTTGAGCGCCACGCCGACCACCGCCGTCATGTAGACGGCCAGCGTGCCGTCGATGCGGTGGCCGCGCAGCAGCGCGGCACTGGTCAGGCGCTTGAGGATAACGATGACCCAGCGGCCGATGAACCAGGCGACGACGGCCCCCAGCAGCTTCAGCCCGAAGTCCATCCCCTGCGTGCTGAGAAAGGTCCAGACCACTTCCTTGTCGAACATCGGGTGCCTCCATTGCGCAAAAGCGGTCGATTCTGCCGCAGCGGGGCGCGGTTGTGGGGCGCGCGCGGCCAGCCATGGATAATCCGCCCACCTTGAAAGCCGCCGCGCCCCAGCTCCCCGAAGTCAGCTTCTCCGACCACGGCGACATCCGTTACCTGCACCTGGGCGACACCGACTGGGTGCAGGGCTCGATGCGGCTGGACGAGCCGTTCGAGATCCATCTTGAATATGTGCAGCGCATGATGGCGTGGCTGCTGTTCGCCGATCCGGCCAGCGTCACCGGCCGGCATGCGATGCAACTGGGGCTGGGCGCTGCGTCGCTCACGAAATTCTGCCGCCGCAAACTGCGGATGAAGACCACCGCGATTGAGCTCAATGCGCAGGTGGTGGCTGCCTGCCGGCTGTGGTTCAAGATGCCGGCCGACGACGACAAGCTGTCGGTGGTGCTGGGCGACGCGGCCGAAGTCGCGGCCCATGCGCACTGGCGCGGCAGCGTCGACGCGCTGCAGGTGGACCTGTACGACCACGATGCGGCGGCGCCGGTGGTGGACAGCGCCGCCTTTTACGCCGACTGCCGCCAGTTGCTGACCGAGGACGGCTGCATGACGGTGAACCTGTTCGGCCGTTCTTCCAGTTACGAGCAGAGCCTGGGCAGGATCGTCTCCGCCTTCGGCGCTGACGCCGTGTGGGCCTTCAAGCCGACGCGCGAGGGCAACACCATCGTGCTGGCCCTGCGCGAACCGCAGCACCCCAGCCGCGCCCTGCTTGCCGAACGTGCGGAAACCATCCAGACTCGCTGGGGACTGCCCGCTCCCAAGTGGCTGCGGGTCTTCAAACCTGTCGCCTGACCTGCCCCCCATCCAATGCGCGCTGCCACACCCCATTCCTCCGCTGCCAGGACGCCGCACCGCGGTCCGATCGACTGGCGCATCATGGTCGAGTGGCTGAGCGAGGACAACGTGATCTCGCCGGAGGAAGCGCGGCGCACGGTGGCCCGCTGCTCGCAGGCCGAGAGCGCGCAGCATCCGCTGGTCCGGCTCGCATCGGTTGCGATGGAACGCGCCAGCGACGGCAAGCCGCTGGACATCGAGATGCTGACGCAGTACCTGGCCGGCCGCGCCGGCATGGACTACCTGCGCATCGACCCGCTGAAAGTGGACGTGGGCAAGGTGGCCGACACCATGAGCGCCGCGTACGCCGAGCGGCACCGCGTGCTGCCGGTGCAGGTGACTCCCCGCGAGGTGGTGGTGGCCACCGCCGAACCCTTCATCACCGACTGGATCGACGAGGTCGAGCGCCAGGCCAAGCGCAGCGTGCGGCGGGTGATCGCCAATCCGCTGGACATCCACCGCTACACGGCGGAGTTCTTCGCGCTGGCCAAGTCGGTGCGCGCGGCCGCCAAGTCCGGCGGCAACGCCGGCGCCGCCAGTTTCGAACAGCTGGTCGAACTGGGCAAGAGCAACAAGCAGCTCGATGCCAACGACCAGAGCGTGGTGCAGGTGGTGGACTGGCTGTGGCAATACGCCTTCGACCAGCGCGCCAGCGACATCCACCTGGAGCCGCGGCGCGAGCAGGGCGTGATCCGGTTCCGGATCGACGGCCTGCTGCATCCGGTCTACCAGATGCCGATGGGCGTGCTCAACGCCATGACGGCCCGCATCAAGCTGCTGGGGCGGATGGACGTGGTGGAAAAGCGCCGGCCCCAGGACGGCCGGATCAAGACCCGCAATCCGCGCGGCGACGAGATCGAGATGCGGCTGTCGACCCTGCCCACCGCCTTCGGCGAGAAGATGGTGATGCGGATCTTCGACCCCGACACCGCCGTCAAGGACCTCGACGCGCTGGGCTTTTCCCAGCACGACGCCGGCCGCTGGGAGGCGCTGGTCAAGCGGCCGCACGGCATCATCCTGGTGACCGGCCCCACCGGCTCCGGCAAGACCACCACGCTGTACTCGACGCTCAAGCGCGTCGCCACCGAGGAGGTGAACGTCAGCACGGTGGAAGACCCGATCGAAATGATCGAGCCCTCGTTCAACCAGACTCAGGTCCAGCCGCAGCTCGATTTCAATTTCGCCGAGGGGCTGCGGGCGCTGATGCGGCAGGACCCGGACATCATCATGGTCGGCGAAATCCGCGACCTGCAGACCGCCGAGATGGCGGTGCAGGCGGCGCTGACCGGCCACCTGGTGTTCTCGACGCTGCACACCAACGACGCGCCCTCGGCCATCACCCGGCTGATGGAACTCGGTGTGCCGTCCTACCTCATCAACGCCACGATGCTCGGCGTGCTGGCCCAGCGGCTGGTGCGCACCCTGTGCAAGCAGTGCCGCGACAAGGACGAGGACAACTCGCGGGCCGCGATCGACGAGGTGATCAAGCCCTGGAAGATCAGCGGCAGCTACAAGCCGATGAAGCCGGTGGGCTGCGTCGACTGCCGGATGACCGGTTTCCTCGGCCGCACCGGCCTGTACGAACTGCTCACGGTGACTGAAACCTTCAGGGACAAGGTGACCTCGGGCGCCAGCGGCGACGCCCTGCGCCGGCAGGCGATCGCCGACGGCATGCGGCCCTTGCGGCTGGCCGGCGCCCTGCGGGTGGCCGAGGGCATCACCACGCTGGACGAAGTCTTGACCACCACGCCGTCCCTGGATTAGAGCCACTTCCGGGGCGTCAGCTGAGTCCAGGCTGACTCGACCTGAGTCCAGGCTGACCGTTTGTAGGTGGAATCCACAACGGGTCGCGGCGCCTTCCCGCCCACAATCGGACCTCGGATTTTCAATTTCGAGGAGACAAACCGTGCATATCAAGAGCCAGAAGGACTTCTTCTCGGGCCTGCTGTTCGTTGGCGTCGGGGTGGCTTTCGCCTGGGGCGCGACCACCTACAACGTCGGCGAGGGCGCCCGCATGGGCCCGGGCTACTTCCCGTTGATGCTGGGCATCGTGCTGGCGCTGATCGGCGCCGTCGTGCTGTTCACCTCGCTGGTGGTGGAGACCGAAGGCGGCGACCGGATCGGCAAGTGGGCCTGGCGCCCGCTGTTCTTCATCATCCTGGCCAACCTCGCATTCGGCGTTCTGCTGGCCGGCCTGCCCTCGATCGGCCTGCCCGGCATGGGGCTGATCGCCGCGATCTTCGGGCTGACCATCATCGCCAGCATGGCCGACGGCCATTTCCACACCCGCGACATCCTGATCCTGTCCGCGGTGCTGGCCATCGGCAGCTATCTGGCCTTCATCGTGCTGCTCAAGCTGCAGATCCCGGTCTGGCCGACCTTCATCAGCGGCTAAGGAACAAGAACCATGGACCTGATTTCCAACCTCTCGATCGGCTTCGGCGTCGCCTTCACGCCGATCAACCTGCTGTACGCCTTCATCGGCTGCATGCTGGGCACGCTGATCGGCGTGCTGCCCGGCATCGGCCCGGTCGCGACCATCGCGATGCTGCTGCCGGCCACCTATGCGCTGCCGCCG
>JBBRSZ010000034.1:0-46997 GCA_038244915.1 Burkholderiales bacterium | reverse complement strand
GTCTCGCCCAGCGGCTCGATTCGCCATTCCACCCTGGAAGGCACCGACGTCTATGACGCCTTCGACCATTCCGAACTGACCGGCTGGACGATCGCGATCGCCGCCCCGGTCGAACTGATCGACGGGCCGGCCCGTCGCGCGATGTTGGTGGCGCTGTCGGGCCTGGCGCTGGCCGTGTTCGCCGCGATGCTGGCGGCTGCGGCCTTCGGCCAGCGGTTCATCCGCGCGATGCAGAGCGCGGGCCGGGCGGCGGTGGCGCTGGGCAAGGGCGAGCAGCCCGTGACCCGGCCGACGGCACTGGTGGAAGTCGATGCGCTCAACCAGGCGCTGGTCGGCGCTGGCGAACTGCTCGATGCCGAGCGGCGGTCGCGGCAGGCGGCAGAAGCCGAGCGCGAACGGCTGCTGGCCAGCGAGATGTCGGCACGCGAAGCGGCGCAGGCGCAAAACGTCGCCAAGGACCAGTTCCTGGCGATGCTGGGGCATGAACTGCGCAATCCTCTGGCGGCCATCTCGGGCGCGATCTCGCTGCTGGAGAAGGAGGGCGTGGAACCGGAGCGGGCCAGCCGCTACCGCGACATCATCCGGCGCCAGAACCGCCACCTGGCCCACATCATCGACGACTTGCTGGACGTCAGCCGGCTGATGGCCGGCAAGATCACGCTGGAGCGGCAGCCGCTGGACCTGGCCGATTGCGTCGCCAACTGCGTCGAGGCGATACGCGCGGCCGAGCACGCCATCGGCTTGCGCATTCTCGTGGACGCCGACCCGGTCTGGGTCGACGGCGACCCGGTGCGGATCGAGCAGATCCTGAACAACCTGATCACCAACGCGCTCAAATATTCGCCCTCGGGCAGCGAGGTGCGGGTGGAGGTGCGCGGGCAAGGCGATCGGGCGCTCGTCTCCGTGCAGGACGCCGGCGCCGGCATGGGCGCCGAGCTGGTGGCCAAGGTGTTCGAACCTTTCTTCCAGGGACCGCAGCCGGCCAACCGCACCCAGACCGGACTGGGCATCGGGCTGGCGCTGGTGCGGCAACTGACGCAGCTGCACGGCGGCGACGTCAGCGCGACCAGCGCCGGACCGGGGCAGGGCAGCCGCTTCAGCTTCTGGCTGCCACGCATCGCCGCGCCGCAGGCCGCCGCGCCGCGCGCCGGCCGGCCGGCGTCCAGGCGGCGTACCCTGGTCTACGTGGAGGACAACGAGGACGCCCGCTCCACCTTGGCGGAATTGCTGCGCTGCTACGACTATGACGTGGTCGAGGTGCCGGACGGCAAGGGCGTGCTGGCGGCGGTGCTGGCGGCGCAGCCCGATGCCGTGCTGCTGGACATCGGGCTGCCCGACATCGACGGCTACCAGGTTGCGCGGCGGCTGCGCGCCGACCCGGCGACGCAGTTCGTGCCGCTGATCGCGCTGACCGGCTACGGCCAGCTGCGCGACCAGCAGACCGCGCTGGCGGCAGGCTTCGACCTGCACCTGGTCAAGCCGGTCGACCCGGCGATGGTGATCGAGGCCGTGGAACAACTGCTGGCGCGGTCGGCGGCGCTGGAAGAGTGATGCCGGCCGCCACTTCTGCCCGGCAGCCGCGGCTGTTTCAAACAAGGGCAAAAAAAAATAGAAAGCTGCCACGCCCAACTCATCCGGGCGTACCATCAACGTGATGAGCCCAACAGAGGTTTCCTCCCGTGCCAACCCAGGATAGTCGCAAGGTTGCCACCACCCTCGAGCGGCTTGCCGCGCAGGGCGCGGACACCACCGTCATCGCCGATGCCGTCGTCGCGACCTGGCAGGCGGTCGGCGCCGCGCTTGCGCCGGTGATCGGGAACAAGGGTGTCGAAGCCCTTTACGAACGCAGCTTGCACCTGGTTCGCCTCAAACACCCCTGGCTGGTTGCCGCGCATCAGGGCGTGGAGCCGCCGGGCATGGACCTCGGCCTGCTGGGCGCGACGCTGGCGCAGCGGGAGAACTTCACGGCCGCCGCCGCCGCCGGCGATCAATTGCAGTCGCTCTACGACCTGCTGCGCAGCCTGATCGGCCCATCGCTCACCGGACAACTTCTTCGCTCCGCGTGGGACAACCCATTTGGCGGCCCGCCCGCCCAGGACCGCACCCCATGACCGACAAAGCGACCATCAACCGACTGCCCACCGGAGTCCCCGGCCTGGACGATGTCCTGGGCGGCGGCCTGCCGGAGTTTTCCTTCAACCTGATCGCCGGCCCGCCGGGCTGCGGCAAGACCACGCTGGCGCACCAGATGATGTTCGCGCTGGCCACGCCCGAGCGTCCGGCGCTGTATCTCACCGTGCTGGGTGAGCCCACGCTGAAGATGTTGCGCTACCAGCAGCAGTTCGACTTCTTCGACGGCAGCCGCGTGAACCAGTCGGTGCGCTACGTCAACCTCGGAGAAGACGCGCTGGCCGGCAACCTCGACGCGGTGCTGGCCCGCATTTCGGCAGAAGTGCTCGCGCACGCGCCATCGCTGGTGTTCGTGGATTCGTTCCGCTCGGTGGTGCTGACCGGCACGACCGAGAGCGATCCGGACAACAGCCTGCAGCATTTCATGCAAGAACTCGCGATGCTGATGACCAGCTGGCAGGCCACCACCTTCCTGATCGGCGAGTACTTTGCCGAAACCGATGCCAACCCGGTGTTCACGGTGGCCGACGGCCTGATCTGGCTGCGCCAGAGCGTGGAGCGCAACTCGATGGTGCGCAAACTGGAGATCATGAAGATGCGCGGCCAGTCGACGCTGCCGGGGCTGCACCGGTTCCGCATGACCCAAGCGGGCATCGAAGTGTTTGCCCCGACCAGCGCCCAGGTCCGGCAACAGGTCGATCGCAGCGCCGGACATGAAGGAGAGCGCTTGCTGATGGGCATCCCGAAGCTCGACGAGATGGTGGGCGGCGGTTTGCCGCGTGGCTACTCGATGCTGCTCGCCGGACCGTCCGGCTCGGGCAAGAGCATCCTGGCCTCCTCATTCCTGGCCGAAGGGGCGCGCCAGGGAGAAACTGGCGTGGTCGTGGTCTTCGAGCAGCGCCTGAACGGGGCGCGCAATCCCACCATCGACGCGCTGGTCAAGACCGGGCAAGTCGGCCTGGTGAATACCGAGGCCGACGACATGTCGATCGAGGAGATCTTGAAGCTGGTGTTGGCCGAAATCCAGCGGCTGAAGGCGACGCGGGTGGTGATCGATTCGCTCTCCGGTTTCGAGCTCAAGCTGGCGCCGACCTTCCGCGAGGACTTCCGCGAATCGATGTTGCGTCTGGTCAATGCCTTGTCGGATGTGGGCGTCACGGTGCTGATGACGTCGGAGCTGGAAGACCGCTACATCGACCTGCGCTTCAGTCCCTACGGCACGGCCTTCCTCACCGACGCCATCGTCGTGCAGCGCTACATCGAGGTCGAGAGCCGGTTGCGCCGCGTCATGGCGGTGGTCAAGATGCGCGGCAGCATGCACTCGAACGAATTGCGCGAATACACCATCGACGACAGCGGGCTCGTGATCGGCGAGATGCTGGTGCACGAGGAAGGCTTGCTTGGCGGTCGGCCGACCCGCAAGCCCGGCGCGCTCTTGCCCGCAGACCGCTCGCGATGAGCGCCGATCCCGATGCGGGCGACCGCGCGATGGCCGACGCCGCGCACGAAAGCATACGCATCCGGGCCGAAATCGACGCTGCTCGCATCGAGCTGGCAGGTCTGCGCCAACAGGTCGCCGCCGCCCGCATCCAGCTTGTCAGCGGCAAGGCGGCGCACCTGGTCGAAGCCAACGAGCACCTGGTGCTGGCGGCGCTGGCAGCGCAGCGCAGCGCCGACGCCAGCGAGCGGACAGTCCGGGAGATGGCTGAGGCGGCGGAGCTGGACAGCCTGACGGGGTTGCCGGTGGCGTCGCTGCTGCGGCTGCGTGTGGCCACGGCGATCGCGCAGTCGCAACGGGGCGAGGGCCATCCGGCGCTGCTGCTACTGAACCTCACCGACTTCAAGCTGATCAACGACACGCTGGGCCATGCGACCGGCGACAAGGTGCTGCAGCTGGCGGCGCGCACGCTGGCCGCCGCCGTGCGTCCCATCGACACGGTCAGCCGGCACCGCGGCAACAAGTTCCTGATCCTGCTGCCGCAGCTGGCCGACGTGACCGAGGCGGTGTCCCACGCGGCGGCGATCGTGGCCGCGCTGGGCGCCCCGGCCATGCTGGACCAGCATGTGCTGCGGCTCACGGCCAGCGTCGGCATCAGCATCTCGCCGGACGACGGCGTCGATGCCGACAGCCTGATCGACCGCGCGGTCGCCGCGATGTACCGGGCCAAGTGGCGCGGCCTGGGCAGCTACGCCTTCCAGGGCGACGCCGGCTCCAGCCAGCGCAGCCTCGAACTGCGCACGCCCGAATCGCTACGCCAGCCGCTGGTCGATCACCAGTCGGCGGTGGCGGAAGCGGAGCGCCGCAACGCGCTGCTGCAGGAGACCAACTCGCAGCTGGTGCTGGCAGCCATCAGCGCGCAGGAACTCAAGGACGCGGCCGAGCAGGCGCAGCGCCGCCAGCTCAACTTCCTGGGTGTGCTGGCGCACGAGCTGCGCAACCCGCTGACCCCCATCCTCAACGCCGCCGCGATCCTGGGCCGCATTCCCACCGACGGCCCGCTGCTGTCCAGGGTGCAGGGCATCATCGAACGCCAGGTCGAGAACATGTCGCGGCTGGTGGAGGACCTGCTGGACGTCTCGCGGGTGAACGCCGGCAAGCTGCGGCTGGAGAAGGAACCGGTGGACATGATGCGGCTGATCGAGGACGTGGTGCAGGCCTGCCGGCCGGCCATGGACAGCCGCTTGCAGCTGTTCGACGTCCGGCTGGCCGACGAGCCGCTGCCGGTCCATGGAGATTCGGTGCGGCTCACGCAGATCCTGACCAACCTCCTGGACAACGCATCGAAGTACACGCCGGAGCGCGGCGAGATCCACTTTTCCGCAATGGTGCGGGAGGAATCGGTGGTGCTGACCGTGGTCGACAGCGGCATCGGCATCACCTCCGAGGCCCTGCTCACGATCTTCGACCCGTTTGTGCAGGAGCAGCACGCCACGCTGTTCAACGGCGCTGGCCTGGGTATTGGCTTGACGGTGGTGCGCGAACTGGTGGAGGGCCACGGCGGCCAGGTGTCCGCATCCAGCGACGGCCTGGGCCGCGGCAGCCGCTTCGTGGTCAGCCTGCCGCTCGACCGGCGGGCCGGCGACGGCCGCTGACGGCCGGCTGCGTCACTTCGAACGGGGCGTGGCGCGGCTGCGCCTGGACGACCCGTCCGTGGCGGGCTGTGCGGGCTCCGCATCATCGGTGTTGATCTTGTGACGGGTCAGTTCGCGCAGGTGCTCGATCACGCTGGCCGAACCTTCTCCCGTGCGCGATCCGGGTGCCGACGTGCCGTCTGTGACGCCGGACTCGCGCAATGATTGTTCGAGCTTGAGCCGGTCCTGCTCCTCGGACCCGAGCAATTCCGTCACGAGCTTGAGGTCCTTGCCGGCGTTCTGCAGCTTTTCCTCGACCATCTCGTTGTGGGTCACGGCTTCGGCGAGGTCGGCGTCGCTCACGCTTTCGGCCAGCTTGTCGGTGATCACCAGGTTGGCCAGGTGCAGCTCGGCTTCGGCCCGTTCGATGTCCTCCTGCACTTTTTCCGTCTTCGATTTCGCGCTGGCGACCCGGTTGCCGATCAGGTGACGGCCAGGCAGGGCAGAGCGATTGGATGGGGTGGAAGCCATCCGCGCATTTTGCCCCATCGACGGCCAGATTGATGATTTTTGCCCCTATCCGTCTACGATGCAGCTACGCTGGCAGGACTTCCATCCACTTCAGTTCCGGCCCGTGCCATGAAATACAAAGACTATTACGAGGCGCTCGGCGTTCCCCGCGACGCCGACCTCGACCAGATCAAGAAGGCGTACCGCAAGCTCGCCCGCGAGAACCATCCCGACGTGTCCAAGGCCAAGGGCGGCGAGGCCAGGTTCAAGGAAGTGGCCGAAGCGTACGCGACGCTCAAGGACCCGGAAAAGCGCAAGGCCTACGACGAGCTCGGCCGCCGGCCGGCCGGCCAGGAGTTCTCGCCGCCGCCCCAGTGGGAGCAGCATTTCGGGACCCGCGACGGCGGCTTCGGCGACATCGACCTGGAGGAGTTGCTGGCCTCGCTCGGGCGCGGCCGCGCCGGGGCCGGCGGCCACCGCGCAGCGCGGCCGGCCGCCGGCCGCGACTACGAGACCACCGTGGCGTTGAGCCTGGAAGACGCCCACCGCGGCACCACGGTCAACCTGGAAGTCGGCGAGGGCGAGGGCGGCCGCACGCTGGAGGTCACGATTCCGCCGGGTGTCAGCGACGGCCAGAAGCTGCGCCTGAAGGGCAAGGGCGGCAAGGGTCGCAACGGCGGCGAGGACGGCGACATCTACCTGCACCTCACCCTGGCGCCGCATCCGGTGTTCCGCGCCGACAGGCATGACCTGTATTTCGACCTGGCGCTGGCGCCCTGGGAAGCCGCGCTGGGCGCCGAAGTCGAAGTGCCGACGCTGGACGGGCCAGTGGTGCTCACCGTGCCGGCCGGCACCCGCTCCGGGCGCAAGCTGCGGCTGCGCGCACGCGGGCTGGCCTCCGGCCGCGGCGCCCGTGGCGACCTGTATGCGGTGGCGGTGATCGACGTCCCCGCCAGCCTCAGCGACCAGGAGCGCGAGCTGTTCACCGAGCTCGGCAAAGTCTCGAAGTTCACTCCCCGCGGTGGCGGGACCGGAGGAAGCCATGGCAACCCAAAGCACTGAGCTGGCCTGGCTGGACGGGCGGGCGACGGTGACCGTCACCGAGCTGTCGCGGGTCTGCGCACTCAGCGCCGCCGAGCTCGACGAGCTGGTCGGCTACGGCGTGCTGGCGCCGCTGGGCACGGCGCCGGGCGAGACGCTGTTCAGCGCCGAGTGGGTGATGCCGCTGCGGCAGGCCGCCCGGCTGCGGCAAGACCTCGACCTGGACCTGTTCGCGGTGGCGATCCTGCTGCGCTTCCTGGAGCGGATTGAAGGGCTGGAAAGCGAGCTGCGTTCGCTGCAGGCGCGGCTGCCGGCCCAGAACCGGTCCGGGTATGAGACGAATGCGCCGGACCTGATTTAAGACAAGTCGCGGGCGCCGCCGGAGCGCGAGAATCAAGCCGTTCAGGAGGTCGATTTATGGCAAGCCTGTCTCATAACCTCGCTCGCGCTGCGCTGCTCGCGGCCAGCCTGTTGCTGGTGGTCGAGGCTGCTGGGGCGCAGGGCCTGCGTCCCAGCAGCCCGTCCGAGCTGCGCAGCCGCCATGCCGCGTTGCGCCCGCAGCTGGAGAAGAATGCCTATGGCGGACCGATCTACATCGAGTCGACCGAAGCCTCGCGCAGCAGCCAGGGCGACGTCTACGCCGTCCTGAAGGCGCCATTTCCCACTGTGAGCGCCGCGCTCGGCGATCCGGACCACTGGTGCGAGGTGATGATCCTGCACCTGAACACCAAGCTCTGCCGCAAGCAAGCCGCTGGCGACGCGGTGCAACTGGACCTGCGGATCGGCAAGAAGTACGACCAGCCGCTGGCGGACGCGCCGAAGGTGTCGTTCGCCTGGCATTCGCCACCACCGGCCGCCGATCTCCTGACCGTGCAGCTCGACGCGCCGGACGGGCCGTTCGACACCCATGACTACCGGATTCTGCTGGAGGCGGTACCGCTGGACGGCGAGCGCACCTTCATGCACCTGGGCTATTCGTTCCAGTATGGCGCCGCCAGCCACATGGCACTGCACCTGTATCTCGCGACCGTTGGCCGCTCCAAGGTCGGCTTCAGCACCGTGGCCGGCAGTCCGGGCGCTGCGCCGGAGTACATCGATGGCGTCCGGGGCATGGTCGAGCGCAACACAATGCGCTATTACCTTGCGATCGAGGCCTACCTGGGTGCCCTGTCGGCGCCGCCGGCAGTCCGGATGGACAAGCGTTTCCAGGCGTGGTTCGACGCCACCGAGAAGTATCCGCGCCAGCTGCGCGAGCTCGACCGTGCGACCTATCTGGAGATGAAGCAGAAGGAATACCGGCGCCAGCAGGCCGCCCAGTGACGATTCGCACGCCTGCGAACCCCTCGATCAACTTCAATGGAGAAAACTGTATGAACAAGACTCTGCTCGCGGCCGGCCTGGTGCTGGCCCAGATGCTCACCGTGAACGCCTTCGCCCAGAGCAAGGGCGAGGCCGACCCGGCTGGCGCCAAGGCCATTCCGTCGGCCAAGGCCACTGCGCAAGAAAAGGCCGCGGCCAAGGCCACGCGCAAGGCCGAAGGCACTGAAGCGGCCAAGAAGTTCACCCCCGGCGGCTATACCGGCACCACGGCCGTCGCCAACAAGGCCACCAAGGCCGAACGCAAGGCAGCAGCTGCCAAGCGCAAGGCAGAAGCCGCCGCCGCGGTCAAGAAGGGCGAGATCAAGTCCGGCGAGAAGTAAGCGTCTGCGGGCCGGCCCAGGGCCGGTTGCGCTGACCAGGCCAGCGACCATCCTGCGAGGGACGGGCGCTGGCTTTTTTTCGTCCGTCGCCTGTCACTCCCAGGCGAAGTACAACCATCCGCACAGGGCGCTGCCCACCACGTACAGCAGCCATGTCTGCGGCGTCGCGTACGGATAGAACATCAGGGCCACGCCGATCCACTTGGGCTTGGGCAGCTTGCTGCGGCGGCCGTGGTACCACGCGACTGTGCCGACGATGCCGAACAGGATGGCGCCGACGATGTACGCGGGGCTGGGCAGTTCCAGGCCGAAGGCCTGCAGGAACTCACCGAATCCCATGCCGCCCGATCGCAGTGATTGGGTGCGCCATCACTCCAGCGTGAACCCGATCTTGAGCGTCACCTGCCAGTGCGCCACCTTGCCGTCCTTCACATGGCCGCGGGTTTCCGTCACCGTGAACCACTGGATGTTGCGCAGGCTCTCGCTGGCCTTGGCGATCGCCGTCGACACCGCGTCCTCGATGCTGGTGGGGGACGAGCCGGTGAGTTCGATGCTCTTGTAGACGTGGTTGCTCATGGTCAGCTCCTGGCCGCACAACGCGGAGGCTCAGGATACGCCAGCGGACGCTCCGGCAGTGGACCACCCTCGACACCTACGCCGGTACCCGGCGCCGCAGCGCCGCGGCGAAGCCCCAGCCGGCCAGCGGTAGCGCCAGCGCCGGCAGCAACAGCAGCGGTGTCGGGCCGTGATGGTCGAACAGGAAGCCGGCGACGCTGACGCCGATCGCCTGGCCGGCGAACAGGCAGAAGGCGAACAGCGACACCGCGGTGCCGCGCACCGCCGGCGCCATCTGGGTGGCATGCGTCTGTAGGGTGTTGTGGTACAGGTAGGTGCCGAAGCCCACCAGCAGCGCGATCGGCCCCGCCAGTTGCCACCAGGGCGAGACCAGCCAGGCCAGGAAGCCCGCTCCCATCAGCACGCCGCCGGCCGCCGCCATCCTGCGTTCGCCGAAGCGGCGAACGATGTGGCGCGCTGTCAGCGCGTAGGCCAGGCCGCCGACGGCGTAGAGCGCGATCAGCGCCGACGCCGCGGTCAGCGTCAATCCGAAGCGCTGGTGCAAAGAGGCCGGCAGGTAGGCCATGGGCCCGAGCAGGAACACGCCTTCGGCCAGCGCCGAGGCCAGCACCACCCGCGCCCAGCGCACCTGCAGCACGCTGCGCAGCTGCGGCAGGAAGCCGGCGCGGGCGCGGCCCGTCACGACGATCGGCGGCGGCGCGCTGTGGATGCGCGCCAGCATCAGCAGCGCCACCGTCAGGTAGGCGACGGCGAGCGTCAGGAAGGCGCCGCGCCAGCCGGGCGCCGAATCGGCGAACAGGCCGCCCGCCAGCTGGCCGGCCATCATTCCCGACAGGGTGCCGGTGAGGAAGCGGGCCAGGGTGGCCTGGCGCTGCTCGTAGGGAACGGCGTCGCCGATCCAGGCCATCGCCAGCGGGATGATGCCGGCGGCGCCCATGCCCCAGGCGACGCGGGCGACCACCAGCAGGCCGAAGCCTGGCGCGAAGGCGCTGGCCAGGGCGGCCAGCGCGCAGCCGAACAGGGCGGCGCACATCAGCCGCGCCTTGCCGTAGCGGTCGCCCAGCGGGCCGAACACCAGTTGCATCAGGCCGTAGGCGATCGAGAAGCCGATGATCACCTGGCCGGCGGCGCCGGGCGTCAGCCCAAAATCGCCGGCCAGCCGCGGCAGCAGCGAATCGCAGATGCGCAGCGCCGCGCCGCTGCAAAAGCCCGCGCTGGCCAGCAGCGTGACGGTGGTGTCGGCACGGGGAACGGCGGCGGTGGGGGTGGCTGGCATTGGCGCGCTAGTGTGCCACCGACGCGGCGCTCTCCGACAGCGCTGGACGCCGATGCTGGCTAAGCTGGGGCAATGAGATTGCTGGCCCGTTCCCACATCACCGTCGCCTGCGACCAGGACTGCCCGGTGGTCGCCATGCTGCGGCCCCGCAGCGGCACGGCGCAGTGGGTCATATCCGAGCGCTACGAGCTCACGCCCTGGGTCCCGGCCACCGAATACGTCGACAGCTTCGGCAACCTGTGCCAGCGTTACACGGTGCCGCAGGGGCGTTCGATCATCGCTGTCGAATCCGAGGTGGAAGTGGACGAGCATCTTGCGGTCGACATGGACGCACCCCGTACGCCGATCGAAGAGGTGCCGGACGACGCGCTGGTGTACCTGCTGCAAAGCCGCTACTGCCCGTCCGACAAGATGGAGCAGCATGGCCGCGAGGTGGTGCAGGACACGGCGCCCGGCTATGCGCAGGTGGAGCGGATCCGGCAGTGGATCCACGACAACCACGAATACCGGTACGGCGTCAGCCAGGAGAGCACGGACGCGCTGGACACGATGCAGGCGCGGGCCGGTGTCTGCCGCGATTTCGCCCACATCGGCGTCGCGCTGTGCCGCAGCCTGAAGATCCCGGCCCGCGTGGTGGTGGGCTACCTGTATCGGCTCGACCCGATGGACCTGCATGCCTGGTTCGAGGCGTACATCGGCGGGCGCTGGTACACCTTCGACGCCACCCAGACCGAGCCGCGCGGCGGCCGCATCGTCGTCGCCTACGGCCGCGACATCGCCGACGTCGCCTTCCTGTCCAACTACGGGCCGATGGAGGTTTCGCAGATGACGGTCAGTGTCGAAGTGAAGTGACTTGGAATCGCGTTCGCGCGTCACCTTGGTTGGTCATCCCCGCGAAGGCGGGGATCCAGGGCTTTCAAGTGCGCGCAGCGCTGGTTCGCCCAAATGCTGACGCCCTGGGTCCCCGCCTTCGCGGGGACGACGAGCAAGCCTCAGCGCAGGTTGCCGGTATGCCCCAGCGAATACCGTCCCGGCTGCGGCCAGACGGTCAGGCCATGCGGCTCGCGGCCGACCTTGACCTTGTCGACGGCGCCGCTGGAGGTGTCGAAGCGGTACACCTCGTTATCGTAGCGGCCGGACAGCCACAGGTAGCGGCCGTCGGCGCTGACGTTGCCCATGTCGGGGCTGCCGCCGCCGGGGACCGGCCAGGTGGTCTTCACGGTGCGGGTGGCGAAATCGATCACCGAGACGCTGCCCTTGCCGTGGGCGCTGCCACGGATCTTGTTGCTGCCGCGGTTGGCCGCGTACAGGCTCTTGCCGTCCCGGCTCGGATACAGGCCGTGGGCGCCGACGCCGGTGGGGATGAACCCGGTCTGGCGGAAGCTCTCGAAGTCGATCACGTGGACGCCGTCGGCCATCATGTCGGCGACGAAGAAGGTCTTGCCGTCCGGCGAGGCGCGCACGTCCTGCGGCATGCCCATGGTGTGAATCATGGCGCGCGGCTTGGCCGGATCCATCATCTGCCTGGGCTTGCGGCCGGGCCGGTTCAGGATCTCCATCACTTCCGGCCGGTCGAAGTAGGGCGTGAGCCGGATGGTTTCCACCACCTTGCGGTTGACCAGGTCGATCTTGGTCAGGCTGCCGTTGAACTCGCAGGTGAACAGCACGAAGCGACCGTCGATCGAGAAGTCCGCATGGTTGATGCCATCGCACTCCGGCGTGGGGATGGAGAACTCCATCTTCATGGTCTGCGGGTCGCGGAAATCCAGCCGCTTGTGCGCCTCGGCCACAACGATCGCGTACTTGCCGTCGGGCGACCAGTACAGGTTGTACGGGTCGTCCACGGCAGTCGAGCGGCCCGGCTTGCCGGTGCGCGGGTCGACCGGGGTCAGGCTCCCGTCGCTGCGGCCTTCGGCATTGTTGGCGACCCACAGGGTCTTGAGGTCCCAGGAGGGCACGATGTGCTGGGGATCGACACCGACCTTGAAGCTGTCCACGACCTTCAGCGTCGCCGGGTCGATCACGGAAACGGTGCGGTCGCTGCGGTTGGGAACATAGACGCGCTCCAGCGCGCCGGCGACGGCAGGGGACATCTTGCCGGCGGCGGTTTCGCTGTACAGGTTGTTGCGGTCCACCACCGACGGCATGCCCGGGACGGTGGCGACGGCGGACCTGGCGGCCGGCGCCGCCGGCGCCTGGGCGGCGGCCGGTTGCAGGCAGGCCGCGAGCAGCGCGGCGGTGAGAGCCGAAAGAAGAGGGCTGAAACGGAAATGCATGGGGGTCGGAATCCTTGTGGTTCTGGTCTCAATGTGTCTTGACGGCGTGTCGGATGGCTTCCACGGTCTGGTCGACCGTCATGTCGATGCCGATCTTGCCGAGCGCGGCGCTGGCGCGGGCGGGGTCGCCGACGATGCCGGTGGCGGCCTCGCCGCCGCCCTGCATCCGGTCGGCCCGGACCCGGGCGGCATCGACCGCCAGCATCAGGGAGGTGTCGGCGGCGCCGGCGTGCACGCCGATCTGCGCCTCGCTCAGGCCCTTGGCCCGCAGCGCCTGGTTGAAGCCGTCACTGGCGGCGCGGTAATACTCGGGAATGAAGTGCACACGGGCCTTGGATCCCGCCCATTCGCGGTTCAGGCGTTGCGCCACGTCCTTCAACTGGCCCTGGTAGCCGCCGTGGTCGCCGATCAGCACGATGTCGACGAAACCATGCTGGCGCAGGCTGCGGGCGGCGCCGGCCAGGATGCCGGCAAAGGCGTCGTCCGGAACCGAGATTGTGCCGGGAAAGCGCATGTGGCCGGCCGGCGGCGTCACCCGGCCTTCCGGCACGTAGCTCACCACCGGAGCCACCAGCGCGTTGCCCAGCCTGGCGGCGATGCGCTCGGCCAGCGCGGCGACCCGGTAGTTGTGCTTGCCCAGCGCCATGTGGGGCCCGCTCTGCTCGGTGCCGCCGACCGGGATGATCACCGTGGTGCTGCCGCCCCGCAGGGCATCGCGCACCTCGGTCCAGGTCATTTCCTCGAGCACCACGCCGGCCGCCGCCGCCCATTGCGGCTGCGCCAGCGCCAGCACTGCCAGCAACGCCGCAGCCACGCCCCGCCATTGCCGGCGGTTCCAGAACTTCAAACCCATCCCCCGATTCTAGAAGGCCGGCGAGGACCGGGCCGGTTCAGGCCGGGACGGCCGCCACGGCGCCTTCTTCCACCTCGCCGCCCAGCGCTTCCAGCAGGTCCGGAATCAGCGCCGACAGCTCGCCGGTGAGGATGGCGGCGTCGGCGTCGAAGCCGTCATCGTCCTTGCCGCCCTTTTGCACGCCGTCCATCACCACGTCCAGCAGCTTGAGCTTGCGCACCTGCGCGGTTTCGTTCAGGACGAAGGAAACCCGGTCGTTCCATGTCATCGCCAGCTGGGTCGGCAGCTTGCCCTGGGCGATGTGCTGGGCCACCTCGTCGATCTCCAGCGTGTGGCGCGAGTAGCGCACCGCCGATTTCTGTTCGTCCGGCGTCTTCAGTTCGCAGTCGCGGTCGACCGTGAAGCTCACCGGCGCCTCGCGCGTGGCCAGCCAGTGCGACATGCAGGCGACAGCGGTCTCGTTGGTCTGCACCGGCTTGACCAGGATCGGGCCGGCGCCGGGAATCTCGCTCAGCGCCTCGATCAGCGCCGTCACCACCCGGTCGGCGCCGGTCAGGCTGCCCGAATCCACCACCAGCAGCTTGTTGACCGGGTCGAGCCAGACCAGCGTGGTGGAGCGCTTGGTGAAGGCGCGCGGCAGCAGGTCCTGCACCACTTCTTCCTTCATCTCCTTCTTGATCCGGGCCGAGACGCGCTCGTTGCCGGTCTCCAGCTTGTATTTCTCGATGCGCTCGTCCACCGCCGCCTTGACGGCGGAGGCGGGCAGGGGCCGGCGCTCGGTGCACAGCTTGAGGATCACCTGGCCGCCGACGCTCTCCGCCAGCATGACGCTCTTGTTGCCGCGCGGCGCCACCCAGCCGTGCGAATCGGGCTGGGTCGGGCCGCAGGGCACGAAGCGCGAGGCCTGCAGCGCTTGCTCCATGGCGTCCAGCGGCGGCAGGACGAACTCATTGGCGATGCGAAAAAAGGATGCGGTCTTGAACATGGAGGTGGGGCCTTGGGCGCGGGCCCGGATGACGACGAAAGGGGCGGATTCTAGGCCACGGAAGGCGGCGGTCGCCGACTTGTCCAATGTGTTACTGCTTCATACGCCCGCGCCATCGCCAGCACCGAGAGATCGCCGTGCACCGGGCCGGCGATCTGCATGCCCATCGCCAGCCCCCGCGCATCGAAGCCCACCGGCATGCTCACCACCGGCAGCCCGGCGAGGGTGAATGGCGTGACGACTTCCATCCAGCGGTGGTAGCTGTCCATCGCCACGCCGGCGATGCTGCCTGGCCAGCTGAGCTTGGCGTCGAACGGGAACACCTGCGCCGTCGGCGCGACCAGGTAGTCGTAGCGCTCGAACAGTTTTCGAAATGCCTGGTAGAGCGCCGTGCGGTTGGCCGAGGCCTGGTACAGCTGCGCCGCCGTCAGCGCGTGGCTCTGCTCGATCTCCCAGATCGCCTCGGGCTTGAGCAGCGCGCGCTGGTGCGGGTCGGCATACAGCGCGCCCAGCTTGCCGCCGACCAGCAGTTGCCGCAGCCGCAGCCAGGCGCTCCAGTTGCGCTCGCGCGCGAACTCCAGCGCGCAGGGCTCCACGGTGCAACCGAGGTCGTCGAATTTCTTCAGCGCCGCTTCGCAGAGCGCAACGATGCCCGGCTCCAGCGGCAGGTCGGGCCAGATCGGTCCCAGCCAGCCGATGCGTTTGCCGTGCACGCAGGCGATCGGGTCGGGCGCGTCGGCATCGGGCAGCGTGCCGGTGAGCGACAGGGGCGCGCGGTCGTCCCAGCCGGACATGGTCGACAGCAGGCGCGCCACGTCGTCGACGCTGCGTCCCATCGGCCCTTCGGTGCCCAGCTGCTGGAAGAACGCGTCTTCCGCCGGCACCGCCGGCACCCGGCCGCGCGAGGGCCGGAAACCGACCACGTTGTTCCAGGCCGCCGGATTGCGCAGCGACCCGCCCATGTCGCTGCCGTCGGCCACCGGCACCATCCGCAGCGCCAGCGCCACGGCCGCGCCGCCACTGCTGCCGCCGGCCGAGCGCGAGGGGTCGTAGGCGTTGAGCGTGGTGCCGAACACCGGGTTGTAGGTGTGCGAGCCGAGGCCGAACTCCGGCGTGTTGGTCTTGCCGATCACGATCGCCCCCGCGCTCTTCATCCGCCGCACGAACAGCGCGTCGGCCGCCGCCGGGTGTTTGCCCATGGCCGGCGAGCCCAGCGTGGTGGGCAGGCCCTGGACGTCGGAGAGGTCCTTGACGGCGATGGGGAAGCCGTGCATCCAGCCGTGGCGCTGGCCGCGCGCGAGTTCGGCGTCGCGCTCGCGGGCTTCGGCCATCAGCGCCTGCGGGTCACGCAACGAGACGATCGCGACGAAGCGCGGGTTGAGCGCGTCGATGCGCGCCAGGCTGGCCTGCATCAGCTCGGCGCAGGAGATCTCGCGGGCGGCGATCCGGCGCGAGAGGTCGGTGGCGGTGAGGGCGAGCGGGTCGGTGGTCGGACTCATTGGCCCATGGTAGCGCCACGCACGCGCGGCCAATGGCGCCGACCAGGTCGCCGCCGACTTAAGGAAAACCCCCGTAGACGCCGGGCCCGCACGCCTGAGACTGGCGTTGCAGGACTGCGCCCGCGCAGCACGCGGGCATGGACAAGGGGAGGGACATGAAGAAATCCGAACTTGCCGTCATCGTCATGCTCGTGTTCTGCGCGGCACGACCCGTTGCGGCGCAACTGGCGCCCGGCGTCACGGGAGCCGCCGTCACCGGAACCCTCGCGCTCGGGCGGTCGGTGTTTGCATTGCCGCCCGGTGACTGGCAGTTGATCCCGGTCGAGGACGCCCTTACCACGGTCGCCGGCGAAGCTGTCCGCCGTCCCGTTGCCCGCGCCATCCTGGTCCAGGTCGATGCCCCGGCGCACCGGCTGAGGGCGGCGTCGTACTTCATGGCGACCGGTGTCACGGCGGCCAACATCAGTTCCTGGAACACAAGCGTCTGCCAGGAACCGGCCCTGCCGCTACACCGCGACATGCTGGACGGCAGCTTCGATTTTCCCGCCTGCCTGGTCACCGACTACTGGATCGTGGGTGCGAACCGACCCACAGGGTTGGTAGGTGCCAGACTGTGGGACTGGTTGAAGGCCAATGAGATCGAGATCCCTTCTGCATTGCTCTGGTCGCGCTACGTGAAGTACCGGGGCGGCGACTTCGTCTTTGCAGTGCATTACGTCAATCCCGAGGCCTTCGGCATCCCGCCCTCGGTCGAGCGCAGCCGCTACAAGAGCGAATGGAACGCGTCATCGCTAAAGGGCGACGCCCTGCGGTCGGCCTATCTGGAGCGATTCAAGAAATGGGGTTACGTCATGGCTACCAGCTACAGGGCGACCTTGCTGGACGGCGGCGCGAAGGAGCGCGGTCTGCCCGCATTTCCGTGAGCGCCGGCTTGTGTAGGATGGACCTTCCCAACGGAGGAAGACCATGGACACCGTGATCCGCCGCCAGACCCTGGCCGACCTGCTGCATCGCAGCGCCCGGCGCTTTCCGCACAAGACCGCCATCGTCTGCGGCCAGACTCGCTGGAGCTACGCGCAGTTCGACGCCGTCTGCGACCGCGTCGCGGCCGGCCTGGCGCAGCGCGGCGTCGGCAAGGGCTCGCGGGTCGCGGTGCTGGCGCGCAACTCGCACGCCTTCGCCGCGATGCGGTTCGCGCTGGCGCGGCTCGGCGCCATCCTGGTGCCGGTCAACTTCATGCTCAAGGCCGACGAGGTCGCGTTCATCCTGCGCCACGCGCAGGCCCAGATGCTGGCCACCGATTCGGGGCTGGCCGAGCTGGCCCGCGCTGCCGCCGCGCTCGACACCGCGGTGCGCGAGTTCGTCTGGTTGCCGTCGGAAGACGCCAGCGCCCCGGCGCCGGGGATGGTGAGCTTCGACGAACTGGCTGCGAGCACGGCATCGTTGCCGGCGGTGGAACTGGCCGGCACCGACCTGGCGCAGATCGTCTACACCAGTGGCACCGAGTCCAGCCCCAAGGGTGCGATGCTCACCCACGACGCGGTGATCTGGCAGTACGTCAGCTGCGTGGTCGACGCCAGCATCGCCAGCGGCGACCTGGTGCTGCATGCGCTGCCGCTGTACCACTGCGCCCAGCTCGACGTGTTCCTGGGTCCGGCGATCTACGTGGGCGCCACCAACGTCATCACGGCCAAGCCGACGCCCGACAACCTGCTGCCGCTGATCGCGAAGCACCGCATCAGCTCCTTCTTCGCGCCGCCGACGGTGTGGATCTCGCTGCTGCGCTCGCCGCTGCTGGAAACGACAGACCTGTCCACCCTGCGCAAGGGCTACTACGGCGCCTCGATCATGCCGGTGGAGGTGCTGCGCGAACTGGCGGCGCGCCTGCCCGAGGTCAGGCTGTGGAACCTATACGGCCAGACCGAGATCGCGCCGCTGGCCACCATGCTGGGCCCGGACGATCAGCTGCGCAAACCCGGCTCCTGCGGCCGCGCCGCGCTCAATGTCGAGACCCGTGTGGTCGACGACGCGATGCAGGATGTCGCGCCCGGCGTGGTGGGTGAGATCGTGCACCGCTCGCCGCACCTGATGCTGGGCTACTTCCACGACGACGAGCGCACCAAGGCGGCGTTCGAAGGTGGCTGGTTCCACTCGGGCGACCTGGGCACCATCGACGACGAGGGCTACATCACGGTGGTGGACCGCAAGAAGGACATGATCAAGACCGGCGGCGAGAACGTCGCCAGCCGAGAAGTCGAGGAGATGATCTACCGCATGGCCGCGGTCTCGGAAGTGGCGGTGATCGGCGTGCCGCATCCGCTCTGGGTGGAGGCGGTGGTGGCGGTGGTGGTGGTCAGGAACGGCCAGACCCTGCTGCAGGAGGAGGTGCTGGCCCATTGCGCCAGCCTGATGGCCGGTTTCAAGGGCCCGAAGGCGGTGGTCTTCACCGACGCCATTCCCAAGAATCCCAGTGGCAAGCTGCTCAAGCGCGAACTGCGCCAGCGCCACATCGACCTGTTCAAGACACGCTAGGACAAACGCAATGGATCTGAATCTGCAGGGCAAGCACGCCCTCATCACCGGCGGCAGCAAGGGCATCGGGCTGGCCTGCGCCCGCGGACTGCTGGCCGAAGGCGCCCGCGTCAGCCTGGTCTCGCGCGGCATGGAAAACCTGGCGGCCGCCAAGCAGTCGCTGCTGGCGGAGTTCGCGGGAGCCGAGGATCGCATCGCGCTGTACGGCGCCGACCTGAAGGACGCGGCCGCAGCGGCGCGGATGGTGGACGAGGCCGAGGCCACCGGCCCGATCGACATCCTGGTCAACTCCGCCGGCGCCGCCCGCCGCACGCCGCCCGACGACCTCACGCCGGTGGACTGGCATGCGGCGATGCAGGCCAAGTACTTCACCTACATCCATGTGATGGACCCGGTGATCAAGCGGATGGCCGGGCGCGGGCAGGGCGCGATCGTCAACGTGGTCGGCGCCGGCGGCAAGGTGGCCGGCCCGACGCACCTGCCCGGCGGCGCTGCCAACGCGGCGCTGATGCTGGCCAGCGCCGGCCTGGCGGCCGCCTACGGCCCGCGCGGCGTGCGGGTGAACGCCGTGAATCCCGGCATCACCCGCACCGAGCGCATGCAGCAGGGCCTGGAAGCCGATGCGCGGCTGGCCAACACCACGCCCGACCAGGCGCTGGCGCAGATCGCCGCCCGGCTGCCGCTGCGCCGCATCGCGACGCCAGAGGAAATTGCCAACGCCGTGGTGTTCCTCTGCTCCGATCGCGCGAGCTACATCACGGGCGCCATCGTCGCCATGGACGGCGCGATGACGGCGATGGTGGTGTAGCCGGCATGCCGGTCCGTCCAGCCACCGGCGACGACGCCGAGGCCATCGCCCAGGTCCACGTCGCGTCATGGCGCAGCGCGTACCGCCGGATTCTTGCCCCTGAGTTCCTCGCCGGGCTCTCCGTCGAGCAGCGGCAGGCGAGGTGGTCGGACGCTATCGCCAACGACCTCCCACATGTGCTGGTAGCCGACGCGGATGGCCAGGTCGTCGGATTTTCCGCGTTCGGCCCCTGCCGGGACGCGGATGCGGGCGCCCTGGCGTTCGAGATCTGGGCGCTGTACCTGGCTCCGTCCCATTGGGATCGGGGCCTGGGCCGCGAGCTGTGGCTGGCCTCGCGTGAGGCCCTGCTCCAGCGCGGAGCGCAACGCGTCAGCCTGTGGGTTATCGCGAACAACGAGCGTGCGACCCGTTTCTACACGCTGGCCGGCTTCGCGCCGCAGCCGGAGTCGCTCAAGGCGTTTGAACTGGGTGGCATGCGACTCGAGGAAGTGCGCTTCTGTCAGAGCCTTCCGGTGCGCGACGCCCGGGCCTGACCAGCGGGCCGTCTCTGGTGACCTCCACAATCTGTCCATGTCTCTCGCCCGACGCCGGGAAACAGGCGTGTTGCCGACAGCTGCGATTCGACCTGGTGCCCGACACGGCGCCGCCTTTGACTGGAGTTCAAGATGAGATCAAGCTGTGATGGGCCGCGCATGATGCGACGCCAGGTTCTTTCGATGCTCGCCGCGGCGATGGCGGGGCGGTTCTCGATCGCCCACGGCGGCCCGGTGAAGGTGGCGCCGCTGCCGCTTGCATCCCGAGCCGCGGCGGTCATCGCCCTGGTCACCGACATCCGCAAGGAAGAAGTGGTCACGCCGTTGGGAGAGTGCGGCCTCAAGGTGCAGGGCCGCGTCGTCCGCGTTCTCGCGGGGACGGCGAGCGAGGCACTGGCGTGGCGCGGCAGGTCCGACTTTGGACGGTCGCCGTCGCAGGTGGTCTTTGCAACGCTGTATCCGCTCGAGTCGCTGCTGGCGGATGAAGGGGCGCGCATGGAGCCGCAAGAACTGGAGTCGGTCCGGCAGCTGGTGGCGGCGTGCAGTCCGCTCCAGTCGGCGCTGGTCGTGACGCAGGCCTATCCGGTGCTGGCGGCCCCAAGCGGCGATTCGGTCTGGCTGGGAAGCGATCGCCAACAGGTGCAGGAGCTGGGCGCGGACCTGGACGAGAGCCAGCTGCGATGGACACCGGACGGCGCCACCATCGGCCTGCCGGAGTTCGAAGCGCTGATCCGAAAGTTCCGGGCCAGTGAGACCCGCACCGCGGCCACCGCCCCGCCTCACGGTGTTCCTGATCGCGATCGCAGGGTGTCGCGCGATTGAGCGCCGCCAAGCGCATCCTGGCCATCGGCGGCGGCGGCTTCCTGATGGAGGACGCGCCGTCGCCGATCGACCGCTTCATCGTCGAACTGACAGGCCAGGCAAGGCCGCGCATCTGCTACATCGGCACGGCCAATGGCGACATGCCCGATGGCATCGAGAAGTTCTACGCCGCTTATCCGGCGCAACGCTGCGAGCCCTCCCACCTGGCGTTCTTCCGCAAGCCCATGCCAGGCAGCCTTCCCCTGGCTGGCTACGAGCCCCACCTTGCCGCCCAGGATGCAATCTTCGTGGCCGGCGGCAACTCCCGGTCGGCGCTGGGGGTGTGGCGCGAATGGGGCCTGGACCAGGCGCTGGCCCGGGCCTACGAGGCCGGGACGCTGTTGTGCGGCATGAGCGCCGGCGCGCTGTGCTGGTTCGAGGCGGGCCTGACCGATTCGTTCTGGGGCGCCGGCGACCAACCGCTGCGTTGCCTGGGGCTGTTGCCTGGCGGCTGCGCAGTGCACTACGGCGCGGCTGCGCAGCGGCGGGAACGCCTGCATGCCGCGGTGCAAAGCGGTGCGCTGCCGGCCACCATCGCCATCGACGACGGGTCCGCGGCGCTTTATGAAGACGGCGCGCTGGCGCGGGTGGTCCGCTGGGGCAGCGGCCGCGGCGCCTTCGCGGTCTCGGCTCTGCAAGGCCGGGCCGTCGAGGTCGCGCACCCGTCCACATCGATCGACGAACTCCGGGCCCAACCTTGAAAGAAGACCGCTACCCATCCGCCTGGCAGGCCTTCGGGCTGGTGCTGGCGCTGTTCCTGGCCGAGGTCCTGGCATCGGTGCTGCTGGTGGGCTTGCGCAAGACGCTGAGCCTGTCGCGCAGCGAACTCGACGTGTTTGCCACGCTGCTGGGCAACGCGATGGTCTTCACCTACCTGGTGCAGAAGAAGGGACTGAGCTACCGCGCCCTGTTCCACGCCTCGCGGGCCACGGTGCGGGCCACCTTCGTGCTGCTGCTGCCGCCCATCCTGCTGCTCGTTCCCGCGCTGGTGCTGGCAGTGTCGGCGCTGATGGACTTCATGGTCAGCGTGCTGCCGCTGTCGCGCTGGGAGGAGCAGCTGTTCCAGCGCCTGTCGGCCGGCAACGTGGCCACCGTGGTCGCGGTCTGCATCCTGGCGCCGGTGCTCGAGGAGATGCTGTTTCGCGGCATCATCCTGCGCTCGTTCCTGAACCAGTATTCGCGCGGCAAGGCGATCTACGCGTCCGCCTTCCTGTTTGGCATGGCGCACCTGAACATCTACCAGTTCGTTTCCGCCTTCCTGCTCGGCCTGCTCAGCGGCTGGCTGTACGAGCGCTCGCGCTCGCTGCTGCCGTGCATCGCGCTGCACGCCGGCTACAACTCCACCGTGGTGGCCCTGTCCGCGGCTGCCGCCAGCGCCGGCCCGCAGGATTCCCTCGATGCCACGCTTCTGACCTGGGTGTTCGCCCTGGCCGGCGCAGCGCTGGGCGCCGGCATCCTGCGCCGGCTGCTGCTGCCCCGGCCGCTGCGCACCCGCGCGTGACCCTCACGCGTCGGCGTGCAGTTCCCGCAGCTGCCCGAAGCTGACCAGGCGCCCGGCGACGGCGCTGGCAGCCACCGTCGACGGACTGGCCAGCCAGACCTGGCCCGGCCCGGAGCGGCCCGGGAAATTACGGTTGATGGCGCTGACTGTCACTTGTTCCGGGCGTTCTGAAATTCCCGGCCCGGCATTGATGCAGGCGCCGCAACCGGGTTCGACCAGTTCCACGCCCGCTTTCCCGAAGACGTCCATCATGTTTTCGGCGATGCAGTGCTCGCGCACGTCCTGGCTGCCGAACTGCAGGTAGAAGCGCGTGCCCGGCGCGATGCCCAGGCCGCGCTCGAGCGCCCAGCGCAGCACTTCGTGATAGCGCCGCAGATCTTCGCGCTTGCCGCCGGTGCAGGAGCCGCCGTAGGCGATGTCGATCGGCACCGGCGCTTGCAGCCGCGAGATCTCGATGCCGTTGCCGGGGTCGCCCGGCTGCGCCAGCATCGGCTCCAGCGCGCTGCAGTCGACCTCGATGGTGTGGGCGAATTGCGCGTCGGGGTCGCTGCGCATCCACGGGTCCAGCGCCGTCGCCAGGGCGCGCCGCTCCAGCAGGAAGCGCAATGTCTCGCCATCGGGCGTGACGATGCCGGCAAAGCCGCCGATCTCGGCCACCATGTTGGTCAGCGTGGCGCGGTCGTCGGTCGTCATGCCCAGCAGCGCCTCGCCGCTGTACTCGATCACCTGGCCGATGGCGCGGCCCTCGCGTACATAGGGCAGCCGCAGCAGGTGCAGCACCACGTCCTTGGCTTCCACGCCGTCGGCCAGCCGCCCGTTCAGCCGTACCCGGCAGGTGGGCGGCACCGTCACCCGCACGTCGCCGGTGATCCAGGCGCTGGCCATGTCGCTGGCGCCGATACCGAAGGCCAGCGCGCCCAGCGCGCCGCAATGCGGCGTGTGCGAATCGGTTCCCACCACCAGTTGCCCCGGCAGCACGTAGCGCTCGGCCATGATCGAGTGGCTGATGCCTTCAGCGCCCTCGCGGTCGGGCAGGTCGCCGTGCAGCTGCAGGCCATGTTTGTCGCAGAACGCCTGCTGGCAGGCGGCCATCGCCTGAGCGGCGTCCAGCAGGCCGATCGCCCGCCGCTCGGCGGACATGCTGCGGTGGATGAAGGTGAGATGGTCGGCGAAGCAGACGATCGAATCGGGGTCGCGCAGCGTGATGTCCTTGCCCATGGCCTGCTCGAGGAACCGGATCGCCATCGGCGCCACGTATTCGTGGGCATAGCGCCAGTCGGCACGGGCGAACAGGGCGTCGCCCGGACGCAGCGCGCGGCGCGCTCCGGCGCGTGCGCGCGACAGGATCTTTTCGGCGTATGTCATCGGCCGCGGCCCGGCCGGCGCGCTGGCGACGGTTTCGCCCCGCAGCCGCGCGCGGGTCAATTCGAACAGGCCGCCGCGCCGGATGATCTCCGCGCTGATCGGGTCTTCGCCACGCGTGAATTCCTCGATGGGGATGGCCTCGCCGCGCCGGATCCGCTCGATCAGGCCGAAATCTGTCGATGTCAGCAGCCCCAGGTTATGGCAGTTCTGCCGGTAGATGCGCTCGAAGCTGTGCGCGATCACCAGCCGGATGCCGGCCAGCCGCTCCGCGTAGGGACTGGCTTCGCGCGACGAGCCCTTGCCGTAACGCTGGCCGGCCACCGTCACCGCGAAGCCGCCGTGCTTGACGCTGCCTTTCTCGACCGGCGTCGCGGCGCCGCACGTCAGCCCCAGGTAGGGATAGTCGCCCAGCTTCTCGTCGAAGTGATAACAGACCCATGCCGGCGTGATCTCGTCGGTGGAAACGTTGTCGCGCAAGGGCAGAGCCTCGGCCAGGGCGAGGTCCTGCCCCGCCAGCTGGCGCCGCATCGCATCGGCGTCCTGCGACAGGAACAGCACGCGGCCGTCGATCTTCAGGTCCACATCGCTTCCTTTCTCCGCCACCCTTACTCGGCGCTGAGACCGGCGTCCAGGATCACCTTGCGCAGCCGCACGATATCGCTGCGCGTCAGTGTGCCCAGTTCCTCGCCAGAACGCGGGTCGACCTCGAAGCCGAGCGACGTCAGCCGCTGGTTGACGTCCGGCAGACGCAGGACGGCCAGGATGGTGGACTCCAGCCGGTTGCGCGCCTCGGGCGGCACGCCGGCCGGCGCATAGACACCGATCCAGGCGTTGTACTCGAAGCCCGGCAGCGTCTGCGCCACCGTGGGCAGGTCGGGTGCGGTCACCGACCTTCGTTCCGAGGTCACAGCCAGCGCGCGCAGTGCGCCGGAAGTCCTTTGCCCATGGGTCCCGGGAAGGGTTTCGAAGGTGAAGTGGATCTGCCCGCCGACGAGATCGGTGATTGCCGCCACCGGTCCTTTGTAGGGTACCGGTACCGCCTTGATCCCGGCCATCGCCTGGAACATGTGGCCGGCGATCTGCGCATGGCTGGAGCCGACTCCGAAATTGAGCTGGCCCGGCTTGCTGCGCGCCAGCGCGATCAGGTCGGCAACCGACCTGACCGGCAGCGCCGGATTCACCACCAGCACCAGAGGCGAAGAAATGAGCATCGCAACGGGCGCGAAATCGCGCACCGGATCGTAGGAGAGCTTTCGGTACAGGCTGACGTTGGCAGCCATCGCGTTGTTCGCGCTCACCAGCAGCGTGTAGCCATCGGCCGGCGCGTGAGCAACGGCTTCGGCGCCGATGATGCCGTTGGCGCCCGGTTTGTTGTCGATCAGCACCGGCTGGCCAAGTCGCTCGGCCAGCTTGTCGCTCAGCGTACGGGCCAGTGCATCGGTGCCGCCGCCGGCGCTCGAAGGCACGACCAGCTTGATCGGACGATTGGGAAAGCCGCCCTGGGCACGGGCTGCGGCGGCCCAGATGCCCGCAGCACCCGCCAGCGCCTCGCGCCGGGTGAACAATTTCACGTTGTCTCTCCTGTTGTCTTGCTGCTCGCTCATGGCCGCACCGCCAGCGTCACGCCGAAATGCCGGTCCAGCGCATCGGCAATCAGGTCGTAGCATGCTCCAACCCGCGTGGCCGTCAACGTCTGGAAGTCGATCATCGTCGAGGATTTTCCGTAGGCCGCCCAGCGCACCAGGCCGTAGTCGATCACCTCGTCGGCCGCCGCGATCATTTCCGGCTCGATGTCGCGGACGCGGAATTTGGTCCCCCGCAAGGACAGGTTTGCCGACGAACCGACCACGCCCAGGCTGTGCTCGTGGCTGAGCCGGCCGAGTTCGACCAGGATCGGGCCGCCATTGAGCAACAGGGCTGCCGTGTCCTGGTATGTGCTCTGCGCATACACGTCCGCATCGAGTGTGCGGAAGATCGCATGATCCTTGCGGCAGGGCGCGATCGTTCCGACCGGCAGGTCGTAGTCGACGGTCAGCAACCTGACCATCTCGCGCGCGCGCTGATCGAGGATGTGGATTTCTTCATGCAGCGCCTGCGATCCGGTAAAGGCGTTGTATTTGCTGGGCGCCCGGCCCTTGGCGCGATGCGTGCGGCGGATCGCGTCCGACGTGGCGCCGACGATGGCGTATCCGATGCTGGTGGGCACGATGGCGGTGCCGCCCTCGCGCAAGGTGCGAAAGACGCGCTCGGCGTCCTTGTGCGGGTTGAGTCGGCTCGCAAGCATCCGTGGCTCCATTCGTTGAACTTCGGGGGAGAATTGTTCATGCCAGCAATGGCAGCCGCAAGTTAGACTTCCTGCGTTTTCATAAGGACGGCTAATGATGTTGCGGGTCGCGCCGGCCGCGTTGCGGGTGTTCGAGGTGGTGGGGCGGCGCCTGAGTTTCACCCGCGCGGCCGAGGAGCTGTTCGTCACCCAGAGCGCCGTGAGCCAGCAGATCGCGCAGCTCGAAGCCAGGCTCGGCAAGCGGCTGCTGGAACGCAGCGGTCGGGTCATGCGGCTGACGGAAAACGGCGAGATCCTGCTGGCAGCCTGTGAGCGCGGCTTCGCGATCCTGGATGCCGCGGTGCAGCGGGTTGCGGGCGGCGACAGCGGCAACCAGCTGCGGTTCAAGGTGCCGCCGACGTTCGCGATGAAGTGGCTGATGCCTCGCCTGCCAGGCTTCCAGGTGCTGAACCCGCAGGTCGAACTGCATCTGAGCACCAGCATCCAGCCGGCTGATTTCGAGACCGAGAACATCGACGTGTCGGCGCTGCGCGCCGTCGAACCCGACCCGCATTTCCATTCGGTTCCGGTGCTGCAGGAGCGCCTGCTGCTGGTGGTGTCGCCGAGGCTGTGGGGGCGGCGCCGCGCCCTGCTGTCGTCGCTGGAAGGGCTGACTGTGCTCCACACCGTCAACCGACGTGACGACTGGAATTCCTGGTTGCAGCAGGCCGGCGCACCTCGCATCACGCCCGGCAACCAGCTGGAGTTCGGTTTTTCCCTGCTGGTGTACAAGGCCGCGATGGAAGGACTGGGCGTCGCCGTGGCGCAGCCGGAGTTCGTGGAGGATGATCTCGCCGCGGGCCGGCTGATCGCGCCGTTCCCGATGGTCTTTCCGACCGGCCGCCAGTACTACCTCATCTGTTCTCCGGCCAGAGCGCGCGTAGAGCCGATCGCGACGTTCCTCCAGTGGATGGTCGCCGAAGGCCGTTCGCCCTGATCGGCGAATCAGGCTAGAACTGCGCCGGCAGCGTCTCCTGCTTGGCATCCAGCTTCTGCTGGTAGTACGGGTCGATCACCGCCGGTTCGATCTCCAGGGCGATCGCATCGCTGGGCAGCAGCTTGGCGGCGAGCAGGGCGACGGTGAAGACGAGGATGGCGACTGCGAATGCGCCGCTCACCCACAGCAGCGGATGCGGCGTCTTCGCGGAACGGGTGCGCAAGCGCCGGGGCATGGAAGTCGAGCCGGATGCGGGCAAGTGAACGGTGTTCATGGCAACTCCTGAAAGGACGGCTTCAGTCTGGTCGCCGTCGCCGCGGCGGACATCGGCCAAATGGGTGAGCCCGACCTCCAGGTGGAGGAGGTGCTACGCTTGTCGGGCAACCGGGACCAAGGGAGGAACCGCGGTGAACAAGCCCCCGAATCCAGACGGCGACGAGACCCGCGCCGGTTTTCGCTCCGGCGAAGGAGCGGACAGCGTGTTGCGCCACCTGATGGCGGCCGCGCGCCGCCTGCAGCGGCGCAAGAACGAGGTGCCCGACTCACGCGGACCCTCGCACGAGCCCGATGACGGCGACGGCTCGGTCGACATCAAGCTGCCGCCCTGAGCGGACACAAATTCCGCGCCCCGGTGGGTCGATTGCGGCCCGGGCCACGACCATCGACCCGCACGGACCCGACGGACTCGTGCCTGAAAACTGGCGCGACCGCCAGCGGATCGTCCCCAGTGCGCCGATCCCTAGAATCCCAACCATGAGATTGGGAGCCAGCATATGAAGTCAGGGATGTCTTTGTGTTTGTCTGCGGTGGCGATCGCCGCCGCCGTGCTGTCCGCGTGCGGCGGTGGCGGTGGCGGCGACGCCGGACCCGCAGTTCCTGCCGCCCCGGCCCCGGCTCCCGCGCCTGCCACTGGCCTGGTGCCGAAAGCACGATTGGCTTCCGCATACATCGGGACCTTCATCGGCCGCTGCGGGCAGGCCGACGGCGCGGCCAATGCGGACACCGGGCTGTCGATCTACGCCCGGTCGGAGATGTCCGTATTGGATGCGGCAGGAGCCACCGCGGCCGTCCAGCTTCGCCTCGATTTCTATCAGGATGCTGCCTGTGCCAGCGCTCCACTCGGTTCGCTCACCTACGGAGCGGCGAGCCGCCTGTCCGTCACAGGCGCGGTGCTGGTGCTCGGCAAGAGTGCCGACAGGGTCACGCTCTCCCTCGCCAGCCCGGATCAGGCGCCGGTTTCGGTCGCGGGGGGCAACACCGTCTTCGGAACGGCCGTCAGGCTGTCAGTTCCCTCGGAAATGTTTTCTTCCCTCACGCGCAATGACTTGTGGCTGCCCGAGGGTGACCAGCTTTTCCATGGCGGCAAAACCGGTGGCGCCGACTTTCCGACGACCATCGACTTCACCTCCGCGGATGCGAGGCAGACCTTCCCTTCTGCAGCGCAGCCGAGTCCCTGCGTGCCGGCCAGCAGGTCATGGACTGTTGGGGCCTCACCGGGATGCGAGGCGTCACTGGCCGGCTCGGCGTCAGGCGTTACGGCCCTTGTCCCGAGCACTCGCGCTCTGACCACCGGCGCGGCGACGTTCACTTGCTCGAACGGGACCTGGAGCGCGGCGTCGAACGCTTCCTGCGCTGCCGCAGCCTCAGCTGCACCGGCTGTCGCAGCTCCAACGCCAGCGCCGCCGGCCGGTGCAACTCCAGCTCCAGTTGCGCCCGTTGTCGCAGCGCCGGCTCCGGCGACCCCGGCCAGTGCAGCCCCAGCCCCAGCCCCAGCTGCGTCCGCCAGTGCCGTTCCAACTCCCGTTCCACCTCCAGCTCCGCCCGCCGACCCCTCGGCGGTCCCCCTGCCGCCGCTCCCCGGTTCCTGCGCCGCGGCGAACGTGACCTGGGTCGTGGACGGCGTGACTTGCCGGGGCACCATTGAAGCGATCAATGCGGGGGCGACCCGGCTGCTCGCCAACACGGATGCGGGCAACGCCGGCATCGCGCAATACTCGTGCGCGCAGGGCGCGCTTCAGTTGGCCTTCGCGACCTGCTCGGTTCGCCCAGCGCCGCCACCTGCGTTGACCGACCCCCTGCAGATCGCGCAGCAGAAAAATTGCATGGCTTGCCACAGCGTGGCGAACGCCGCCGAGAGCGTCGGCGGCGTCTCGATGCAGGTGATCGCGCAGCGCTACCGTGGCAATCCGCCGGCCGCCGGAGTCCTCGCAGCCAGGGTCATCCAGGGATCTGTCGGGACCTTCGGCCCCATTCCGATGCCGGCCAATTCGCAAATATCGCAGGCCGAGTTGGCCATCGTGATCCCGTGGATCCTGAGCCAGTGACTTCCCTGCTGCGTCCAGGCTCGCGGATCTAGGCGCTGACGCTCCACCAGGACGGCAGCAGCTCCCGCACGGCCGGCTGGGCGAAGCGGTCGTCGATCAGGTAGACCACGCCGCGGTCCTCGCGCGTGCGGATGACGCGCCCGGCTGCCTGCACCACCTTCTGGATTCCCGGATACAGGTAGGTGTAGTCGTAGCCCGCACCGAAGGCCTGTCCCATCCGCGCCTTCATCTGCTCGTTCACTTCGTTGATCTGCGGCAGTCCCAGGGTCGCGATGAAGGCGCCGACCAGCCGGTCGCCGCGCAGGTCGATGCCCTCGGCGAAGCTGCCGCCCAGCACCGCGAAACCCACGCCCTTGCCGCCGGGCGCGAAGCGCTCCAGGAAGGCAGTGCGCTGGCCTTCGTCCATCCGCCGCGACTGTTCCCACACCGGCACGGCGGGGTGCTGCTCGCGGAACAGCGTTGCCACCAGCTGCAGGTAGTCGAAGCTGCTGAAGAACGCCAGGTAGTTGCCCGGCGCGCTCGCGTATTGCTGCGCGATCAGCCGGACGATCGGCGCGGCCGACTGCTGGCGGTGCGGATAGCGGGTGGAGATGGTCTTGACCACCTGGACGGCGAGCTGCTGCGCGTCGAATGGGGACGCGACGTCGATCCACGCGGCGTTCTCCGGCAGTCCCAGCATGTCCTGGTAATAGTCGCGCGGGCTCAGCGTGGCCGAGAACAGGGCGGTGGAGTGCGCGGCGGCGAAGCGCGGCGCCAGGAACGGCGCCGGCACCACGTTGCGGATGCACAGCGTCGCGTCCTCGTGCTTGCGGCCCGCGCCGGCAGGCTGCAGCGTCACGTCGAACAGCGAGTGGCTGCCGAAGGCCTCGGCCAGCCGGCTGAACTGCAGCGCGTCGAAGTAGAACTGCTGCAGCGAGGCATCGGGCTGGGCCGGCGTTTGCGCCAGGTGGTCGGACACGGCGGCCGACGCTTGCTGCAGCGCCATGACGAATGCCTCGGGCAACGCGTCGCGCGTTTCGTACGGCTTCAACTGGACGCAGTGCACGGCGTTCCAGGCCCGGTGCAGCTTGTCGAACGGCCGCTTGAGCGCGGCCGGCGCCTGGCGCCGCACGGCGCGAAAGTCGTCCTGCGAGAGTTCGGCGGTGTACATGCGGCGGGCTCGCTCGACCATGTTGTGGGATTCGTCCACCAGCACGCCGACCTTCCATTCGTGCGCCAGGGTCATCGCGTACAGCATGGCGCTGCCGTCGAAATAGTAGTTGTAGTCGCCCACCACCACGTCGCTCCAGCGCGCCAGCTCCTGGCCCAGGTAATAGGGGCAGATGCCGTGCCGCAGCGCCACCTCGCGGAGCGCCGCGCGGTCCATCACGGCGCTGTCCAGGGCCGCGGCGCGGGCCGCCGGCAGGCGGTCATAAAAGCCTCGGGCAAGTGGACATGAATCGCCGTGGCAGGCCTTGTCGGGATGCTCGCAGGCCTTGTCGCGAGCGGCCAGTTCCAGCACCCGCAGCTTCATCTGCGGGGCGTTGCCCGCGACCAGGGCCAGCGCGTCCAGCGCCAGCCGCCGGCCGGGGGTCTTGGCCGCCAGGTAGAACAGCTTGTCGATGTTCTGCGCCGGACAGGCCTTGAGCAGCGGGAAGATGGTGCCCACCGTCTTGCCGATGCCGGTCGGCGCCTGCGCCAGCAGGCAGCGGCCGTTCGCCGCCGTCTTGTAGACGGCCTCGGACAGCTCGCGCTGGCCGGTGCGAAACGAGGCGTGCGGAAAGGCCAGCGTCGCCAGCGCCGCATCGCGGGCTTGCCGGTGCGCCAGCTCCTGCGCCGCCCAGGCCAGGAAGCGCTGGCACAGGGTTTCGAAGAACAGGCCCAGGGCCGGCGCCGACTGCGCCTCGGTGAAGACGGTCTCGTCCTGGGTGCCGATGTCGAAGTACACCAGCTTGAGCGTCAGTTCGGTCAACTGCCTGGACTCGCACAGCAGCCAGCCATAGATTCTGGCCTGGGCCCAGTGCAGCTGGCGGTGGTTGGCCGGCTGGCGCGCCAGATCGCCGCGGTGGGTCTTGATTTCTTCCAGGCAGTTCAGCGCCGGATCGAAGCCGTCGGCCCGGCCGCGCACCGTCAGGTGCCGGAAGTCGGCGCGCAGGGACACTTCCCGTTCGTAGCCCGCGCCACGCCGGCCGGTGACCGCCTGGTGGCCGGCGATTCCCTCCTGGGCGCTGGGAGCAGGGGTGAACCGCAGGTCCAGGTCCCCTTGCTTGGCCGCGAATTCGCACAGGGTGCGGACGGCGACGACGTACTGCATGGCTGGACTGTACAAGAAGCCAGTGTCGGCGCCGGCGCTTCGACCGGCACTGGCCGCAATGGATGACCACGGGCCGGCCGATTCGACTACGCGGCCCGCCAGCGGCCCGCTTTAGTTTGGTGAATGAACCATCCCACATCGCCTGAACCCTGCGAGTCCAGGCAGGAGACGCGCGATCGCGTCACCGGCCCATTCAAGGGCTACCACGTCGCATCGGTCGGCTGCCACGTTGACGCGCTTGGCGGCGGCTTTCTCGGCTACTACAAGGTCGTGCGCGGCCATCCCGACAACTACTGGACCGCCGATGCAGTGCGGGAGGGCCATTGCAACCGCACGGTCTCGACTGCCGACGGCGCGATGCGGATGGCCGAAGTCGCCGCCGCCCGGCAGATCAACGGCATGAACGCCAACGAGCCGAACGCGGGCTGGGGCTACGGCTGCGGCAGCATGATGCCGTTCCTGCGCGAGCAGCGCGAAGCGCGTTCCGGCCAACAGTTTCGCGGCGATGTGAAGGCTCCGGCCCCCACAACCCCGCGGCGCATTGGCTGACACGATGCTGCCCGGCAGCAGCTGACGATAGGCCCCACGTCGAGCCGTACCGGCCGCGACGACAACAACACCTGAAGGACCCTCGATGAGCTACAAGAATCCCGAGAACAACGATCCCATCACCGGCGAACCCGGCGCCCATCCGGTCGGTACCGGTGTCGGTGCCAGCGGCGGCGCAGTCGCCGGCGCTGTCGCCGGCTCCGTTGCAGGTCCGGTCGGCACCGTGGTCGGCGCAGTGATCGGCGCAGTCGCCGGTGGCCTGGCCGGCAAGGAAGTGGCCGAACACGCCAACCCCACCGCGGGCGGCGCACCCAATGAACACAAGCTCGGCACGGGCACCGGCGCCGCTGGCGGCGCGTTGACCGGCGCAGCCGTCGGCTCCGTTGCCGGCCCGGTGGGCACCGTCATCGGCGCCGCCATCGGTGCTGCCGCAGGCGGCTCGGCCGGCCGCGGCGCAGCCGAAGTGGTGAACCCCAAGGGCGACGACAAGCTGTCCGAGCACAACCTGGGCTCCGGCGTGGGCGCCGGCAGTGGCGCGATGGCAGGTGCCGCTTTCGGCGCGATGGGCGGCCCGGTCGGCGCTGCTGTCGGTGCCGTGGTCGGTGCTGTCGCCGGTTCGGCTGCCGGCAAGGGCGTGTCCCAGACCTTCAATCCGAAGGCCGAAGACGACTTCTGGCGCGAGAACTACAACCGCTCGCCGGACTACGTGACCGGCTACACCTACGACGACTACGCGCCGGCCTACCGCACCGGCTACGAAGCTTTCGGCAACCACCGCGGCACCAGCTACGACGCCCATGAAGCCACGCTGCGCAGCGACTGGGACCGCGTCAAGGGCAACTCGCGCCTGACCTGGGATCAGGCCCGCTCGGCCACCCGCGCCGGCTGGCACCGCGTCGAGCGCGCCATCCCGGGCGACTTCGACGGCGACGGCCGCTAAGGTTTTGCGCCATTGGCGCTGAACAGGGAAAGCCGGCGCGAGCCGGCTTTTTTTGTGTCGGCATGCAAGAAGCGCTTGACCTTGCCACGGTGGCAAGCCTGAGACTGGCTCCGCTGATTACAATCAAACCGATGTCCCGCATCCGAATCCTGTTCGCCTGGCTGGTCCTGGCAGCGCTTCCGCTGCAGGGCTTCGCCGCCGCGTCCATGTTGTTGTGCGGCACGGGCTCCCGGCAGGAGGCGCAGGTGCAGGTGCAGGTGCAGGTGCAGACCACGCCCGGCGCACAACATGATCACGCCACGCACGACCACGAGCACGGCGTGCAGGCGCAAAAGAGCGCCGACGGCGGCAAGCAGTTGCCCGACGCCTCCCACTCCTGCGGCGTCTGCGGGTCCTGCTGCCACAGCGCCGCGATCACGGAAACGCCGCGGCTGCTGGCCCTGGCGCCGTTGCCGCCGGCCGACGCGGCCGAGCCGTTCGTGCGGATCGAACCGCGGCCCTCGACCGTTCCCGACAAACCCCCTCGCGCCTGAAGCGCACTTCGCTGCGCGCCGGCATGGCCGGTGCGAGCGGGTGCATCCGTTCGTCCGCCAGCGCTCTTTCGGGTGCGCCGGCGATGCAATCGATCCAGAGCGATGCGAGGTTTTCCATGTTTCACCTGATGCGGGCCGCAGGCCTGCTTGTTCTCCCGGCCGCGCTGGCGCTGCCGCTGGCGGCGCAGCCTGCGCCGGCGTCGGTCCAGCCGCCGGCGCCAGTCGAATACCGGTCCGCATTCACCGGCTATCAAGCCTTCGGCGACGACCAGCCGGTGTCCTGGAAGGAGGCCAACGACGCCGTCCGCGAGATCGGAGGCTGGCGCGCCTATGCGAAGGAAGCGCAGGCTGGCCAGCCGGCCGCGCAGCCAGCACCGACACCAACACCAACACCGACGCCGGCGCCGGCGCCGGCGGATCCGCATGCCGGCCATGGCAAACACTGAGGCAGGCGCGATGACAAACCACATCCGTGACGCCGCCATCGCCGGCGCCGTGCTGCTGCTCGCCGGCTGTGCCACGCCCGGCATCGACGATGCCGTGCTGCAGACCAATGCTGCCATCCCCGGCTTCACCCAAGGCAAGCTCGCGCTGAGCCGCAGCGCCGACCAGGCCAGGGCCAGCGGCCAGCTGAGCGACGAGTTGTTGTCGCAACCCCTGGACATGGATGCCGCGGTGCAACTGGCGCTGGCCAACAGCCCGGCGCTGCAGGGCCTGGTCGCCGAGCGCTGGGGCGACATCATTGCCGCCGAGCAGGCCGGACGGATCGGCAATCCGGTGTTCACATTCGAGCGCACGCGGATTCGGGACGAACTGGAACTGGGCCGGCTGCTGTCGATCGGCTTGCTGGATCTGCTGACGCTGCCGCAGCGCCGGGTGCTGTCGCGCAACCAGGGCGAGCAGGCCCGGCTGCAGCTGACCGCCGGCGTGGTCGAACAGGTCGGCCAGGTGCGCCAGGCCTGGGTGCGCGCGGTGGCGACGCGGCAGGCCCTGGAGTACGCCGGCCAGGTCAACCAGGCGGCGCAAGCCGGCGCCGAGCTGGCCCGCCGGATGCAGCAGGTGGGTAACTTCACCAAGCTGCAACGGGCGCGCCAGCAGGTGTTTTATGCCGACGCCGCCGCGCAGCTGGCCTCGGCGCAGCACGCGGCCTTGGCCGCCCGCGAAGAGCTGGTGCGGCAACTCGGCCTGACCGACGCCCAGGCCGCGCGGCTGCAGTTGCCGCAGCGCTTGCCGGAGCTTCCGGCGCAACCGCGCAGCGCCGACCAGCTGACGGCCGCGGCGTTGCAGCAGCGCCTGGACGTGCAGCTGGCGCGCTTGCAGCTGGACGCGGCCGGCCAGGCCCAGGGCCTGAAGCTGCTCAATAGCCTGGTGGACGTGGAGCTCGGGCTGCGGCACGACACGGTGTTCGACCAGGCCGGCCGCGCCAACCGCAATGGCTATGACCTGGCGATCAAGCTGCCGCTGTTCGACTTCGGCGACGCCCAGCGGGCGGGACTGAACGCGCAATCGCTGGCCGCCGCCAACCGGTACCAGAGCGTCACCCGCGCGGCCTCGTCGCAACTGCGCGAGCGCTATTCGGCCTACCGCACCGCCTACGACCTGTCGCGCCACTACCGCGACGAGATCGTGCCCCTGCGCAAGACCATGCAGGAGGAGAACGTGCTTCGCTACAACGGCATGCTGATCGGCGTGTTCGAACTGCTGGCCGAGACCCGCGAGCAGATTGCCGCGGTGATCGCGGCCATCGATGCCCAGCAGCAGTTCTGGCTGGCCGATGCCGCGCTGTCCTCGACCCTGATCGGAAAACCATGACCAGCAGAAGAAACTTCCTGTCCGGCGCCGGCGCCATCACCGGTGCCATCGCCGCCGCGAGCGTGAGCAAGGTGGCGATGGCCGCACTGCCCGAGCCGGTGCTGCAGACCAGGCCCGACACCATGCCGCCGCTCGTGCCTGCCACCGGCCGCGCCTACAACCCGGTGGTCACCCTCAACGGCTGGACGCTGCCCTGGCGCATGAACGACGGTGTCAAGGAATTCCACCTGGTGGCCGAACCGGTGGTGCGCGAGATGGCGCCCGGCTTCAAGGCCCACCTGTGGGGCTACAACGGCCAGTCGCCCGGCCCGACCATCGAGGTGGTGCAAGGCGATCGCGTCCGCATGTTCGTCACCAACAAGCTGCCCGAACACACCAGCATCCACTGGCACGGCCAGCGCGTCCCGAACGGCATGGACGGCGTCAGCGGCCTGACCCAGAAGTCGATCCAGCCGGGCAAGACCTTCGTCTATGAATTCGTCGCGCGCCGGCCCGGCACTTTCATGTACCACCCGCATGCCGACGAGATGACGCAGATGGCGATGGGCATGATGGGCTCCTGGGTTACCCACCCGAAGGGCAAACACCCGCTGATCGACGAGGTGGACCGCGACTTCGTGTTCCTGCTGAACGCCTACGACATCGACCCCGGGGCCGCCACGCCGAAGATCATGACCATGCTGGACTTCAATCTGTGGTCGTGGAACAGCCGGATCTTCCCGGGCATCGATTCGCTCAACGTGCGACAGGGCGACAAGGTGCGCATCCGGGTGGGCAACCTCACGATGACGAACCACCCGATGCACCTGCACGGCCACGAGTTCGTGGTGACCGGCACCGACGGCGGCCCGACGCCGAAAAGCGCGCGCTGGCCCGAGGTGACGACCGACGTCGCCGTCGGCCAGATGCGGCAGTTCGAGTTCCTCGCCGACGAGGAAGGCGACTGGGCCTTTCATTGCCACAAGAGCCACCACACGATGAACGCGATGGGCCACGACGTGCCGACCATGATCGGTGTCGACCATCGCAAGGTGGTGCGCGACATCACCAACGTGATCCCGGATTACATGGTGATGGGCGAGCGTGGCATGGCCGACATGACCGAGATGGAGATGCCGCTGCCTGACAACACCGTGCCGATGATGACCGGCGAGGGCCCCTTCGGATCGGTCGAGATGGGCGGCATGTTCAGCGTGCTGAAGGTGCGGCGCGAGCAGAAACCGGGCGATTACTCCAGCCCGGGCTGGTTCAAGCATCCCGCCGGCACTGTCGCGTACGAATTCACCGGCAACCTGCCGCAGGCGCCCCGGACGCAGGCGCCAGGCGCCGGCGCGATGCCGCTGAAAGTGAAACCGGCCAAAGAGGTCGAAGTGCAGATCCGAAAACCCAATGGCCATGACGACCACCACTGAAAAGGACAAGATGAAGAAGTTCGCATTACTGGCCGCGGCGCTGGGACTGGCCTGGTCGGCGGCTTTCGCCCATGGCGACGCCACGCACGCAGGCAAGGGCGCCGCGGTGAGGAAGGAGCAGAAGGCCTGGGGCATTGCCGGCGATGCGCGGGCCGTCACCCGGACCATCGAGGTGACGATGAGCGACGCCATGCGCTTCACCCCCGACCGGATCGAGGTGAAGCAGGGCGAGATCGTCAAGCTGATCCTCAAGAACAAGGGCGCGATGCTGCACGAATTCGTGCTCGGCACGAAGGCGGTCCTGGACGAGCACGCCGCCCTGATGGTGAAGTTCCCGAACATGGAGCACGACGAGCCCTACATGACCCATGTCAAGCCGGGTGAAAGCGGCGCGATGCTGTGGAACTTCAACCGCGCCGGGCAGTTCGAATTCGCGTGCCTGATCGCCGGCCATTACCAGGCCGGCATGGTGGGCAAGGTCAACGTGGCCGCAAAAGGGAAATGACATGAACGACACAACTGTTGCAATCGCCTCCACCCGGCGCGGCTGGCTGGCCGCTGCCGGGGGGCTGTTGCTCACAGCGCAGCTGCCCGCCTTCGCCAAGGGCATCGACGCCGAGGTCTGGAAAGACGCGTCCTGCGGCTGCTGCAAGGACTGGATCGCGCACCTGGAGGCCAACGGCTTCAAGGTCCGGGTCCACGAGTCGGGCAACGAGGGCGCGCGCGGCAAGCTCGGCGTCGGCGCGAAGTACGGCTCCTGCCACACCGCGCTGATCGGCGGCTATGCGATCGAGGGCCACGTGCCGGCGCGCGAGATCCAGCGCCTGTTGCGCGACAAGCCGCAGGCCGTCGGCCTGGCGGTGCCGGGCATGCCGGTCGGCGCGCCGGGAATGGACGGGGCTGCCTACGGCGGCAAGAAGGATGCGTACAGCGTGCTGCTGCTCACCAAGGACGGCGGTGCATCGGTTTATCAACGTTACGAAGGAAAGAACTCATGAAATCACTCAAGCAACTGGTCCTGTCCGCCGTCATGCTCGGCGCCATCGCGCCGGTGTTCGCACAGGGCGCGGCGGCCATGACCGAGGGCGAGGTGCGCAAGGTCGACACCGAGAACCACAAGATCACGCTCAAGCACGGCGAGATCAAGAACCTGGACATGCCGGCCATGACCATGGTGTTTCAGGTCGCCGATCCGAAGATGCTCGACAAACTGAAGGCCGGCGACAAGGTGCGCTTCAAGGCAGCACAGCCGGACGGCAAGCTCACCGTCACCGAGATCCAGCCGCTGAAATGAAACCGGCGGACGGCGACCCCGAAGACGGCGAACATGCCGCGCGGGATTTGCCGATGGTGAGTGGGAACGGCCGGCGCGGCCATTCCCGGATGAGGGGCAGCCACCGGCGCGCGCGCCGGGAAACCGACTTGACCAAGGAGAATGAAATGCCTGACCAGAAATTCAACGCGTGCATCGAAGCCTGCAACGCCTGCGTCGTTGCCTGCAACCACTGCGCCGCTTCCTGCCTGCAGGAACAGGACGTGAACATGATGGCGCGATGCATCGCGCTGGACATGGACTGTTCCGCCATCTGCGCCACGGCCGTAGCCGCAATGGCGCGCGGCAGCGACTTTTCCGGGGCGATCTGCGCCATCTGCGCAGACATCTGCCAGAGCTGCGGCGACGAATGCGTGAAGCACAAGATGGAGCACTGTCAGGCGTGCGCGAAGGCATGTCACCGCTGCGCCCAGGAGTGCCGGAAGATGGCCGCAATGGCCTGATCTGCGAACCCGCTCAACAACCCACCAGGAAGGAACCAACATGAACACCCGCTTGAAGCTCGGCGCCATCGGCGTCGCGTTGGCTGTCGCAGCACTGACGCAGCCGGCGATGGCCCAGACCCATTCGATGCCTGGCGGCGCTCCCATGGCAGGCGCGTCCTCCGCCAGGGGCGGCGGCATGGAGATGATGTCGTTGATGAAGGACATGAGCGACAAGATGGCGGCGATGCCGATGACCGGCAAGACCGACATCGATTTCGCAAAGATGATGCGGGTGCACCACCAGGGCGCGATCAGCATGGCCGAGGCCGAACTGCAGGGCGGCAAGGAGCCGGCCATGAGGAAAATGGCGAAGGACATCATCAAGGCGCAGAAGAGGGAGATCGCCGAGATCGACGGGTTCCTGTCGAAGAACGGCCGGAAGGCGGACAAATGACGGCGGGCCGGACGCGAATCAGGGGAAGATGGTGGTCAAATCCATGCTTTGGAAGGTGGGCAACCAGATGGAGACCCTTGGTTCAGCCGATGCGGCGCTCGCCAGATGGGAAAACGAAGGCGGCGCTCCGGAGCGAGGTCCACGCAGGCCGGGGGATTTGACCCCGGCGCGGTCGCAACTTCCGGCGATGACACCCGCCGAGTGGGACCAGCTTCGGCTTCGCGTGATCGCGATCGAGAACCTGATGATCACCATCCTGGCTCAATCGTCCGATCGGGAACGCGATCTGGCTCGCGCGATGGCGGACTACATCTCTCCGCGGCCGGGATTCACGCCCCATCACCTGACCCTCGGCGCCGCCAGCCAGATGGTTCGTCTCGTTGATCGGGCTGACCATTTCCAGGGATCGTTGGCCGAAGATTATGACTGACCGCGATCCATCCCTGTCCGTGGCTGCCGCTGGCGCTGAAGCGGCCGCGTCCAACGCCGTCGAAGCCCTCAACAGCGAATGCTTCTGCATCAGCCTGGACCAGGACGCGCTGCGCCGCGCGCTGGAGTCGGAGATCGGCCAGCCCGGCCTGTTCGAGCTGGTGCAGCAGCGGTGCCCCTACCTGTTCGCCGCGCGGCCGATCTTCGTCTCGCGGCCGCATCTGGAACGCATGGCCGCCCTGGTGCGCGCCGTCGAATCGGTGGTTGCCTTGCCGGCCTACCGCGAAGCGGTGCTGTCGCAGGCTCCGCCAATCGCGCGGCACGACCCGGGCGGTGCGCTGGGCGTGTTCTTCGGCTACGACTTTCACGTGACGGCAGACGGCTTCGGGCTGATCGAGATCAACACCAATGCCGGTGGCGCGATGCTGAACGCCGTGCTCGCGCGGGCCCAGCGTGCCTGCTGCCCGGTCGTGAACGAATGGATAACACCGCCGGCGCATGCCGACGCGCTGGAGGCGGGCGTGCTGGCCATGTTCCGCAGCGAATGGAGCCGGTCGGGCCACGAGCGGCCGCTGCGAACCATCGCGATCGTCGACGAAGCGCCGCAAGAGCAATACCTGTACCCGGAGTTCCTGCTGTTCCAGCAGCTGTTCCGGCGGCACGGGATCGAGGCGGTGATTGCCGGGCCTGAGGAATTCAGCCTGCGCGACGGCGTGCTGTGGCACGGTGCGCTGGCGATCGACCTGGTCTACAACCGCCTGACCGATTTCGCGCTCGAAGCGCCGGCGAACGCCGTCTTGCGCGAGGCCTACCTTGCCAGCGCCATGGTGCTGACGCCGCATCCGCAGGCGCATGCCCTGTACGCGGACAAACGCAACCTCGCCTTGCTGAGCGACGGCCCCAGGCTCGAGTCCCTGGGCGTGCCGCAAGCCATGCGCGATGTCCTGCTGGCTGGGGTCCCGCGAACCGAAGTGGTGGACCCGGCCAACGCCGGGCGGCTCTGGAGCGAGCGTCGCAGGCTTTTTTTCAAACCCTTCGCCGGATTCGGCGGCCGTGCCGCCTACCGCGGCGACAAGCTCACCCGGCGCGTGTGGGACGAGATCCTCTCAGGCGGCTATGTGGCACAGGCCCTGGTGCTGCCGGGTGGGCGAGTCATCTCGCCGCACGAGCCGCAGCAAATGCTGAAGTTCGACTTGCGCGACTATGTGTACGACGGCGCGGTGCAATGGGTTGCGGCCAGGGTGTACCAGGGACAAACCACCAATTTCCGCACGCCGGGCGGCGGCTTCGCGCCGGTGTTCGAGGGGTCGGCCGACGGACTGGCGATGCACTGCGCGCTCGTCGAGCATGAAACGCGGTTGTTCGTGGCCGGCGGCGACGGCAGCGTCACGGTCATCGACAGGGAGCGCTATGTGACGCTGGTCCGGGGCGAGGCCGCGGCCGCTGAGTTCGCCGGTGGCACGTTCATCCTGGTGGACTGGTACCTGCGGCTTGCCGGTGGGCGGCCGCAGGCCGTGGTCAATGAAACCTGCAGCTGGCTGGTGTTCGACGCGCAAGGCGTGCCCGACCTGCAAGCGGGACTGGCGGTCGACGCGCCGGCGGCGCCGACCGGGCAGCAATGGGATCAGATCCGGGCGCTGGTGTTCGGCGCCGCGGCCATCAGTTCGGGCCGCCCTTGAGCATGGCTTCGACATCGGCAGCCGGCACCTTGCCAGCCTTGCCAGCCTTGCCGTGCATCTTTTTCCACATCCGGTCGTTGTGAGCCTGCCACTCCTGCTTGAAGATCATGCCGTCGCCGTTGGTGTCCATGTCCTTCATGGACATTCCAGCCATGCCCATGCCCATGCCCTGATTCATGCCCATGCCCTTGTCCACGGGCATTCCCTTGTCCATGCTCTTGGCGCCAGCCATCGGCATGCCGGTGTCCGTACCCTTCTTCATCTCGGTCTTCATTTCCGCCTTGGCTGCGGGGGCGCCGCCGGCCGCAGTCGGATTGGTTTCCGCCGAGGGACGCTGAACGACGCCTGCAGGGGCTTGTGCCAGCGCGGCAGTGACGGCAATCGCGCAGGTGGCGAGGACAAATGGCTTTTTCATGAGAGCTCCAGAAGTGGGCAAAAGGCTCACGGTGCCCGGCGGTGAGGCCTTCTGGTCCCACGGTCTGTAGGCCAACGCGCCTAACGGCGCAAAGGAAGCAGTGCGAGCGTCACCAGGTACCGAACCCGACATGTGCCAGCATGATGTATGTCAATCAAGATGGGGCTGTCGCTGGCTAGACTGGCCCTGAATACTCTGGATTTCAGATGAAGCCTTTTGCCAACCGCCGCGTCAGCCGCAACACCGCATTCGCGATGCTGCTGGTGTGGCTGTTTGCGCTGGGATCAGGGGTTGCCAACGCCTGCCTGCTCAAGGCTCATCGCAACCACGCGCACGGTTCGCCGGTGACGCATTCCCATCAAGCAGGAAAGGGGCACGAGAGGATATCCGCAGCACACGCAGGAGCCATCGAAACGCATCACACAAGCTCCGGCGCATCCAAGCCGCATTGCCTGAAGGTTTGCGACGACAGCTCCACGTCGCTGGTCAAACAGCAACCTGTCTTCGACCAGACCGACGTGGCGCAGGCTCCTTTCATCGCTCTTGCGTGGGCTGCGGCCATCCCGGCCGACGCAAGGCTGATCCGGGCAGGCCATTCGCGGCATGCTGAACCCGGACCGCCAATCAGAGTCCTCTTCTCGCGGTTGGCCTTGTAGCCCTCCTTGATCCGATCCGGAGTTCCACCTCCGCGATTGGATCGTCATTTCTGTCCGCGCTCGTCCAAGCGCTGCGCCGCCCATCCTCATCGACTTCGGGAGTTTTTCATGAAAACCATTTCCGCACTCGCACTCGCCTTGGCAATGGCTGCCGGCGGCATCGCCGCCCATGCAGCCGACGACACCGAACACAGCGCCCATCACCCAGCCGGAGCCGCTTCCGCGCCGGCAGCAAGGGCCACCCCCCGACAAACTCCGCCAGTTGCCATGGAGCGTGCAGATGCCCAGATGAAGTCGATGCGGGCGATGCACGACAAGATGATGGCCGCAAGCACACCCGAGGAACGCGATGCCCTGATGGCCGAGCACATGAAGGCAATGCAGGGAGGCATGGAGATGATGAAGGGTATGGAGCCGCAAGGGATGGCGGGCATGCAGGGCAACGCCGCCGCGCGTAGCCAGATGATGGAAAAGCGCATGGAGATGATGGATTCCATGATGCAGATGATGATGGACCGTCTGCCCGCGACGCCGGCGAAGTAGCAGGGGGCACAGTCGTGACACCGCTTCGCACTGGCATCGCGCTGGCCATCACCGTGGCCCAGCCTGCCCCGTTTTCACTGCCGGGCTTCCTGACCGCGGCGGTGGTTCTGGCCGCGTGGGCGCTGGCCGCAGGGACATTTTTTGCCTGGGTCCTGGAAAGCTTGTCACGCTGAGAAGCCACCCACACTTCATTTCATGGGAATCAGATGGACCACGATCATTCTCAACATGACCCGGAGGCTGCGAGCTTCTGGGGTTCGCGCTATTCGATCGGCCTGGTTGTGCTGGGTGCCATTGCCGGGTATTTCCTGCTCACCGAACATCGCGCGCACGTATTCAGTGCGCTGCCGTACCTGCTGCTCGCGGCCTGTCCGTTCATGCACATGTTCATGCATGGCGGTCACGGCGGCCACAACCACGGTCAGCACCCGGGCGCCGGGGACCGACAGCAGGCGCCCCCGCCGCCAACGACCCGTAATGCGGGAGAACAGCCATGAGCCATGACACACCCGGGTACGGTCTGTGGATGCTTGTCATCCTCAATTCCGCGATCTTCATCATGTTCGCGTTCAGCTTCTTCAAGCCGCAGACTCCGCGCGACTGGCGCACGTTCGGGGCCTTCGCGGCCTTCATCGTCGCGCTGTTCGTCGAAATGTACGGCTTCCCCTTGACGATCTACCTGATGTCCGGCTGGCTGCAGACGAAGTATCCCCAACTCGACATCCTGTCCCACAACAGCGGACATCTCTGGTCGACCCTACTGGGAGAGAAAGGCGATCCGCACCTCGGCGTGCCGCACATCGCCAGCTATGTCTTCCTCGGCTATGGGTTCTACCTGCTGTCCAGCGCCTGGAACGTCCTGTACCACGCGCAGCGTCGCGGCGCCCTCGCAGTGACCGGTCCTTATGCGCGAATTCGTCATCCCCAATACGTCGCCTTCGTTCTCATCCTGCTGGGCTTCCTGCTTCAGTGGCCGACGCTGCTGACCTTGCTGATGTTCCCGATCCTGCTGCTGATGTACGGGCGGCTCGCTGTCACCGAGGAGCGGGAGATGCGCCAGCAATTCGGCGCCGAATTTGACGCCTATGCGGCGCGCACTCCGCGTTTCCTGCCGTCGCTGAGCCGGCCGTCGGCGGCCGCATGATGCTGTTGAGGCCTGCCTCGGCAACCGTCCTGGCGCTCGGGGGCGCGGTCCTCGCCGCGCTCGGACTCTATTTCATCTTCCTGCGGCCGCCCCTGCTGCCCGAGGACCCGCGCTTCATGGGCACGACGCTGGCGCAGCTTGCCGGGAGCGTGCCGGGCCTGCCGGTCTGGCTGCGCCGGGTGTTCTGGGTGATGGGCGGCTTGATGGTCGCGACTGGCGTGCTGACCTGCTACGTTGCGTTCACCAGCTTCCGCTCGCGCCAGCGCGGCGCTGCGTTCGTCGTGGTGCTCGCCGGACTGAGCTCGATCGGGCTGATGTCCTTTGTGAACTTCGCCATTGCCTCGGATTTCAGATGGCTGCTGCTGTCCTTCGTCCTGCCATGGGCGTTGGCGTTGACGCTGTACTGGACCGAAGCAGGTGGCCCGCCAGTCAGGCAACGACCATGAAAACAAGCACCATAGAAGTCGGAGAACTCGTCTCCTCCTGGACGCACGGAATTACTGGATCGACCCATCAACCGGAGCACTCATCATGCGTAAGTTTCTTATGGCACTTGTAGCGACCCTCGCCCTCGGCTTGTCCGGATGCGGCTACAACACCTTTCAGTCGACCGACGAGCAGATCAAGGCCAGCTGGTCCGAAGTGCTGAACCAGTACCAGCGGCGGGCCGATCTGGTGCCGAATCTGGTGGCCACCGTCAAGGGCGCCGCCGCCTTCGAGCAGGACACCCTCATCGCAGTCACGAACGCGCGGGCCAAGGCCACCAGCATCACCGCCACGCCGGAACTGGTCAACGATCCGCAGGCCTTCGCCAAATTCGAGGCGGCGCAGCGCGAGCTCTCGTCCGCGCTGAGCCGGCTCCTTGCGGTGGTGGAGAACTATCCTGACCTGAAGGCCACCGCCAACTACCGTGACCTGCAGGCCCAGCTGGAAGGGACCGAAAACCGCATTGCCGTGGCCCGCAACCGCTACATCAAGTCGGTGCAGGAATACAACGTGGCCGTGCGCAGCTTCCCGAGCAACCTGACGGCCATGGTGTTGGGCTACTCCCCGAAGGCGAATTTCACCGTCGCCGACGAGAAGGCCATCGCGGCCCCGCCCGTGGTCAACCTTGGCGGCTCGGCCAAGAAGCCGGCGAGCTCGCCGTGAACCGGCCCCGTCTGCCGGTGGGCGCGATGGCCGGATGGCTGGCAGCCCTGGTGTTGGCGGCCTTGGCAGTCTTCCCACACACCTCTTATGGGGCGGATGGACTCGTGCCAGTGCCACGGCTTGAAGGGCGCGTGACCGATCTGACCGGCACGTTGACGGCCGAACAGAAGGCTGGGCTGGAGCAGCGCCTGCTTGCTTTCGAAACCAGGAAGGGCACGCAGATCGCCGTCCTGATGGTGGCAAGCACCAAGCCCGAAGAAATCGAACAGTACGCCCTACGGGTGGTCGAGCAATGGAAGCTGGGGCGCAAGAAGGTGGATGACGGCGCCTTGCTGCTGGTTGCCAAGGACGATCGAACCTTGCGTATCGAAGTCGGCTATGGGATCGAAGGGGTGTTGAACGACGCGACGGCCAAACGGATCGTCAGCGACGTGATCACGCCGCCATTGAAGAACGGTGACTTCTTCGGCGGCATCAACGCCGGTGTCGATCAGATGATTCGCGTGATCGATGGCGAGCCGCTGCCGGCACCCAGGCAACGCGCCGCTGGAGGCGACGGCCAGAACCTTGGGCAACTGCTGCCGTTCGTCTTCGTGCTGGCGTTGTTCGTCGGCGGCGTGCTGCGCAGTGTGCTCGGTCGTGTGCCGGGCTCCATCGCGGCGGGCGGGTTGATCGGGCTGCTGGGATGGCTTTTTGCGGGGGCAGCCGTTGCGGCCGTGCTCGCGGGGGGCATCGCCTTCCTGGTCACGCTGCTGGGTGCCGGGATTGGTGGACACCGCGGCATGCTTGGTGGCGGCCTCTACGGCGGCTATGGGGGCGGCCGGGGAGGAGGCGCAGGAGGATTTGGCGGCGGTGGCGGCGGCTTTGGCGGCGGCGGTGCCTCCGGGAGGTTTTAGCCATGGACATCAAACGCATCTGGCGCCATCTCGCCATGACCCACGGGCGCGTCAACCACGCCTTTGCGCCCGCCGCGCTTGGCGCGATCGAGCAGGCGATCAAGGAGAGCGAAAGCGCCCACCTGGGCGAAGTTCGCTTCGTGGTCGAAGGCGCGCTCGACGGCGCTCCCCTTTTCAATGGGCAATCCGCGCGAGAGCGGGCGCTTCACCTGTTCTCGGTGCTGCGGATCTGGGACACAGAACACAACAGCGGTGTGCTGATCTATGTGCTGCTGGCCGACCGGGCGGTGGAAATCGTTGCCGACCGCGCGATTCACGCCAGGGCCGGCGCCCACGCATGGGTGGCGATCTGCCACGAGATGGAACAGGCATTCAGGACAGGGAACTTCGAGCAGGGGGCAGTGCGCGGCGTTCAGGGAATGACGCGCCAGCTGGCGGATCACTTTCCTGCAAGGGCCCACAGCGCCAACGAACTGCCGGACCGGCCTCTTGTGCTGTGAGCATCGGCCCATCGGATTGACCCATGGTGTCTGAGCCCGCCGATTTCAAGTTTGTCTGGCTCATCTGGGCCAGCGCGTTCCTGCTGCCATGGGCGATTCTTTATGCGCTGGCGCCCGCGGTTCGGCAGGTGACGATCCGGGCGAGCATTCCGACCGCGGTTTTCGGGCTGACGGAGCCGTTCTTCGTTCCCCGTTACTGGAACCCGCCGACACTGTTCGACCTGGCGCAGCGAACCGGGTTCGACATCGAAAGCCTGATTTTCTGTTTCGCGATCGGGGGCATCGGAGCGGCGAGCTATCGGGCGCTGGCGTCGCTGCCGGAGGCGGTCATGGACCACGCCGAGCGGCATTCGGGCAGGCATCGGTGGCACCTGGCGGCCCTGGCCGCTCCGTTCCCGATCTTCCTGCTGCTCCTGGTCTTTCCCTGGAACCCCATTTACCCGGGCATCCTCGCGCTGTTTTCCGGCGCCCTGGTCGCTGCAGTCTGCCGTCCCGACCTGCTCCGAAACAGCCTGTGGGGCGGTGCGATCTTCTTCGTGCGCATTTCAGCGATCGTGGACGCCTGTTTCAGGCTGATCGTGGACGGCGTTTTTGCGCCATCGTTGACGCGCGGGGGATGCGCGCAAGCGAGGGGTTCAATGTATCTCAATCGTCCACGATCAGTTTGAAACGGGCCTGCGCGAAGCGCTTGTCGGAACTGCGCGGTGCAGACTTATCCACGGCGGCGGGCGTC